>NZ_JBPJZT010000020.1:0-95149 GCF_051216375.1 Variovorax glacialis | reverse complement strand
CGTGGGCGTGTCCTACGACTTCGGCAGCGGCCTGGCACTGGGCGGCTGGATCCAGGGCGGCAACAACCAGAGCGCCTTCAACCTGGTGGCCTCGCCCGGCATCCCCACGGGCACCGCCCTCGGAACTGTCGGCGGGACCACCTTCTCGCCGAATGTGACGCGCTTCATCCTCACGCTGACCAAGACGCTGTAGGCCCCGCTAGCCGTCGGGCGGACCAGGCTTGCGCGTCAACCCCTGCAGCAGCGGCGAGATGATGTCGACCGGCAACGGGAACACGATGGTCGAATTCTTGTCCGCCGCGATCACCGTGAGCGTTTCGAGATAGCGCAGCTGGATCGCCTGCGGATGGCGTCCGAGGATCTCGGCCGCCTCGGACAGCTTGACCGAGGCTTGCAGCTCGCCTTCCGCATGAATGACCTTGGCGCGCCGCTCGCGCTCGGCCTCGGCCTGCCGCGCGATCGCGCGCACCATGTTGTCGTTGAGGTCGACGTGCTTGATCTCGACGTTGGTCACCTTGATGCCCCACTGGAAGGTCTGCGCCTCCAGCGTCTTCTGGATGTCTAGGTTGAGCCGCTCGCGCTCGGCGAGCAGGTCGTCGAGTTCGTGCTTGCCGAGCACCGCGCGCAGCGTCGTCTGCGCCAGCTGGCTGGTCGCCTCGAAGTACTTTTCCACCTGGATGATGGCCTTCTCGGGATCGATGACGCGGAAGTAGAGCACCGCGTTCACCTTCACCGACACGTTGTCGCGCGTGATCAGGTCCTGGCTGGGAATGTCGAGCACCATCACGCGCAATCCCACGCGCACCATCTGCTGGATGCCGGGAATCAGGATCACGAGCCCCGGCCCCTTGACCTTCCAGAAGCGCCCAAGCTGGAAGACCACGCCGCGTTCGTACTCGCGCAGGATGCGCAGCGAGGCCGCCGCGATCATGGCGCCCAGCAGCACGAGGAAGCCGACCGACACGAGGCTGAAATTGATGGACATGCGTCACGCCCCGACAGGGCTCTCCTGAATGTCTTCCGCCACCTGCAGGGCCAGTCCCTGCACGCGGGTCACGCGAATGCGACGCCCCGGCAGCAAGCCGTCCGCGCCGCGCACCTTCCAGTAATCGCCCTGGATCTGCGCCCAACCTTCACCGTCCGCGAACTCGACCAGCTCGCCGGTCGCGCCGATCAAGGTCGAGACACCCAGCACGGGCGGACGGCGCCGCGTCTTCGCGGCAATGCCCCCCACGACGAGGATGAAGATCGCCGAGCCCACCGCGAGCAGGCCGATCAGCCACAGCGGCACGCCGAAGCCGGGCACGTCGTTGTCGATCAGCAGCAGCGCACCGATCGAGAAAGCCGCGACGCCGCCCACGCCCAGCACGCCGAAGGTGGGCAGGAAAGCCTCGGCGATGAGAAAGCCAATCCCCAGGAGGATCAGCCCGAGCCCCGCGTAGTTGACCGGCAGCATCTGCAGCCCGAAGAGCGCCAGCATCAGGCTGATGGCCCCCACCACGCCCGGCAGCACGAAGCCCGGATTGGAGAACTCGAAGAGCAGCCCGTAGATGCCCACCATCAGCAGGATCAGCGCCAGGCTGGGCTCGGTGATGACCGACAGCAACCGGCTGCGCCAATCGGCTTCGACCACCAGCACTTCGGCGTTCTGCGTGGCCAGCCGGATGTTGCCCTGGATCGTGCGGACTTCGCGGCCGTTGACCTGCTTCAGCAGGTCGTTCACGTCCTGCGCGATCAGGCTGATGACGTTCTTCTGCAGCGCCTCCTGCGCGGAAAGGCTGACCGATTCGCGCACGGCGAGTTCGCCCCAGTCCGCATTGCGCCCGCGCAGTTGCGCGAGGCTGCGGATGTAGGCCGAGGCATCCGCGAGACGCTTGGCAGTCATCGCGTCGCCGCCCTGCTCGGAACCCTTGGCGCCTTCGGGCTTGGCCGACGGCGCGGCCGGCGTCGGCATGCCGATGGCCACCGGCGTCGCGGCGCCCAGATTGGTGGCCGGCGCCATGGCCGCGACGTGGCTGGCATACAGGATGTACGTGCCGGCGCTCGCGGCGCGCGCGCCGTTCGGCGCGACGAAGGTCGCCACCGGGACCGGCGAAGCGAGGATGTACTTGATGATGCTGCGCATCGAGGCGTCCAGCCCGCCCGGGGTGTCGATCTGGATCACCGCGAGCCGCGCGTTCTCGGCCGCGGCCTGCTTGAGCCCCCGCCGCACGTAGTCGACGGAGGCCGGGCCGATGGCACCATCGAGATCCATCAGCACGACCCGGCCGGGCCCGGTGGAAGCGGATGACGAGGCGGCGGGAGGCATGGCTTGGGCATGGACCACGCCCGCCGCGAGGGCGAGGAGGACCAGTCCCATCAACCATGCGCTGGCGGACCTCATCGCTTCATTCTAGGGATCGCCCGCCGCGCTGTCACATGGCCGCGCCGGGTGTTGACACCCACCCGCCGCAGGATTGGAATGCAACCGATCTGAGGGCGATTCGCGAGGCAGGGCCGGGGAGCAACCACCTGGGAGCACTCATCATGCGCAAGAGAGCACTGGCGACGGCGGCGTGCCTGGTTTTCCTGAGCCTGCCTGTCTGGCCCGCGGGTGGCGGAGGCGGCGGGGGCGGGGGTGGCGGCGGCGGCAGCGAGGCCGAAGTGAAGAAGCTCGACCCCAACTATGTCGCCGCGCAAGCCGCCATCAAGGCAGAGCAGTGGAACGACGCCATTGGGCGCCTGACCCTCGTGATCCAGATCGATCCGAACAACGCCGACGCCTGGAACCTGCTGGGCTTTGCCTACCGCCACACGGGCGACATGGACAACTCCTTCAAGCACTACGAAAAGGCGCTGCAGCTCAATCCCAGGCACCGCGATGCCCACGAATACATGGGCGAAGCCTACCTGCAGGTCGGCCGCGTCGAGGACGCGGAAGTCCACCTCAAGGCGCTCGACAAGCTCTGCTGGCTACCCTGCGAGCAATACACCGAGCTGAAGGAAAAGATCGACACCTACAAACGCCAACGCGCGAAGAGCTGACAGCAAATGCGTGAAACGCCGCGGAACCGGCTCCGCCGGGCCGCTGGCGTTGCCCCCCGAAGAGGGGGTAGGCGAAGCGACACGAAGTGCGCGCAGCCTGGGGGTCAGTCAATATTTATATTGGCAGTCTTGGCCACTTCAGCCCATTTCACGCGGTTGTCGTGAACCGTCTGCTTGAACTGCGCGGGCGTCTCGATGCGCACCGTGTTGCCCTGGCCTTCGAACTTCTCGCGAATCTCGGGCTGCTCCAGCACGGACTTGATGGCCGCATTGAGCTTGTCGACGATGTGCGGGTCGGTGCCCTTGGGCGCGAAGATGCCGAACCAGATCGAGCTGTCGAAGCCCTTGGTGCCCGGGATGCCGCTCGATGCGATGGTCGGCACTTCCTTGATGGCCGCCACCGGCTTCGCCGTCGTGACGCCCAGCAGGCGCACCTTGCCGGCCTTGTACTGCGGCAGCACGGTCTGCACCTGATTCATGATGCAGCAGGTCTCGCCGCGCACGACGGAAGTGATCGCCTCGGGGCCGCCCTTGTAGGGCACATGCACCATGTCGAGGCCCAGCCGCGAATTGAATTCGGCGAAGGCCATGTGCGTGCCGGCGCCGTTGCCGGTCGAGGCGTAGTTGAACTTGCCCGGATTGGCCTTCACGAGATCGACGAATTCCTTGAGCGTCTTCACGTTCATCACGTCGGGGTTGATCGTGAGCACGTTCGACACGTCGAGCACCGGGGCCACCGGAATGAAATCGGTCTCGACGTCGAAAGGCAGCTTCTTGTAGAGCGCCGCATTGCTGCCGTGCGTGGCCGCAGTGCCGAAGGCCAGCGTGTAGCCGTCAGGCCTGGCGCGTGCGACGTACTCGCTCGCGATGTTGCCGGCGGCGCCCGACTTGTAGTCGATGATGACCGGCTGCCCGAGCTTGTGCTGCAGCGGCTCCTGGATCGCGCGGGCGACCACGTCGACGCCGGATCCGGCCGGGAAGCCCATGATCATCGTCACGGGCTGCTGGGGCCAGTCGGCCTGGGCAAAGGCGACCGGCGCCGCGGCCCACATTGCAAGGGCCGCGAGCGCGAGAAGACGCCGAACGCGGCTGGGGGGAGAATCGGACATGACAGTCTTTCGAGACGGATGAGCAGGCAGGAATTGTGGCGTTTTGCTCATGATGGTTCGTGTAGAAGCTTATGCATGCGGCCGTCACGTATGGACTTTTGACCTCACTCCCGATAATCGCGACCCATGGTACGCCCCACCCAATTGCTCCATCCCCAACGCGAACCGGCGCCCGTGCGGGCCGCCGCGACCGTACTGCTGCTGCGCGATACGCCGGAAGGCGTCGAGGTGTTGATGACGCGGCGCTCGTCGACCGCAAGCTTCGCGCCAGGCGCCTACGTGTTCCCCGGCGGACGCATCGATGAAGGCGACACCACCGCCCGGTCCATCGCCACGCGGCGCCGCACGCAGAGCCGCGTGCAGCTCACCCAGGCCATCGCCGCCATCCGCGAAAGCTTCGAGGAACTGGGCGTGCTGCTCGCCCACCACCCCGATGGCCGGCCGGTGAGTGCCGAAGAGGTCGCCTCCATGGACCGCAGCACCGCCACGACCACCGTCGCCTTCGCCGACCAGTGCATCGCGCGCGGCCTGCTGCTGTCGACGGACAAGGTCTACACCTTCGCGCACTGGATCACCGACCGCGACCTGCCCAAGCGCTTCGACGTGCCCTTTCTCGTCGCCCGCATGCCCGAGGGCCAGACGCCGACGGCCGACGAGACCGAGCAGTTCGAGCCCTGCTGGGTGCGGCCGGCCGATGCGCTCGCGCGCCACGCGGCCGGCACCTTCTTCATGATCTTCCCGACGCTGCGCACGCTCGAGCGGCTGGCCGTCTACAAGACCGTCGACGCCGTGCTCGATGCCTGCGCCAACCGCCATGGCGGCGAAGGCCCGCTGTGGACCAGCTGCCCGCGCGCCGGCATGCTCGCAGGCAAGGAAGCGCGCTACATGGAAACCGATTCGCCCTTCGGCGAACTCGCGCTGGTCAGCCCCGACGGGCAGCTCGTGCACACGCTCGACTGGCAGAGCGAGCATGCGGTGCCGCTCCTGAAGAACGTGCAGCGCCTGACCGCGCCCAACCCGAGCGCGATGACCGGCCCCGGCACCAACACCTACATCGTCGGCGATGCGAGCACCGGCTACATCGTCATCGATCCGGGACCGAACGACTTCGACCACATCGGCCGGCTGTGGCGCGCGACGCATGGCGACATCCGCATGATCGTCTGCACCCATTCGCACGCCGACCATTCGCCCGGCGCCCTGCCCTTGCAGAAGCTGTGCAAGACCCAGCCGCCGATCCTCGGCCTGCCCTCGGCGCCGACCGCCCGTTCCACCGCGCGCTTCAAGCCGGATCGCGCACTGAAAGACAGGGAGCGCCTCGTCCTCGGGCCGCCGGCCGGCGCCAGCAAGGTCGACGCCAGGGCGCACACGCACACGCTGCGTGTGGTGTACACCCCCGGTCACGCGGCCAACCACCTGTGCCTGGTCCTGGAAGAAGACGGGCTCCTGTTCTCCGGCGACCACATCCTCAATGGCAGCACCACGGTGGTCGACCCGCCGGACGGCAACATGAACGCCTACCTCGATTCGCTCGACAGGCTGGACGCCACCTGCGCCTCGGGCGACGTCACCTTCATCCTGCCGGCGCACGGCTACGTGCTGGGCGACGCACGCACCGCCATCGCCTACCTGAAGGCGCATCGCCTGAAACGCGAGGCCAAGATCGCCGCCGCCATGCGCCAGTTGCCCGAGGGCACGCCCGAGGACTGGCTGCCGATCGCCTACAACGACGTGCCCGAGCGCATGTGGCCGGTGGCCGCGCGTTCGCTCGCGGCGCACGTCGAGCGCATCCTGCAGTCGGCCAAGCCATGAGGATGCCTCCGTGACCGAAGCCGACGAAGGCGTACGTCTCGCCAAGCGCGTCGCCGCGCTCGCGGCTTGTTCGCGGCGCGAGGCCGAACTGCTCATCGAGAACGGCGCCGTCCGCGTCGACGGCGAACCCGCGCTCCTGCCGCAATCCCGCGTGCGCGCCGACCAGAACGTCGAGATCGAAGCCGGCGCCCGGCCGCAACCGGTCGTGCCCGTCACCCTGCTGCTCCACAAGCCCGCCGGCATGCCCACCGACAACGCGCACCGACTGCTCGTGCCCGCCAACCACCAGGACCCCGAACGCGCCGGCCTGCGCTTCCTCCCGCGCCACGTGGCCGCGCAGCGTTGCATGACGCCGCTGGAAACCGGTGCGAGCGGCCTCGTCGTCTTCACCCAGGAATGGCGCGTCGAGCGCAAGCTCCAGGAAGACGCCGGCATCATGGAACACGAGATCATGGTCGACGTCGCCGGCCCCGTCGGCCCCGAAACGCTCGCCCGCCTCGAACGCTCCCCTGCCCGCGTCAGCATCGGCCAGCAGGCCGAAGGCCACACCGGCCTGCGCTTCGCCCTCAAAGGCGCCCGCCCCGGCCAGGTCGCCCGCATCTGCGACGACGCCGGCCTGCAAATCCTGGCCATGAAGCGCATCAGAATTGGCCGAGTCCCGCTAGCAGGCCTGCTCCCCAACCAGTGGCGCTACCTTACCCCCAACGAGCGCTTCTAAAAAAAGAAGCCGCCGGAACGGCAGGCGCCCTTCGTGAGGGCCGCCGCGCTCGGCCGCCCGGAGCGGCCGGCCCGCCCCCGGTAGGGGGTAGGCGAAGCGACACGAAGTGCGCGAAGCCTGGGGGCGAGTTAAAAAAGTGTGAAGCACGCCTATAAGCCGGATTCTGTGCATCGAGGCCTCTTTCGAGGCTCGACGTGACCGCCATTACTCTGGGCCGTTTGTCACCAAACGGCTCGGTGCCACCTACCCGCCAGCTCTGCGGAACCACATCGACGCTGGCCTACTTGGTGTTGCTGCGCGCAGAGATTGCCCGTTTCACCCGACCGGGGTTGCCCCCGGCCGACTCGTCTCTGTTGCTCTGATCCTCACCTCGCGGTGGGGAGCCGTTAGCTCCTGCGCTGTCCTGTGCAGTCCGGACGTTCCTCCAGTGCGCTCTTTCGAGACATGCACCAGCGGCGGTCCAGCGTGCTTCACGCGGCGATTATCGCCACAATGGCGGTCCTCATTTCCTCATCCGGGGCCAGCCCCATGGAGACCGTATGAAAGCTGACAACATCCTTCAGACGATCGGCAACACGCCGCACATCCGCATCCAGCGCCTGTTCGGCCATGCGACGCAGCAGGTCTGGATCAAATCCGAGCGTGCCAATCCGGCCGGATCGATCAAGGACCGCATCGCGCTTTCGATGGTGGAGGATGCCGAGCGATCGGGCGCGCTGAAGCCCGGCGGCACCATCGTGGAGCCGACTTCCGGCAACACCGGCATCGGCCTGGCGATGGTCGCGGCCGTGAAAGGCTACAAGCTGATCCTCGTGATGCCCGACAGCATGTCGGTCGAGCGCCGCCGGCTGATGCTCGCCTATGGCGCGAGCTTTGATCTCACGCCGCGCGAAAAGGGCATGAAGGGCTCGATCGCACGGGCCGAGGAAATCGTGGCCGGCACACCCGGCGCATGGATGCCGCAGCAGTTCAACAACCCGGCCAACGTCGCGGTGCACGAGCGCACCACGGCGGAAGAGATCGCGGCCGATTTCCCGGAAGGCATCGACGTGCTGATTACCGGCGTCGGCACCGGCGGCCACATCACCGGCTGCGCCCGGGTGCTCAAGAAGAAGTGGCCGAAGCTCCAGGTCTTCGCCGTCGAGCCCGTGGCGTCGCCGGTCATCTCCGGCGGCCAGCCTTCGCCGCACCCGATCCAGGGCATCGGCGCGGGTTTCATCCCCAAGAATCTCGACACCGAACTGCTCGACGGCGTGCTCCAGGTCGATGCCGAGCCGGCGCGCGAGATGGCGCGGCGCTGCGCACGCGAGGAAGGCATGCTGGTCGGCATCTCGTCGGGCGCGACGCTGGTCGCGATCGCGCAGAAGTTGCCCTCGCTGCCGCCGAACGCGGTGGTGCTGGGCTTCAACTACGACACCGGCGAGCGCTACCTTTCGGTCGACGGCTTCCTGCCGGCCTGATGCCCCGCTGGCAGCGCCGGCCGGCGTTGCCGATAATCGGCGTCCCTGCTTGATAAATACAAGCCCACGACATGCTGAGAATTTCCGAAATCAAATTGCCGCTCGACCACGACGACGCGGCGCTCTCCAAGGCCGTTTCGATCACGCTGCGCACGCCACCCGAGTCGATCAGCCAGATCCAGGTCTTCAAGCGCAGTTTCGATGCGCGCAAGGCCGACCTGCTGCAGGTCTACATCGTCGACGTGACCTTCGCCGATCCGACGGTCGAGGCCAGGCTCCTCGCCAAGTTCGCGGAGAACCCGCGCGTCAGTCCCACGCCCGACATGGCCTGGCGCGCACCGGCTGAGGCACCGGCAGAACTGCCGCTGCGCCCGGTGGTGATCGGCTTCGGCCCCTGCGGCATCTTCGCCGCGCTGATCCTGGCGCAAATGGGCTTCAAGCCCATCGTCCTGGAGCGCGGCAAGACCGTGCGCCAGCGCACCAGGGACACCTGGGGCCTGTGGCGCAAGAACGTGCTCAACCCCGAGTCGAACGTGCAGTTCGGCGAAGGCGGCGCCGGCACCTTCTCCGACGGCAAGCTCTACAGCCAGATCAAGGACCCGCGCTTCCTCGGCCGCAAGGTGATGGAAGAGTTCGTCAAGGCCGGCGCGCCGCCCGAAATCCTCTACGTCGCGCATCCGCACATCGGCACCTTCAAGCTGGTGAAAGTGGTGGAGAACATGCGCGAGCAGATCGTCGCACTGGGGGGCGAGATCCGCTTCGAGCAGCGCGTGGTCGACGTGCTGATCGAGGACGGCCCCGAGGGCAAGCACCTGCGCGGCCTCACCGTGCTCGACCAGCGCACGGGCGAGCGCAGCGAGCTGCGTGCCGATCACGTGGTGATGGCACTCGGCCACAGCTCGCGCGACACCTTCGAGATGCTGCACGAGCGCGGAGTGCACATCGAGGCCAAGCCCTTCTCGATCGGCTTCCGCGTCGAGCATCCGCAAGGGCTCATCGACCGTGCCCGCTGGGGCCGGCATGCCGGCCATCCGCTGCTGGGTGCGGCCGACTACAAGCTGGTGCACCACGCGAGCAACGGGCGCTCGGTCTACAGCTTCTGCATGTGCCCGGGCGGCACGGTGGTGGCCGCGACCAGCGAGCCGGGCCGCGTCGTGACCAACGGCATGAGCCAGTACTCGCGCAACGAACGCAATGCGAACGCGGGCATCGTGGTCGGGATCGATCCGCGCGACTATCCCGGCTGGAGCGAGGGCAACGCCGGTCCGGCGCTCGCCGGCATTGCGCTCCAACGTAAGCTTGAATCCAACGCCTTCGTGCTCGGCGGCGGCGACTACCGCGCGCCGGGCCAGCTGGTCGGCGACTTCATCGCGGGCAAGCCGTCGACCGAACTCGGCAGCGTCGAGCCTTCGTACAAACCGGGCGTGACGCCGGCCGACCTGCATGGCGCCCTGCCCGCCTATGCGATCGAGGCTATGCGCGAAGCATTTCCAGCCTTCGGCCGCAAGATCAAGGGCTTCGACCTGCACGACGCGGTGCTGACTGGGGTGGAGACGCGCACTTCGTCGCCCATCAAGATCACGCGCGGCGAGGACTTCCAGAGCCTCAACGTGCGCGGGCTCTACCCGGCCGGCGAAGGCGCGAGCTATGCGGGCGGCATCCTGTCAGCGGGGGTCGATGGCATCAAGGTAGCCGAAGCCGTGGCGCTCGGCATCACGCGCTCGGCTTGAAACGCCCATGAAAAAGCCGCCCGGAGGCGACTTTCTTCTTTGCGAGCGACCGATCAGCCCTGCGCGTTCTGAAGCGCGGCGATGCGTTCTTCGATCGGGGGATGGGTTGCAAACAGGCTGCCGAGCTTGCCGGTGATGCCCATCGCCTCGACCGACTTCGGCAGTTCGCCCGGCGTCAGGCCACCCAGGCGCGCCAGCGCATTCATCATCGGCTGCTTGCGGCCCATGAGCTGCGCCGCGCCGGCATCCGCGCGGAATTCGCGCTGGCGAGAGAACCAGGCCACCACGATGGCGGCGGCGAAGCCGAGCACGATGTCGAGCACGATGGTGGTCACGAAATAGCCGATGCCGGGGCCGGACGAACGATCGTCGCCGCGGCGCAGGAAGCTGTCGACCGCATAGCCGATCACGCGCGACAGGAACACGACGAAGGTGTTCATGACGCCCTGGATCAGCGTCATCGTCACCATGTCGCCATTGGCGACGTGCGCCACTTCATGGCCGATCACGGCCTCGACCTCCTCGCGCGTCATGTTCTGCAGCAGACCCGTCGAGACGGCGACCAGCGAAGAGTTCTTGAACGCACCGGTGGCGAAGGCATTCGGGTCGCCTTCGAAGATGCCGACCTCGGGCATGCCGATGCCGGCCTTGTCGGCGAATTTCTTGACGGTCTGGACGATCCAGGCTTCGTCGGGCGATTGCGGGTCGTTGATGATCCGCACGCCGGCCGACCACTTGGCCATCGGCTTGCTGATGAGCAGCGAGATGATCGCGCCGCCGAAGCCCATGACGAGCGCGAATCCGAGCAGCGCCGTGAGGTTGAGACCGTTGGCCGTGAGGAAGCGGTTGACGCCGAGCAGGCTCGCGACGACGCCGAGCACCGCCACCACCATGACGTTAGTCAGGACAAACAGAAGGATGCGTTTCAAGTTGGAATCTCCGTGGGGAAACAGGCGGTCGCCCGCCTCTGCAAAATGAGGATTGCCACCCGTGTTGCAAGGGTTGGCGCATCGGGCCCGCTGTTGTTCGTTGCTTCTCTGGCCCGTACGGCGCGTGAACGAGCGCCATCATAGTAGGAGCACAAGCGGCGTCCACAATTCCCTGCGCCGGCAGGGACGTTCGAGGTTTTAGGGCGCCGGCGCCCTGAAAACCCGGGCGTCGTCATAGAAATCCGGGGCCTCGTTGGGCGCCCACCAGCCCGGGACGCCGAGCACGGGCAGCGGCGTGAAGGGCTTGCGTGCGAGATGCGCCGGGTCCAGGGCGGATGCGATGTCGGCGTCGGTTCCCGCGATCGACCTACCCGCGTGCGGCGCGATCAGGACGTGTGCCGTGGCGGGCTTCCGGGGCGTGCGCAGCTTTTCGAGCAGCGCATGGCCGAAAACGAGCAGCCGTGCCTCGCGCCATAGCGCACGCTGGTCGACAAAAAGCCGCTGCCAGTCGCGCGCGAGCAGGGCGTCCCACAACGCAGGTGGCGCATCGAGCACTGCGCCGTTCTCGTCGAACAGCGTGAGCGCATCGCGCAACGGTCCGCGCGTGGCACCAATGCCCGAACGCGCGATCTCGGCCGCCTGCAGTGCATTGAGGCGACGCTTGGCCTGCGGGAAATGCAGCCACACCAGGCCGTTGAAGAGGTCGTGGAGGTTGTCCCGCGTCGGGACGCAGGCCGTGCGAAAGATGAACGCCTCGTACGCCTCGCCCGGCGGTGCGCTGTCCGCGGGCACGAATCGCAACGGACCCGCCGGCAAGTCGATGGAAAACGATTCGGCCGAGAGCGCCTCCCCGGCACCGACGCCCCCGGCGACTCGCTCCAGCACCCGCTCGGCGCGTGGCGCATAAGGCGCGAGCCAGGGCTGCGCCGCCTCGGCAGGATTCACGACGGCATCGGGCCGACGTACTGCACCTTGTTGGGCGTCTTCTCCGGTGTCAGCAGGAACAGCTCGGGGTACTTCTTGAACAGCTTCGGCGAACTCGCGCTCTTGCCCAGCAGCTTCGCGGCGCGCAGCCGTTCGGCGGCGACGTTGAGCTCCACCTTGTTGCCCACGCCCAACTCGGCGACCGCATCGAGGATGCGGATCACGTCGTCGGGCAAGACAGGCGCGGGCGCGCCCTTCGGCGCCGCGGCGGCCTTCGTGCGCCGCGGTGCACGCACGGCGCGCTTGGCCGCGGGCGCCTCCTTCGGCGCCTGGTGATGCTGCAGGTCGATGAAGCTGTCGTACACGGCCACCGTGTCGTCGCCGGTCTTGCCCTGCTGGCCGATGCCACAGACGCGGCAGCCCTTCTCGCGCAGCCGGATCACCAGCGGCGCAAAGTCCGAATCCGAGGACACCAGCACCGCGATGTCCGGGCGCTCCGCGATGGCGAGGTCCATCGCATCGACGGCAAGCGCGATGTCGGTGCTGTTCTTGCCGGCGGAGAGATTGACCATCGGCCGCACCGACAGCCGCTTGAACAGCGCCTGCTGCTTCATCGCCGTCTCGGCGTTGCAGTAGGCGCGCCGCACGTGGATCGCACCGTGCTCGGCCATCGTCAGCCGCACGGCCTGTTCGATCACGTCCGCGGAGACGTTGTCGGCGTCGATCAGCAGCATCACGCGCGGCGGCGTGTTCACGCGAGCCTCCACGCGACGCTTTCGCCGCCGCGCAGCGGCTTCAGGGTGGCATCGCCGTAGGGCACCGTCTCGGGCACGGTCCAGCTTTCGCGGCGCAGCGTGATGGTGTCGGTGTTGCGCGGCAGGCCGTAGAAATCGGCCCCATGGAAGCTCGCGAAGCCTTCGAGCTTGTCGAGGGCGCCGGCGTTGTCGAAGGCTTCCGCGTACAGCTCGATCGCGGTGAGTGCGGTGTAGCAGCCGGCGCAGCCCAGCGCGTGTTCCTTGAGATGCGCGGGATGCGGCGCGCTGTCGGTCCCGAGGAAGAAGCGATCGCTGCCGCTGGTGGCCGCTTCGACCAGCGCCACGCGATGCGTCTCCCGCTTGAGCACCGGCAGGCAGTAGTAGTGCGGCCGGATGCCGCCGGTGAAGATCGCGTTGCGGTTGTAGAGCAGATGGTGCGCGGTGATGGTGGCCGCGGTGAAGCGGCTGGCTTCGCGCACGTACTGCGCGCCCTCCTTCGTCGTGAGGTGCTCGAACACCACCTTGAGCTCGGGGAAGTCGCGCCGCAGCGGAATCATCACGCGGTCGATGAACACGGCCTCGCGATCGAACAGGTCGATCGCCGGATCGGTGACCTCGCCGTGGATGAGCAGCAGCAGGCCGTGCTTCTGCATCGCTTCGAGCGTCGCGTAGGCCTTGCGGATGTCGGTCACGCCGGCATCGCTGTTGGTGGTCGCGCCGGCCGGGTAGAGCTTGAGCGCGCGAACGCCGGCCGCGGCGGCCCGTTCGATTTCCTCGGGCGCGAGCTTGTCCGTGAGGTAGAGCGACATCACGGGGTCGAAGCGGACGCCGGGCGGCACGGCCTCGAGGATGCGGGCGCGGTAGTCGATGGCCTGCTGCGCGGTGGTCACGGGAGGACGCAGGTTGGGCATGATCAGCGCGCGGCCGAACTGGCGCGCCGAGTGCGGCACGACGGCCTGGAGCGCGGCGCCGTCCCGCACGTGCAGGTGCCAGTCATCGGGGCGGGTGAGGGTGAGAGTGTCGGCGGGGCTTGTCATGGGGCCGGATTCTCCCATCGTGCGCCGGCGCCAGGCGGAGAACGGCCCCGAACCTGCGGCTCAGGCGGCGCAGGCGCGCGCCGCACCCAGGATCACTTCCTCCGACGGGAGCTTGCCGATGCCGGGCAGGCCTTCGTTCGCGCATTCGATTTCCGCCCAGCGCACGATGCCGTCGCGGTCGATCATGTACTGCGCCTTGAGTTGCGGCCATTGCTTGTCGACGTCGCCCATGTCGGTCGGCGTGCAGACGTAGCCGTCGAGCTCGCCAATCACCTTCGCGGCCTGGGAGACCGGCAGCGGCTCGGGCAGGTCGCCGAAGGGGTTGACGCGCACCTCGTCCAGCTGCTGCAGCATCTCGGGCGTCGGCTCCGGCTTTGGGACACCGAAGGCGCGGTGGGTCGACAGTTCGGGGTCGGACGCCAGGCGCAGCTTCGTCGGCCTGAACTTGAAGTACAGCCGTGCGTTTTCGGGTTCGGTCGCCACGACGGCCAGGGTTTCGACGCCGATCGCCTTCAGCTTCTGTTCGAGGGCGCCGAGCTGGACGAGCTGCCGTCGACAGAACGGGCACCACAGGCCGACCATCAGCGCCAGGAACACCGGGCTGCGTCCACGGTAGTCGGCGAGGGAAACCGTCTCGGTACCGGCGACCGCCGGGAGCGCGAAATCAGGGGCCGGGTCGCCCGGCGCCACGGGTTGATTCATCACGTATGCCATGTCGAGGCTCCTTCGGGCAGGTTCAGCAGAGGAACGGAAGCACCATCAGGGCGTCGGGCTCGAGGCCGGCGCGCTCGCATACCGCCTGTGCCATGGCGAGGTAGGTTTCCGCCTGTGCGGGGCGCCCGGCATCGAGGTACAGCGTAGCCAAACCATCGTAGCAGGGAAAGAGCAGTTGAGGCTCGTCGATCTGCTCGGCCAGCGCCAGCGCTTCCTTGTACGACGCGAAGGCGCGCGCCTGGTCGCCGTGGCACTGGTAGATCTGGCCCAGCACGATCAGCGGCACCGCCAGGTGGTCGAGCAATCCGAGCCGGCGGTCCAGGCTGGCCGCGGCGCGCGCGGCCTCGATCCCCTCCGCTTCGCAGCGATTCGTCAGCGCGCAATAGGCCACCGCAAGGTTCGCGTAGAGCCGCGACTGGAAGCCGAGATCGCCCACCTTCCGGGCGGTTTCCAGGCCGCGCAGGCAGGTCTCGATGCTGCGCTGCGGGTCGAGCTGTGCGTACAGCACGCCGAGATTGGTGTAGCCGCGGCAGGCCGCCTGCAGCATGTTGTTCGCCTCGGCCTGGGCGACGCTGTTCTCGACATGCTCCACCGCCTCGGCCGGCCGGCCCAGCCGTGCCAGCGCCACGCCGAGCGTGTTGCAGGCTTCGGCGCGCACGACGCTGGCCTCCCGCTCGCGGCCCGTGGGATCGGCGGGCACCTCCGCCAGCGCACGCTGAGCCAGCGTCAAAGCGGTGTCGTTGTCGCCGGCCCGGAAAGCCAACCGGCCCATCTCCTGGAACAGGTGCGCGCGTTCGATCCGGTCGCCCTGTTCGCCGAGGCGGTCGAGACCTGCGGTGAAGCAGGCGCTTGCGCGTTCGCGCTCGCCGGCCTCCCAGTGCAGGCCGCCCGTCTTGCGGAGCACGCGCGCGGTGCGAACCGGATCGTCCCGCCTTTCGTCCGCGCCCTGCACGATCCCGTACTGCGCGAGCGCATCGGCGCGTCGCCCCTGCAGCCCGAAGAGGTCGGCGAGTCGCTCGCGCGCGTCGAGTTCCGCCGTCTCGACCTCGGCCTTCGCGGCCACCGTGTCGGCCGTCGATTCGGTCAGCGTGCGCAGCGCGCGCTCGTAGTGGCGAATGGCGTCGTCGTTGGCATAGACCGCTCGCGCCCAGTCACCGGCCGCCACGAGATAGCGCGCCCCGCGCGCCTTGTCCGGAGACAGGCTCCAGTGGTGCGCCAGCGCCTCCAGTTCGGCCAGCCGCAGCGTGCTGTGCGCCTCGTCGTCGATGGGCGCCTGCGCGTCGACGCCGAGCACGGCCTCCAGCGCCAGGCCGGCCCGCTGGTGCAGTTCGGTACGCCGCGAAAGCAGCAGGTTCTGGTAGGCCACTTCGTGCAGCAGCGCATGGGTGAAGCACCAGCCTTGCCCGTCGGCCCGAACGAGATCGGCCGCCGCGAGCCGTCGCAGCGCGGCTTCGACGGAGCGCGGCTCGCTCGCGATGCGCGCCAGCAGCGCGCTCTCGAACCCCGTGCCCCACACCGCCGCCTCTTGCAACACACGCCGGTCGTCCGCGCCCAGGCCATCGATGCGCGACAGCAGCAGGCCGTACAGCGTCGGCGGCACATCCACGCTGTCGCACGGGTCCTCGCAGACCCAGCGTCCGGCTTTTCGCACCAGCAGGCCGCGCCCTGCCAGCGAACGAACGATCTCCTCGACGAACAACGGGTTGCCGCCGGCGCGCGCCGCCACGAAATCGAGCACGGGCGTCAGGTCGTCGTCCACGGACGCGTCCAGCAGGTGACGCACGAGCGAGCGCGCCTCCTGCGCCGGGAGCGGACCCAGCTCGATCACGGAGGCCTCGGCCCGCTCGGTGCGCAGCGAGCGCGAGCCCGGACGCTGGAAGACCAGCACCATCAAGGCCCGGTCCGCGAGCTGGTCGATGACCTCGCCGAGCAGGTCCACGGACGCAGCATCGGCCCAATGCAGGTCGTCGACCACGATCATCACCGGCTGTTGCGACAGCCGGCGCTCGATCAGCGCGCGCGCCGCCAGCGTGATCTGCCGCTGGAGCTGCTCGGGCTCGATGTCGCGCGGCCGGGTGTCCTGGATGCCGAGCAGGTAGTTCAGCACCTTCGCCACAGCGTCGGCCTCGTCGGCATTCGCGCCGAGGGCCGTCAGGCCCTCCTGCAACTTGCGTCGGGCCGACTCCAGCGGTTCGTCCGCATCCACGTGATAGGCATCGCGAAACAGCGCGCCGAACGTGCCGTAGGTGGGCTCGCCGAGCGATGAACAGTTGGCGCGGCGGACGCCCGTCGCCGCCAGGCGTTCGTCCATTTCAAGGCGTGAGAAGAACTCGGCGAGCAACCGGGACTTGCCGGCCCCGGCCTCGCCGACGACGCTGACGACTTGCGCCGCCCCTGCCTGCATGCGGTCGAACGCAGTCAGCAGACGCTCGACCGAGTCGCCGCGCCCGACCAGCGGCGCCGCGAGGCCCAGGTCGGCGAGCCCGCGCGCGGAAGCCAGTTCGGAGCGCACGCCGATCAGGCAATGCACCCGCATGGGCTCGGCCTTGCCGCGCAGCGCCAGTTCGGAGGGCGCTTCGAATTCGAAGCGGTGGCGCACCATCGCGTATGTGGCTTCCGACACCAGCACCCTGCCCGGCTCGGCGGCCGTGAGCAGTCGCGAAGCGGTGTTGACCGTGTCGCCGGTGACCGCATAGGCGCCGCCGGTGCCGCTGCCCAGGCTGCCGGCGACCACCGCGCCGGTATGGACGCCGATGTGCAAGGTCACCGGCCGGCCGAGGCGCGCCATCCATTGCGCACTCAGTTGCCCGACGCCGCGCATCATGTCCTGCGCCGCTTCCACGGCGCGCAGCGGGTCGTCCTCGTGCGCGCGCGGCGCGCCGAACACCGCCATCACCGCGTCGCCGACGAACTTCTCCACGAAGCCGTCATAGCGCGAGATCGCCTGCGCCATGGTGGCAAACAGCGCGTTCTGGAAGGTGCGCAGCGTTTCGGGGTCGAGCCCTTCGGCCAAGGAGGTGAAGCCGGTCAGGTCGGCGAACACCACGGTGACCTGGCGTCGATCGGCTTCGTGGCTGGCTTCGCTGGGTGCGGGCGGCGGTGGTGGGGGCGGCGACGTGCTGGCGGCCGCCGCGCGCGCCGTGCCGCAGCGCGGGCAGAACGCGAAATCGAAATCGCATTCGAAGCCGCACGCCGCACAGGAACAGGCCAGCCGACGCCCGCAGCGCTGGCAGAAGGAGGACGTGGGCAGCACATCGGCGCCGCAGCCGGCACAGGTCGTGGTCATCGAAGCTTCCGTGCCCCGATGCTGCCGCACTTCCGCCGCCCGCGCCATGGGCGCTACGCGGGCTGGGCGGCGCCGGCGGGGGCGCCTCTCGCCCGCTCCAGGATGAAGTCGATGAACGTCCGCGTCGCGCGGGTGTGCTGGCGGTTCGGCATGTAGAGCATGTACATCTGCGTGCCGAAGATGCTGAGCCGCCAGTCGTCGAGCGTGGTCACGACGTCGCCGCGGCGCACGTCGTCGTTCACGACATAGTCGGGCACGAGCCCGATGCCCAGTCCGGCGAGGATGGCCTGCCGGAGGAAGAGGAAGTTCTCGGAGATCAGCGTCGGCTCCAGGACCACCTCGCGCCGTTCCTCGCCTTGGTAGGCGGAGATGCGCAACTGGCGGCCGATCACCGCGGCAGTCACCACCGGCGCGCCCTGCAGTTCGTCGAGTTGCCTCGGCAGTGCGTGCGCCTGCGCGTAGGCCGCCGAGGCGCAGGCCACGTAGCGCACCGGACCGAGCTCGCGCGCCACGAGGTTCTGCGGCGGCTCCGGGATCACGCGGATCGCGATGTCCACCTCGTCGCGCAGCAGGTCTTCGATGCGGTTCTCGAACAGCACGTCGAGCACGATGCCCGGGTACTGCCGCTTGAAGTCGATGAGCCACTCGGACATGACCAGCTGCCCGTAGCCGCTGGGCACGCTGAGCCGCACGCGCCCCTGCAGGCTCTCGCCGAGCGTGGTGACCGATTCCCGTGCGGCCAGCAGTTCGCCCTGGATCGCCACGCCGTGCTGATAGAGCCGCAGGCCGATCTCGGTGGGCTCGGCACGCCGGGTGGTGCGCCGCACGAGTTGCGCGCCAACGGAGCGTTCGAGTTGGTTCAGGTGATAGCTCACGTTGGCGCGGCTCATCTTGAGTCGGCGCGCGGCTTCGCTCAGGTTGCCGGCGTCGAGGATTTCGACGAGCAGGGTCAGCGATTGGAGGTCCATGGCACCGATTCTGTCAAAAATCCTTTGACAGTCTGTCAACGGGGAATGCAATTGTCAAAGCGGCGGGCCGGGTCAAGAATGCGGTACCGCCGCCCCAGGAACCGTCCGGTTCCGTCATCCGGAGACACACAGATGGCCACTGCCACCCCCGCTTCTTCCACGCCCGATCTCGTCGGGTTCCAGCGCGATGCCGACGTGCTGGTCGTCACCATCGACAACCCACCCGTCAATGCACTGGGCGTCGATGTCCGCCGCGGCCTTGTCGGCGCGATCGATGCGGCGGAAGCCGACAGCGGCGTGGCCGCGGTGCTGATCGTGGGCGCAGGGCGCAACTTCATCGCAGGCGCGGACATCCGCGAATTCGGCAAGACGCCGCAGCCGCCCTCCCTGCCGGAGGTCTGCGGCCGGATCGAGAACTGCACGAAGCCCGTGGTGGCCGCGATTCACGGCGCCGCGCTGGGCGGCGGTCTGGAGATCGCGCTGTCGGCGCACTACCGGCTGGCCGTGCCTTCGGCCAAGCTGGGCTTGCCTGAAGTGCAGCTTGGCCTGCTCCCCGGCTCCGGCGGCACGCAGCGCGCGCCGCGTTTGATCGGCGTGAAAGCCGCCCTCGAACTCATGCTGAGCGGCCGCCACGCGGGCGCTAAGGAAGCGCTCTCGCTGGGCCTGATCGACCGTCTCGCCGAAGGCACCGATGCGCTGGCCCCCGGCCTCGCCTATGCACGGGAACTCGTCGCCGCCAAGGCACCGGTGCGCCGCTCGCGCGATGCGCAGGGGCTCGCCGACGTCGAAGCGAGCCGCGCCGCACTCGAAGCGGCCCGCAACGACACCGCCAAGAAGAGCCGCGGCCTGTTCTCGCCGATGAAGATCATCGAATCCGTCGAAGCCGCGCTCACGCAGCCCTTCGACGAAGGCATGGCGCTCGAACGCAAGCTGTTCCTCCAATGCATCGACAGCCCGCAGCGCGCGGGCCTGATCCACGCCTTCTTCGCCGAACGCGAAGTGCTGAAAGCGCCGGAGACCAAGGTGGCGAAGCCCCGGCCGCTGGACTCGGCCGGCATCGTCGGCGGCGGCACCATGGGCGCGGGCATCGCGGTGGCGATGCTCGACGCCGGCATGCCGGTGATCATGATCGAGCGCGACGAACCCAGCCTTGCGCGCGGTCGCGCCCATGTCGAGAAGGTCTACGACGGCCTCGTCCAGAAGGGCCGCATGACGGCCGAGGCCAAGGCCGCCGTGATGGCGCGCTTCTCGGGGTCGACGTCCTACGACGCACTGGCCAAGGTGGACATCGTCGTCGAGGCCGTGTTCGAGGAAATGGGCGTCAAGAAAGCCGTCTTCGCCGAACTCGATCGCGTCTGCAAGCCCGGCGCGGTGCTGGCCACCAACACCTCCTACCTCGACATCGACGAGATCGCCGCCAGCATCTCGCGCCCGGCCGACGTCGTCGGGCTGCACTTCTTCTCGCCGGCCAACATCATGAAGCTGCTGGAGATCGTGGTGCCGGCCAAGGTCAGCGCCGACGTGGTCGCCACCGGCTTCGAACTCGCGAAGAAGCTGAAGAAGGTGCCGGTGCGCGCCGGCGTGTGCGACGGCTTCATCGGCAACCGCATCCTGGCCGTCTACCGCCAGGCCGCCGACCACATGATGGAAGACGGCGCATCGCCCTACCAGATCGACAAGGCGGTGCGCGACTTCGGCTACCCCATGGGTCCGTTCCAGGTGTCCGACCTCGCGGGCGGCGACATCGGCTGGGCCACGCGCAAGCGCAAGGCCGCCACGCGCGATTCGAAGGCGCGCTACGTGCAGATCGCGGACCGCATCTGCGAGCGCGGCTGGTTCGGCCAGAAGACGCAGCGCGGGTACTACCTCTATCCGGAAGGCGCACGCACCGGCAGCGAGGACCCCGAAGTGCTGGCCATCATCGACGCCGAGCGCGAGCGCGCCGGCATCACGCCGCGCAGCTTCACCGACGACGAGATCATGCGCCGCTACATGGCCGCGATGATCAACGAGGGCGCCAACGTCGTGCACCAGCGCATCGCGCTGCGTCCGCTCGACGTGGACGTGACCTTCCTCTACGGCTACGGCTTCCCGCGCCATCGCGGCGGCCCGATGAAGTACGCCGACACGGTGGGCCTTGCCAAGGTGCTGGCCGACATCCGTGAGTTCGCGAAGCAGGACCCGCTGTTCTGGAAGCCCTCGCCGCTGCTGGTCGAGTTGGTCGAACGCGGCGCCGATTTCGCAAGTCTCAACCAGTCCGAATAAGGAGATCACCATGCGCGAAGCCGTCATCGTCTCAACCGCCCGCACGCCGCTCACCAAGGCCCACCGCGGTGAATTCAACATCACGCCCGGCGCGACGCTGGCGGCCTTCGCCGTCAAGGCCGCGGTCGAGCGCTCGGGCATCGATCCCGCGCTGATCGAGGACGCCATCCTCGGCTGCGGCTATCCCGAAGGCACCACCGGCCGCAACATCGCACGCCAGAGCATCATCCGCGCCGGCCTGCCGATCTCGATCGCCGGCACCACGGTCAACCGCTTCTGCGCCTCGGGCCTGCAGGCGATCGCGATGGCGGCGGGCCGCATCATCGTCGAAGGCGCACCGGCCATGATCGCGGGCGGCGTGGAAAGCATCTCGCAGATCCGCACCCGCAGCGCCACCGACAGCGGCGACAGCGGCATGGACCCGTGGATCGTCGAGCACAAGCCCGCGCTCTACATGGCGATGATCGAGACTGCCGACATCGTGGCGCAGCGCTACGGCATCAGCCGCGAGGCGCAAGACCGCTTCTCCGCCGAGAGCCAACGCAAGACCGAGGAAGCGCAGATCGCCGGCCGCTACAAGGACGAGATCGTGGCCTGCACGACCACGATGGCCGAGACGAACAAGGAAACGAAGGAAGTCACGCAGCGCGAGGTGACGGTCGACCACGACACCTGCAACCGCCGCGGCACCACCTACGAAGCACTCGCCAAGTTGCAACCCGTGATGGGCGCGGACAAGTTCATCACCGCGGGCAACTCGTCGCAGCTTTCCGACGGCGCCTCGGCCTGCGTGCTGATGGATGCCAAGGAAGCCGAACGCGCCAACCTCCAGCCGATGGGTGCCTTCCGCGGCCTCGCCGTCGCCGGCTGCGAGCCCGACGAGATGGGCATCGGCCCGGTGTTCGCGGTGCCGAAACTGCTGGCGCGCCACGGCCTGAAGGTCGACGACATCGATCTCTGGGAACTCAATGAAGCCTTTGCCTCGCAGTCCATCTACTGCCAGGACAAGCTCGGCATCCCGGCCGAGCGGCTCAACGTCGACGGCGGCGCGATCTCCATCGGCCATCCGTTCGGCATGACAGGCGCGCGACTCGCCGGCCACGTGCTGATCGAAGGCAAGCGACGCGGCGCGAAGTACGCCGTCGTCACGATGTGCATCGCGGGCGGCATGGGCGCTGCCGGCCTCTTCGAGATCTACTGACCCCCAGGCTCGCGCACTTCGTGTCGCTCTCCACCCCCTTTCAGGGGGCAACACCGGCGGCCCGGCGGAGCCGGTTCCACGGTGTTTCACGCAAAGACCCGGATCTGAACCCCTGACCATGAATTGAGAGGCATCACATGGACTTGAACTTCACCCCTGAAGAAGAAGCCTTCCGCAGCGAGGTGCGCGGCTTCCTGGCGGCCAAGCTGCCGAAGCGCCTGTCCGACAAGGTCGCGACGGGCCAGCATCTGAGCAAGGCCGACCTGGAGGAATGGCACGCCATCCTCAACGCGCGCGGCTGGCTGGCCAACCACTGGCCCGAGGAGTACGGCGGCCCGGGCTGGACCGCGGTCGAGAAGTTCATCTTCGAGAACGAATGCGCGCTGGCGCATGCGCCGCGCATCGTGCCCTTCGGCGTGAACATGCTCGGCCCGGTGCTCATCAAGTACGGCAGCGAAGCGCAGAAGCGCCACTGGCTGCCGCGCATCCTCGACGGCTCCGACTGGTGGTGCCAGGGCTACTCGGAACCCGGCGCCGGTTCGGACCTGGCTTCGGTCAAGACCTCGGCCGTGCGCGGCATCGATGCACAGGGCGACCACTACATCGTCAACGGCCAGAAGACGTGGACCACGCTCGGCCAGCACGCGAACATGATCTTCTGCCTCGTGCGCACCAATCGCGAGGCGAAGAAGCAGGAAGGCATCAGCTTCCTGCTGATCGACATGACCTCGCCCGGCGTGGAAGTGCGACCGATCATCACGCTCGACGGTGAGCATGAAGTCAACGAGGTGTTCTTCAGCGACGTGCGCGTGCCGGCCGGGAACCTCGTCGGCGAGGAAGACAAGGGCTGGACCTGCGCCAAGTACCTGCTGACCTACGAGCGCACCAACATCGCGGGCGTCGGCTTCTCGGTGGCCGCGATGGAGCAACTCAAGGCGATTGCCGCGAAGCAGACCAAGAACGGGCGTCCGTTGTCGGAAGACCCGGCCTTTGCGGCGCGCATGGCGAAAGTCGAGATCGACCTGGAGAACATGAAGACCACCAACCTGCGCGTGATCGCGGCGGTGGCCGGTGGCGGCGTGCCCGGCGCGGAGAGTTCGATGCTCAAGATCCGCGGCACCGAGATCCGCCAGGAGATCTCGTCGCTGGCCCGTCGGGCATTGGGTCCGTATGCGCGACCGTTCGTGGTCGAGGCGCTGAAGGAAGGGTTTGACGGCCGACCATTCGGCCCGGCCTACGCGGCACCGGTTGCGGCCCGCTACTTCAACAACCGCAAGCTGTCGATCTTCGGCGGCTCGAATGAAATCCAGAAAAACATCATCTCCAAGATGATTCTTGGACTGTAGATGGCACACCCCCAGGCTTGCCCACTTCGTGCGGCCGCCAACCCCCTTGCAGGGGGCAATACCGGCGGCCCGGCAAAGCGGGTTCCGCGGTATTCCTCGAATTGATCGCGCCAAGTGCGCTGGAGACTGAAATGAATTTCGAACACACCGAAGACCGGCGCATGCTCGCCGACAGCCTGAACCGCTTCATCGCGGAGCAGTACGCCTTCGAGACGCGCGACCGCATTGCGAAGTCGCCGCAGGGATTCAGTGCCGAGATATGGCGGCAGTTCGCCGAACTGGGCGTGATCGGCGCACTGTTCACCGAAGCCGATGGCGGCTTCGGCGGAGGCGGCTTCGATGTCGCCGTGGTCTTCGAGGCGCTGGGCCGTGGCCTGGTGGTCGAGCCGCTGCTGGGCGCGGTGATGGCCGGCGAGGCGATTTCCGTCGCGGGCAGCGACCCGCAGAAGGGCGTGCTCGCCGAGATCGTCGGCGGCACGACGATCGCCGCGCTGGCGCATGACGAGCCTGAGACCCACTACGAACTCAGCCGCGTGCAGACGCGCGCCGAACGCAGCGGCGACGGCTGGGTGCTGAAGGGCGCGAAGGCGGTCGTGCAGCAAGGCGAGCAGGCGAACCTGTTCGTGGTGTCCGCGCGCACATCGGGCGCGGTGGACGACGAAGCCGGCATCTCGCTGTTCCTGGTACCGGCGAAGACGCAGGGCCTGACGGTGCGCGGCTGCCCTGCGATCGACGGCGGCCGCGTGGCCGAACTCGCTTTCGACAACGTCAAGCTCGGCGCCGCCGCGCTGCTGGGTGCGGAAGGCCAGGGCTACGCCACGCTGGAACGCGCGACCGGCCGCGGCGTGCTGGCCCTGTGCGCCGAAGCGCTCGGCGCGATGGAAGCCGCCAAGGCGGCCACGCTGGAGTACCTCCGCACGCGCAAGCAGTTCGGCACGCTCATCGGCAGCTTCCAGGCGCTGCAACATCGCATGGCGGACCTGCTGCTGGAGATCGAGCAGGCGCGCTCAGCGGTGATCAACGCCGCCGCGGCCATCGATGCCGATCGCGTGACGCGCGAACGCGCGCTGTCGGCGGCCAAGGTCAGCATCGGCCGCATCGGGACGCTGGTGGCCGAGGAAAGCATCCAGATGCACGGCGGCATCGGCATGACATGGGAACTGCCCCTGGCCCACTACGCCAAGCGGCTGGTGATGATCGACCACCAGCTCGGCGACGAGGACCATCACCTCCAGCGCTACATCGCGCTGGGGCGAGAGCGCCACTGATGCAGGGCGCCGTGACAGGGGCCGGCGGACGGTCTGGCGCATGATCGAGACAAGACCGCAGCAGGAGACAGTGCCCATGCCCACCAGCGAACCCCGCATCGCAGCGCCCTTCAGCGCGTCGTTCCCCGTCCGAAGCGTCGCGGACATCCGCCGGCTCGAAGAAAGGCCGTTGCACGAGGCGCTGAAGGTCCGAAGCACTTACGAGATCTTCCGGAATTCCGGCGCAGCCTTCGGCGGCAAGACCGCGCTGACCTTCCTGCGCACGGGCAATCCGGCGGACGAACCGATCCGGTGGTCCTATGCCGAACTGCTGGCCGGTATCCACCAGACGGCGAACGCGCTGCACTCACTCGGGGTCCGGCCCGACGACGCGGTGGCCGTGCTGCTGCCGGGTTGCCTGGAGGCGCACCTTGCGCTGTGGGGAGGCGAAGCGGCAGGCATCGTCCAGCCGCTCAATCCGTTGCTGACCGACGAGAAGCTTGTCTCGCTGGTGACGGCGGCCCGCGCCAAGGTCCTGATCGCCTATGGCTCCGACGCCGAATCCGGCATGTGGTCGAAGGCCATGCGCATTCGCAGCCAGGTGCCCACGTTGACGACGGTGCTGCGCGTGGCGCCACACGACGAAGCGCCCGGCAGCGCGGGCGCATTGCCCGAGGGCGTGGCCGACTTCAAGGCCGTGCGCGAACGCGAGCCCGCCGACCGCCTGGTGAGCGGGCGCGACATCCAGTCCGGCGACATCGCCGCCTACTTTCACACCGGCGGCACCACGGGCGCGCCCAAGCTCGCACGCCACAGCCACGGCGCGCAGGTGTTCACCGCCTGGGCCAGCGTCGTTGTCGTGGGTCAGGGGCCGAACGACATCTCCATCAACGGCTATCCGCTGTTCCATGTGGCGGGCGTGTTGCCGGCATCGCTGGCATCGCTGTCGGCAGGCGTGGAGGTGATCATTCCGACGCCCTCCCTCCTTCGCAACAAGGAGGTGCTCGCCAACTACTGGCGCCTGGTCGAGAAATACCGGCCAACCACGCTGTCAGCCGTCCCGACCGTCCTTGCCGCACTGGCAAACGTTCCGCTGAACGGCGCGGACATCTCGTCGATCCGCTATTGCCGCACGGGCGCGTCCGTGCTCTCGCCGGAACTCGCGGCGCGCTTCGAACGCCTCTTCGGCCTGCACGTGCACGAGAGCCTGGGCATGACGGAGACGGCCGGTATCTCGACCATCACGCCGCCGGGCGTGATCGGGCCTGCGGGCTGCGTCGGCTTTCCGCTCCCCCACACGCAGCTGCGCATCGTCGCGCTCGACGAGCACGGCAATGCCAGCGACCGCGACATGCCGGCGGGCGAACAGGGCATGGTCCTGTTCAAGGCACCGAACCTTTTCTCTGGCTTCGTCGATCCGGCCGACAACGCCAAGGCCTTCACGGCGGACGGCTGGCTCGCCACCGGCGACCTTGGCTGGATGGACGATGAAGGGCGGCTGAACCTCAGTGGCCGCTCGAAGGACCTGATCATCCGCAGCGGCCACAACATCGATCCGAAGGTGATCGAGGACGCGCTGAGCGCGCACCCGGCAGTGCAGCTTTGCGCCGCGGTCGGCGCGCCCGACGCCTATGCGGGCGAACTGCCGGTGATCTTCGCGACCCTCGTGCCCGGCGCTTCGGCGAGCGAGGAAGAGTTGCTGGCCTTTGCCGCCGGACGCGTCGACGAGGCGCCGGCCAAGCCCAAGTCCGTGATCGTCATCGAGTCGATGCCGATGACGAACGTCGGCAAGATCTACAAGCCCGAGCTGCGCTCGCTGGCTGCACGCAAGGTGGCCACGGCGATGGTCGACGAAGCCTGCGGCGCTCTGGGCATCGACGCCGCGGCACGCCCCGAGGTCCCGGCCGATGGCGAGAACGCCTTGGCGGTCGTCGTCGATGCAGCCGCGGTGGGCGCCGCGTCGCAGGAACTCCGGAGCGAGTTGCAGCAGAGGCTGAGCCGCCTGCCCTTCAAGATCCAGGTGACGCTGAAGTAACGTTGCGGTCGGGCTCGGGGGCCTCGGAGCGGGCCCGGTAGCTAAGGAAACCCCCGATGGTTGAAAGGTCATCCATCGTTACGATCCATCACTGTTTCCCTGTCGAGGTGTACGGATCGCGTCCCGGCGTCCGCCCGGTGACACGACGATGGCTACACCTTCCTGCTTCCCCCGATGACCACTCCCCCCGAGTCCGGCCCCGTGCTGGACGCCGCCAGCCCCCTCCCCCCTGAAATCGAAGCCGCCGACGAGCCGACGCGCGTGCCCCTTGCCATCGAGGACTGGGCGACCGTGATCATCATGGGCCTGCTGGCCTGCATCACCTTCGCCAACGTGCTGGTGCGCTATTTCACCGACTCCTCCTTCGCCTGGACCGAGGAGTTCTCTGTCTTCCTCATGATCCTTCTGGCGCTGGTGGCGGGCTCCGCCGCCGTCGCGCGGGACCGGCACATCCGCATCGAGTACTTCGCCGAAAGCGGCACGATGGCGCGTCGCAAGCGGCTCGCGCAGTTCGGCGCGCTGACGGTGGCGGTGCTGTTCCTGCTGATCGGCGCACTCAGTGTGCGCGTGGTGTGGGACGACTACCGTTTCGAGGAGACCTCGCCCGGCATCGGCGTCCCGCAGTGGTGGTATTCGATCTGGCTGCCGGTCGTCTCCTTCGCGATCGCGCTGCGGGCCGTGGGCCTGTTCGTCCGCCGTGGCCGCAAGACGAACTACGGGGGCACGGACCAGTGATTCCCACGCTCCTCTTCGTCGCCTTCCTGCTGATGATGCTGGTCGGCGTGCCGATCGGCGCTGCGCTCGGCCTTGCGGGTGCGGCGTGCATCGCGCTCGCCAACGGCGACGCGCAGTGGTTCGGCCTGCTGGCCGTGCCGCAGAACTTCTACGCCGGTCTCGGCAAGTACCCCTTGCTCGCGATCCCGATGTTCGTGCTGGTCGGCTCGATCTTCGACCGCTCGGGCGTGGCGCTGCGGCTGGTCAATTTCGCGATCGCCATCGTCGGCCGCGGCCCCGGCATGTTGCCGCTGGTGGCGATCGTGGTGGCGATGTTCCTCGGCGGCATCTCGGGCTCGGGGCCGGCCAATGCTGCGGCGGTCGGCGCGGTGATGATCACGGCGATGTCGCGCGCGGGCTATCCGCTGGCGTACTCCGCGAGCGTGGTCGGCGCGGCGGCAGCGACGGACATCCTGATTCCGCCGTCCGTGGCCTTCATCGTCTATTCGGTGCTGGTGCCCGGTGCCTCGGTGCCGGCGCTGTTCGCCGCGGGCATGATCCCCGGCATCCTGGCCGGCGTCGCGCTGATCGTCCCGGCGGTGTGGCTGGCGCGCAAGCACAAGATGGGCGCGCTCGAATCGAGCCTGCCGCGCCCGCCCTTCTGGAAGAGCTTTCGTGAAGCGACCTGGGGCCTCGCGGCGCCGGTGCTGATCCTCGGCGGCATGCGCGCCGGGCTCTTCACGCCGACCGAAGCCGCGGTGGTGGCGGTGTTCTACGGTCTCTTCGTGGGCATGGCGATCCATCGCACGATCAAGGTGCGGGACCTGTTCGTGATCCTGCGCGAATCGGGCGAACTGTCGGCGGTGATCCTGCTGGTGGTGTCTCTCGCGGGGATCTTCGCGTATTCGCTGTCGACGCTGGGCGTGATCGATCCGGTCACGCGCGCGATCGTGAATTCGGGTTTGGGCGAGTACGGCGTGCTGTCGCTGCTGATCCTGCTGCTGATCACGGTCGGCATGTTCCTCGACGGGGTGTCGATCTTCCTGATCTTCGTGCCGCTGCTGTGGCCGATCGTGCAGTACTACAAGTGGGATCCGGTGTGGTTCGGCGTGATCCTGACGCTCAAGGTCGCGCTCGGCCAGTTCACGCCGCCGCTGGCCGTGAACCTGATGGTGTCTTGCCGCATCGCCAACGTGCGCATGGAAGAGACCGTGCGGTGGGTGGGCTGGATGCTGTTCGCGATGTTCCTTGTGATGGTCGCGGTGATTATTTGGCCGGAGCTTGCGCTCTGGTTGCCTCGCAAACTGGGCTACTGAAGATGCGAGACGTGTGCGGTGGGCGATGGCGGGCGGTGTGCCCTGTGCCGGCCGACGTCACCGGCCGCTTCGCGGCTGCCCTGCGCTGCTCACGGTACGCGGGGTCCGCGCAAACTCGCCTGCGGCTCAAACACGCGCGGCCCTTTTTCCGCGCACCGCTGCGCTGCTCGGCGGTGCCTCAACGGCCGGCACAGGGCACACCGCCCGCCATCGCTGATATGTTGGGGTTGTACTGTCCGCCTCCGGAGTCGTTGTATTGCGCAGGCTCGCCACGTCCGAGACACCCACACCCTTCGCACGCCAATGGAGCCCGGTATGCGGTGCGGGCCGTGCAACCCCTCTGCGCCGCCGAAGCGCGCAGCTTCAGGCGGAAAAAGGGCCGCGCGTGTCTGAGCGAAGCGAGTTTGCGCGGACCCCGCCTGAAGCGAGCACTGCAGGGCAGTCCGAAGGACCGGCGCAGCGGGGTTGCACGGCCCGCACCGCATACCGGGCGGCCTATCCAGCAAACAAAAGCCTTTCAACGACCACCCCAAGGAGACTGACCCATGAATTTCCGTCGAACCCTGCTCGGCCTCCTGGCCGTAGCAGCCACCCTCAGCACGTTCTCGGTCGCAGCCCCCGCGCAGACCTACAAGCCCGAATACAAGATGTCCCTGGTCCTGGGCCCACCCACGCCATGGGGCGAAGCCGGCCGGATCTGGGCCGACATGGTCAAGGAACGCACCCAGGGCCGCATCAACATCAAGCTGTACCCCGGCGTGTCGTTGATCCAGGGTGACCAGACCCGCGAGTTCAGCGCATTGCGCCAGGGCGTCATCGACATGGCGGTCGGCTCCACCATCAACTGGTCCCCGCAGGTCAAGCAACTCAACCTCTTCTCGATGCCCTTCCTCATGCCCGACTACGCCGCCGTCGACGCATTGACGCAAGGCGAAGTGGGCAAGGAAATCTTCGCCACCCTCGACAAATCAGGCGTTGTCCCGCTGGCCTGGGGCGAGAACGGTTTCCGCGAAATCACCAACTCCAAGAAGCCCATCAAGTCACCCGAAGACCTCAAGGGCATGAAGATCCGCGTCGTCGGCTCGCCCATCTTCTCCGACATGTTCAGCGCGCTCGGCGCCAACCCCACCCAGATGAGCTGGGCCGATGCACAGCCCGCACTCGCCAGCGGCGCCGTCGACGGCCAGGAGAACCCGCTCTTCCTCTTCACCGTGCTCAAGATGCACACCGTCGGCCAGAAATTCGTGACCACCTGGGGCTACGTGTGCGACCCGCTCGTGTTCGTGGTCAACAAGGAAGTCTGGGCCTCCTGGACGCCGGCCGACCAAGCCATCGTCCGCCAGGCCGCGATCGACGCCGGCAAGCAGAACATCGCCCTGGCACGCAAGGGCCTGCTCGGCGCCGACAAGCCCGTGCTCAAGGACATCGCCGGCATGGGCGTGACCGTCACGCAACTGACGCCGGCGGAGCGCGATGCCTTCGTGAAGGCCACGCGGCCGGTCTATGCCAAGTGGAAGCCGACGGTCGGCAACGAGCTGGTCACCAAGGCCGAGCAAGCCGTCGCCGCGCGGCAGAAGTAGAAGGGGTCAAGCCACAGGCCCCCTCTAGGGGCTTGCGGTTCAATCCACCGTGAAACGCGTGCCGGTCAATGTGCCGCCGATGTGCTGCAGCAATGTGGTCTCGTCCGGCGCATATTGGTCGATCGTGAATCTGCCCTCGAAGCTGTTGTGTGATCGGCTCAGCGTGATCGTCTGATGCATGATGGCGGGCCCCACGAATGCGGCGGGCGAAACAGGTCCCAGCGGTGGCGGCGTGTCGCTGCTGACGTAAGCGAGAGCGACATGCTTGAGCTTGTAGGTTGCGTTTCCGGTCTGCTCCCAAACGCCCATGCAAACGTCGCCGGAACTTGGCGGACGACTGCCTGAGATCAGGAATTCGGTGCCATCGCTGTGCCATTGCGAAGTCCCGAAGTCGAGAACCACGCCGGGCGGAATGGTGGCCGGGTAGGCAGTGCCGTCGGAGACGAAGGTGAGTTTCCACATTCCGACGATGCCGGGGCCAAACCTGTCGCCGCCCTTGTCATTGGAATTGGCCGATGGCTTCGCGGCATTCGCTGCTTGAATCGTCGCGGCCGCCGCCGCGGCCGGCCCCCAACTTGGTGGCATTCCAGTGGGGCCGGTGTACATGCTGCACGCAGCCACGGCCTCGCCGGTTGCTGCCGACCCCAGGACGCCCAAGCCGAGCACGACAAGATAGCTGCCGAGCGAACGCCGCCAAATCGAGTTTCCGTCCATGATGAATCCCCTCAAATGATGAGACGCGGGCCACGGACTTCGTCATTTCGCAAGCCCGCGGAGTACAACCGCTTTCGCGGGACTTCAATGTAGGCACCGGCAGCAGCAGGAAACGGGACCTCGTCGAACCATCGGCAATTGTTCGGGAAAGCTTCGCTGCATCAGATGCGCCGGAGCAACCAGGCCAATGCGCCGACGCACGCCATGGTCGCGGCCACGGTCATCCCCAAGCCGGAATCGCGGTCTCTCGGCGGATTGGAAGCGGCAGCAGGACGCACATGCTTGACAGATGCGCCCGCGGAGAACGGGCTGTAGAGTGCCGACCCGCCGCTCTCGGAAGCTTCCCCGGGTACGCGGCGTTCGGCGTCGACGACGGCAAACTCGACGTCGGACTTGTCGCGGAGGACGCGCTCCTCCGCCACCGCGCAGAGCGGTACGGGAAGGGCGCCCGCAAGCAACGCGAGCACGAGGAGGGTGCATCGGAAAAACACGAGGGCGGCTATTTGCAAGGTTGACGAAGAAGACAAGGTACGTGTCATCTGGCGATTCGCCACGTGCGCAAGCCGAGGGGTCGACGAGCCTTCGCCGATCAATCACTCGACGTCCCACCGTCGGCAACGACTGGGATCCACCGGGCTTCCACCCGGCCCCAAAGCGGCACAAAATGCCATTGGAGGAACGCCACGCGACATGCCGGTTGCGTGGTCCGGGAAGGCGGGTCCATGAACGACGAGCAATCGACGATCCATCTGCGAGCTCCGCCTGCGTTCACTCGATCTCGTGCCAGTGTCTCGGCGGTGGTTCGATTCCTCGACTTCGAGTTTGATTTCGAGCGCGACCAATTGCGGCGCGAGGGCGCGCTGATCGCGCTGAGTCCCAAGCCGAGCGCACTGCTCCGCTATTTCCTTGCGAACCCACAGCGACTCATCAGCAAGGCCGAGCTCATGGAAAGTCTGTGGGCCGGCGTGGTGGTCACGGACGACTCGCTCGTCCAGTGCGTGAGCGAACTGCGCAGCCGACTGGGTGCCCCTGGCGCGAAATTGATCACCACCTTGCCGCGGCGCGGCTACATGTTCGAGGCGGACGTTCGTCCCGTCATGGCCGATGGATCCAGTGATTCCTGGCGGGCCGCAGAGGCGCCGCCTGCGGCACCGCCAGCGTTGTCCGCGCGTCATGGCATGCGGCGCCTCGTGGCCGCCAGCGTCGCGCTTGTCCTCCTTGTCGCTGGCGGCCTCGCGGCCTATCGCGAGTTCGTTTCAACGCCATTCCGCATCGACGAAGAGGTCGCCAGGCGCAACGCCGTTGTCATGATGCCTTTCTCGGACATCGGCGCCACGCCGGCGCCGGCGAACGTTCGCGACGGGCTGGAGGATGAGATTGCCGCCCGGCTCTCGGAGCTGCCCGGTGCGAGCGTCGTTCGGTCGGCCGAAGCCAAGGGCGGGCGGTATGCGATGAGCGGACGCATCGCGACGCACAGGGACCACGTCTCCGTCGATACCCAGCTCAAGACCATCCCCCAGGGAAACATCGTGTGGTCGGAGCATTTCGAGTACACCGATGCCAACGATCCAGGACTCAACCTCGACGTCGCCCTCAGGGTCGTCAGCAGTCTCCGCCATCGGCTGACCGAGATTCACAAGGCCAGAGTGAGCGCACCAGGCTACCGATTCGACCCGGCGGACCTGGCGATATCGGGATGGGATGACATCAACCATCGCCAGTCCATTGAAGACGTTCGCAGAGGACGGAAGCGTTTCGAGGAAGCCCTGCGCGCCGATCCTGATTCCGTCATCGCGCTGACTGGTCTGGGCGCCGCCCTGATGTCCGAGCGCTTCGGCAACTCCGGCGAGCCACTGCCCCAGGACGCGGCCGAGTCGGAGCGCGTCGCGGCCCGGGCGATTGCGGTCGCGCCCAATGATTCGGTGGCCCTCATCATCTGGGGTGATGCCCTCCTCTTTCGCGGCCAACCCGACCTCGCGCTTCCCGTGTTCGAAAAGTCGGTGCTGCGCTCACCGGCCAACGCGAATGCACATCTCAGGTATGCGGACAATCTGCTTCTCGTCGGCCGGGCAGCGGACATGCAGCCCGAGATAGACAGCGCCATGCGAATAGGCTACCGGGACCAGCGGATCATGGCGGCGGCCTTCTACGTTGCATCGGAAGCGGCATTTGCCTTGGGCGATGACCAGAGGGCTTATGCCTTGGCGCGCCGATCGCTCGCGGAAAGACCGACCTACGGACTCTCCTATGCCATGCTGGCCTCGATCGACGCGCTGCACGGCCGCAAGGAAGAGGCTGAGAAGAACATGGCGGAGCATCGCAGGCTGATGGCGCACAACACGATCGCCAGGTATGTCACGAACCATCCCGCCGGCGCGGACAGCTACAAGGCCAGCCGCGACAGGATGTGCGCCGGCTTGCGTGCGGCGGGCTTGCCGGAGCAATAGCCGCCTTCGCTCACTGCGGCTTGCCCAGCCCCAGCTTCTCGATCAGCGCCTTCTCGCGCGTGAAGGTCGTCTGCGCAAACTTCGCGTAGTCGCTCGAACTCATGTAGATCGGCAGCATGTCATAGCGGCCCAGCGCGGCGACGTAGCTCGGCTCTTCCATCGCCTGCTTGAACGCGTCGTGCAGCTTCTTCACGACCTCCGGCGACGTGCCCTTGGGCGCGCCAATGCCGAAGGGCGAGTTCTGCACGATGTCGATGCCCAGTTCCTTCAGCGTCGGCGCGTCCGGGAACTTGGCGAGGCGCTTGTCGCCCCAGGTGTTCAGCACGCGCAGCTTGCCCGACTCCACCAGCGGCGCGAAGCCGGTCGAGTCGGCGATCGCCATCAGGTGGTTGCCCAGCACGGCCTGCGAGAGATCGGCGCTGCCCTTGTACGGAACGTGCTGCAACTGGATGCCCAGTTGCTGCGCGATGAGTTCGGTCGTCAGGTGCGGGCTGGTCAGGTTGCCGGTCGATCCGTAGGTGAGCTTGCCCGGATTGGCCTTGGCATACGCGACGAAATCGTTCCAGGTCTTGAAGGGGCTGTCGGCGGGCACTGCGATACCGAAGGCGTAGCCGGTGACGTTGATGACGTAGCTGATGTCCTTGACCGGGTCCCAGTTGATCTTGGTGGTGTACGGCAGGCGGAACACACCGAGCGGGATCTGCGCGATGGTGTAGCCGTCGGGCGGGGCAGTCTGCAGCGCCTGCGCGGGCAAGGTGCCGCCGGCACCGGGCTTGTTGTCGACCACGATCGGCTGGCCGAGGATCTTCGATGCGTTGTCGGCGAGCTGCCGCATCGTGATGTCGGTGGGGCCGCCGGCAGGGAACGCGATCACGAGCTTGATGGGCCGGCTGGGAAAGCTTTGGGCGTGCACGGCCGTGGCAGCGATGCCGAGAAGGGCGGCGCACAAGAGGGAACGACGAAACATGAGCTGGCTCCGGAGACGGGTCGAAATCGACGGGCCGCCATTTGGCCGCAGGGACATTTCATGGGCAATGGGGGAATGTCCCGGTCGAGTCACGCGCGCTTCTGGCGCGAGCGATCAACCCGCGTGCTGCATGAACCCATCGAGCACGTTCACCGCGTTGGCGCCGACCTCGGCCACCGCGTAGCCGCCTTCGAAGACGAACACGGTCGGCAACCCGGCGCTCGCAATGTCCTCACCGATGCGAAGGAAATCGGGCGTGGCGAGCGTGAAGCCGGCGATCGGATCGCCTTCGAAGGTGTCGAGCCCGAGCGAGACGACGAGTGCACCGGCCTTGTACTCCGCGATGCCCTGCAGCGCATCCTTCAGTGCCGCTCGCCATGCCGCGAAGCCGGTGCCGCGCGCGAGCGGCAGGTTGCGATTGAAGCCGAGGCCTTCGCCTGCGCCGCGCTCGTCGGCGTAGCCCAGGTAGTAGGGATACTCGGTGTGCGGATCGCCGTGGATGCTGGTGAACTGCACGTCGGCACGATCGTAGAAGATGGCCTGCGTGCCGTTGCCGTGGTGGTAGTCGACATCGAGCACGGCGACGCGTTCCACCCCTGCATCGCGCAGGCCCTGCGCGGCGATGGCAGCGTTGTTGAGGAAGCAGTAGCCGCCGAAGAAATCCGTGCCGGCATGGTGGCCCGGCGGACGCGTGAGCGCGAACGCGGCGCGCGCTCCGTTCAGCACGCGCGTCGCAGCCGTCAACGCACAGTCCGCGCCCGCGCGTGCGGCACGCCACGTGCCTGATGTCAACGGCGTGCCGGCGTCGTACGAGAACAAGCCCAAGCGCGCGGGAAAACTCGCCGGCAGGACGTCGGAACGAAATGTGCGGATCGGCCAGTACGAAGGCAAGGCGTCGCGCCCGGCATTGGCCGGATCCATCGCCACCCATTCGCTCCATGCGTTGGCAAGAAAGTCGAGATAGCGCGGCGCATGGACGCGGGCGATGACGGCATCGTCGAAGGTGTCGGGCGATTCGATTGGTCCGAGCTTGCGTTCCTTCAACGCCTGCAGGACGTAGTCGGCACGCGCGGGTATTTCGAAGCACGGCACGAGTTCGCCGCGGAACATCTCCAACTTGCCTTCATGGAGGGCATGGTGGGTGTTGTAGATCGTGAGCATGGGTGTAGCGTAGCGCGGCTCGCCTTCTTGTTCCGCAAGTTGGGGGCGGCGATGGTGCCCTGCGGCGACCGACGTCACCGGCCGCTTCGCGGCTTCCCTGCGCTGCTCACGGTACGCGGGGTCCGCGCAAACTCGCTTCGCTCAAACACGCGCGGCCCTTTTTCCGCGTACCGTTGCGCTGCTCGGCGGTGCCTCAACGGTCGCCGCAGGGCACACCGCTCACCATCGCGGACACGGCGGGGGGGAACTGTCCGCCTCAACCGCATTTGCACTGCAACGGTTCGCGCCGCTCGAGGCGCCCTCGCGCGTTGCACTTCACAGAGCCTGGCAGGCGATGCGGGCTGGGCAACCCCTCTACGCCGCCGAAGCGCGCAGCTTCAGGCGGAAAAAGGGCCGCGCGTGTCTGAGCGAAGCGAGTTTGCGCGGACCCCGCCTGAAGCGAGCACTGCAGGGCAGCCCGAAGGGCCGGTGTAGCGGGGTTGCCCAGCCCGCATCACCTGCCAGGCGCCCCAACCAAAGTCCAGGGAAACGCACCCGTAGATCAAGCCTCCCGCCGCACAGCCGCAGGCCGCGCCTCCAGAACAGGCAATGTCAAAACCACGTGCCTCTCACGCGACCGCGCAAGCACCGGCCCCAGCGCCACCCCCGTGTGCGTACCCAAGCGCACGACTTCTTCCGGCGGCGCGGCAGCCACGACACGCCCACCTGCGTTGCCCCCTTCCGGCCCGAGATCGATCAGCCAGTCCGCCTCCGCGATCACATCCAGGTCATGCTCGATCACCACGACACTGTGTCCGCCGTTCACCAACCGGTGCAGCACGTGGATCAGCTTTTCGACGTCCGCCATGTGCAGCCCCACCGTCGGCTCGTCGAGAACGTACAACGTGTGCGGTGCCTTGTTGCCCCGGCGCGTGACGTCGTCCCGCACCTTGCTGAGTTCCGTCACGAGCTTGATGCGCTGCGCCTCGCCGCCCGACAGCGTCGGCGACGGCTGCCCCAGCGTCAGATAGCCCAGCCCCACGTCCTTCAGCAACTGCAGCGGATGACTGATGTTCGGCATCGACGCGAAGAACTCGACCGCCTCGTCCACCTCCATCTGCAACACATCGCCGATGCTCTTGCCGCGCCAGCTCACCGCCAGCGTCTCCGGGTTGAAGCGCGCACCGTGGCACACCTCGCAAGGCACCTTCACGTCCGGCAGGAAACTCATCTCGATCGTGCGAACACCCGCGCCCTCGCAGCCCGGGCAGCGCCCCTCGCCCGTGTTGAAGCTGAAGCGCGCCGGCCCGTAGCCCCGCGCCTTGGCCTCCAGCGTGTCCGCGAACAGCTTGCGGATCGTGTCCCAGAAGCCGATGTAGGTCGCCGGGCAACTGCGCGGCGTCTTGCCGATCGGCGTCTGGTCGACCTCCAGAACGCGATCGATCGTCTCGTAGCCGGCGACGGCGCTGCAACCCGTCCACTTGGGATGCTTGCCCGCGGCATCGGCGTCGCGACCGGCCTTCGTCATGCGCTGAACCACCGCCGCATACACGTTGGCCAACAGCACATCGCGCGCGAGTGTCGACTTGCCCGATCCGCTCACGCCCGTTACGGCCACCAGCCGATGCAGCGGCAGCGATACCGTCACGTCCTGCAGGTTGTGCAGATCCGCGCCATGCACCGTGAGCCAGTCCGGCGCGCCGGGCTCCGGCATCGGAACCGGTCGACGCGCCTGCAGCGGATGCTTGATCGCATCACGTAGATAGCGGCCCGTCTGCGAGTCGCCCGCGCCCTGGATGTCCGCCACCGTGCCTTCAGCCACCAGCCGGCCGCCACGCTTGCCCGCGCTCGGCCCGATGTCGATGATGTGGTCGGCGCGACGGATCGTGTCCTCGTCGTGCTCCACCACCACCAGCGTGTTGCCCTTGTCGCCCAGCTTGTGAAGGGCATCCAGCAGGATCTGGTTGTCGCGCGCATGCAGGCCGATGGTCGGCTCGTCGAGCACATAGCAGACGCCCTGCAGATTGCTGCCGAGCTGAGCAGCCAGTCGAATGCGCTGCGCCTCGCCGCCGCTCAGCGTCGGCGCGCCACGGTCGAGCGTCAGGTAGCCCAGCCCCACCTCTTCGAGGAATTCGAGCCGGCTCTTGATTTCCGGCACCAGGTCGCGCGCGATCTCCGCCTCGCGGCCGGCCAGGCGCAGCCCCTCGAACCACACACGGATGTCGCCGACGCTCATTCGCGCCAACTCCGTGATGCCGATGCCGCCGTTGCCAGCCGCGTCGGAGGTGCCGAAGCTCACCGCGCGCGCCGTCGCATTGAGCCGCGTACCTTCGCAGGTCGGGCACACCACGTCGCCCACGTCTTCCGCTTCCGGCTCGGCGAAGGTCTGCTCGCGCCCCTTCTGGTCATCGGCCATCACGGAGTCGTCGTAGACCTTGCGCTGCTCCTTCGTGAGCTTGACGCCCGTGCCAACGCAATCCGGGCACCAGCCGTGCTTGCTGTTGTACGAGAAGAGGCGCGGATCGAGTTCCGCATAGCTGGTGCTGCACACCGGGCAGGCGCGCAACGTCGAGAACACGTGTGCTCGCCCGATGCCGGCGGTCGGTGCGCCGGCCATCATGGCGCCGCGCAGGCCGGTGAGATCGCTCAGCACATGCACCACGCCCTTGCCGTGTTCGAGCGCACGCGTGAGCGCCTCGCGCAGTTCCGCCTCCTGCGACGGCAACACGTCCAGGCTCGCCACGGGCAGCTCGATGCTGTGTTCCTTGAAGCGATCGATGCGCGGGAAGTTCGTGGTCGGCAGGAACTCGCCGTCGACCCGCAGGTGCGTGTAGCCGCGCGGCCGCGCCCAGTCGGCCAGTTCGGTGTAGACGCCCTTGCGGTTGCTCACCAGCGGCGCGAGCAGGCCGATGTGCTGGCCCTTGAAGTTCTTCTGGAGCTGCGCCGCGATGCTGTCCGGCGTCTGCGGCTGCACCGCCGAACCATCGTGGATGCAGTGCTGGATGCCGAGCTTGACGTAGAGCAGGCGCAGGAAGTGCCACACCTCGGTGGTCGTGCCGACGGTGCTCTTGCGGCCGCCGCGCGACAGGCGCTGCTCGATCGCCACGGTGGGCGGAATGCCGTAGACGGCATCCACCTCCGGCCGACCCGCCGGCTGCACGATGCTGCGCGCATAGGCATTCAGTGATTCGAGGTAACGGCGCTGCCCTTCGTTGAAGAGGATGTCGAAGGCCAGCGTGGACTTGCCCGAGCCGCTTACGCCGGTGACGACGCTGAACTTGCCGCGCGGAATATCGACCGACAGGTTCTTGAGGTTGTGCTCGCGCGCGTTGACGATCTGGATCGCATCGCGACCCGCCGCCGGCTGCGCGCGTGCGGCGTACGACCGCGCCGCACGTTCCGCCACCTTGTACGCGCCGGGGCCGATCGCGAGTTCGTAGTCGGCCAGCGCGGCGCCCGTGAGCGACGCGCGGTTCTCGCGCACCTGCTCGGGCGTACCCACCGCGACGATCTGGCCGCCGCCCTCGCCGCCTTCCGGCCCGAGGTCGATCAGCCAGTCGCTGGCACGGATCACGTCGAGGTTGTGTTCGATGACGACCAGCGAATGCCCGGCATCGAGCAGCTTGCGCAAGGCGCGCATCAGCCGGGCGATGTCGTCGAAGTGCAGGCCGGTGGTCGGCTCGTCGAAGAGGAACAGCGTGCCCTTGCGTGCCAGCGGCTGCTTGCTGGCGCTGCCGCTCTTCGCGGCTTCCGCAAGAAAGCCCGCCAGCTTGAGGCGCTGCGCCTCGCCGCCGCTGAGCGTGGGCACCGGCTGGCCGAGCTTCACGTAGTCGAGGCCGACATCGACGATGGGCTGCAGCATGCGCAGCACCTCGCGGTCGCCCTGGAACGCGGCGGCCGCTTCGGCCACCGTGAGGTCGAGCACGTCGGCCACGTTGAAGTTGCGTCCGGCGCGCTCGATCGTCACTTCGAGGATCTCGGGACGGTAGCGCTTGCCGTCGCAATCGGGGCAGCGCAGGTAGACGTCGGAGAGGAACTGCATCTCCACGTGCTCGAAACCCGAGCCGCCGCAGGTCGGGCAACGCCCGTCGCCGCTGTTGAAGCTGAACTTCGATGCGGTGTAGCCGCGTTGCCGCGAGAGCCCCGCCGTAGCGAAAATTTCGCGGATCGCGTCCCACGCGCCCACGTAGCTCGCGGGATTGGAACGCGCCGTCTTGCCGATCGGTGACTGGTCGACGAAGACCACGTCGCTCAGGTGATCGGCGCCCAGCATCCGGTCGTGCGCCCCGGGTGTTTCGGTCGCCTTGCCGAAGTGCCGCATCAGCGCGGGAGCGAGCACGTCCTGCACCAGCGTCGACTTGCCCGAGCCGCTCACGCCGGTGATGCACACCAGCCGCGAGAGCGGCAGCTCGACTGTCACGTCCTGCAGGTTGTGCTCGCGCACGCCTTCAAGGATGAGGCGCGGCGTGTTGTCGGTCACCATGCGCCGGAAGCCCATGCCGATCTGCTTGCGACCGCCGAGGTATTGGCCGGTCAATGTCTCGGCATCACGAAGGGCGTCGGTGCTGCCGTCGAAGACGATCTGCCCGCCTCGGATACCGGGGCCGGGGCCCATGTCGATCACGCGGTCGGCGGCCAGCATCACGGCCGGGTCATGCTCCACCACCACGAGCGTGTTGCCGGCATCACGCAGGCGCAGCATCGCCTCGGTGATGCGGTTCATGTCGCGCGGATGCAGTCCGATGCTGGGCTCGTCGAGCACGAAGAGCGTGTTGACCAGCGAAGTGCCGAGCGCCGTCGTGAGGTTGATACGCTGCACCTCGCCGCCGCTCAGCGTGCGGCTCTGGCGGTCGAGCGTGAGGTAGCCGATGCCGACATCGTGCAGGTAGCGCAGGCGGGTCGTTATTTCGTCGAACAGCAGTTTGAGCGCCTGTACATCGCCTTCGCTCGCAGTGCTGCCGTTGCCATGGCTTTCGATGCCGTCGAAGAAACGACGCAGCCGCTCGATGGGCAGCAGCATCAGGTCATGCACGCACAGGCCGGGCAAGGCCTCCAGCTGTTCGCGCGACCACTTCGTGCCGACCGGCATGAAGCGCTTCGCGGGGTCGAGCACCGCATCGGCGTCTTCCTTGCTGCCGATGCGCCACAGCAGGCTTTCGAGCTTGAGCCGGGCGCCGGAGCAGACCGGGCACGGCGTGTAGCTGCGGTACTTCGACAAGAGCACGCGGATGTGCATCTTGTAGGCCTTGCTCTCCAGATAGGCGAAGAAGCGCCGCACGCCATACCACTGCTTGTTCCAGTTGCCTTCCCTGTAGTTGGGCGTGCCCTCGATCACCCAGTGCTTCTGCTCGTCCGTGAGCTTGTTCCACGGCGTGTCGCGCGGAATGCCGGCCACCTCCGCATGGCGCATGAGGTCGTCCTGCGCTTCCTTCCACGCGGGCGTCTGGATGGTCTTGATGGCGCCGGCGCGCAAGGTGAGCCTGTCGTTCGGGATCACGAGGCCGAGGTCGACACCGATCACGCGGCCGAAGCCGCGGCAGGTTTCGCAGGCACCGACCGCGGAGTTGAACGAGAACATCGACGGGATCGGGTCGGTGTAGCGAATGTCGCTCTCGGGGCAATGCAGCCCGGTCGAGAACTTCCAGATCTCCGGCTCGACACCCTCGTCCGCCGACAGTGCGTACACCGTGAGCCGGCCGGTGCCGCGCTTCAATGCCACTTCGATCGCCTCGACCACGCGCGCGCGCTCGGCGCCGGCGATTCGGAAGCGGTCGGCCACCACGTCGAGTACCTTGCGCGGGCCCGTCGGCGTCGCGACCTCGCGCTCGGCCTGCACGCGCGTGAAGCCGCTGGCCGACAGCCATTGCGTCACCTCGTCGGCGCTGGTGCTGGCGGGCAGTTCCACCGGGAAGGTCAGCACCACACGCGGGTCGCCCGACGCTGCGGCGCGCGAGACCAGTTCGGCGTAGATCGAGTCCGGCGAGTCGTGCCGCACGGGCAGCGCGGTCTCGCGGTCGAACAACTGCGCCGCGCGCGCAAAGAGCAGCTTCAGGTGGTCGTTGAGTTCGGTCATCGTGCCGACGGTGGAGCGCGACGAGCGCACCGGGTTCGTCTGGTCGATGGCGATCGCGGGCGGCACGCCTTCGACCTTGTCGACGGCCGGCTTGTCCATGCGATCGAGGAACTGGCGCGCGTAGGCGGAAAAGGTCTCGACGTAGCGCCGCTGGCCTTCGGCATAGAGCGTGTCGAACACCAGGCTCGACTTGCCCGAACCGCTCGGCCCGGTGACCACGGTCATCTCGCCGGTGCGGATGTCGAGGTCGAGGTTCTGGAGGTTGTGCTGACGTGCACCGCGTATCCGGATGGAGCCCTGTGTCATGAATGCCTTGGGGATGGGGCAGACATTCTAGGAACACGGGCGAAGCTTCGTGCGGGCCTCCGGATGGTCGGTCGCGGCGCAGGGCTTCTTCATCACTTACACGCAGACACACGTACATGCGCACCTGCGGGTCGAAGTGGTTCCGGCGCGATGTGGCGTCGCCACGGGCCGGGATACCGGGACTGGCGCCCGATCACCTCTGTATCCAATAATGACGTCCGTCCACTGTCATGCCCCATGGGGAATCCAGGAATGTCAGCTCGCGAGATGTACCAGCAAAGGCGGACCACCGCCGCCGAAGCCGTTCGCCATGTGCGCAACGGCGATTTCATCGTCGTTCCCACCGGCGTGGGTGAGCCGCCGACGCTGCTGACCGCCCTGTCGGAGCAGCGCCTGGACTTCCGCGATGTCAAGGTCGGGCAGATCCTCGCGATGCGGAAGTACGGCTACATCGATCCGGCCACCGTGGACCACGTCCGGCACGTCGCCTATTTCTTCGGCGGCGCCACGCGCGCGGGCGGGCAGGCCGGCTGGATCGACTTCATCCCGAACTACTTCTCCGAGATCCCGATGCAGATCGAGCGGGGCCTGATGCCTGCGGACGCGGTCTTCAGCATGGCATCGCCGATGGACGACGAGGGCTTCTTCGCCCTCAGCCTCGGCGCGGACTACACGATGGCCGCAGTCGCCAAGGCGCGCGCCGTGATGCTGGAGGTGAACCCGAACGTGCCCTTCGCCTTCGGCAACTGCCGGGTGCATGTCTCGAAGGTCGCCGCGCTGGTCGAAAGCGAAGAGCCGGTGCTCGAGGTCGGACTGCCGAAGATCGGCATCGTGCAGGAAGCGATCGGCAAGTACGTCGCGGACATGATCGAAGACGGCTCGACGCTGCAGATCGGCTATGGCGGCATCCCCGATGCCGTGGTCATGCAACTCGCGCACAAGCGTGATCTCGGCGTGCATACCGAGATGATCGGCGACGGCATCCTGTCGCTGGTGGAGTGCGGCGCGGTCACCAATCGTCGCAAGAACTACCTGCCGGGGAAGATGGTCGCGACCTTCGCGTTGGGCTCCCGGAAGCTGTACCGCTTCATGGAGCGCAACCCGGTGCTGGAGATCCATCCCGTCAACTTCACCAACGATCCGGCCCTGGCCGGCATGAACGACAACCTGGTCGCCATCAACGCCACCTTGCAGATCGACCTGCTGGGCCAGTGCGGCTCGGAGAGCCTGGGCTGTGCGCCGTTCTCGGGCACGGGCGGTCAATCCGACTTCGTGCGTGCGGCCAACCGGTCACGCGGCGGCAAGGCGTTCATCGTGCTGCCGTCGACGGCCAAGGACGACACCATCTCGCGCATCGTGCCGGTGCTTTCGCCGGGCACGCACGTCACGACCAGCAAGAACGACATCAACTATGTCGTGACCGAGTACGGGGTCGCGCAACTGCGCGGGAAGTCGGCACGGCAAAGGGCGCGGGAACTCATCGGTATCGCGCATCCGGCGTTTCGCGAAGAGCTTGCGGCGCAGGCCGCGAGCCTCAAGCTCCTGTAGCGCCGCGCTCCGACAGCCCGCGCTCCCACGCGCGCAGCTTCTTGTTCCATGCACGCAGGCGTTCGTCGGCAGCGCCCGACGTCGCCAGCAGCTGGTCGAGCAAAATCTGCTGATCGGTGCTGAGCGAATCCGGGAAGATCGGCCGGATCGTGACCCACTGGTCCCCGCGCGCGCCGCGACGCGCCACCGGGAATCCCTGGCCCTTCAAGCGGTAGGTCAGCTGCTCCCGGTCGAGCTGCAGCGCGTGCAGGCCCGTGACGGTCGGCACCTGGATCGAGCGCCTGGCGATCCAGGCGAAGCCGTCGACCGGGATTTCGCAGCGAATGGTGCCGTCGTCCTCGAGCTGGAAGAACGCGTGCGCGGCCACTTCGACGCGGATCTCGAGATCGGCGGGCGGGCTGTCCGGGCGCGAGCGTCGCCCGGCGACATGGAGCAGGTCGCCATGGCGCACGCCATGCGGAATGCGGACGTTGATCTTGTACGTGCGCGCGTTCATCTTGCCGGCGCCCTCGCAGGTCGGGCAGGTCTGCCGGGCGATGCCGCCGCCCAGACACGAATCGCATTCGGAATTGCCGCTGGGCCAGCCGAAGAACGAGCGCTTCGGGATCGCGCCCGAGCCGCCGCACTGGGCGCAGTTGCCGCCGAGCACCTGGTGCCCTGCCCCTGCGCAGGTCGAGCAGACGTCGATCACCTTGCCGCGCAGCACCTTGATGCAGCCGACGGCGGCTTCTTCCAGCGTCAACTTCACCTTGCGGAAGATGGGCTTGCGCTGCCGACTCGCACCGCCGGCATCGCCCGACGCCGTGTCGTCGTCCTCGAATCCGGACGCTGTTGGTTCCGACGCGGCGGTCGGGGTGGCACCGGCGGCCGGGTCATCCGTGCGGACACGGGCCCCGGCACGGCGGATTTCCTCGAATGCCCGGTTGATGCGCTGCATCTTGGCCACCGCATCGGAGCTGTCGTTGCGGTCCGGATGCCATTGCGAGACCAGTCGGCGCCATGCCGCCTTGACCTCGCTGTCGGTCGCGTCCGGTGCAAGGCCCAGTTCGGCGAAAGCGTTCTCGGTGCCCAAAATTCGAATGTCCTTGTCCTGTGAAGCCCGTGCGGGACGTGTCCCGATGGCAGCGATGGCGTGCCGGAGTGAATGTTAGTCGAAGGGAGGGCCGCGAACCCTCTTCAGAGTAGGCTCCGGGCTCCAAAAGCCGATCGATGCGCCGCTTGCAAGCCCTACGCAGGCGTCGTGTTTCGCGGACTTGTCACCACCTTTGTGGTTGGCCGTTCAGGCCACGGCTGCCACACTGGCGAGGAGCACAGCAAGGAGGTCCTCATGCGCGCGGCAACAGCGGTCCTGGCCGGCATGGCCGGCCTCCTCGTCACTTGCGCGAGCAGCGCCTACGGCCCCAAGGGCCACCAGATGATCGGCGCCATCGCCGACACGCAATTGAGCCCGGCAGCGAAGGCCGCGGTCTCGAAGAATCTCGGCTATCCCCTGCGCACCGCTGCGACCTGGGCCGACTGCGTCAAGGACGTGGAAAAGACCGCCGCCGGCAAGTTCGTCTACAACCCGGACCCGCGCTTCGCCGCCGCCTGCAAGAACTTCGGCACCACGATCGGCAAGGACCGGATGGTCAGCTATGCGCGCCGCAACTGGAGCACCTGCAACGACCCGTCGGCTACCAAGGGTTGCCACGCGCTGTACCACTTCACCGACGTCGCGATCCAGCACGACGGCTACGACCGCGAATTCATCGGCACGAGCGATCACGACATCGTCAGCGCAATGCAGGCCGCTATCGCGAAGCTCCAGGGCGACCCGGTGCCGGCGCCTTTCAGCATCAAGGACAAGGCCGAAGCCATGCTGATGCTGGCCCACCTGGTCGGCGACGTGCATCAGCCCCTGCATGTCGGCGCCGTGTACCTCGATGCCAACGACAAACCCGTCGACCCCGACGCACTCGGCGGCCCCCACGACCCCAAGATGGACACCCGCGGCGGAAACAAGCTGGAGGTGGGAAGCAGCAACCTGCACGCAGACTGGGACGGCGTGCTGACGTCTTTCGATCCCATGAATCCCACGCCCGAACTGCTCGCAATGGCGAAAGCCGTGCCGACCACCACCGGCGCCCCAGGCACATGGCCCGCGGTCTGGGCAACGGAATCCGTCCAGACATCGAAGGCCGCCTTCACCGGACTCGCCTACACGCACACAGGCGCCAAGAAGGCAGACGAATGGGTCACGACCTTCCCGAACCGCAGCGCCTACCTGAAAGAAAAGAACGCCGTCCAGAAACAGGAGATGGCAACCGCAGGCGCACGCCTCGCCCAGATCCTGAACGCAGTCTGGCCCTAGTCCAGCCGCCCAGCCCTACTTCCTCGCCCCGCCTTCAGCGGCAGCCGGCGCATGCATCGAATCGCCCCCGTGCTTCTCCCCCGACATGTCGACCTTGTCCCCCGCCTTCATCAGCACGAACAAAACCAGCACCGCAAAAATCGCAAACCCGACACCCATCTTCCACATGATCAAGTCTCCCGACTCAAAATAAAAGGCCCCGCGCCAAAAGCCGCGAGGCCCGAAAAAAAGTCCCCGATCCCCTTCCGAAATACCGCGGAACCGGCTCAGCCGGGCCGCAGGTATCGCCCCCTGCAAGGGGGTAGGCGTTTACACGAAGTGAAAAAGCCTGGGGGTGTGCCAGGAACACCGCGGAACCGGCTCAGCCGGGCCGCAGGTATTGCCCCCTGCAAGGGGGTAGGCGTTTACACGAAGTGAAAAAGCCTGGGGGTGTGCCTAGTCATTCGCGTAGATGTCCACATCCTTGGTCTCACGAATGAAGATCGTGCCCACCACCAGCGTCATCGCCGCGATGACGATCGGATACCACAGGCCGTTGTACATGTTGCCGGTACTCGCAACGATCGCGAAGGCGGTGGTCGGCAGCAGCCCGCCGAACCAGCCGTTGCCGATGTGGTACGGGAGGCTCATCGAGGTGTAGCGGATGCGCGTCGGGAAGAGTTCCACCAGCATCGCCGCGATCGGGCCATAGACCATCGTCACCAGCAGCACCAGCCAGAACAGCAGCAGCACCGTCATGAACTTGTTCATCTTGGCCGGGTCGGCCTTGCTGGGGTAGCCCGCTGCCTTGAGTTGCTCGCCGATGTTCTTCTTGAACGCGGCGATGTCCTTGGCGGAGGCTTCGTCGAACTTGTGGTTGACGACGTTGCCGGTCGGCGACGTGATGGCCACGGTCCCGATCTTGACGACGGCCGGCGAGCCAGCGGGCCCGTCGACGCGCTCGTAGCTCACCGAGTTCTGCACGAGGTAGCGCTTGGCGATGTCGCAGGAGCTGCTGAAGTCGATCTCGCGTGCCACCGGGTTGCCCTGGAACGAGCACGAGCGCGGGTCGGCGGTCACCGTCACGCCGGCCGTGGCCTGCGCGCGGGCCAGGTCGGGGTTGGCGGCTTCGGTCAGCATCTTGAAGACCGGGAAGTAGGTGACCACGGCAAGCAGGCAGCCGGCCATGATGATCGGCTTGCGGCCGATCTTGTCCGAGAGCGTGCCCCACACGACGAAGAAGGGCGTGCCGATCAGCAGTGCGGCCGCGATCATCAGGTTGGCCGTGGTCGCATCGACCTTGAGCTGCTGCGTCAGGAAGAAGAGCGCATAGAACTGGCCCGAGTACCAGACCACGGCTTGGCCGGCCGTCAGGCCGATGAGCGCGAGGATCACGATCTTGAGGTTCTTCCACTCGCCGAAGGATTCGGCCAGCGGTGCCTTGGAGGTCTTGCCCTCGGCCTTCATCTTCTGGAAGGCGGGGGATTCGGACAGCGACAGGCGAATCCACACCGAAACGCCGAGCAGCAGGATCGACACCAGGAAGGGAATGCGCCAGCCCCAGTCGGTGAACGCTGCCTCGCCCATGCCTTCACGCACGCCGAGAATCACCACCAGGCTCAGGAACAGGCCGAGCGTTGCGGTGGTCTGGATCCACGAGGTGTAGGCGCCGCGCTTGCCGTGCGGCGAATGCTCGGCCACGTAGGTGGCTGCACCGCCGTACTCGCCGCCGAGGGCCAGGCCCTGCAGCATGCGCAATGCGATCAGGATCACTGGTGCCGCGACGCCGATGGTCGCGTAGCTGGGCAGCAGGCCGACGATGAAGGTCGACAGGCCCATGATCAGGATGGTGACGAGGAAGGTGTACTTGCGTCCGATCATGTCGCCGAGCCGGCCGAACACGATGGCGCCGAAGGGCCGCACCAGGAAACCGGCAGCGAAGGCCAGCAGCGCGAAGATGAAGGCCGCGCCGGCATCCAGGCCACTGAAGAACTGCTTGGCAATGATCGCCGCGAGCGAACCGTAGAGGTAGAAGTCATACCACTCGAACACGGTTCCCAGCGACGAGGCGAAGATGACTTTCTTCTCCTCGGCGGTCATGGGCCGGGGGGCGCTGGAGGGCGCTCCCCGTGAATCTAGTGTGGCTGCCATGTCGTCTCCTTAGAAATTGCGCCCACGGCGTGGGACGTGACGCATTCTTGGAGTGGCGACTGACCCGAGGCTGTCGCGAAACTGAACGTTCGCTGACGACTTAAGGTGAAACCCGCTGTCCACGTTTCAGCCTGTAGAAAAACCCAGGTTGCACCGCACAAATCCCAGGAACACCGCGGAACCGGCTCCGCCGGGCCGCCGGTGTTGCCCCCGGCAGGGGGTAGGCGGCCACACGAAGTGGGCAAGCCTGGGGGCGAGCCTAAATCTTCCGGAGCAGCGAAGGCCTCTGGTCGGCGGTGGCCCAGTCCGGTCCGTCGAACCATGCGTCGCCAACCAGGTAGGCGCGCAACATCGCGAGGCCATCGAAACCCCAGAACAGGCGGTCGTCGACGACGAAGGCGGGCACGCCGAAGACGCCTTGCGCGATGGCTTCGTCAGTGTTGGCCTTGAGTTGCGCCTTGGCCTCGTCGCTGCTGCTGTCGCGCACGAGTTTCAGCTGCGCAGCCAGCGCTGCGAGCCGGGTGGCGTCGCCCGCTTCGCCGCCCGTGCGCCAGACGTCGCGAAAGATGGTCTCGGCCACATGCCGGTTGATGTCGCCGTCCGCCGTGGTCGCAAGCGCGAGCCGCAGGTGCGGCAGCGGGTTGTAGGGATGCGTGGCCGGCATCTGGATGGGAATGTCCTTCGCGTGGCCGAGCCACAGCACATGGCGATAGGTCCAGGTCCGCTTTGCAGGGATTTCCCCCGGCCCGAGTTGCCCATGGTGCTTGAGCAGCGCACCGAGCAGTACGGGCCGGTAGGCGACGCTGTAGCTCAGGCCTTCGAGCGCCTGCGGCAACTGCTCGAACGCGAGGTACGCGTAGGGCGAGATGAAGTCCAGATGGAAGGTGATGTGTTTCATCGCTTGTCTCCCTCGGGGATGAGGAACCCCGCCTCCGCGCGCAGTTCGATCGCACGCCACACGCTGCGCTTGTCCGCATCGGCCATGCGGCTCCATGCGGCAATTTCGTCGATGGTGCGCAGGCAGCCCTGGCAGAAGCCGCTGTCCGCGTCCATGCGGCAGATCGAGATGCAGGGCGAAGGCACATCGCCCGTGATCGCTCGCGCGGCAACGGCGCGGTCGACCAGCGACGGCGCGGTATCGCCCCTCACACCACGTCCGCCACCGGTGCACCGGTGAGGGATTCGAGATCCTGCGGCCGCAGGCGCACCACGGCGTGCGGGTGCCCGGCGGCCGCCCAGATGTCCTGAAAGCGGAAGAGCTCGCGATCGATCAGCATCACCGGCGGCGTGGCATGCGCGAAGGGCGACACACCGCCGATCGAGAAGCCGGTGCGCGTCTTGACGAATTCGGCGTCCGCGCGGCCGAGCTTGCCGACCAGTTCGGCGACCTTCTTCTCGTCCACGCGCTTGTCGCCCGAGGTCACGACCAGCACCGCGACATCGTCGGTCTTTCGACGGAAGACGATGCTCTTGGCGATCTGGCCCAGGTCGATGCCCAGCGCATCGGCGGCCTGCTGGGCGGTGCGCGCCGCGTCGTCGAGCATCTGCGGCGTGTAGGGGTGGCCCTTGTCCTGCAGGAGGCGCGCGACGCGCTGCACGCCGTCGGGCAATGAAGTGAGTTCAGCCCCGCACATCAGTCGCACCTCTTCGTGCGGATCGCCTTCGAGGCGCGCGAGTTCGGCTCGCGGCCCAGGGCCTCGCTGATGTACACGCCGGCATCGATCAGCTTGTCCAGGTCGATGCCGGTCTCGATGCCCATGCCGTGCAGCATGTAGACCACGTCCTCGGTCGCGACGTTGCCGGTCGCGCCCTTGGCGTAGGGGCAGCCGCCGAGCCCGGCCGACGAGGTGTCGTACTGCCACACGCCCATCTCCAGGCTCGCGAGCGTGTTGCCCAGGGCCTGCCCGTAGGTGTCGTGGTAGTGGCCCGACACATCGTCGATGCCGTAGTGCCTGAGCGTGGCCTCCAGTGCGCGCTGCACCTTGAGCGGCGTGCCGACGCCGATCGTGTCGGCGACGCCCACGTGCTGCACGCCGATCTCCTTCATGAGGCCGGCGAGCATGTCGACGCGCGAGGGCGCGATCTCGCCCTCGTAGGGGCAGCCGACGGTGCACGACATCGCGCCGCGCACGTAGATGCCCTTCTCGCGGGCTGCCTCCACCACAGGCCGGAAGCGCTCGATGCTCTCCGCGATCGAGCAGTTGATGTTGCGCTGGCTGAAAGCCTCGCTGGCCGCGCCGAACACCACGATCTCGTCGGGCCACTCCTCGCGCGGCGCGGCGATCGCGGCCTCGAAGCCCTTCATGTTCGGCGTGAGCACGGAGTAGCGCACACCGGCCTTGCGCCGGATGCCGTGCATGACCTCCGCGTTATCCGCCATCTGCGGCACCCACTTGGGAGAGACGAAGCTGGTGACCTCGATCTCCTTGAGCCCCGCATCCTGCAGGCGATGCACGAGGCCGATCTTGATCTCGGCCGACACCGGCTGCTTTTCGTTCTGGAGGCCGTCGCGCGGGCCGACGTCGACGATCTTGACTCTGGAGGGAAGCTTCATGGGGAGGTCTCGTTCAAAGAATGGAGGTCGCCTCGCGGCACAGCCCTCATTTTCTCCGGCTTCGATGCAACACGGGCGAATCAGGGTTTGCCCGGCGCGGGACTTGCAATTCACACGGCTGTGGCACATTGCACAAGGGCTTCACACCGTCCGCTACCAGGAGCAGGAATGTCAACGCAAGCACTGATCGACGCCGCGTCCGCCGGACTGGCGCAGGCGCTCGCCACGCCGTCGGGGGTCATTGCGCTGTGCTCGGCGGGCATCGCGGGTGCGCTGGTGGTGGTCAGCTCCCTGGTCAAGACCATGATTCCGCTGCGTTTGCTGGCCGTGGGCAGCAACCTGGGCTTCCTGGTCTACGGCGCGTTGCACCCTTCGCTGCTGATGATGCTGCTGCACGGGGCGCTGCTGCCGATCAACATCGTCCGCACGGCGCAGATGGTGCGGCTGACGCGCCGGGTGAGCGCGGCGGCCGCGGCGAGCGATCTGTCGGGGGTCTGGCTCCGGCCCTACATGCGCAGCCAGCGCCTGAAGGCGGGGCACGTGCTGTTCCACAAGGGGGACGCGGCCACGCACCTGTACTTCCTCGCCGCCGGCCGCATCGAGTTCGTGGAAATCGGCGAAGTGATGGAAGAGGGTCGCCTGTTCGGCGAGATCGCCTTCTTCTCCCCCGACAAGTGCCGCTCGCTGACGGCCCGCTGCGCCACGGACTGCAACGTGCTTCGCATCGACGAACTGACCTTCAAGCAGCTGTACTACCAGAACCCGGCGTTCGGCTTCGAGGTGGTGACGCTGGTCGCCGGCAGGCTGCTGGCCGACCGGCAACGGCTGGAGCAGCAGATCGCGGCGAGCCGCCAGCGAGCGATCTCGCACGCGGCCTGACTGCGGCTGCACTACAGCTCAGTAGCCGCGCGTGACGTCGACGACGCCGGCGATCGGCTCGCCCTGCTCCATCGCGCGGATCTTGCTGGCGATCTGCGCGATCGACGCCTCGCGCTCGGTGCGCGCCGAGCCGTGCGGCGTGACGGTGATCTTCGGATGGCGCCAGAACGGATGCTCGGCGGGCAGCGGTTCGACCTCGAACACGTCGAGCGTGGCGCCGGCGAGTTGGCCGCTGTCGAGCAGCGGGATCAGGTCGGCCTCCACGAGGTGCGCGCCGCGCGCCACGTTGATCAGGTAGCCGCCGGGCTGTCCGCCATTGAGCTTCGAGAGCGTGTCGCGGTTGAGGATGCCGCGGGTGGCCGCGGTCAGGGGGAGCAGGTTCACGAGCACCCGGCTCGCGCCGAGGAAATCGTCGAACCCCGACTCGCCCGAGAAGCAGCGCACGCCCTCGATGGCCTTGGCCGACCGGCTCCAGCCGTTGACCGGAAACTCGAACTGGCCGATCGCCTTCGCCACGCGCTCGCCCAGCACACCGAGCCCCATGACGCCGACCGTGAAGTCCTTGCGCTCGCGCGGCTTGCGATAGCTCCAGCGGCCTTCGCGGGACTCGGCCTCGTAGGCATCGAATTCGCGGTAATGGCGGATCAGGAAATGGCAGACGAACTCGGCCATCTGCACCGACATGCCGGCATCGTCGAGGCGCACGACCTGCGTGTGCGGCGGCACCTTCAGCTTGAGCAGGGCGTCGACGCCGGCGCCGATGTTGAACATGCCGCGGAGCCCGGGCTGCTCGTCCAGGAGTGCCTGCGGCGGCGCCCAGACGACGGCATGGTCGGCCGGCGCGGCGCCGGGCTCCCAGTTCTCGACTTCGGCTTCAGGCAAGGCGGCGCGAAGGCTCGCGATCCACGGTTCGGGGCGGTTGTCTGTGAGGCTGACGATGATTCGCATGGGGACCGATCTTAGAACGTGCCTTCGGACACCCCGGGAAGACCCTAGGTCCTCAACCCATGAAATGCGTTCAAAACCGTTTTCGACCGCCAGCAGTCATTCCAACAACTACCAGGAGACGCTCATGGAGATCCACAACCCCTCGCCCGGTCTCTACAACGAGGACCTTGCGCCCGCCAGGGAACGCAACTGGGGCGCCTTCAGCATCTTCAATGTCTGGACCTCGGACGTGCACAGCCTCTGGGGCTACTACCTCGCAGCCAGCCTGTTCCTGCTCTGCGGCAGCTTCGTCAACTTCCTGATCGCGATCGGCCTGAGTTCGCTGGTGATCTTCGCGCTCATGAACCTGATCGGCTATGCCGGCGAGAAGACCGGCGTGCCCTATCCGGTGCTGGCGCGCGCGTCGTTCGGCGTGTGGGGCGCCAATCTCGCGGCCCTGGTGCGCGCGATCGTGGCCTGCTTCTGGTACGGCGCGCAGACGGCCGCGGCCTCGGGCGCGGTGCTCGCCCTGCTGATCCGCAACGACAGCATGATGGAATTCCACAAGAGCACGCACCTCATGGGCCACTCCGGACTGGAGCTGGTCTGCTACGTGGTGATCTGGGCGCTCCAGTTGCTCATCATCCAGAAGGGGATGGAAACCGTGCGCCGGTTCCAGGACTGGGCCGGTCCGGCGGTGTGGGTGGCGATGCTGATCCTGGCCGTCGGCCTGTGCGTCAAGGCCGGTGGCCTGTCCTTCGGCCATGGCATTCCGATGGACGTTCTGCTCGACAAGACCAAGGACGCCGGCGTCCCTGGCGAGCCCGGCTCCTTCTGGGCGCTGATGGCGGTCGGCGCCACCTGGATCACTTACTTCGCGGCCCTGTACCTGAACTTCTGCGATTTCTCGCGCTACGCGAGGAACAAGGATGCGGTGCGGGTCGGCAACCTGTGGGGCCTGCCGGTGAACCTGATCGCCTTCTCGCTGGTTGCCGGCGTCACCACCATCGCGGCCTTCAAGGTGTACGGCGAAGTCCTGCTGCATCCCGAGCAGATCTCCGCCAAGTTCGACAGCTGGGTGCTGGCGCTGATCGCGGCGATGACTTTCGCGGTGGCGACGCTCGGCATCAACGTCGTGGCCAATTTCGTATCGGCCGCGTTCGACATCTCGAACACCTTCCCGCGCCAGATCAGCTTCAAGAAGGGCGGCTTTATCGCCGCGGCGATCGCGCTGGTGCTCTACCCGTTCGCGCCATGGGAAGGCAATGCCGCGCATTTCGTGAACGCCATCGGCGCGACCATGGGGCCGCTGCTGGGCATCATCCTGGTCGACTACTACCTCGTGGCCAAGGGCAACATCAACGTGGCCGCGCTCTACCAGGAGCATGGCGAGTACCGCTACGAAGGCGGATGGAACACCAATGCGCTGGTGGCCGCTGCGGTTGGCAGCGTGTTCTCGACCTTCCTGCCGAACTTCACCAACCTGCTGCCGGTCTGGTGGAACACCTACGGCTGGTTCTTCGGCGTGCTGATCGGCGGCGTCGTCTACTACGTGATGGCGATGCTGCGGCCCCGCGTCGCCGCGCTGCCGGCACGGGCCTGAGGGCTCAGGCAGCGATACGAAGCAACTCGGCGCCTTCGGTGACCTGATCGCCGGGGGCGTAGAGCAGTTCCTCGACCGTTCCGTCGGCCGGTGCCGCGATCGTGTGCTCCATCTTCATCGCCTCCATCACGGCCAGCGGCTGGCCGCGGCTGACCTTGTCGCCGGCCTTGACCGCAAAGGACACGACCTTGCCGGGCATCGGCGCGGTGAGGCGGCCGCCTTCGGCGTGCGTGTCGCCCGCGTGGGCGAGGCGATCGATGGCGGTGATCTTCGTGGCACCTTGCGCGGCGAAGACGTGGGCGGTCGCCCCGTCTTCGTAGACGTTGAGGGTGTGGCGCTGGCCGTCGAACTGCAATTCGAGTTCGCCCGACGGGAAGCTGCCGATCTCCAGCGGGCCGGACACGTCGCCTACCTGCAGCGACAGCGCGCCGTCGTGCAGGTAGCGCAGCGAGGCTCCCTTCGATTCGCCCCGGAACTCGAACTCGAAGGGCCGCGTCGCGACACCGTGCGACTGCCAGCCGTCGCGGCGGCTGAAGGGGTCGGCACCGGTGGTCGCGCCTTCAGCCAGCAGCGTGCAGGCGATCGATGCGGCCGCGGCGAGCGGCAGGCCCAGCGGCTCCTGGTCGAACAGCACCGCGCGCTCGCGCTCGATCAGCGCCGTGTCGAGCTTCGCATTCGCGAACGAATCGGTGCGCAGGATGCCGCGCAGGAACTGCACGTTGGTCGCGACGCCCACGATGTGCGTCTGCGCCAGCGCCAGGTCGAGCCGCGCGAGCGCTTCCTCGCGGGTGGCGCCGTGGACGATCAGCTTGGCGATCATCGAGTCGTAGAACGGCGAGATCACGCCGCCCTCGCGCACGCCATCGTCGATGCGCACGCGGCTGCGCTGGAACGCGGTCGCCTGCGGCTTGCGGTAGACATTCAGGGTGCCGGTGGCGGGCAGGAAGTTGTTGTCGGGGTTCTCGGCGCAGATGCGCGCCTCGATCGCGTGGCCGTGGATCTGCAGTTGCTCCTGCTCGAGCGGCAGCGCTTCGCCCGAGGCCACGCGCAGTTGCCATTCGACGAGGTCGAGCCCCGTGATGGCTTCAGTCACCGGATGCTCCACCTGCAGCCGCGTGTTCATCTCCATGAAGAAAAAATTCATGCTGCCGTCGGCGCGCTGTTCAACGATGAACTCCACCGTGCCGGCACCGACATAGTTCACCGCGCGCGCCGCCGCCACTGCCGCCTCGCCCATCTCCTTGCGCATTGCCTCGGTCATGCCCGGTGCCGGCGCTTCCTCCAGCACCTTCTGGTGCCGCCGCTGCACCGAGCAGTCGCGCTCGAACAGGTAGACATAGTTGCCCTGCGTATCGCCGAACACCTGGATCTCGATATGGCGCGGGCGCTGCACGTACTTCTCGATCAGCACCGCGTCGTCGCCGAAGCTGTTGATCGCCTCGCGCTGGCAGGAAGCGAGCGCCGCGGCGAAATCGCCGGCCTTCTCGACCACGCGCATGCCCTTGCCGCCGCCGCCGGCGCTGGCCTTGATGAGCACCGGGTAGCCGATGCGGTCGGCCTCGCGCTGCAGCAGTTCAGGATTCTGGTCACCGCCGTGGTAGCCCGGCACCAGCGGCACGCCGGCTTTCTCCATCAACTGCTTGGACTCGGCCTTCAGGCCCATCGCCTTGATGGCCGAAGGCGGCGGGCCGATGAAGACCAGGCCTGCGTCGGCACAGGCCTGGGCGAACTCCTCGTTCTCGCTGAGGAAGCCGTAGCCCGGATGCACCGCCTCGGCGCCCTTGGCCTTGGCGGCTTCGAGGATCTTTTCCCAGCGCAGGTAGCTGTCCTTGGGCGCGCTACCGCCGAGGTACACCGACTCGTCGCAGGCACGCACGTGGTTGGCGTGCGCATCGGCATCCGAGTACACGGCCACCGTGCGGATCGCCATGCGGCGTGCGGTCGCCGCGACGCGGCAGGCGATCTCGCCACGGTTGGCGATCAGGATCTTCTTAAACATTCGATGAGTCTCCGGGAGGATTCTTCTTGAGCTGGAACGCGGAGACCACGCCAGGATCGGGCCGGCCGCTGAAGATGCGGGCCACGCGGCCGAAGAGGGATTTGAGGAAGCGCCAACTCTTGCGGATCAGCCACACGCTCAGCACCAGCACCGCGACGAAGAGCACGCCGAAGACCAGCGGGTGCGCGACGGCCAGCCAGAGTCCCGCGGGCACCATGCCGTCCTCGAGCAGCGAGACGCCGACGTTGCTGAAAGGCTCCGGCGAGGTGTTGATCGCCGCGCGCGTGGTCGCCTTGGCCGCATGCGCGGTCGCGGCGAAACCACCGCCGAGCAGGGCTGCGACGAGCGCCATCGCCGCATGATCGGCACCGAACACGCCGGCCGCGAGCGCCGCGCCGGCGGGGATGCGGATCGCGGTATGGACCATGTCCCAGATCGAATCGAGCCCCGGGATCTTGTCCGCGAAGAACTCGATGAAGACCATGAAACCGCTGGCCGCGATGACGACCGGGTGGGCCAGCAAGTGCAAGCCGTTCGGCAGCGGCACCCAGCCGAAGTAGCCCGCCAGGCCGGTCAGGAGAACGACGAGGTAGAGGCGGACGCCGCTCGCCCACCCTAGCGCGGCGGCCAGCGCCAGCAGTTGGGGCATGTCGAGCGAGTCCATGGCGCGTCTCGTTTCAGCCGTTCAGCCAGGAGGGCTTGCGCTTTTGCAGGAAGGACTGGACACCTTCGCGGCCTTCCTCGCTGGCGCGGATATCGGCGATGCCCTGCACCGTCTTCGCGACCAGCGCATCGTCGATCTCGCGCCCTGCCACGTCCGCGATCAGCGTCTTGCAGGCACGCACCGCCGCCGGGCTGGCGCTCGTCAGGGCCTTCACGATCTCCGCGACCTTGGCGTCGAGCGTGTCCGCGGTGACCACTTCATGCACGAAGCCGATGCGGTACGCCTCGGCCGCGTTGAAGCGCTCGGCGGTGAGGAACCAGCGCTGCGCCGCACGCGTGCCCATCGCACGCAGCACGTAGGGGCTGATGGTCGCCGGAATGAGCCCGATCTTGACTTCGCTCAGGCAGTACCAGGCGGTGTCGACGCTCACCGCGATGTCGCAGGCCGCGACCAGGCCCATGCCCCCGGCATACACATCGCCCTGTACGCGCGCAATCACCGGCTTCGGGCTTTCGTGGATGGTGCGCAGCATCGCGGCGAGACCGCCGGCGTCGGCCAGGTTCTGCGCGTGCGTGAAGTCCGCCGCGCACCGCATCCAGTTGAGATTGGCACCGGCGCAGAACGCCGGACCGTTCGCGCCCAGCACGATCACCCGCACCGCGGCCGCATCGCTCGCCTGCGCAAAGGCCTCGCCGAGTTCGCGGATGACGACATCGTCGAAGGCATTCCGCAACTCGGGCCGGTTGAGCCAGATCCGCGCCACGGCGCCTTCGATCGCAAGTTCGAGAGTGGTGAAGTCGCTCATTCCAATCCTTCTTCTAATGGTCCGCAAGCCAAATTCGGGAAATACCGCGGAACCGGCTTAGCCGGTCCGCCAGTGTTGCCCCCTGCAAGGGGGTAGGAGAAGCGACACGAAGTGCGCGAAGCCTGGGGGGTCATTCCTTTGACTCCTGCTGGAGCAGAAAGACCCAGTCCAGTTCCGGCCCGGGATGGGCCATGGCCGTCAGGGCGGCAGCCACCTGCCCGCGATGGTGGGTCGCATGGTTGAACACGTGGCCGAGCGCAGGGGCGAAGGGAATCAGCACCTTTTCACCGTTGTTGCGCGTGTAGGCCAGGTCGCCGTCGTAGCGATCGGCCGGCAATGTCGCGAGCCACGGGCTCCACCGCGTGACCGCCTTCGCAAGCGCATCGCACACCTCGGCGCGGTCCGTGTGCAGTTCGGTGTCGAGCGACATGCGCAGCGACTTCCCTTCGGCGAAGCGCGCGAACCAGATGTTGTCGGTCACCAGCAGGTGGTTGACGGTGCGGTGCACGGACCGGAAGTAGAGACCGCAGTCCCTGTTCCAGTCCTCGTCGGTCAGCCCCGCGAGGTTCGAATCGATCAGCCTGTTGGTGGCCCACACGTGGTAGCGGCCCAGGCTCGCGAAGTAGTTGTCGAGCGACATGGTTCGGCCCTTACATGCGGAAGATGCCGAATTTCGGCTCGGGGATCGGCGCGTTGCGCGACGCGGCCAGGCCCAGCGCCAGCACGCGGCGCGTGTCGGCGGGGTCGATGATGCCGTCGTCCCACAGCCGCGCCGTCGCGTAGTACGGGTGGCCCTGCACCTCGTACTGCTGGCGGATCGGCGACTTGAAGGCTTCCTCTTCCTCGGCGCTCCACTGCCCGCCCTTGCCCTCGATGCCGTCGCGCTTGACGGTGGCGAGCACGCTCGCCGCCTGCTCGCCGCCCATCACGCTGATGCGTGCGTTGGGCCACATCCACAGGAAACGCGGCGAGTAGGCCCGCCCGCACATGCCGTAGTTGCCCGCGCCAAAGCTGCCGCCGATGATGATGGTGAACTTCGGCACGTTGGCCGTGGCCACGGCCGTCACCATCTTGGCGCCGTGTCGCGCGATGCCTTCGTTCTCGTACTTGCGGCCGACCATGAAGCCGGTGATGTTCTGCAGGAACACCAGCGGGATCTTGCGCTGGCAGCACAGCTCGATGAAGTGCGCGCCCTTCTGCGCCGATTCGGAGAACAGGATGCCGTTGTTCGCGACGATGCCCACCGGCATGCCCTCGATCTCGGCGAAGCCGCACACCAGCGTGCTGCCGAAGCGCGACTTGAATTCGTGGAACTCGCTGCCGTCGACGATGCGCGCGATGATCTCGCGCACGTCGAAGGGCTTGCGCGTGTCGACGGGGATCACGCCGTAGAGCTCGTCGGCGGGCAACTCGGGTGCGCGCGGCGCGCCGGATGCCGGCTTTGCCGCGCTGCCATTGCGCGCATTCAGGTTGGCGACGGCCGATCGCGCCAGCGCCAGTGCGTGCAGGTCGTTCTGCGCGAGGTGATCGGCCACGCCCGACAGCCGCGTGTGCACGTCGCCGCCGCCCAGGTCCTCGGCCGTCACGACCTCGCCGGTGGCCGCCTTCACGAGCGGCGGGCCGCCCAGGAAGATGGTGCCCTGGTTCTTCACGATGATGCTTTCGTCGCTCATTGCCGGCACGTAGGCGCCGCCGGCCGTGCACGAGCCCATCACCACGGCGATCTGCGCGATGCCTTGCGCGCTCATGTTGGCCTGGTTGTAGAAGATGCGGCCGAAGTGGTCGCGGTCGGGGAACACCTCGTCCTGGTTCGGCAGGTTGGCACCGCCCGAGTCGACGAGATAGATGCAGGGCAGGCGGTTCTGCTCGGCGATCTCCTGCGCGCGAAGGTGCTTCTTGACCGTCATCGGGTAGTAGGTGCCGCCCTTCACCGTCGCGTCGTTGCACACGATCATGCAGTCCACGCCGCTGACCCGTCCGATGCCGGCGATCAGGCCCGCGCCGGGCGCGGCGTTGTGGTACATCGCATGCGCCGCGAGCGGTGCCACTTCGAGGAAGGGCGTGCCGGGGTCCAGCAGTTGCGCGACGCGATCACGCGGGAGCAACTTGCCACGCGCGGTGTGCTTGCTGCGCGCGGCCTCGCCGCCGCCGGCCTCGACCTTGGCGAACTGCGCGTGCAAGTCGTCGACCAGTGCACGCATGGCGCTTGCATTGGCCTGGAATTCGGCCGAGCGGGCATTGAGTTTCGTCTCCAGCTTCATGCAGTTGTGTCCTCATCCAGCCCGAGCTGGCTCTTCATCGCTTCGCGAATCTTGAATTTCTGAATCTTGCCCGTGACGGTCATCGGGAAGGCGGTGACAAACTCGATGTACCTCGGCACCTTGTAGTGCGCGATCTGGCCCTTGCAGAAGTCGCGGATCTCGTCGGCGGTCGCGGTGTGGCCCGGCTTCGGAATGATCCACGCGCACAGCTCCTCGCCGTATTTCTTGTCGGGCAAGCCGACGACCTGCACGTCCTGCACCTTGGGGTGGCGATAGAGGAATTCCTCGATCTCGCGCGGATAGATGTTCTCGCCGCCGCGAATCACGAGGTCCTTGATGCGGCCGACGATGTTGACGTAGCCCTCGGTGTCCATCGTGGCGAGGTCGCCGGTGTGCATCCAGCCTTCGGCGTCGATGGCCTCGCGGGTCTTTTCCTCGTCTTCCCAGTAGCCGTGCATCACCGAATAGCCGCGCGTGCAGAACTCGCCCGAGACGCCCGGCGCGACGATGTCGCCGGTGACCGGATCGATGATCTTGATCTCCAGGTGCGGCTGCACCGTGCCGACCGTGGACACCCGCTTTTCGAGCGGCGTGTCGGTCGAACTCTGGCAGCTCACCGGGCTGGTCTCGGTCATGCCGTAGGCGATGGTGATCTCGCGCAGGTGCATCTGGTCGACCACGCGCTTCATGACTTCGGTCGGGCACGGCGAGCCGGCCATGATGCCGGTGCGCAGGGTCGAGAAGTCGAACTCCTTGAAGCGCGGATGGTCGAGCTCAGCGATGAACATCGTCGGCACGCCGTGCAGGCCCGTGCACTTCTCGGCCTGAACCGTCTGCATCACGGTGAGCGGATCGAAGCCGTCGTTCGGGTAGACGATGGTCGCGCCGTGCGTGATGCACGCGAGGTTGCCCAGCACCATGCCGAAGCAGTGATACAGGGGCACCGGGATGCAGAGGCGATCGACCGGCGAGAGCTTCATGCACTCGCCGATGAAGAAGCCGTTGTTGAGGATGTTGCGATGCGTGAGCGTCGCGCCCTTGGGGAAGCCGGTGGTGCCGCTGGTGAACTGGATGTTGATCGGATCCGTCGCCTTCAGCGTCCTCGCGATGGCATCGACCTGCGGGTCGTCGGCCGTGCCGCTGTCGAGCAGGGTCGAGAAGCGCATCAGCCCCGGCAGCTCGCCGCTGTCGGCCGGCGTGTCGATCCATGCCACGGTGCGCAGGTGCGGCAGGCGGGCGGCCTGGAGCGCGCCGGGTTTCGCGTCCGCCAGCTCGGGTGCGAGTTCGCGCAGCATGCCGACGTAGTCGCTGGTCTTGAAGCTCTTCATCGTGACCAGCGCCTTGCACGCCACCTTGTTGAGCGCGTATTCGAGCTCCGAGGTGCGGTAGGCCGGGTTGATGTTGACCAGGATGATGCCGACCTTCGCCGTGGCGAGCTGCATCAGCACCCAGGGTGCGTTGTTGTGCGACCAGATGCCCACGCGGTCGCCCGCCGACAGGCCGAGCCCCAGCAGGGCGCTGGCGAGCCGGTTGGCTTCTCGCTGGAGTTCGCGGTAGCTGAAGCGCCTGCCCTCGTGCGCGCTGACCAGGGCCTCGTGGTCGCCTTGCCGCGCCGCCATGTCGTCGAAGAAGTCGCCGATGGTCTGTTCGATCAGCGGCACGTCGGTGGCGCCCTTGGCCATGCTTTGCGTCAGTGGCATGTCGTCTCCTTGTCTTGCTCCCTCTCCGGGTACGCCCATGCTATGCCGTCTCCGCGAAGAGTTCGCGACCGATGAGCATGCGGCGGATTTCGCTGGTGCCCGCACCGATCTCGTAGAGCTTGGCGTCGCGCCAGAGGCGCTCGACCGGGAAGTCCTTGGTGTAGCCCACGCCGCCGAGCGCCTGGATCGCCTCGCCGGCCATCCATGTCGCCTTCTCGGCCGAGTAGAGGATGGCGCCCGCCGCATCCTTGCGGAAAGTGCGTGCGTGGTCGTTGCGGTCGCAGGCCTTGCCGACGGCGTACACATAGGCGCGCGTGGCCTGCCAGGTCGAGTACATGTCGGCCAGCTTGCCCTGCATGAGCTGGAATTCGCCGATGCTCTGGCCGAACTGCTTGCGCTCGTGCACGAAGGGCAGCACCGCATCCATGCAGGCGGCCATGATGCCGAGCGGGCCGCCGGAGAGCACGGCGCGCTCGTAGTCGAGGCCGCTCATCAGCACCTTGGCGCCCTGGCCCTCGCCGCCCAGCACGTTCTCTTCAGGCACTTCGCAGTTGTCGAAGAACAGCGGGAAGGTGTTGGAACCGCGCATGCCCAGCTTGTCGAGCTTGGTGCCGGCGGAGAAGCCCTTGAAGCCCTTCTCGACGATGAAGGCCGTCATGCCGCGGGCGCCCATCTCGGGCTCGGTCTTGGCGTAGATGACCAGCGTGTCGGCATCGCCGCCGTTGGTGATCCACATCTTGCCGCCGTTGAGCACGTAGCGGTCGCCCTTCTTCTCGGCGCGCAGCTTCATGCTGACGACGTCGGAGCCGGCATCGGGCTCGCTCATGGCCAGCGCGCCGACGTGCTCGCCGCTCACCAGTCCGGGCAGGTACTTCTTCTTCTGCGCATCGCTGCCGTTGCGGTGGATCTGGTTGACGCAGAGGTTGGAGTGCGCGCCGTAGGAGAGGCCGACCGATGCCGAAGCGCGGGAGACTTCCTCCATGGCCACGATGTGCGCGAGGTAGCCGAGTTCGGTGCCGCCGTATTCCTCCTTCACCGTCATGCCGTGCAGGCCGAGGTCGCCGAGCTTCTTCCACAGGTCGTGCGGGAACAGGTTGTCGCGGTCGACGTCGGCTGCGCGCGGCGCGATCTCCTCGGTCGCGAAGTTCTGGATCGCGTCGCGCAGCGAATCGATGGTGTCGCCCAGGTCGAAGTTCAGGCCGGGATCGTGCATGGGATGTCTCCTCTGTCGGGTCGGCCGCGCCGGGAATCGCGCGCGGAATGCCGCAGCTTACGCCGTGTGCCGTTGCAATTGGCGCCACAATGGTTGCAAATCCCGCCACGATCTTCCGCCCGGCCATGTCGTCCTCCCCGCTCCGCAGCAGCAGCCGCGCGGCCACGCCCATGGCCTTTGTGCAAGCCATCGTCCGGGGTTATGAGCGCTACGGCATGGACCCCTCCGGCGCGCTCGCGGAGGCACAGATCGCGCCGCATGATCTCGAAAATCCGCAGGCCCGCGTGACGGCGGCGCAGTTCGAGGCCTTGTCGGGCTTCGCGATGCAGGAGCTCGACGACGAGGCGCTCGGCTGGTTCGGGCGCCGCCTGCCCTGGGGCACCTACGGAATGCTGTGCCGCGCCTCGCTGAGCTCGCCGGACCTGGGCGTTGCGATCAAGCGCTGGTGCCGGCACCACCGGCTGCTGACGGAAGACATCACCCTCGACCTGTCGGTGGCGGGCGGCATCGCCACCGTGGCCATCACCGAGCATCGCGCGCTGGGCGTCCTCCGGGAGTTCTGCCTGGTGTCGAACCTGCGCTTCCTGCTCGGTTACGCCTGCTGGGCGATCGATTCGCGGGTGTCGCTGAGCGCGGCGTCGTTTCCGTACGAAGCGCCGCCGCACCGCGACGCCTATCCGCTGATGTTCGGCGGCGAGTTGCACTTCGGTGCCGCCAAGGCCAGCTACAGTTTTGACGAACGCTACCTGGCGCTGCCGCTCCAGCGTGACGAGCGCGCGCTCCGCACCATGCTGCGCCGCGCCCTTCCGCTCACCGTGCTCCAGTACCGCAGGGACCGGCTACTGGGCCAGCGCGTGCGGGAACTGCTGCGCACCCGAAACGGCGAGATCGCCACGGCCGAGGCGCTCGCCGGCTACCTGAATGTGTCGAGCCGCACGCTGCACCGGCAGCTGCTGGAGGAAGGCATCTCGCTGCAGGCGCTGAAGGACGAGGTGCGGCATGCGTGGGCCGCAGACCAGTTGCGCCGCACCGACCGGCCAATCAAGCAGGTGGCACTGGCGGTGGGGTTTCGCAACGAGAAGAGCTTTTCCCGCGCTTTCCGCGGCTGGGCGGGCGTGACACCGGGCGCCTTCCGCCGCGGGGAACAGCCTGTTACAGACTCGGCCATCAATCTGTGAAAAAAGCACGTCCCGGGTGCGCTCCGCGCCCGGAACGCCCTCGAAGGGTGCATTTGTCGACCTAGGATCGCCGGATGCAGCAAGTTCCCGACACCGACAGCTCCGAGTTCGCCGCCCTCATGGATTTCATCGCCACCTCGGGGCGCGTCCGCAACCATCCGTCGGTGAGCGAGAACGCCGACAAGCTGGTGTCCCAGATGTGGTCGGGCCGCGCCAAGGCGATGACCCAATCGCTCGCCGCCATGGCCAAGGCGGCCATCCAAGGCAACTCCTGAACTAATCCCGGCGCTCCCCGGCGCCCAGTGAATTCCGCAATGCCTGGAATTCAGGCGAGCGTTGCAGCGCGCTCCGGCCCGCGGCGATCAGCCGGGTGACCTCCTCGTCCGTGATCGAGAACGCCGTGGGCACCTGAAGCAACCTGAGCCGCAATTCGCCATCGGCCGCATCGCGCAGGTTGACCTGCACCACATGGATCTCCGCATCGGGCGCGAAGGCATCGGCGCCGTCCGAATTGCGTGTCTTCAGGTCCTCCCGCCACTGACGGGCGGTGTCGAGCAGGAATTCCTGCGTCTCCAGCGTCGAGCGCGCGCCCGCGCCGAAGAGCAGCGTATCGGCCACCTCCCTGACGCGCGGCAACCGGTCGCTCGTATCGACGTTGTTCGACGGATCGCGCGCCGAGTTGACGCTGATCAGCACCAGCTTGCGGACGCTGCCGCGCGGGATGCCGACCTCCTCGAAACTCTCGCGCAACCCACCGCCGAGCAGGGCGCGATCGAGCAACCTGCGAACCGCCAGGTTGTCCGCGACACCGCCGTCCACGAGATGGATGAAGGGACGGGCCTGCGCGTCGAGGTAACTGTTGGCCTGCATCCGGAACATGCGCGCGCGGTAGTTGCCCTGGGCGCGCACGGTCAGCCGGGGGACGATCCCGCGGTCGCGGCACTCCTGGGCGTAGTTCTTCAAGGTCATCGGGCTCAGGAGCACCGGCACCGCCGACGAAGCGGCCACGGCAAAGGACAGCGGCACCGTCTGCAAGTCCGAGCAGATCAGTTCGAACTGGTCGGCCGTGAACTCGAAGGGCGTGCCCAGCGACATGTCGGTCGCGGCGATCACGAGTTGGGGATGCCGTGGGTTGCGCTCCACGTCGGCGTAGGTCTTGCCCTCGTAGATCTCGTCGAGACGGCGCGCCAGCAGGTGCGTGCGGCCGTACCAGGGCGAGGAGAGGTCGTACAGGCTCCGCGGCCGCAGCGCCTGGAGGATCAAGCTGTTCTGGAAGTTCTGGCGCAGGAAGTCGCGCTCGAAGTCAGGCAGTTTCGCGGCGCCGAAGGCCGCGTAGTAGGCCGCGAGAATGCTGCCGCCCGAGACGCCGCTGATGACGTCGGTGGCGTCCAGCAGGTCGGTGGCGCGGCCATTCCACTCGAACTGGGTGCGGTGCAACTCGGCCAGCACGCCATAGCCGAAGGCGGCGGCACGCGCGCCGCCGCCGGACAGCGTGACGGCTACCAGGATGGTCGGATCGCGGCCCGCGGTCGCGACGATGGCGGCGCGCGGCGCCGGGTTTTCGGGCAGGGGGTCGTTGAGCCAGGGCCGCAGCGACGAACAGCCCGCGGCACATACCGCGATCAGGAGGCCACAGACTGCGCGGAGGCCTCGCATGTCGTGGACTCAGGCGAATGCGGGGCGCCACTCGGCCAGCAACGCCGGCAACTGCGCCATGTCGGTGAAGATCTGGACGGCGCCGACGGCACGCAACGCCTCGGGCCCGCTGTGGCCGAGGTCGCCGGGGCTGTAGCCGAAGACGGTGGCACCTGCCGCGACGCCCGCCGTGGCGCCGGTGGCGGTGTCTTCCACCACCGCGCAGCGGGTGGGGTCGACGCCCAGCGCCGCGGCGGCAGCCAGGTACACATCGGGCGCCGGCTTCGAGCGCGGCGTCTCGTGGCCGCTGAAGATGCGGCCCTCGAAGCAATCGAGGATGCCGATTTTCTCGAGCTGCAACTCGACCTTGTTCCGATCGGCGCCCGATGCGCAGGCGATGCGGCCGTCCAGCGCAGCGTGCAGGGCACGCACGGCCCGCGCCGCATTGGGGATCGCCAGCAGGTCGCGTTCGAGGGCTTCGTTGCGACGGCCTCGGAAAGCTTCAAGCCACGCGTCGGTGACCACGAAGCCGGTCTTCGATTCGATCAGGTCGACCTCGTCCTTGACCGCCTTGCCGACGAAGAGCCGCATGGACTCCTCGACAGTGAGCTTCCAGCCGAGTTCGCCGAGCATCTCGGCGAGCACGCGGTTGGTGATGGGTTCGGAGTCGACCAGGACGCCGTCGCAGTCGAAGAGGACGGCGTCGAAGGGGAAGGGGTTCATCGGAATATGGTAACCACCCCCAGCCTCGCCCACTTCGTGTGGCTCGGGCACCCCCTTCCAGGGGGCAGCCCCTGCGGCCCGGCGGAGCCGGTTCCGCGGGGCTTCTGGCTGTTGTCCGGACGTTTAATCAAGCGGGGGTGATCGGGATGTACATCTCTCCGCCTGCGGCCTTGAACTCTGCGGACTTGCCGGCCATGCCGTCCTCGACGGCGGCCTTCTCGTCGAGCCCGCGCTGCGCCGCGTATTCGCGCACTTCCTGGGTGATCTTCATCGAGCAGAACTTGGGGCCGCACATGGAGCAGAAGTGTGCGACCTTGCTGCTGTCCTTGGGCAGGGTCTCGTCGTGGAACTCGCGCGCGGTGTCGGGGTCGAGGCCGAGGTTGAACTGGTCCTGCCAGCGGAATTCGAAGCGGGCCTTGGAGAGCGCGTCGTCGCGTGCCCGCGCGCCGGGATGGCCTTTGGCCACGTCGGCGGCGTGCGCGGCGATCTTGTACGCGATGATCCCCTGCTTCACGTCGTCGCGGTCCGGCAGGCCCAAATGCTCCTTGGGCGTGACGTAGCACAGCATCGCGGTGCCGGCCCAGCCGATCATCGCGGCGCCGATCGCGCTGGCGATGTGGTCGTAGCCCGGCGCGATGTCGATGGTCAGCGGGCCGAGCGTGTAGAACGGCGCCTCGTGGCAATGCCTGAGCTGCTCGTCCATGTTGGCCTGGATCAGGTGCATGGGCACATGGCCCGGGCCTTCGATCATGGTCTGCACATCGTGCTTCCACGCGATCTGCGTGAGTTCGCCGAGCGTGCGCAACTCCGCGAACTGGGCCTCGTCATTGGCATCCGACGCGCATCCCGGGCGCAGGCCGTCGCCGAGCGAGAAGCTCACGTCGTAGGCCTTCATGACGTCGCAGATGTCCTCGAAGTGCGTGTAGAGGAAGCTCTCCTTGTGATGCGCGATGCACCACTTGGCCATGATCGATCCGCCGCGCGAGACGATGCCGGTGCGGCGGTCCGCCGTGAGGTGGATGAAGGGCAGCCGCAGCCCCGCATGGATGGTGAAGTAGTCGACGCCCTGCTCGGCCTGCTCGATCAGCGTGTCGCGATAGATCTCCCAGGTGAGGTCCTCGGCCACGCCGCCGACCTTCTCCAGTGCCTGGTAGATCGGCACCGTGCCGATCGGCACCGGGCTGTTGCGCACGATCCAGTCGCGCGTGGTGTGGATGTTGCGGCCGGTGGAAAGATCCATCACGTTGTCCGCGCCCCAGCGGATCGCCCAGACGAGCTTCTCGACTTCTTCCTCGATGCTGGAGGTCACGGCCGAGTTGCCGATGTTGGCGTTGATCTTGACCTTGAAGTTGCGCCCGATCGCCATCGGCTCGACTTCGGGGTGGTTGATGTTGGCGGGGATGATCGCGCGGCCGCGTGCCACCTCATCGCGCACGAACTCGGGCGTGATGATCTTCGGGATGCGCGCGCCCATCGGGTTGCCGGCCAGGCGCTTCTCGCGCGCTTCGTCCGCGAGGTATTCGGCCATCCATTCGCGGCGCCCGTTCTCGCGCAGGGCGACGTACTCCATCTCGGGCGTGACGATGCCGCGGCGTGCGTAGTGCATCTGCGTCACGTTGGCACCGGATCGGGCGCGCCGTGGCGTGCGCTGGAGAGCGGCTGCGCCTGCGCGCAATTCCGCGATGCGTTGCGCGTCGCGGTCGGCATGCGTCGCGCCGTCGTCGAGCGCCAGGTGGATGCGGCCTTCGTAGCGCTCGGTGTCGCCACGCTCGGCAATCCATGCGTCGCGCACGCCCGGCAGGCCGCGTCGCACGTCGATGTCGGCGGCGGGATCGGTGTAGGGCCCGGAGGTGTCGTAGAGCGACACGCACTCGCCATTGGTGAGCGACACCTCGCGCACCGGTACGCGCAGGTCGGGCCGACTGCCCGCGATGGTGCTCTTGGTCGAGGCGGGGAAGGGTTCACGCGTGAGCGTGAGAAGGGACGCGAACTTGTCGATGGCATTCATGCGGGGCACTCCTGTTGAGGGACTTGGGGTGCTCCGCAATCGCTCCAGTGGTGGTGATGTGCCCGCCGAGGACGGACCATCACCTTGGAGTCGCAGCTCTTCTTACGCTGGTATGAACCAGATCAAGTTCGCGGGTTCGGCCGCTTGGCCATCTCAGCACACATCTGCGTGCACCCCGGAGCGGGGCCGATTCTAGGCCTCGTTCGCCGGAAGGATCAAGTAGGCCGGACGGCGACCAGCGGCGAGACTGCCTGCAAATCTTCGGCGCCGGCCTCCGCCGCCACCGCCGCAGCCCATGCGTCGAGGCCGCCGGCCAGCACGCGCACCCTCGGCAGGCCCGCCGCCATCAGCACGCGCGCGGCGGCGATGGCGGACTCGTCATTGGGGCAGTCGCAGAACAGGACGAGCTCGCGCCCATCGGAGAAGCTGCCCAGCCGCTTCGGAAGATGGCTGAGCGCGATGCCGATCGCACCGGGGATCTCCCGATCGTCCAGCGCGCGCGCTTCTTCCGAACGCACGTCGATCACGGTCGGGCTCGCGCCGGCGGCGATGGCTTCGCGCAGCATCCGCACTTCCATGAGTTCGATGTCGTCGACACGCTGTGCCATGCGCCGTTGCCACCAGCGCCAGAGGATGAACGCGGCGAGCAGCACGGCGAACAGCACCGCGGCCGTCAGGCCGATGTCGGAGATCACCGTGAGCACGTCCTGGATGGCGGCGTGGAAGATGCGCCCGACCAGCAGGAAGCCCACCGTCCAGATCAGCGCCGCAACGGTCTCATACGAGAGAAAACGCAGGTTCGACATGCCCAGTGCGCCGGCCATCGGCGGCGCCACCACCGAGACACCCGGCACGAACTTCGCCGCGATCAGCGACAGCCCGCCCCAGCGCCCGAGGATCGATTCGCTGCGCTTCACGCAGGTGTCGGTCGACAGCGAAATCCGGCACAGCAGCCGCATCACCCGATAGCCCCAGCGCCGCCCCGCGAGAAACCACACGCCGTCGCCAATGATGTTGCCGATCACCGCTGCCGCCACCACGCTGGCCAGCGACAGTTCCCCGCCCACCGTCAGCCCGCCCGCCACGATCACGAAAGGCACGGCGGGCACCGGCGCGCCGAGGCGCGTCGCGAGCGTGACGATGAAGACCAGGAGGACACCCTGGCCGGCGAGGAGCGAGACGAATTCGTTCATGGCGTTGCGCTATTGCGCAGGCTTCGCTGCGGCCGAGGGCGCCGCAGCGGTCGCGCCGCGCAGGTCGATGTCGGAAAAATAGGAGATGCCGTGCGCCTTGGTGTTGTCCGCGTCGGCCTGGATCGCGACGCCCACGACGTCCGGCAGCGTATCGCCGGCCTCGGCACCGAAGGCCCGCTTGTAGTCGGTCACCAGCTTGCGACGCTCGGTCAGCCAGCCGCCGGACTTGTCGGTGGCGCCCGATTCGAGCACGTCCATGCGGATGCGCTTGGTGAAGGCGTTGTCGAATTCGCTGCCCTTGCTTTCCTTGACGTCCCAGACGTAGCAGAGGGTCTGGGTGGGCACCGCTTCGCCGGTCGAGCTTTTCGCCAGTGCGAGCTTGGCGCGCTCGCCCACCGACAGCCGATCGGCCGGGAAGTCGAAGAAGACGCAGACCTTGGCCGCGCCGTCGTCGCCGCCCTTGGTACGCAGGTCGGCACCTTCGACGAATTCCTCGACCTTCCAGCGCCAGGAGAGCGTGGCTTCGTCATCGAGCTGGATCCGCGTGGGATGGACCAGGTTGCCGTAGGACTTGTCGGCGTCGACCTTGAGCACCTTCTGGCCATCGAGCTGCGTGATCTCGAACTTGGTCGGCGCCTTGTTGGGGAGGGTCGAGAAGCGCCACGGCGCGGGCGCCTGCGGTCCCGGCGCGGTCGAGAAGGGGGTCAACACCCCATCGGCGCGGGCGGACGGGGCTGCCATGCACACCAGCGCAGCCGCAATGGGCAACGCCACCGCGGCGAGTGAACGCCGACCGTGTCCAAACCGGAATCTCGTGTCGTCCATGGCTGGCCCCTGTCGCTGATGGTTGGGAAATGCGCGCTCCGGGGCGCTACGCGCCCTCGGACACGGAGTGTGATCCAGGCGCGCCACAAGATAAATACCCCATTGGGAATCGCACTGTGTCCCGCCCGCAAACAATCGCCCGGCGCTACGCAATCGATAGCACCCACCCCAGGCGCAGCGCCAGCGCTGGCTCGTCGAGCCGACCGGTCAGTGCAGGTCGCCGTCCAGGTAGTACCACCGATGGAGGACTCCGCTCTCCTCCCGGACGAAGCGGCTGCGCTCGTGCAGCCGGGTGGCCACGCCGGCGCTGCTGCGCTGCCGGGCGACGAATTCGACCTCCGCATGGTCGGCGTCGAGTACCGAGCGCGAGCGCACGTCGAGCCCCAGCCACTTCACGCCAGGTTCGAAGGCCAGTTCGCCGGGCCGGGTGGACGCGTGCCAGGTCGCCAACAGGTAATCGGCCTTCTCCAGCACGAAGGCGGTGTAGCGCGAGCGCATGAGCGATTCGGCATCGGTCGCCGGCGTGTTCTCGAAATCGTCGATATAGCGCCCACAGCACTGGGTGTAGGCCAGCGGCAACTCCCGGCGGTCACGACGCCCGCAGGGACAGGGAACACGGGCGGAGCTGGCAGAGGATGCGGACATGAAGGGGGTTTTGGCAGGGAATCCAGGGCGTATTGTGCAGACCCTCGCACAAACCCTGATCCGGGCGGGCGCGCCGCTCCCCTATTTCGGCGCCGGCAGGCGTCCCAGCAGGCTCTCCACCGCCAGGCCCAGGGCCAGCAGACGGTGATCGCTGCCCGCTGGCCCGTCGAACTCCAGCCCGACCGGCATGTGGGTCGTGGGGCCGAGTCCGGCGGGCAGTTGCAGGCCCGGCACCCCGGCGTTGCTGCCGGGGTCGGTGTTCTGGATCAGGACCACGAAGTTCTCCACGCTGCTGGCGTCCGGCGACGCGGCGAGGGCCACGCGCGGGACGGTGGGGAACACCAGCGCATCGAGCCTGTTGTTGGTGAAGGTGTCCCGGTAGAGCTTCTGCAGCGCAGGGCGCGCCACCTGAATGGCGTTGTCGTAGGCGGGCCTGGCGTCGACCACGCCCTTGGCGGCGGGCAACTTGCGCGGAATGATCAGCCCGTCGAAGGTGCCCTTGACGTCCGGGCTCGAAATGCCCGCCGCGAGCTGCTCGATGCTGACGCCGGTGCGGTAGCGGGCGAGGTAGGTCACGATGTCGTCGTGCGCCTCGTAGAGCGCCACCGGGAAGCCGACCGCGCCGTTGAGTTCCATCAGCTTCGGCATCTCCACATCCACCAGCGTCACGCCGGCGGCACGCAGCCTGGCCAGCGCCGCGTCGGTCACGGCGCGGGTGTCGGCATCGAGGTTGGCATAGAAGGCCGGCACCACGCCGAGCCGCACGCGCTTCAGGTTGGCCGGCTTGATCGCGGTGCCGCCGACGATCACGCGATCGAGCAACGCCACGTCGGCCACCGACTGCGCCATCGGCCCGGCGGTGTCGCGCGTGTGCGAGATCGGCGTGATGCCGTCCTGCGAATAGCGCCCGACGGTCGGCCGCAACGACGCACAGCCGTTGAACGCGCAGGGAATCCGCACCGACCCGCCCGTGTCGGTGCCCAGTGCCGCAGGCGCCATGCGCGCACCGAGCGCGGCGCCGTTGCCCGACGACGAACCACCCGCGACGCGGGTGCTGTCGTAAGCGTTACGCACGCCGACCTCGGGCCCGGTCTGGAAGGCGGGGTTGTAGCCCGTGACGCCAAAGGCGAGTTCATGCATGTGCGTCTTGCCGAGGATGATGGCGCCTGCCGAGCGCAGCTTGGCGACCACAGGTGCGTCCGCCTGCGGCACGAAAGTCCTGAGTGCAGGCGTCCCGGCGGTCGCGGGCAATCCCTTGACCTGGATGTTGTCCTTGATGACCACCGGCACGCCGGCCAGCGGCTTGCAGGTGCCGCCCTTCTTGCGTGACGCGTCGGCAGCGCGGGCCTCCCGCAATGCCCCGGCTTCGTCGAGCGTGATGAAAGCGTTGAGTTGCATCTTCGCCTTGGCCTGCGCGAGGTAGGCGACCACCAGTTGCTCGCTGTCGAGCGAGCCTGCGCAAATCAGCCGCGCGGCTTCGCTGGCCGTCAGGTTGGCGATATCCGGCGCCGCAGGCTGCGCCGACGCCGGCAGGGCCAGGGCGGCGATGCACAGAAGGGCGGCCGTGCCAGACTTGCGGGGAGGAAGCGGAAGGCGCATGGGTCGGATCTCCTGGACAGAGACCCCATGCTGCACCTGTCCGCGTCGCTTGTCTGCCTGTCCTTCAGGCCAATGCGCGCTGGATCAGCAGTTTCTGGATGTCCGACGTGCCTTCGTAGATCTGGCAGACGCGCACGTCGCGGTAGATGCGCTCCAGCGGAAAGTCGTTGACGTAGCCATAGCCGCCCAGCGTCTGGATCGCCGCGCTGCACACGCGCTCGGCCATCTCGCTGGCGAAGAGCTTGGCCATGGCTGCTTCCTTGAGGCAAGGCTGGCCGGCATCGCGCAGGCTTGCGGCGTGCCAGATCAGCTGCCGTGCCGCTTCGAGCTGCGTCGCGCAGTCGGCCAGCCGGAACCCGACCCCCTGCTGGTCGAAGATCGAGCCGCCGAAAGCCTGGCGCTCCTTCGCATAGGCCAGCGCCACCTCGAAGGCGCTGCGCGCCATGCCCACGCTCTGCGCGGCAATGCCGATGCGCCCGCCTTCCAGCGCGCCCAGGGCGATCTTGTAGCCCTCGCCCTCCTGTCCGATGAGGTTTTCCGCGGGAATGCGGCAGGCGTCGAAGTTGATCTGCGCCGTGTCGCTGGAATGCTGGCCGAGCTTGTCCTCCAGCCGCGCGACGGTGTAGCCCGGCGCGTCCGTCGGCACGATGAAGGCGCTCATGCCGCGCTTGCCGGCGCCCTTGTCAGTGACCGCGATCACGATCGCGACCTGCCCGTTCTTGCCGCTGGTGATGAACTGCTTGACGCCGTCGATCACCCAGCCGTCGCCCTCCTTGCGCGCGGTGGTTCGCAGCGACGATGCATCGCTGCCGGCCTGCGGCTCGGTCAGGCAGAAAGCGCCGAGCATCCGGCCCTGTGCCAGCGGCTGCAGCCACTGCTTCTTCTGCTGCGCATTGCCGTAGCGCATGAGGATGGCGTTGACCGGGCAGTTGGTCACGCTGATCGCGGTGCTGGTGCCGCCGTCGCCGGCGGCGATTTCCTCCAGCACCAGCGCGAGGGTCAGGTAGTCGAGCCCGGCGCCGCCGTCTTCCTCGGGCACGCAGATGCCGTAGGCGCCGAGCGCCGCCAGGCCGTCATGCGCCGCCTTCGGAAAGCTGTGTTCGCGGTCCCATCGCGGTGCATGGGGCCAGAGTTCCGCTTGCGCGAACGCGCGCACGGCATCGCGAATGGCTTCCTGGTCGGCGCTGAGCAGCATGACGGGTTCCTTACTTTCCTTGACCGAGGTCCATGATCAGCTTGCTGGCCATGTAGAGACGGCGCGGGATCGCGCTGGTGTCCACGTATTCGGCCTTGTCGCTGTGATAGCCGAAGCCGGGCAGGCCCAGGCTTTCGATGACCGGCTTGCCCGCCAGCGCCGCATAGGCCGCGTCGGTGCCGCCACCGGTGCGCTCGACGATCTCGAGCTCGCCGCCGGCTTCCTTGTAATAGGCCACCGCCTTGTCGACCAGCTTGCGGCCGGATTCGCCGGCGTTGAATGCCGGACGACCGCGCGTGACGAGCACCTTGACGTCCGAATCCGGCAGCTTCTTCTGCTGCGCCTTGGATTCCAGCGACTTCATCGCCGCGTCGAAGTCTTCGTTCTTCGCGTAGCGCACGTCGGCATTGAGCGTGGCGCCCGCCGGGATGATGTTGGAGACGTTGCCGGCCTTGGCCATGGTCCAGTTGAAGCGCAGGCCCTTGGCCTTGTCGTCGATGCTCATCGTGCGCAGCACCAGGTCGGACGCCTCGACCAGCGCGTTCACGCCGAGCTCTGGCGCCGCGCCGGCATGCGAGGCCTTGCCGGTGACGTTGACCTGCACGTAGGCGATGCCCGATGTGCCGAGCGAGAGGTCTTCCTTGCCCGCGCCGGTGGGCTCGAAGGAAAGCACGTAGTCGGCCTTGGCGGCTTCTTCCTGGATCAAGTCGCGCGAGCCGAAGGAGCCCTTCTCCTCGTCGGTGTTGAACAGCACGGTGATGGTGCCGAAGTCCTGGAAGCCGCGCGCCTTGAGCAGCTTGAGCGAGTACACGATGACCGCATTGCCGCCCTTGTCGTCGGCGATGCCGGGGCCGTAGGCCTTGTCGCCGTCCACCCGGAAAGGCGCCTTCGCGAGGATGCCCTTGAGGTAGACCGTGTCCATGTGCGAGATCAGCAGCAGGTTCTTGCCGCCCTTGCCCTGGAGCTTGCCGACGATGTTGTCGCCGACCACGATGCCGGCCGACTTGCTGCGCGTGACGGTGAAGCCCAGCGACTTCAGTTCGTCTTCGAGGTACTTGCCGGCCGAAGCCAGGCCTTCGGCATCACCGGTGCCGGTCTCGATGTTGACGAGGTTCTCCAGCGTCTTGATGACGGCGGGCTTCTCGGCCGTGGCGGCGGCGAACAGGGCCTGGTCGCGCGCCTGGCTCCAGGCGGCGGGTGCGACGAAGGCGGAGGCGAGCAGCGCGGCCAGCGCGCTGCGATGAAAGACCGGATGCATGTGAACTGGATCTCAGGAATGGAAGAAGCCTTCCATTCTAGGGAGCAGCATCGTGCCGGTCAGACCAGTTCCAGCGCCACCGCCGTGCCTTCGCCACCACCGATGCACAGCGTCGCGACACCGCGCTTCTTGCCGCGCTGCTGCAGCGCGTGGATCAGAGTGACCATGATGCGCGCGCCGCTGGCGCCAATCGGATGGCCCAGCGCACAGGCGCCGCCGTGCACGTTGACGATGTCGTGCGACACCGAGAGCTCGTGCATCAGCGCCATCGGCACCACGGCGAAGGCTTCGTTCACTTCCCAGAGGTCGACGTCCTTCACGCCCCAGCCGGTCTTCTTGAAGAGCTTGGAGACGGCGCCGACGGGCGCGGTCGAGAACCACTCGGGCTGCTGCGCATGCGTGGCATGGGCGACCAGGCGCGCGATCGGCTTCGCGCCGTACTTCTTCGCGGTGCTCTCGGTCATCATCACCAGCGCGGCGGCGCCGTCGTTGATGGACGAGCTCGATGCCGCGGTGATCGTGCCGCCGTCCTTCTTGAAGGCGGGCTTGAGCGTCGGAATTTTGTCGAGCTTGACCTTGCCCGGGCCTTCGTCGATGTCGATCACCGTCTCGCCGCCACGGCCCTTCACCGTCACCGCGGCGATCTCGGCCTTGAAGGCGCCGGACGTCGTTGCCGCCTTGGCGCGCTCGACGCTGGCGATGGCGAAGGCGTCCTGCTGTTCGCGCGTGAACTTGTACTTGGCGGCGCAATCCTCGCCGAAGGTGCCCATCGAGCGGCCCGGCTGGTAGGCGTCCTCCAGGCCGTCGAGCATCATGTGGTCGAAGATGCGGTCGTGGCCCATGCGGTAGCCGCCGCGGCCCTTGAGCATCAGGTAGGGCGCGTTGGTCATGCTTTCCATGCCGCCGGCGACCATCACCTCGTGCGTGCCCGCGAGCAGCATGTCGTGCGCGAGCATCGCTGCCTTCATGGCGGAGCCGCACATCTTGCTGAGCGTCACGGCCCCGGCGCTGTCGGGCAGGCCGCCCTTGTAGGCCGCCTGGCGCGCGGGCGCCTGGCCCTGGCCCGCCATCAGGCAGTTGCCGAACAGCACCTCGCCCACGCTGTCGGCCGTGATGCCCGCGCGCTCGACGGCCGCCTTGATGGCCACGCCGCCCAGGTCGTGCGCGGCAAGAGAAGAAAAGTCGCCCTGGAAGCCGCCCATCGGGGTACGGGCCGCGCCGACGATCACGATTGATTCGCTCATGGAAGTTGCTCCTTCAGTGGTTTGTCAAAAATACGGCGCGTGGCCATCGTGGCGGAAGCGCTGCGCCTCGTCATAGGGAAAGACATCCAGCATCTGGCCCGCCTGGATGCGTTGCTTGTGGCTCTGCCAGAACGCCGCGTCGAGCAGGTCTGCGTGATGGGACATGAAGGCCTCCCGCACGGCGGCATTGCCGAGCAGGAAGGGTCCGAAGGTCTCGGGGAACACGTCCTTCGGCCCGACCGAATACCAGACTTCGCCGCTCATCTCGTCCTCCTCGTTGCGCGGGGTGGGCACCTTGCGGAAGTTGCAGTCGGTGAGGTATTCGATCTCGTCGTAGTCATAGAACACGACCTTGCCGCCGCGCGTGACGCCGAAGTTCTTGAACAGCATGTCGCCGGGGAAGATGTTCGCGGCCACCATGTCCTTGATCGCATTGCCGTACTCGACCACCGCATGCTCCAGCTGCTTGCCCGCGCGCTTGGCATGCTCGGGCTGCTCCATCTGGTCGAAGGCTTCCTGCAGGTAGATGTTGAGCGGGATCATGCGGCGCTCGATGTAGACGTGCTTGACCACCACTTCCATCTCCCCGTTGCCGTCGCGGTCGCCGATCTCGAGCTGGCTGGGCGCGAAGCGCCGGATCTCCTCGATCAGCTCGGGCTCGAAGCGGTCCATCGGGAAGCCGACATCGCTGTACTCCAGGGTGTCGGCCATGCGCCCGACCCGGTCGTGCTGCTTCACCAGCATGTACTTGCTCTTGATCTGCTCGCGCGTGGTGTCCTTCTGCGGCGGATAGAAGTCCTTGATGACCTTGAACACGTAGGGAAAGGAGGGCAGGTCGAACACCAGCATCACCATGCCCTTGATGCCGGGCGCGATGCGGAACTTGTCGGTCGAATAGTTGAGGTGATAGAGGAAGTCGCGGTAGAACAGCGTCTTGCCCTGCTTGGCCAGCCCCAGCGCGTTGTAAATCTCGGCGCGCGGCTTCTTGGGCATCAGCGAGCGCAGGAACTGCACATAGGCCGAGGGCACTTCCATGTCGACCATGAAGTAGGCGCGCGCAAAGCTGAAGAGCATCTGCAGGTCCTCTTCGCCGAACAGCACCGCGTCGATGTAGAACTTGCCCGCGCTGTCATGCAGGATCGGCAGCGAGAACGGCAGTTCGACGAAGCCGTTGATGATCTTGCCGACCACGTAGGCGCCCTTGTTCCGGTAGAACAGCCCGGAGAGCACCTGCATCTGGAAATTGGCGCGCAGCTTGATCTGGTGAAAGCGCCCCAGGATCGCGGCCGCCACGCGCTCGGCATCGCGGCCCCGGTTGGCGTAGCCACCCAGCAGCGCGTAGTCATCGAGCATGCGCTCGACGGTGTCGGCCAGCGTCTCGCGCTCGGGGTAGTAGGCGCGATAGGTTGGCGCGTCGCGCGGCTCGATGTACTCGGTGCTGATCGCGGGCCGCACGAAGATGAAATCGTTCTGGAAGTACGTGCGGTGCAGGATCTTGGTCGTCACCGAGTTGAAGAAGGTCTCGGCCAGCTCGGGCTGGTGGTGGTCGACCAGCAGGCCGATGAAATGCAGCTTGACCTGGTGCCACACGTCCATCGGCTGCTCGCCGGCCTTGAATTCCTTCTCCAGCCGCGCAACGGCTTCGTTCACCCGCAGGTCGTAGAACTCGATGCGCTCGCGTTGCGCGCGCTGCTGGCCGTGCCAGTCGGCCGTCTCGAAACGATGCTTGGCGCGCGCCGATTCGGACCGGAAGAGCAGGTAGTGGCGGTTGAAGCCGTCCCGCATCGCCTTGGCGATGTCGTACGCAAGCGGCGAATCGAGGCGCTGCGGGAACATGGCTTCAGGGGGCTCAGTCCGCTTGCTTGACGGGCTCGGTAGCGGGCGCCGCGGCCTCCTCGGCCGGCTTGCTCCACTTGTAGCGGATGCGCTGGACGGCGGCCTTGTACAGCGCATCGAGCGGCTTGGAACCGTCGACGCTGATTCCCAGGTCCTGCAGGAGGCCGTCGTGCACGCCGAAGGCCCAGCCGTGGATGGTGACCTTCTGGTCGCGGCTCCACGCATCGCACATCACCGTGCTGACCGCCACGTTGACGACCTGCTCCGCCACGTTCAACTCGCACAGCGCGTTGGCGCGCGCCGCCTCGGGCAGCGTCTTGAGCAGCACGCGATGCCGATCACGCACATCCTGGATGTGGCGGAGCCAGTTGTCCGCGATGCCGATGCGCGCACCTTCGAGCGCCGCCTGCACCCCGGAGCAGCCGTAATGGCCGACCACCATGATGTGCTGCACCTTGAGGCGTTCGACGGCGAACTGGATCGCCGACAGCGCATTCAGGTCGGAGTGCACCACGATATTCGCCACATTGCGGTGCACGAACACCTCGCCCGGCTCCAGGCCGGTGATCTGGTTGGCGGGAACGCGGCTGTCGGAGCAGCCGATCCACATGTAGCGCGGCGTCTGCTGCTTCACCAGGCTGGTGAAGAAGCCGGGGCGGTCTCGCTCCATACGGGCGGACCACGTCCGGTTGTGGGCGAACAGGTCGTCAAGGGTGTCGGGCGTGTTTTCCATGGTCGTTGGGGAGGGTGGGGTTGGATGGGCCGGTTCTGAAGTTCAGCGTGCCTTGGGCTTGGAGGCACGCGCCAGCGCGGAGCGTGCCTGCTTCTCCTGGGCGCGGACTTCCGCAATGTTGGCCTGCAGCTCGGCCAGTTGGGCTTCGAGTTGCTCGCGGTGGGTTCCGAGCACGCCGAGGAAGCGTTGCAGCTGCACCGCCGTGTCCCTCGGGCTGTCGTACATGTCGAGTATCTCCTTCACCTCGGTGAGCTTGAGGCCGAGCCGCTTGGCGCGCAGGGTCAGCGTGAGGCGCGTACGATCGCGCGAGGTGTAGATCCGCTGCAGGCCCGCGCGCTGGGGCGTGAGCAGGCCCACGTCCTCGTAGAAGCGGATCGCGCGCGTGGTGAGATCGAACTCCCTGGCGAGTTCGCCGATGGTGAAGGTCTGCGACGGCATGCGGATGGTTGCGGGTGCGACAGCGCGTTGCGACCGCACTGCCTACAATGATGGCTCCTAGCCATGACGTTAACGTAAACGTCAATCGTACATGAACCTCCTCGAACGCGAACTCCACTACCCCCTCGGCGACACCCTGCCGGCCCCCGGCGAGGCGATCGAAGTGGCGCCCGGCGTGCGCTGGATCCGCATGGCGCTCCCCTTCGTGCTCGACCACATCAACCTCTGGCTGCTGCGCGACACCATCGACGGCGTGGAAGGCTGGACGGTGGTCGACTGCTGCATTTCGCACGACGCCTCGCGCGCGCAGTGGGAGCAGATCTTCGAGACGCAATTGCAGGGCCTGCCGATCCTGCGCGTGATCGTCACGCACATGCATCCCGACCACATCGGGCTGGCCGACTGGCTGTGCCGGCGCTGGAACGCTCGGCTGTGGATCAGCGCGACCGACTACCACGTCGCCCGCGTGATCACCACCGCCGGCGACACGCTCGCCGGCGGCGATGCGGCGGCGGACTTCTTCGCCCTGCACGGGCTGACGGACGCCGATTCGATCGCCAAGATCCGCGCACGGACCAACTACTACGTCAACATGGTGCCCTCGGTGCCGGACGAATTCGTGCGCATGCTCGACGGTGACCGCATCGCCATCGGCGGCCGCGAGTGGCGCTGCATCAGCGGCTATGGCCACGCGCCCGAGCACATCGCGCTCTACTGCGACGAACTCCATGCCCTGCTCGGCGGCGACATGATGCTGCCGCGCATCTCGACCAACGTGAGCGTGCATGCCGGGGAGCCGGAAGCCAATTCGCTGCGGCTCTTCCTCGACAGCATCGAGCGCTTCAAGTCGCTGCCCAACGACACGCTGGGCCTGCCCTCGCACGGCAAGCCCTTCACCGGCATCCACCGCCGCGTCGAGCAACTGCAGGAACACCACCGCGACCGCCTCGCCGAACTGCTGGAAGCCTGCACCGCCAGGCCCCACAGCGCGATGGAAGGCCTCCCGATTCTGTTCAAGCGGAAGCTCGACCTGCACCAGATGACCTTCGCCATGGGCGAAACCGTGGCCCACCTGCACATGCTGTGGTTCTCGGGCCCGTTGCAGCGCCGGCTGGGCGCGGACGGCATCTATCGCTTCGGCGTGTTCGCATGAACGTGCTGGGCCAGTTGCGCGCGGGCCAATTGGCCGGGTCGCAACGGCTCGATCTGTCCTGCGGCCTCACCGAGTTTCCGCGCGAGATCTTCGAACTGGCGGACACGCTGGAGGTGCTCAACCTGTCGGGCAATGCGCTGAGCGCCCTGCCCGACGACCTGCACCGGCTGCATCGCTTGCGCGTTCTCTTCTGCTCGGACAACCAGTTCACCGAGCTGCCGGAAGTGGTGGGCCAATGCCGTCAACTCGACATGGTCGGGTTCAAGGCGAATCGCATCCGCAATGTTCCGGCCGCGTCGCTACCGCCTTCGCTGCGCTGGCTGATCCTTACCGACAACCGGATCGAGTCCCTGCCTTCCACGCTGGGCCACTGCAGGCGGTTGCAGAAGCTGATGCTGGCAGGCAACCGCCTGCGCGCGTTGCCCGAAACGCTGGCTGACTGCCGCGCACTGGAACTGCTGCGCATCTCGGCCAACGAACTCGAAGCGCTGCCTGCGTGGCTGCTGTCGCTGCCGCGCCTGGCGTGGCTGGCGTTCGCCGGCAATCCCTTCGACGCGTCGCCCGAGGAAGTGGCGCTCTCCCGCCCCGCAGCCGTCATCGACTGGCAACGGCTTTCGCTGAAGCAGAAGCTGGGCGAAGGCGCTTCCGGCTTCATTCACCAGGCGGACTGGCAATTGGACGATGGCGGCGTCAAACCGGTGGCGGTCAAGCTGTTCAAGGGCGCAGTGACCAGCGATGGCTGGCCGCACAGCGAGATGGCCGCCTGCATCGCGGCCGGCGCGCATCCCGGCCTGATCGCGGTGCTGGGGCGGGTCGCCAACCATCCCGAAGGCACGCCGGGGCTGGTGCTGGAACTGGTGGACGCAAGTTTTCGCAATCTCGCCGGGCCGCCCAGCCTGCAATCCTGCACGCGGGACGTCTACGGTGCCGACGCGCACTGGTCGATCGATACCGCATGGCGCATGGCCTGCGGCATCGCTTCCGCCACCGCGCAACTGCACGGGCGCGGCATCCTGCACGGCGACGTCTACGGCCACAACATCCTGTGGAACGGCCGGGGCGACTGCCTGCTCGGCGACTTCGGCGCGGCGTCCTTCCTGCCGACGGACGACGAGGCCCGTTCGCAAGCGCTGCAGCGCATCGAGGTGCGCGCGTTCGGGTGCCTGCTCGAAGAGTTGCTGGCGCAATGCGACCCGATCGACGACACGGACGAAGCCACGCGGGCGCTGATGGCCCGACTCCAGCAGGACTGCATCAACCCTGACGTGTCATCGCGACCCGCGTTCGCGGAAATCGCCTCGCTGTTGAGCGCCGCGGCCGTCCCCGCGGGGCGCTGAACGCCTTCCCTACATGCGCGCCCTGCCGCTGCCCCTGCGTGACGGCGTCGGCCCGAGCTGCGTCGCCCTGCCGACGGGCGACTGGCCGACGATCATCGAATTCCTCGTGCAACGGTTCCCCGCGATCCCGCGCTCGACGTGGGAGGCCCGCATCCAGGCCGGCGACGTGATCGACGAGAACGGCGTCCCCGTGACGGCCACCCGCGCCTTCGCGCCGAGGCTGCGCGTCTACTACTACCGCTCGCTCGACTCGGAGCCACGCATCCCGTTCGAGGAAGCCGTCCTGCACCAGGATGAGCACCTGCTGGCGGTGGACAAGCCGCACTTCCTCCCGGTCACGCCCGTGGGCAAGTACGTGCAGGAAAGCCTTCTCGTGCGCCTCAAGCGCAAGCTCGGCCTCCCCGATCTGGCGCCGCTGCACCGCATCGACCGGGAGACGGCCGGCATCGTCCTGTTCTCGGTGCAGCCCGCCACGCGCGGCGTCTACAGCGCGCTGTTCGCGGATCGCGCCATCCACAAGCACTACGAGGCGATCGTGAGGTGGCCCGGGGACCGCGCACTACCCGCGATCCACCGGAGCCGCCTCGAAGCCGACGACCACTTCATGCGGATGAGGGAGGTCGCCGGCGAGCCGAACTCGGAGACGCACTTCCGCCTGCTGGCGCAGCGCGACGGGTGGGCGCAGCTGGACCTGTCGCCCGTCACCGGTCGCCGGCACCAGTTGCGCGTGCACTGCGCCGCGCTGGGCATGCCGATCCGGAACGACGCCATCTACCCCGCGCTCCGCCCCGAGGGCATGGACGACTTCGACCATCCGCTGCAACTGCTGGCGAAAGAGGTCGCCTTCCGCGATCCGGTCAGCGGCAGCGAGCGACGCTTCACCAGCCCGAGGTCGCTCGCGCTACCGGCCTGAGCACTTCGGCCAGAATCGGATGTCGCCGCTCCCTCCATCGCATTCGGAGGACGACCCACCGGAAAGGCATGGATGAACGTACTGTTGGTCGACGATCACGTGATGTTCTTGCAGGGCATGAAGCAGCTGCTGAACGTCCTGGCGCCCGAACTGCGCCTGGAGACGACGAGCGGGATCGCCCGGGCCGTGCACCTTGCAGGGCAGGCCGCGTTCGACATCGTGCTGCTCGACTGGCATCTCGACGAATGCGACGGCGAGGAATCCATCCGCAGGCTGCGCGAGGCCGGTTGCATGGCGCGCATCGTCGTGCTGTCGGGCGAGACGGACCCGAGCCTCATCCGCAAGTCAGTCGAGCTGGGCGCGGCCGGCTTCATCCCCAAGAAGTACAGCTCGGAAATGATGGTGAAGGCGATCGGCCATGTGCTGGCGGGCCGCATCTACCTGCCGCAGGAAACCCTCGAAGCCCCGGTTGCGCCTGCGGACGATGTCGACACCGACCCTCGCCTCGCGGGCCTGACCGAACGGCAGCGGGAGGTCTACCGCGCGGCTGCGCGCGGGCTGCCCAACAAGCTCATCGCGCGCCAGCTCAACATTGCCGAATCGACGGTCAAGGCCCACCTGACGGCCATCTTCGCGACGCTGGGCGTGCGCAACCGGACCGAGGCGGCCTACCAGGCCTCGCGCCAGGGCCAGCGCGTTGACTGAACTGGTCACGAGCCAGGCGCTGCTCGCAGGCGGCACGCGCGAGATGCGCATCGAGCGCCGCATCCTCGATCGGCGCCTGACACTGATCCTGCAGTACTCGCGGCGCTTGCCGCTGAATTTCCTGGGCTACATCCTCGTCGCGTACATCGCCGTCCGCCAGGGCCTCGCGTTCTGGCCGTGGCTCTGGCTCGTCGCCACCGGCGTGGTCATGGTCTATCGATGGCGGCTCGGATTGGCCGTCGAACGCACGCCGCCCACCGAACAACTCAGGAAGCTCCCTGAACTGCTGCGCGGCTTCGATCTCAACGGCGTGACGACCGCGAGCATCGTCCCTTTCATCTTCACCGTTCCCGGCGACTTCGCGCCGCTGGCGGTCTCTGCGGTGCTGATGGCGGGCTGCACCATCGGCGCGGCCTCGGTCGCGGGTTCGCAGCGCGCGTTCGCAGGCTTCTGCACGCTGACCTTCTGCTGCCTGGCCGGCGGCTGGGCGTGGCGCGGTGGCGCTGTCGACTACCTGTTCGCAGCCGGCATCGGACTGGTCTACTTCATGCTGCTGGCGACGGTGAAGGACCAGGGCCGCATGCTGCACACGCTCATGAGCGTGGTCGACGACAACGCGGTGCTGTCCGTGTCCGTCAGCCAGGAGCGCGATCGCGCAACGGCCGCCAGCGAGGCCAAGACGCGCTTCTTCGCAGCCGCCAGCCATGACCTCCGCCAGCCCCTCCATGCGCTGTCGATCAACGCGACCACGCTGGATGTGCTGGCCCGGCGCTCGCACGACCCCCTGCTCAGGGAAGTGAGCCGTGGCATCAACGGCGCGTTGCAGCAGAGCAGCGGCCTGCTCGACGGGCTGCTCGACATCTCGCGCCTCGATGCACGCTCGATCGAAGCGAAGCTCGCACCGACCGACATCGGCGCCATGCTGCGGGCCTCGCGCGACGAATACGCGGCGCTGGCGGCCCAGCAGGGCCTGTTCCTGAAGGTCGTAGCGCCGGAAGCACCGCTCTGGGCGCTGACCGACGCCGACCAGTTCATCCGCATCATCGGCAACCTGATCAACAACGCCATCAAGTTCACGACGCAGGGCGGCGTGACGCTCTCGGCGCGGCAGGCACCCTCCGGCGAGATCGTCGTCCAGGTGGCCGATACCGGCCCCGGCATTGCCGAGCAAGAGCGCGAGCGCGTCTTCGAGGAGTTCTACCAGGTGGGCAAGCCATCGCGCGACCGCGCCCAGGGGCTGGGACTCGGGCTTGCCATCGTGAAGCGCACCGCGGCGCTGCTGAACATCGTGCTGAAGCTCGACAGCACCCTGGGCCGCGGAACGACCTTCGAGCTGCGCATCGCCTCGGCCGCCGCACCGTCCGGGCGCGGCACCGAGACGGACCGCACGCCGGCGCGCCTGATCGACGGCACGCGCCTGGCGGTGCTGCTGGTCGATGACGAAGTCGAAGTCCTGTCCGCGATGTGCACCTACCTCGCGCAACTGGGATGGACGGTCAGGGGCGCCGCGACAGGCGGCGAGGCCGAGCGGGCCCTGGTCGAAGGCTTCGAGCCCGACGTGATGGTGGACTTCCGCCTCCGCGCGGAAAACGGGCTCGACGTGATCCGAGGCATGCGGCTGTCCCTCCCGGAACTGCCCGCGGTGATCGTGACGGGCGAGACCGCGCCCGAGCGACTCCGGGAATTCGAGCGTATCGCCGCGCGCGTCCTGCACAAGCCGCTCGACGGCCATCGGCTCGCACGCACGCTGCGGGACGTCGTCCTCGGCCTCGATCCCGACGCGGACGCTGCTGGCACCAATGTGACGCATCGCGGCGGCGCGGCGCACTAAGCTCCGGCCGCAACGGCGTCGAATCCGCGCCGATACCTCCAGGAGACACACCACATGGATACGACCCAACTCTTCTCGCTCAAGGGACGCACTGCGCTCATCACCGGCGGCTCGCGCGGCATCGGCCGCATGATCGCGGAGGGCTTCCTGGCGCAGGGCGCCCGCGTCTACATCTCGGCACGCAAGGCCGCCGCATGCGACCAGACCGCCAAGGAGCTCGCGGCCTTCGGCCATTGCGTTTCGCTGCCGGCCGACGTGTCGACGGTCGAGGGCGCGCATGCCCTCGTCGCGGCCTATGCCGGGCATGAAGATTCGCTCGACATCCTGGTCAACAACGCCGGTGCCGCCTGGGGCGCTCCGTACGACGAGTTTCCCGAAAGCGGATGGGACAAGGTGGTCGATCTCAACCTGAAGACGCCCTTCTTCCTGACCCAGGCGCTGACGCCGATGCTCAAGAAGGCCGCCACCGACCATCTCGCGAAGGTGATCAACATCGCGTCGATCGACGGGATCTCGGTCAATCCGCAGGAAACTTATTCGTATGCGGCGAGCAAGGCAGGCCTGATCCAACTCACGCGCCGCATGGCCTTGCGCCTCGCGCTGGACCGCATCGCTGTCAGCGCGATCGCACCGGGCGCCTTTGCCTCCGACATGAACCGGGTGGCACGCGACCACGGGGACGAGATCAAGGGCGGCATCCCGGCCGGCCGCATCGGCGAACCGGAGGACATGGCAGGCGCCGCCATTTATCTGGCTTCGCGCGCCGGCGACTACGTGGTGGGTTCGACGCTCGTCGTCGACGGCGGCGTGACGCACGCGCGCTGAGCGCGGCAGCCAAAACCCCCCTGCCGGCGCGCGTACTTTCGGTCGACTTGCGTTGTAGGAAGGCTCCTACTAATGTCGAGCCTGGTTTCTCCCGGGCGGCATCAAGGACCGACCCCCTTAAGGCCCGCCTCGTGCGGGCCTTTTTTCGCTGGCTTCTATGCCACGCGACGGCCATCCCGAGCGGTCTCGCCGGACCGGAGGATCTTCACGGAGCTGGCGTCAGCCGACGCAGGGACGGGAGGCGCTGCCTCGACGAACTCCTGATCGCGAAACCACATGTGGCCGGCGTGGCGATGGGTGCGGTCGTGCCAGCACAGACAGACATCGAAATCCGGGACGTTGACCGGCATCGCGATCTCGGCCAGGCCGAAGCGATCGCGGAAGCGTGTCATCAGGGACAGCGGCAGCAACGCCACCATGTCCGAATCTCCCAGGAGATGGGGCGCGGTCAGGTAGTTCGGCGTTACGTAGCAGCGGTTGCGCTGCACGCGTTGGGCCTCCAGCGCCCGATCGACGCTTTCGCCAAAGGCAGTAACCGTGTTGGGCACGATCACCATGTGTTCGAGCGCGGCGAATTCCCCGGGCGAAAGGCGCCGGCCCACAGCCCAGTGCCCGGCACGCGCCGCGCAGACGATGCGGTCGCGGAAGAGCGGCCGGTAGCGCAGTTCGTGAAGGCATGGCGGCAGCAGGCCGACGCTGAAATCCACCGTGCCGGACTCCAGCTCCAAGTTGAATTCCGTGGGATGGATCGGATGCCGCAAGGACAGCTCGATGCTCATCTCCTCGTCGCGGAAGCGCTGCGCCAGGCGGTCCATGAAGACGCGTTCCAGGTAGTCCGAGGCCACCACGCGAAAGACCTGGCGCGAGCGCTTCGGATCGAAGGCGACCGCATGGGCCACCAACTGGTCCAACTCCCGGAGAATCCTGCCGGCGCACTCGCGCAACTGGATCGCCTTGGCACTGGGAATGAGTCCGCTGGCACCCTTGACCAGCACCGGATCTGCCGTGATCGCCCGCAACTGGCCCATCGCCCGGCTCATCGCAGGCTGACTCATGGACAACGCCGCCGCGGCGCGAGAGACCTGCGAGTGATCGACGAGAGCGACCAGGCACTTCAGCAGGTAAAGATTCAACTCGCTGGTGGCGTTTGCTTGCTCCATGGCATTCACCCGGCGCTGAGCTCTACCGCGCCATCAAACAGGCCTGAGCCTGCTTTGCAACTGCCTGCGCGTCAAAGCTATTCACGCGCTCGAAGAACCCTTCGCTCGCGACAACGAAAGTTGCCGGCGTGACCTTTCGATCGATCAGCTTGGCATCAAGCATGAAGTCCTGCATGCGTCCGAAGGCCTCGGGCGTGGCCCGGCCCCAGAGCTTCCCGCCGTTCATCTCGAAGGCCGCCTTCATCGATTCCACCTGCGCGCGCAGCAGGTTGTCGTCCCAGCGTGCGAGCGTGGCGTCGTCGGACCCGGTTGGCTTGCTCTCCGGAAAGCGCGCCCAGTGCAGCTTGCGCACGCATTCGGGATTGGTGACCGCGAACAGGCTGGCCTTGGCCGCGCCACGCACGATCGCTTCGACCATCGCCGGGTCGCGGTCAATGGCGCGCTGGGTGGTTGCCAGCGAGAAGTCGGGCAAGCGCTGCCAGTCGGGGCTTCGGAACAGGCGCAGTTTGGCCCCCGCGTTCTCGAAACCGGCGATGGCCGCATTCCAGAACATCAGGCCTTGCACACGGTTGGACTTCAGCGCCTCCAGGGCTGGTGCGCCCGCACCGGTGGCGATGATGTTCACGTCCTTGTCGGGGTCAAGACCGTTGGCCTTGAGCAGGGATTTGAGAAGCGGCAGGCCGCCGCTCGCAAGGCTCACGATGCCAATGCTTTTGCCCTTGAAGTCGCTCACCTTCTGCATGGTTCCGTCGGCCTGCACCGCGACGGCCCAATCGATCACGCTGTTGTTCATGACCACCCGCGCTGGAATGTTGCTAGTGACGTTCGCCTGGATCGCGACGTTGGAGCTGACCTGCGCGAAGTCGACGTTGCCGGTGGCAAGTTGCTGCACGGCCTGCACCGAACCAGGCGCAGCGATGACCTGGACGTCGTAGCCCTCATCCTTCCAGTAGTCGAGCGCGATCGGCATCATGAGCCACGGATAGGAAACGTTGAGTACTGTCACCCCACCGGCGGCGATGGTGACCTTTTTCAGCTTCGTGGGTTGCGCCAACGCCGTGCTTGGCGCAATACACGCAACGGCCAGCAACGACGCAGCCAGCACGCATTTGATTTTTGACAGTCTCAGCATTCGGAACCCTGCCTTTCGCTCAATGAATGGAACAGCAACTAGAAGAAGGAAGGAGATGGCATGAATCCGGCTCAGGTGCTGCTCAGGCACCTGAGATCCGCTGACGCTCATCTTCGGCCCAGAACACCACCTTGCGCTGGACCGCGTGCACGAACCAATGCAAGCCAAGTCCCATCGCCGACAGCAGGATGAGGATGGCGAACATACCGGCCGTGTCCATCGAGAAGGTGCGCTGCAGGATGAGGTAGCCCAGCCCGGCTTGCGCGCCAACGAACTCACCCACGATGGCGCCGATCACCGACAGCACGATCGAGACGTCGAGCCCGACGAAGATGTAGGGCAGCGCATGTGGGATGCGCGCCATGCGGAACACCTGCCAACGCGAGGCCGTGAATGCCGTCAGCAGCTCGAGCTGGTCGCTTGGTACAGAGCGCAAACCGACCACCGTGTTCGCCAGTACCGGGAAGAAGGCGATGGTGGCCGTGATGACGATCTTCGAGGACATGCCGTAGCCGAACCAGATCACGAACAGCGGCGCGATCGCGACCTTGGGAATCGTCTGGAAAGCGACGACGTATGGGTACAGCGTGCGTTCGACCAGGGGAAACTGGGCAATCACGGCGCCCAGCACCAAGCCCAGGCCAGCCCCAAGCACGAAGCCCGCGATCGTCTCGTAGAAGGTGACACCGAGGTGGTATGCAAAGGTGTTGTTCCGGATGCCTTCCCACAGCGACACGGCCACGGCCGATGGCGCAGGCAGCAGCAAGGGCGTGACTTCGAGGAGACGCACGGCCAACTCCCAGCCGCCGACCACGGCGATGAACAGCAGTGCCGAGAGCGAGAGTTCCGGTCTCGGTCCAAGCCAAGCGAGCGCGGGGCGTTCCGCGGCCCGGTCGTCGTCCGCAAGGGCGAGGGTTGCAACGGGCGGGGTGGTGGAGGCGGTGTTCATGCGTCGAGCCCCAGCGAATGAAAATGCTTGCGGATGGCAGACACATAGCCGCCGAAGCGTTCCGAGTTGATCATCTCGAGTGTGCGCGGGCGTGGCAGGTCCACTTGCAGTATCTCGGTGATCCGGCCGGGCCGAGGCGACGTCACCACGACGCGGTCCGCGAGGAATACGGCCTCGGGAATGCTGTGCGTGACCAGCATGACAGTCTTGCGGTTTTGAGACCAGATTCGCAGCAATTCCAGATTCATGGTCTCGCGCGTCATGGCATCGAGGGCGCCGAAAGGCTCGTCCATCAGCAGGAAAGCCGGCTCATGCACCAGCCCGCGACTGATGCCTACGCGCTGTTGCATGCCGCCCGAGAGTTCGTTCGGATACTTGTTCTCAAACCCTTCGAGCCCGACGAGCTTGAGGTAGGCGCGCGCCCTCGGCTCGTACTCCTTCATGCTCAGCCCCTGGATCTCGATGGGCACCAGCACGTTCTCGAGGACCGTCCGCCAGGGCAGCAGTACCGGCGCCTGGAAGACTACGCCTACATCGCGGCTCGGACCATCGATTGGACGCTGTCGGACTTTGACCGAACCGCTCGATCGCCGCAGTGTTCCTGCCAGGATTTTCAGCAGCGTGGACTTGCCGCAACCGCTGGGACCGACCACGGTGACGAACTCGCCATCGGCGATGTCGAAGTTCACATCCTTGAGCGCCTCGATCTGCTGGCCCTCGCGGGTGCGATAGATCTTGTTGAGACCTGCGATCTCGATCATCGGGCTGTCGCCCCGTTCTGCCGGTACGACGGAGGAAATGACGCTGAGCTTGGCGGAGGCACTCATGTCGCTGGCCCTAGGCGACGGCTTCACCGTCCAACGCGAAGCGCGCATCGCGCCACTTGAATGCGGCCTTGAGCCCTTGCTTCGCGGCGACCTCGAAGAAGTCGCGCGACTCCTGAGACTCCGACATCAGCACAAGCGTGAAGATCTCCGCGCCGAGGTCCACTGTCGACTGGAAGCCGCGCAAGTCGTAGGCGCGGTTGAGGCCCTGCTTGTTGAGTTGCATGGCGGGCGGCGGGATCATCGCGAGCTTCTGAGCAAGCCGGAGCGCCTCCTTCATCAGATCGTCAGCGGGCACCACGCGGTTGGCCAAGCCGATGCGCACTGCTTCGTCGGCGCCGATGCGATCGCCCGTGAGTAGCAACTCCTTGGTCTTCTTCATGCCCAGCACCCAGGGCATGATCGCGAAGGGCGGCGCGGACTGGAACTGGATCTCGGGCTCGCCGAACTCGGCCTTGTCGGAGGCGATGGTGATGTCACACACCATCGAGAGGTCACAGCCGCCGCCCAGGCAATAGCCGTTGACCGCGGCGACCACTGGCAGGCGCGAGCGCCAGATGCGGTACCAGGTGTCGTTGCCGAGCTTCACGTGGTCGCGCCAGTCCTTGACGGTCGTGAAAGGCTCTTCGCGAGGGCTGAGGTCGAAGCCGGCGCAGAAGGCACGGCCCTTCCCGGTAATGACGAGCGCGCGCACTGACTCGTCTTGCTCCAACGTATCGAGTGCATGCTGCATCTCCAGCAGGATGTCGTCATCGAGCGCATTCATTTTCTCTGGACGGTTGAGCGTGAGGGTCGCGATCCAGCGGTCGATGGAAACGCTGATGCAGCGGTAGTTCATGGTGAAGCTCCTGGGTTTCATGGATGGAAAGCTGCTGCGGGGCGAAGCTCAACGAGAGCATCCAGCACGCGCACGCCTTGTCCCTGGTCGAGCACGGCAACTGGATTGAGGTCGATGGCCTCGATGTAGTCTGCGTAGGCGCGTCCGATCTGCGAAAGGCGCACGATGAGCGCCTCGAAGGCTGCGCGATCGGCCGGCGCGCCGCCGCGAAAGCCGTCGAGCAGGCGCGCGGCGCGTGTGCTGCCGACCAGCGCTGTGGCGCGCAGCGCATCGACCGGAGCCAGCGCGAGACTGCTGTCGCGGACCAGTTCGACCCACACGCCACCCGAGCCAGCGACCACCGCGTGGCCGAAGGGCGCTTGACGCGACAGCCCCGCGATCATCTCGATGCCTCCGCGCACCATTTCCTGGATCAGTACGCCTTCGATACGCGCCCCTGGCATGCGTGAGCGCACGGTGGCCAGCATCTCGCCGAAAGCGCCGTGCACCTCGGCCCGCGTGAGCAGCGCCAGGCGCACGCCACCGGCGTCGGTCTTGTGAGGGATGTCTGGCGAGTCGATCTTCATGACGATCGGGAATCCAATCGCTTCTGCCGCATCTGCTGCCTGCTCCGCGTCCGTGGCGCGTGCTTCGCGCGTGGCGCGGATGCCGTGCGCTTCGAGGAAGCGCTTGGCCTCGTGCTCCGAGAGCGCCCGTCCGCTCGCGAGTCGATCGACCCACGCCGGGTCGGCTTCGAGCGTCGCTGAGTCGTCCGGTGCAACCTGCGGCTGCCAAAGATGCCAGTCGATGAAATGGCGCATGGCCATCAGCGCAGCGCGTGCGCCTTGCAGCGCGGCCACACCGCTGCCCGCCAGGGGCTCGATGGCTCGCGGGTGCAATCCGCCGCCCACGTTGCTATAGAAGGCGATTGGCTTGTTGGTTCGCGCCGCCGCGGCGGCCGTCGTGGCGGCGATGGCCCGGTAGTTCTCCGCACCCTTTGCGCCGAGGCCCACCGGACAGTCCTGCGAGACGGCCAGCAGTGCAACGCCCGGGTCCGCCAGCAGAGCGTCGATGGCCCGTGCGTACATCGTCATGTCGAAGACCGCCGCACCGGTGGCGTCCAACGGATTGCTCGGCGTGGCAAAGGCCGGCAGGCAGCCCCGCAGGGCATCGAGCGTATCCGGCGCAAGGGCTGGAAAGCGGAGCCCGGCCGCCTGCGCGAGATCGCAGGTGAGCGCCACCTCGCCGCCGCTGACATTGATCACGGCCAAGCCATCGCCTGCCGGCCGTTTCGTCGACTCGACCATCAGCGCGCAGGTCTCGACCATCTCGTCCATGTCGTCCACCAGCACCACGCCCGCTCGGCGGAAGAAGTCGACTGCCGCCGCATGCGAGCCCGCCAGAGAGCCTGTGTGCGCGGCGGTAGCGGCCGCACCCTCGATCGAGCGTCCGACCTTGAGCACCACCACCGGCTTTCCAGCAGCGCGCATGCGCGCCGCCGCTTGCATGAACTGCAGCGGATGACGCACCGATTCCATGAAGAGCGCGGCCACTCGCGTGTTCGGATCAGTGGCGAAGAACCCGAGGTAGTCGTCGACGTCCAGCACGGCGGCATTGCCAATCGACACGAGGTGGCTCAGCCCGAAGCGACCGACGCCGCCGAGTGCAATGCAACCCGAGCCCGAATGGGAGGCGATCGCGACGCCCCCGACCCGCAGCGGTTCCGGCAATGGTGCGCTGTAAAGGGAGATGCCGTCGTGCAGATTGGCAAGACCCAGGCAGTTCGGGCCACACACCAGTAGCCCGGTCTGCGCACACAACGCGGCCAAATCCGCTTGCAATGCGCGGCCGGCGTCGCCCAACTCGGCAAAGCCACTGGCGAAGATCACCGCCGCGCGCAAACCGCGAGAGGCGGCTTGTGCCAGGGCGGGCAACACCTTGTCCGCCGGCAGTGCGACCACGGCGCAGTCGGGTGCCTCGGGAAGATCCCGCAGGTCGGCGAAACAGGGCAGGCCTTCCACCTCGGGGGCGGAGGGATGGATCGGATAGATGCGACCGGCATAGCCTCCGGCGAGCAGATTCATCACCACCGAGTTGCCAAAGGAATCTGGCCGGGGCGAAGCGCCAAGCACGGCGACGGAGGCGGGTCGCATCAGCGGCGTGAGATCGCGCAGAGGCGCGGCATCGTTAAAGAGTGCCTCCATATCAGCCTCGCACGTTCACGACGGTGCGGCCACGCACCCCACCCGCCAGCAGCGAAAGCGCGGCATCGAGGGTTGCGGCAAGGGGGATCTCGTGCGTGATCAGGGCCAGGCGTTCGCGGTCGAGTTCCTGCGACAACCGCTGCCAGGCGCTCATCCGATCAGCGCGCGGCGCCATCACCGAATCGACGCCGACGAGGCTCACGCCTCGCAGGATGAAGGGCGCTACCGTGCCTGGCATGTCCATGCCCTGCGCGAGACCACAGGCCGTGACGACCCCGCCGTAGCGCGTGGTGGCGCAGGCATTGACCAACGTATGGCTGCCCACTGAATCCACCACACCGGCCCAGCGCTCCTTGCCCAAGGGCTTGCCGGGCGAAGACAGCAGCGTACGGTCGATGACTTCCGCGGCACCAATACGCTTCAAGTAGTCGGCCTCTGCAGCGCGGCCGGTGGATGCGACCACACGGAAACCACGGCCCGCGAGCAAGCTCACCGCCACGCTGCCCACACCGCCCGAAGCGCCAGTCACGAGGATCTCGCCGTCGTCCGGCCGCACGCGATGGCGTTCCAGCGCCTGCACGCACAGCATGGCCGTGTAGCCCGCAGTGCCCACGGCCATCGCAGTGCGCGCGTCAAGCCGTTCAGGAAGCGGCACGAGCCATTCGCCCTTGAGTCGAGCGAGCTCTGACAGGCAGCCCCAGTGCTGCTCGCCGGCGCCCCAGCCATTGAGGATCACGCGGTCGCCGGGCTTGAATTCAGGGTTCGTGCTCCGCTCGACGACGCCTGCACCATCAATGCCCGGCACCATCGGCCACTTGCGCACCACAGGGCCACGGTCCGCGATCGCCAGTGCATCCTTGTAGTTGAGAGACGAATACGCCACGCGCAGCGTGACGTCGAACTCCGGAAGCGCCGAGTCGTCGAGTTCGCACAGCGAAGCACCAAATCGCCCTTCGCGACGCTGCAGCAGTATGGCCTTGAACATGCCCGTTCCATTCCGTCCTGGTTGTTAATGGGGGCGAATCTATCGTCCGCCAATGCGTCAGGCAAGAATGAAATTCGTCGAATTGCGTTCGCAAAATTCGAACACAAGGGAAAACCCATCCCTTCAGAATTCGCTTGGTGCGAGGTCTGCTAGAGCTTGTGTCGCAGCGCGGTGCGGATCTCTTCAATCAGAGAAAGACTGGCCACTGACAAATGGCGACCCGCACGTGTGCAGCACACCAGCACCTGCGGCTTGATGCGCGAATCGCGGATCGGGACGAAGGCCGCATCCGGATGGTTGGGATCGCGACCGAAGATGTATTGCGTGAGGATCGCGATGCCGACTCCGGCCGAAGCGGCGCTGCGCATCAACTCGTAGGAGTTAGTGGTGAGCACGGCACGCGGCTTCATGCCAACGCGCGCGAACATCTGGTCGAGCGTGGATCGCAGAGCCAAGCTCGAGTCTGGCATCACGAGTTCGTAGGCTGCGCAATCGGTCAGGCGTACCCAACTCCGCTCTGCCAGGGGATGCTTGCGCGGCACCATCACGCAGGAACCAACGTCGCGTCTGGCCAGAATGGTCAAGCCGGCATGGGTTGGAGGGTTGTAGCCCAGTGCGAAGTCGATCTCATCATCGAGCGCCAATTCAACCAGCCTCGGCGAACTCGCTACCGTGACCTCGTAATTCACGCCAGGGTACTTCTTGTGGAATGCGGCCAGCATTTGCGGCAGCAGCTCGCGCGAAAAGCCCTCGTTGACGCCGAAATTGACGGTGCCGCGTTGCAGGCCGCGCAGTGCATCGACCTCGGTGCGCGCCGTCGCGATCTCGCCCATTGCTCGCTTGAGGTGATGAATGAAGACTTCCCCGGCGGACGTGAGCTTGAGGCCAGTGCGCCCTCGACCGCGCTCGAAAAGTAGCGCGCCGATTTCCTCTTCGAGGTTTTTTACCTGTCGATTGATCGCGGACGCGGCCACGTGCGTCCGCTCAGCCGCCCGTCGAAAAGAGCCGGCCTGCGCTACTTCATAGAAGTAACGCAGCGAAGTCGGATTCTTCAGGTTCAGGCCGGGTTCTCGAGACATAGTGCGTGTGCATTGCAAGTGATCGACCAGGCAGCTTACCCGGCGATTCCTGGGCAGGCGGGCATATCGACCGATTGCTTCACCGAGCTCTGCGATCGACGGCATGCCGCTTGATTGCCGCATGGATGAGGGGCGTTGAGATCGGATGCCATGATGGACTTATATGGATGCCTCCCGGGTTGCAAGAAGAAGTCGTGTCGTGCTGTGAAGAAGTCGGCTGCGTCCTTATATCCGGCCTTGATTGCGCGGCTTGTCTGGTTTCCCAACTTGCCGCC
>NZ_JBPJZT010000001.1:0-888705 GCF_051216375.1 Variovorax glacialis | reverse complement strand
CTGCCCGGAGGACAACTGCCGGCAGTTGCCGGCGCCGCCCTATACCGTCACGGCTCGATGGCCGGGACGGAGGAATTTACGTGTCGATAAGTGGGGGAGTTTGGGTGTCGTTCGGGGAGTTCGCCCCAAGTCGCTGATTTGTCTCCCCGTGCTGAAGCAGGCCCAGCTGATCGGCGCGCTTTACCTGGAGAATAACTTGCTGCTCAAGGCATTCACGCCCGAGCGCGTCCACATTCTCGAATTCCTGGCCGCACAGGCCGTCATCTCACTCGAGAACGCCTATCTCTATTCGGATCTCCGGCGCAGCGAGGCCTTTCTCGCGGAAGGCCAGAAGTTGAGTGACACGGGAAGCTGGAGCCGTGATCTGGGCACCGGCAAGCTGATCTGGTCGGAGCAGAACTACCGGATCTTCGATCGGGATCCCAAGCAAGGACCGCCGCCAAACTACGACGAGTTCGTCGGGATGATTCATCCCGACGATCTTGCGGAATGGCGGAGGATTGCCGAGCCGGCGGTGGCAGAGGGCCGCTCTTTTTCGCATGAGTTCCGGATTGTTTCGGCCTCGGGGAAGGTCAAGCACGTCCACACGCGCGGACAGGCCATTTTTGATGACAAGGGCAGCCTGCGCGAATACATCGGAACCACGATGAACGTCAGCGAGCGGAAGCGCCGGGAGGATGCGTTGCGCGAATCGGAATTGGAACTTGCGCACGTGACGCGGTTGACAACGATGGGCGAACTCGCTGCGTCCATAGCCCATGAGGTCAATCAACCGCTGGCTTCGATCGTGACCAGCGCCGAGACCTGCTTGCTGCTCATGTCCAAACCGCAGCTCGACGTCCCGACGGCCATGGCAACCGTGGAGCGGATCGTTAGGGATGGACGGTATACGGGCGACGTCATCAGGGGCATCCGCGCCATGTTGCGAAAGTCCACGCCGGAGATCGACCGGCTCGATGTCAACGACCTCGTGCAAGAGGTCGTTGACCTGGTTCGGGGCGAGCTTCGGCAGAACGCGGTTGCCCTCGAAACCGCATTGGCCGCCGGTCTGCCCGCCGTTAACGGGAACCGGGTGCAACTCCAACAGGTAGTCGTCAACCTGGTAAAGAATGCGCTCGAGTCTATGGTGGCCGTGGCGGATTGGCACAAGGTGCTTCGCATCCGGACATCCCGCACGCTGGATGGCGTCACCGTCGAGGTAGAGGACTCGGGCGTCGGCCTGGATGAGGTTTCTTCAAAGCGGTTGTTCGAGCCGTTCTTTACGACAAAGCCCGAGGGGATGGGCATGGGTCTATCGATCTGCAGATCGATCGTCGAATCGCACAACGGTCAGCTGCTTGCCTTCTCGCTCACACCGTCCGGCAGCCGGTTTCAGTTCACGTTGCCTGTTTCTTCCCCGGATGCAGCCGAAGTGGATGTCACGCAAACCGGATGACGCCCCGGCGCACAGCCACACTCACGGCTTCAGTTCTGCTCGCGACGCCGAGCTTGGACAAGATCCTGTTGACATGAGATTTCACGGTCTCTTCCGTGATGCCCGCAGCCCTTCCGATGTCGCGGTTGCTCTTTCCGGTCGAGACCAGTTTCAGGATGTCCAGTTCCCTTCGAGAGAGCGCGTCAGACCAGACCGTTTCCGCCAGCTTGGCCGCGGCGGCCGGCGTCAGGTATCTTCCCCCCTCGGCCACTCGCAGGATGCAGGTCACCAGTTCTGCGACCGAGGTGTCCATCCTGATATAGCCGCGTGCGCCTGCCCTGAGAACGTCGTGAATGTCCTCGCCATGGTCGCATCGGGTCAGGTTGATGATGTACGCGCTCGAATCCAGGGCGCGAATCCTCTCGATGCCCTCCACGTCTGCGGCTTCGCCCGACGACAGGTTCATCAGGACAACGTCGGGCCGCAGCCGTGAGAACAACAACGCCCCCTCGCCGCCTGTGCTGGATTCGCCAGCAAGATCAAGTCGAGGCTCTTGTTCGATCACGCTGGCAATGCCACGACGAAGGATTGGGTGGTCGTCGACGACCAGAACTGAGTAGCTCATTTTTGATTTCCAGAACGAGGAACTTCCCTCAAGGCCGACCGAAAGAACATTGCCCGTAGACGGAGGAATCAGATCGCCCGTCGCGGTACGGGATGTAAAGATAGTCGCTCGCCTGTTCGACGGCTATACCAACATTGTGTTATCGGAGGGGCCGGCGAGCCGTGCCGCCCGCGCAGTTCTTGGTCGCGGGCCAAGAGAGCGCGCGCTTCGGTGCGACCTCTGGAGAGATCGAGCTCTCTCATCCGCCAGATCAACGCATGATCCAGAGCGTCGCCTATCGGAGGACGGCTGGCACCCTCGGACAGCCGCGATCCGGTAAGCGCTGCCTCTGGCCTGCCGCGCGGACGCCGGTTTTGGCGAATCGCGGCGACTTCCTCGGCGATCGCCCCTGCGCTACCGGCCTCTCAGGTACTGAGCGTCTGCAGTTCTCCTCGAATGATTCCGAGGCCTGTCCTTCCCAGCAGCCAGAGGATTACGAGGGTCGACAACGCCGCCAGCAGAAGCGCGAGGCTGTCGGTCACGAGTCCCGGTTCAGCCTGAGCAACCTTGAGCGCCGCAATTGCCGACGCAGCCATCGGAAAGCTAACGGCCCACCAGGCGACCCGAAACGGGCAGCACTGGCCAAGATGGCGAAGTCGCCCCAGCAGTACGACAAGCATGAAGATGGTCAAGACGTAGAGCGAGCGCCCGAACAGGTCCATCTGACCGGTCGTCGCCACGTAGGTCGACATACCAACAGCAAAGGGCGCCACAAGGATCATCAACGACGGCTGCAATGCCGGCGGCATCGGTGGCTCGAATATGAGACGTGAAAAGATGAGCGTAAACAGCGGAATGGTGAAGAAGAGGCCAACCGCCGTGCCGACCAGCATGAAGGCATGTGCTTGAGGCAACGATAGGTACGGCACGGCAAGCGGCATGTCCAACAAGCCCACTACCGGAAGAATCCACGCCGGCGTTGCGTGGGACATCTGATGCTGAGTGCCAAGCCACCGACTGACGATGTACACCGAAAAAACCATCATTCCCAACGCGCCGACTGCCCAGAGCGCTTGCGCGAGCAGCAGGCTCTGCGGCGCGATGACCAGAGGCAACAGCAGCAGGCTGACCCAGAAGGTTGCGAACATGTTGACGGCGATCGGATGGCGAAATTCCTCCCGCGCGGCCTCCGGGGCCGTCGCCATCTTGATCCCATAGGCGACGCAGACAACGGCGAAGTCCACCGCTGCGATCACTGCCAGTAGACCGGCAATCCACGCCGGTGCACCATAACGCAAATGCAGGGCGCCCCAGACGAGGCTCAATCCTGTCAGGCCCATGACAGACCCGAACAGACCCGCGGGCAGATACTCGAAGTAACCGGCCGGCTTGTCGGAAATCAAGCCGATGTTCGTGGGTGAGTTCATGAGCCCCTCTTCAGAACGATCTGCGTCAAGGCAGGTCACGGCGACCATTGCAGATCATCCAGTCTGGATTTGCTCGTCGGCAAGGGCAACCCACCAAGAAAGCAACCGGGTATCGGCCCGATGAGGCAGGTGGCGCGCAGGCAAGGCCCCTTCGGACCAGACCGCCACCCCGCGACAGTGGGATGCGGGCAACTCGGAGGGGAGCGCAAAATAGGCTTTGGACTGCCATCGACAGCAGCAACCGCATCTGCATGGAAAGCCCCAGCCTGTCCCGGGTACCAAGACGATTGGTCGACAAACCTGCAAGCAAAGAAATGGCCGAATTCTTCAAGACGTCGAGGGTTTGGGTCGTGGACTTTCTCTACGACGGCCGGGCGCGACGGTGGTTCAAAGCCTTACGCATCGAAGAGGACGCACGGCTCGTCATGGAGGCCACTTTGAGGGACCTCTACGGAGATCGCGCCAGTCTGGTGACCATGCGCGCAGCAACCGAATCGGAGGAACTCGACTATGTCAGGGGCGATACGCCACGTAACATCCTCTGTCCGACCGGACGCTGACCACGTGATTCAACCGAGCCCATCCAAAGTCGAGTCGGCTGCGTCTTACGTTCTGTTGCAGACCCTGCATCGCCACCTCCGAGCCCGCATACGGCTCAGAAGCGACGCAAGAGATACGATAGCGAAATGGCGGATCCTGGAGATCAGATCGTTTTTGTTGTGGACGACGACCCACGCATCCGCGAAGCTTTGTCGATGCTTCTGTCCACCTACGACCTGCCCGTCATCACGTTCGGGTCGGCAGCGGAGTACGTCGTGCATTCAAGGCCCGATATCCCGGCTTGCCTGGTTCTAGACGTCCACCTTCCGGACATCAACGGCTTGGAACTCCAAGGGCTTCTTGATCCGAGCAGCCCCCACATCGTGTTCATCACCGCTTATCCAGACATCCCCTCCTCGGTGCGTGCGATGAGGAATGGCGCAGTGGACTTTCTGACAAAGCCATTGAAGGAGGCTGAGTTGATTCGCGCGATCAACGCAGCCCTTGTGGAAAATCGTAACGCCAGGCTCAAACAGTCAGCACTGGCCGACCTGAAGGAACGTCTTTCACGGTTGAGTCCCCGCGAGCGTGAGGTGTTACCTTTGATCATCGGCGGCCTCCTCAACAAGCAGGCCGCCGCCGAGTTGGGGATCAGCGAGGTCACCCTGCAGATTCATCGAGGCAACATCATGAAAAAGATGGGTGCCAACTCCCTTCCCAATCTCGTAAGGATGGCGGGGACACTTCAAATACCGTTGACGCTGTCCCGGCAGTCGCTGAAAGGGCCACCTGATGCAGTCGAGAACTAGATCGCTATTGGCTGAACTACGGGCAGGGTGAATTGAAACACAGTGCCCCGAGGTGTGTTTGGAGTGACCCACAAGCGGCCATTGTGGGCCTCCACGATCGCGAGGCAGATAGGCAGACCCATACCCATGCCGTCAGCTTTGGTCGTGAACCGCGGGTGGAAGATTCGATCGATATCTTGCGCGCTGATTCCGGTCCCGGTGTCCGCAACCGATATCACTACGCCCGCGCCTTCGTGTTCTTCTGAATCGACGGATAGGATCCTGGGAGCATCTTGCTTGGCTGCCATCGCCGCAACGGCATTTGCGATCAAGTTGAGAAGCACTTGCTGCAACTCGATTCGATTTCCCTGAACTCGGGGGATCTTGGTGTTCGACTCCGTCCGGACCAGTATCCGGTGTTTCTGCAGATCTTCGCGTTCCAGCGCTAGCGCTCGCTGGACGAGCTCATTGACATCTAGCGAAGCCGTTGTCTGACTTCTAAAGTTCGCGCGGATGCTGTCGATCATCGCCGCAACACGGTGGCCATCCCGGACAACCAACTCGAACGCTTCTTTCGCCCTATGCAGATTGGGTGGTGCACGGTCGAGTAAACGAAGGCCCGCACCCGCTGTCATGACCATGGCTGTCATCGGCTGTTTGACCTCGTGCGCGATCGCAGCAGCGACCATATCGCCAGTCATTCGCCGCGCCTCTCGTTCGCGACGCTGACGCAGGAATGCATCGAGAATTGCTCCGTACAGCGCAGTCGTTTCGTACAGCAGAACCGTCAAAACCAGGCCGCTGGCCAAGAATCCGATAATGCGGACCGCATACGATCCGACACTAAATCGAACCGGATTAGGATAGTAGGCTAGGGATGCCTCAAACACGTGCAAGCAAGTCACAACGATCAACCAAAGATCGAGCACCGAGTGCCGTCGGCGCCATAGAAGGATAAGTGCCCAGACGTTGGCCAACGCTACGGGTACCCCAATCAGGATAGGCCACAGAGACGTAAAGCGAAGCGAATCGGGCAGCGCCACCTGGGGCAGTAACGCTTCACCTTCCAGGCAAAGGAGCGCCACCGCGTAGATCGCGGCTGCTGTCAACGACGCACTCAGGAAGATCTGTTCGCGCGCCGCGCGGCCCCAGAACCCCTCACTTGGAATCGCGTCCCTCTTTAGAAGTGCATAGGCAACCGTGAACAACGGAAAACCGATGTGCCAAAAGAACCACACCCATGATGTGCTTTGAGGGCCGCCAAAAAGGCCTCGCCCCGGCACAAATACCCCCGGGTACACGAGGACGAACGGGATCAATACGAGTGCCGTGAAGAGATATCCACTTCCGATAGCAAGAATCGCAGGCGATCGCAGAATAGAAAACTGGGCGTACAAAAGAATTGCTGCTATCAACTCGGACACAAACATCGCCGTCAAGTAGGCGGGGATGAAAGCGTCGACGCGCCTAAGTTGCACTGCCTTGAGGGGACCAAAGGTGATCAGGGCAAACACGATCAGGAAGCCGACGACGAGAGCGAGAGCCAGCTTTTTCTGCGCCGGGCCCGGTGACAAGTTTGAGAGGACGAGAGGCTGTTCGTCTGAGCTGCGGCTTCGGTCTTTCAGCATTTCGGAGTTTCCCAATTGCAGCCGGGCCAAGCCCAGGCGTCCGATTCACAAGCCTGAGATCGAAGGCTTGCGATGCGGTATACGGACATGCACGAACATCTGCCTGCTCGCCACCTTAGGCGGAACGTTTCCGTGGCCCAGCGCGATTTGGGCCATGGGTTGCGGAATCGTACGCCTCGACGACTTGTTGACTCAAGCCCGAGGCCGGTATCGTCACCAAGGGGCCGCTCACGCGCGGAAGTCGCGCTAGCACCGCCAGCGCGCGCACATACCCTCTCGCTTCACCTTTCAATCATCTGCGCAACCATGGCGCCGAGATGTCGTTCTCATCGGAAGGGCGTGCGAGCATTGCCAGCTCTGAGTTCATGCGCCAATCCAGCACTTCCTCTCTCACCTCGGCGAGCTCCTTGGGATCGACATCGCGCAATGCAGCCTGCTCCTTGGGGTCGGCATCCAGGTCATACACCTCGATCGGATCTCGGTCGAAGCTGTAGATGTATTTCCTGTTCCCGTGCCTGGCTGCCAAGAACGACCAGTCGATGCTGCTCGTGAAGTAGAGGCGGCGCGTCGGATCGACCGGATGCAGCAGGGACTCACCGGGCAGTCGCGCATTTTCGATCCGAAGACCCAGCAACTCCACGAGGGTGGGGACAATGTCGATTTGCTGGCGAGGACCGCGGACCGGCCCCGCCTTCAGGAGCCCAGGGGCGTAGATGAGGGTCGGAACATGCAGCCCTTCCTGATAGACCGCGTTGAGAATTTGCCGGGTGCCATGTTCATCGAACATCTGTCCATGATCGCCTACGAACACGAACACCGTGTCGTCGAGCACGCCGAGTTGCCGATAGCCTTCCATGAGGGTAGAGAGCACACCATCGATGTAACGCAGGCAGTTGTAATAGGACTCCAGGGTGTGGTTTGATACACCCTCGAACCTGATCCGCTTCCAGGTAGAGGGGGTCTCGAAGTTGTGGTGCCCCACATTCGTCATGATTGCCGTGAAGAAGGGGCGCTTCGCATCGACCTGAGCTGCCGTCCAGTCAAGAATGGGCTGGACCATCCATTCGTCCGCGATGCCGAAGTAGGTCACCCGCTCGGTTTCGGAGTTGCTCAGCTCCTGTTCGGTTCGGAGGTACTGCAGATGGAAGGTGTCGACGACGTCGAGGTCGCTCTGGAAATGCAGTGTGGTGGGTGTAAAGAAACTCGTGGCATAGCCCGCTTCTCTCAGTATCGAAGGAAGCGTGCGTATTCGGGCGTGCTTCCGGTTTTCAAGCGCCCATCTCTGCGTGCCCTCGTTGGCCAGCGGGTACTGGCCGCCGAGCACCGCGATCCAAGCGGCGGCGGTGCGGGGAATCACGGCCGACATGTCCTCTACAACCATGCTTTTTCGAGCCAACTGCGCCAAGAAGGGGGTTGTTTCGAGCCCGGGGTTGTGCACGGTCGTCGACTCCGCGCGCATGGACTCCAGCATGATGATCACCACGTTTCTGCGTTTCGTTCGGGCGGTTTCCCGAACAACCATCTGGGCGCTGTGCCAGCGGGGCTTGCCCGCCCGCTCGAACTCCTGAGCCACTTTCGTCCGGACTTCATCCATTGGCGTAGAGACGGCAGTCTTCGCCAGGACGATCAGAGTGCCTTCCGAGTGCCGCAGGAGGGCCAAGATGCCGTGCGCAGGTGCCGGAAGCAGCACGGCGAGCGAGAACGCCAGCGCAACCAGGCCGCCCGCGTACGAACGATACGAAGCTTGAAGAGGCGTCGTGGCAAGGCCGCGTTGCGCCCAGAACCACACCACAGCGAAGACGACGCCGCCTGAAACCGCCAGCGCCCGCATGACCGTTGCCTCGGGCGCGATGAGCGGCGCGACGTCGTCCATGTTGAGGACGGCGAACCACAGGATGCGAAAACTGGCGGGCTGGCCGGTGGCGAACTGGTAGGCCCAGTCGATCCCCACGACACCGCACAGCAGCACGACCAGAGATTGCAGCGCGACCACCGCGCCACGCTGCGCATGTCCTCTGGCGAAGTTGAGCACGAGGCCGAAAGTGAAGGTCACGATAGCCAGCGAGACGAGATCACGCCACAGGCATGCTGCCAGACCGATCAATTGAAGCTTCGTGGTGTAAAGCCAGACGCCGATCGTGTTGAGCAAGCCATCGTCGGGTTTGGGGACGGGAAAACCCAGCGCAAGCGCGACGACGACGCCGGCACCGATCAATGCAGCAGTCCATCGATACCTTGGCAGGAAAGTCCTTTGGATTGCGACGCCGAGCAGCGCCGCGGCGAGGAAGCGAACGGTGCTGAACCACCAAAGCCATTCAAGCCACGCGCCCCATCCTGCACCGTCCATCGGCACGGCGAAGATCGCGTTCATTACCAAGGGCACGCCAACCTCATCGCGGGGGCCGCTATTCTGATTCTGAAGGATCGCGGCGATCAGGTCATCCAGGACTGCAAGACCAGCTTCGTCATGCGGCCGGTCAAGGCAACGGCGACGCTCGTGTGACGAACATGATGCATGCGCGTGGTGCGTGCGCAGTGCGACCGCGTGGGCTGCGCCAGAGGCATTGGTGGCTGCAATCACCTGCAACCCTCCGTCGAGGCACCGGCGTTGAGGTTCCTTGCGCAGTGCGCCGCTTCGCGTGCCAGAGCGCCGAACTGTCGCCACGGTTGTTCGCGCGGCAGGGAAATGACTTCGGTGCTGCGCCTGCGATCACGATGGCGTTCCCTACAATGCTGCACCGCGGCACGCGACATTGTTGACGCCGGTTCGGCCCTTGATTTGCCAGCGGTTCGGCCCTGCCTCACCAGCGACTCCGAGCCTTGATCACTGTCGCGCGACGGCTGCACGCGCGCGGCTGGCCGACCTGGAGCAATCAATGAACCATCCGCAACTCCCCTCCTCCGATGACAGCGCGAAGCCCTCGCTGCTGCGTCGCATTCCACTCGCACTCGGCGCCTTCTTCGGCTTGTTGGCAGACGCCGATCTGGCTGCGCGGTATGCCGCATTGCGCCATGGTGCAGCATCGCCACCGATTCCGGCAGCGACTGCCTCGGTGCCTGAAACGCCCCCGCTTCTGAAGGAAGCGAGTCCAGATGCCGCGCTGCAGCTGCTTGCGCTGCTGCAACGTGACGCGCGGCTGATCGACTTCGTGGGTGAAGATCTTGGCGGCTATGCCGACGCGCAGATCGGCGCGGCGGCTCGCGTGGTGCACGAAGGCTGCGCCAAGGTCTTGCGCGAGCACTTCAGCATCGTGCCGGTGCGGGACGAGGCCGAAGGCGGCCATGTCACGCTGCAGGCCGGCTTCGATGCCGCCGCAGTGCGCCTGACCGGCAACGTGGTGGGTCAGCCGCCCTTTACCGGCAACCTCAGGCACCGGGGCTGGCGCGTCACTGAAGTGCGGCTGCCCAAGCTGTCCGAGCGCCACGATGTGCATGTGGTGGCGCCGGCGGAGGTGGAACTATGAGCGACCCGCGCTTCGCGATCGGCATCGACCTGGGCACCACCCACAGCGCACTCACGTACATCGACATCGCAGCCGGCGACGGCGAGGCGACGGTTCACGAAATACTGCCGATCCCACAGCTGACTGCTCCAGGCGCGGTCGAATCGCTGGCGCTGCTGCCGTCGTTCCTGTACCTGCCGCACGCCGACGAGATGGCCGCGGGCGACATGGCGCTGCCTTGGTCGGCGGACGGCCAGCAGGCCGTCGGCGAACTGGCCCGCAGTCGCGGCGCGACGACGCCGATCCGGCTCGTCTCGAGCGCAAAGAGCTGGCTTTGCCACCCCGGCGTCGACCGGCGCGCCGCAATCCTGCCGAACGATGCGCCGCCAGAAGTGGCGCGGGTGTCGCCGCTCGACGCCTCGATTCGCTACCTCGAACATCTGCGCAACGCCTGGGACCATGCACATCCCGAAGCGCCTTTCGGCGAGCAGGATGTCACTGTGACGATCCCGGCATCGTTCGACCCGGCCGCGCGCGAATTGACGGTCGAAGCCGCCAAAGCGGCCGGCTGCGGCTCCCTGACGCTGCTCGAAGAACCGCAAGCCGCGTTGTACAGCTGGATCGAGGCCACCGCCGCCGGGTGGCGCAAGCAGGTCAAGCCGGGCGACATCATCCTGGTGGTCGACGTCGGCGGCGGCACCAGCGACTTCTCGCTGATCGCCGTGCTCGAGCGCGACGGCAACCTCGAACTGCACCGCGTCGCGGTGGGCGACCATATCCTGCTCGGCGGCGACAACATGGACTTGACGCTCGCCCATGTCGTCGCCCGCAAGCTGGCCACGGCCGGCACCACGCTGGACGCCTGGCAACTGCGCGCGCTGACCTACGCCTGCCGCAGCGCGAAGGAAAAACTGCTCGGAGATGCCGCAGCAGCTGCGCAACCCATCGTCGTGCCCAGCCGCGGCAGCAAATTGATCGGCGGCTCGATCCGCACCGAGCTGACGCGCGATGAGGTCGGCGCGACGATCGTGGAGGGTTTCTTTCCCCAGGTCGAAGCCTCGGCGCGACCCGTCAGCCGCGTGCGTGCGGGCTTGTCGCAGTTGGGGCTGCCCTACGCGCAAGACGCGGCCGCCACTCGCCACCTGGCGGCGTTCCTCGGCCGGCAACTCGGCGCGGTCGCCGAACTGGAAGGGTTTTTGGGCGCTGGTGCCGGTCACGGCGTGGAGGGCGCGAGCTTCCTGCACCCGACGGCAGTGCTGTTCAACGGCGGCGTCTTCAAGTCGCCATTGCTCGCCGATCGAACGCTGGCAACAATCAACGGCTGGCTCGCCGCCGAAGGGGGCGAGCCAGCGCGGCTGTTGAGCGGTGCCGACCTCGACCTCGCGGTAGCCCGAGGCGCCGCCTACTATGGCTACGTTCGGCATGGTCACGGCGTCCGCATTCGCGGTGGCACTGCCTTCGCGTACTACGTCGGTGTCGAATCGTCGATGCCTGCGGTACCCGGCATCGAGCCGCCCGTACAGGCCCTGTGCCTGGCCCCGTTCGGCATGGAAGAAGGTACTGAAGCCGAACTGCCGGCGCTCGAACTCGGGCTGGTGATCGGCGAACCGGTTCACTTCCGCTTCTTCGCTTCGTCGGTGCGGCGCAATGACGGCGTGGGCACGCTGCTCGACGCCTGGACACCCGACGAGCTGCAGGAACTCGCGCCGATCTCCGCCACGCTGCCACCCGAGGGGCGCAGCCCCGGCGAAGTAGTGCCGGTGCGCCTGCATGCCCGCGTCACCGAGGCCGGCACTCTGGAACTCGAAGCTGTGCCGCGCAGCGGCGGCGAGCGGTGGAAGATCGAATTCGACGTGCGCGGCGAACGCCCGCAAGACGCCGCGGGGGTTTGAGCCTGTCTCTGGCATCAGCATGACTGCGACCTACACGGTCGGCATCGACCTTGGCACCACGCACACGGTGGTCGCCTATGCGGCAGCGAACGGCCAGGTCGCGGAGGACGCCATCCGCCTGTTCGACGTTGAACAACTGGTCGCGCCCGGCGAAGTGGCGGCGCGACCGCTGCTGCCGTCGATGCGCTACCACCCGTTGCCGGGCGAGCTGGTGCCGGGCGATCTGGTACTTCCGTGGATGACGGCCGGCGATGGCGACATGGCCGTGATCGGAAGCCTCGCGCGCCAGCTCGGCGCCCAGGTGCCCGGGCGGCTGGTGGTCAGCGCGAAGAGCTGGCTTTCGCATGCCGCGGTCGACCGGATGGCGCCCATCTTGCCTTGGGGTGCGGCGGCCGACGTGCCAAAGGTTTCTCCGGTGAGCGCGAGCGCGAGCTACCTCGCGCATCTGCGCGCGGCCTGGAACTACCGCTATCCACAAGCCCTGCTCGAAAACCAGGAATTGGTGCTGACCGTGCCGGCCTCGTTCGACGATGTGGCACGCGCACTGACCGTCGAGGCCGCGCGCGACGCCGGATTGCCCCAGTTGCGCCTTCTTGAGGAACCCCAGGCTGCGCTGTACGACTGGCTGTTCCGTCACCGCAATGGCCTTGCGAAGGCATTGGCGAGCACGCGGCTGGTGCTGGTCTGCGATGTCGGTGGCGGCACGACCGACTTGAGCCTGGTGCGCGTCGACTGGGATGGCCTCGAACCACGACTCGAACGCATCGCGGTCGGTCGCCACCTGATGCTCGGCGGCGACAACATGGACCTGGCGCTCGCGCATCTGGCCGAATCCCGCCTGCACGCAGCGGCGGGCGAGGCCGCGAATCGCCTGTCGGCGGGCCAGTTGTCGCAACTGGTGGAACGCTGCCGCTTCGCCAAGGAATTGCTGCTTGCTGCCGACCCACCGGCCAGCGCGCAGGTGACCCTGCTAGGCGCGGGTTCGCGCCTGATCGGCGGCGCCCGTTCGGTGGCGCTGGGCCGCGACGAAGTCGAGCGCATCGTGGTCGACGGGTTTTTCCCGCAGGTGACCGCCAGTGAACTGCCAAAGCGCGAGCGCGCCAGCGGCTTGGTCGCATTCGGCTTGCCCTACGCGAGCGACCCGGCAGTGACGCGCCACATCGCCGGTTTTCTGCGACAGAACGCGGAGGCCGGCTGGCCCGACGCGCTCCTGCTCAATGGCGGCGTGTTTCGCGCCGAGGCGATCGCCGCGCGCCTGCACGCGACGCTTGGCGCATGGCGCGGCGCGCCGCTGCAAGCGCTGCACAACACCAACCCGGACGTCGCGGTCGCGCGCGGCGCGGTCGCCTATGCGCTGGCGCGACGCGGCTTGGCGCCGAAGATCAGCGCCGGTTCGGCACGCAGCTACTTCCTGCCGCTCGACGACGGCAACGGGCGAGCCGTCTGCGTCCTGCCGCGCGGCAGCGAAGAAGGCCGCGAGATTCGGCTTGAGGAACGCAGCTTCGACCTGCGCATCGGCGAACCGGTACGCTTCCATCTCGTAGCGGTCACCGGCGATACCGGAGGGCAGCCCACGCCGCTGGCTGGTGACCTGGTCGACCTCGACGAACGCGATGTGCAGCCGCTGCCACCCGTGGCCACCGTGGTGCGGGCCGACCGCGGCACTGCGCGACGCAATATCCCGGTGCAACTCACGGCGATGCTGACCGAGGTTGGCACGCTCGAAATGCACTGCATCTCCGCCGAGAAGCCGACGCAACGCTGGAAGCTCGAATTCCAATTGCGTGTGGATCCGGCTGGCGCGGCAGCCGCGGGGGCCGGCCTTCCGCCCCGCTTTGGCGAAGCCGTCGAGCACATCGAGCGGGTTTTCGGCGCGCGCGACCGCCAAGTGGGACCCAAGGCCGTCAAGCAGTTGCGCACGCAGCTTGAGGCCCTGCTCGGCAATCGCGAGCGGTGGTCGACCGCGCTGCTGCGTCCGCTGTTCGACGCGCTGTGGCAGCGAGCGCGTGGCCGCCATCGCTCGCCCGACCACGAGCGCCTATGGCTGAGCCTGGCGGGCTGGTGCCTGCGGCCGGGTTTCGGGGATGCACTCGACCCCTGGCGCATCGAGCAGCTGTGGCCGCTGTTCGAGCTGGGGGTCCAGCATGGCCACGAGCGCCAGGTCAACACCGAATGGTGGACGCTGTGGCGCCGTGTCGCCGGCGGCCTGGAGGAAGCTGCACAGCAACGCCTGCTCGAGGATTTCGCGATGAACCTGCAGGGCGAGGAGATGGGTGTCCACGAACGACCGTCGCGGCTCGTCAAGGGGAGTTGGGACGACATGGTGCGCATGGGCGCTTCGCTCGAACGCATACCGGTCGAACACAAGGTCGAGATCGGCGACTGGCTCGTCGAGCGCCTGCAGCAGCGCGGTAGCGATCCGCAGGCACGCGACACGTGGACGCTGTGGGCCATCGGTCGCATCGGCGCGCGCGCTCCCCTCTACGGCAGTGCGCACGGCGTGGTGCCGGCAGGTCGCGCCGCCGCCTGGCTCGAAGCACTGCTTGCGCTGGACTGGAGGCGCATTGAAGGGGCTGCTGCAGCCGCTGCCAGTCTGGCCCGCCTCTGCGGTGATCGCGCTCGCGACCTGCCGCCCGAAGCGCTCGAACGAGTCATCTCGCGGCTCGAAGCCCATCGGGCTCCGTCGGCGTGGATCGCTCGCGTGCGCGAAGTCGTTCCGCTCGACGAAGCCGGAGAGCGCGGCATGTTCGGCGAAGCGTTGCCGCCGGGCTTGAAGTTGATCGGCTGAGTGCCGACGAACAGAGATCCCTTTTGCCTTGACTTGTCGTTGTGCCCGTCGGTATCGCGCTCGCCGACACAGTGGCCCTGGAGGCGTACGTCGATGCGCGGGAAGTTACTTCCGAGCGCACGCGCTGCATTCAAGAGGCAAGCTGCCAGTGAATCAAAGCCAGCGTCGCGATACCCCGGCCGTTTGAGGGGCAGCAACGTCGTTCTGGCGTGGGGCCGTGTCACCCATGCGGCGTCATCCTGCCGGAAGCCAAGATTCGCATCAGAGCCGAATGGTGGAGAGACGCAAAGCGCAGCGGCTTCCTCAACCTGGTGGATGCCGAACACCCTGCCATCAACGCATACTGGGCATCGTCGAGTCGGTGGGACACTTGCTCGCAGTTCCCAACGCATGCCCAGCAAGGCAGCGTGTGCGCGCCCTGCCCTTAACCCGCGCAAAGCGTTAAAGGAAGATGAAATGAAGAGCTGCAACTCACAGGAGAATCAGACCACGCGTCGTATCCCGCTCATGGCGTGCGTCACTGTTTTCATCGTAGTCTTCGCGGGCGCGCTGTCGCAGCCCGCGCGCGCGCAAATCGCCGGCGAGCTGATGCTCGTCAACGCGAAGACCGGCAAGTGCCTGACGATCGCCGGGGGAGTGAGCACTGAAAACAACATCGAAGCCGCGCAGTTCGATTGCGACAGCGATCCGTCACGCCGCTGGACGCTGAGAGCGACGACCGGCGACAAGATCTACCAGATCAAGAACGTGCAGACGGGGAAGTGCCTGACGATCGCCGGAGGCGTGAGCACGGACAACAATGTGGCCGCTCTTCAGTTCAACTGCGACACCCATCCGTCGCGCACCTGGAGGATCAGCGACGTGACCGGCAGCGGCGTCTACCAGATCAGGAACGTGCAGACGAACAAATGCCTGACGATTGCCGGAGGCGTGAGTACCGCCAACAACGTGACGGCTCTTCAGTTCAATTGCGATACCGATATGTCGCGCCGCTGGACGATCAGGCAGAAGCTGTAGGGGCAAGGAGTCGGGCGGTTCTCAGCCTGTGACCTGGTGATTTTCTGGCGAACCATACTCGGGGTTCGGTCCAATCGCAATCCGCCCAGAAGCCCATCGCCGCATGCCGAGTCAGGAGTCCCTACTCCGCCCCATGCCGGGACGCAGGTCTTGATTTTCTACGCGCGATGAAACAACGACGAGGTCGCGGGCCTGGTCTACATCGCCGCGTTTGCGCCCGACAAGGGCGCGTGGAAATCGAAGCCGAGCTGGTACCTGGTGGCTACCGACGACAAGATGATTCCACCGCTGGCGCAACGCCTCATGTCCAGGCGCGCGGGTGCGACCGTCGTGGAAACCGGGGGCAGCCACGCGGTCTATGTGTCGAAGCCCGAGGTGGTCGCCGAGTTGATCGAAAAGGCTGCCTCGAATGTGAAGGTCGCGGCCAAGTAGACAGGCTGCTGCGCGCGCTCGACTGGAGGCCATTTCGAATGTGTTGATCGTCGAATCCGACACCTATCGTTGAGAATCAGGACAGCGACGACCCAACGAGTAATACTGGACGGTGATCAGCAGGACGTCGCCACGGCAGCCGGTCCAGACCGGTGCGGAGATGTTCCACATGAAGAACCGTGACCTCTCGAGCTTCTGGCGATGCAGCCGCTTCATGATCGCAGCTGTGATGGCGCTCGGTTTCTTGCTGACGGTATCCTGGGGCGACGTCACGCCGGCCAGCGCAGCCGCAGATGCCATTCCCCTGGCGGTGCTCGGTGATTCGACCAGCCATTCCTATCAAGACCGAACGGCCTTCCCGCCTGGCACTCGCGAGCGGGGAGGCGCATTTCACGCGCGCACGTTTCAATGGACTGAAGTGCTGGCGCAAATGCGCGGCGACGAGCTCGACCTCGGTCCTTGGGTGCTGTGGGGGCAGCCCGGTGTGATCGCGTGGGCGCGCGAATTGCTCGGTCTGACGGTCTCGCGTGCGCCGAGAAAGGAGGACTACCTCTATGACTTCGCCAACTCAGGAGCCGCTTGCAAGAATCTGATGGGTGACCGGCTCGGCCAGCGATTTCGGCAAGCGCCGCGCCTGGTCTCGCTGATGGACCGCGAGCCAGAGCGCTGGCGCCGCGGCGTGGTGGTCATCTACATTGGCGCCAACGATTGGAGCGGCTTGCTCGACCTTCAATCACGCGACCCCTTGGCGCCAGAGCTTCATCGAACAATCGATTACTGCAAGCAACAGATCAGCGCCGCGATCTCGCTGATCCACGCCTCGCATCCATGGACCCGCATCTTGCTAGTAGGGCTGGTCAACCAGGCTGACGATCCGGGCAATCTGGACAAGTACCGCACTGCCTTTGCGATGACCAACATCAGGAAGGCGTTGGCCAACGCCAATGCCGAGTTGCGCAAGATTGCCGATGCCGATCCGCAGCGGATCGCGTTTGCGGACATCGACGCCTGGTTCGTGCAGCGTTGGGGCCAACGAGGGCCCGACGGAGAACCTGCCTACAAGGCATTGACCATCGGCTCCGGAATCCGCGTCACCAACACCACGGGCGATGAGCCAGAACACACCGTGCTACGGGACGGACACTGGGGCGCCGTCGCCAACGCAATCTGGGCGCAACAAATTGTCGAGCGCCTGCGGGAGGCGTTCGCTCTTCCCTTGAAGCCCATCAGCGACGGCGATGTGGCCCGCTTTCTCGCCGGCTAGCAATGCCTCGACGAAGCGCCGGGCGCGCCAAAGTCACTTTTGCGCGCGGTCACCGCCTGACCCATCTGCCGTCGGGCATGGCGCTGTTCTCCGGACGAGCGTACATCGACATTTCAGTCTGGATCTTCCACTCCAGCAACGCTTGCTTCAGCTGGTCGGACTCGGCCGCCGTGGGATTGGGCAGCGCCTTCTCTTCGGCGGGATCGGCCGCCAGGTCGAACGCCATGATCGGCGCGCGGTCGAAACTGTAGATGTACTTCTTTTCGCCGCGCCGAAGAGCGAGGTATGCGGATTCAATGCTCGCGGAGAAATACATCTCGCGATTCGCATCGACTGGCTGCAGCAGCGAAACGCCAGGCAGTCTGGCGTGCTGCACCTGATAGCCCAGCAATTCCGCGACGGTCGGCAGAATGTCGATTTGCTGGCGCGGTCCCTTGACCACGCCCTTGATCGATGGGTCGCCCGGCGCGTAGATGAGCATCGGGATCTGCACGCCTTCCTGATAGAGCGCATTGAACGCCTGATTGATGCCGTGCTCGCCGAAGAATTGCCCGTGGTCGCCGAGAAACATGAAGACGGTGTCGTCCAGCACGCCGAGCTCCTTGTAGCCGGCCATGAGTTTCGCGAGGACATCATCGATGTACAGCAAGCAGTTGTAGTAGGCCTCGAGCGTCGGGTTGGAAGCGTTCGGAAAAGGCACCTTTTTCCAGGTCTCCGGCGTGGTGTACGGATGGTGGCCCACGCTCGTCATGATGGCTGTCATGAATGGCCGCTTGGCTGCCTTCTGCGCGCGCGTCCACGCGAGGATGGGCTCGACCATCACCTCGTCGGCACCGCCCATGTAGTTGGCGTGGAGGGACCGCAGCTTGCTGAGGTCGTCGTCATCCACGACCGTTTCGAAACCCAGGGCGTCGACCATCTGGTTCTCGTTGAGCAGATGCAAATGCGTCGGCGTGAAAAATGAAGTGGCATATCCGACTTCGCGCAGTGCCGCCGGCAGTCCGCGGACGCGCGGCAACTTTGTGTTTTCCGCGCTCCATCGCGCGCTCCCTTCATTGGTCAGCGGGTACTGTCCACCGAGGATCGCTATCCACGCGCTGGAGGTGCGTGGCACCACGGCGCTCATGTCCGGCACCATCAGGCTGTCCCGGCTGAGGCTCGCGAGAAACGGCGTGGTTCCCAGTTCCGGGTGATGAATCGAGGTTGACACCGCTCGCACCGACTCCATCATCACGATCACGACATTCTTGATCTTCTTCGGTTCGCCTGTGGACTGGAACTTCATGCCGGCGCTGTACCAACGCGGGCGGTTCTCTTTGTCGAACGCCTTTTGCGCCACATTCTCGGCTTCTGCGTAAGGCGCCGATATTGCAGTTTTCGACAGGGCAATCAGCGAGCCTTCGGCATATCGCTCCAGTGGCACGCTGCCAACCGGAATGACAGGCAGCAGCAGCGCAGCGGTTCCTGCGAGCGCGAACGCCAAGCCGCGGCTGGTGCGAAGCGCAGGTTTCTCCCGGCCTGAGGTGCCGAGGTCTCGCAGATACCAAGCCCAGGCTATCGGCAAGAGGATGCAGAGCGTCAGCGCGATGACTCTGCCCGGCGTGACTTCGGCGCCAACGAGGGGAGCAAGGTCCTGCGGATGCGCCAGGCTGAACAGCAGCACCGCGAAATTGGGCGGCTGCCCGATCGCGACCTCATAGACCAGGTCCACGCCAACGAGCGTGCACAGCACGACGATGACGATCTGGAAGAACGTGTACAAGCGGCGAAACGCACCCTCCGACGCAAATCGCAGCAGCGCGCCCATCACGAGTGCGATCAGCGAGACGGTCGCCAGCTCGCGCCAGACGATGGTCGCGAAGATCACCGGCTCCGTGTAGAGGTTGTGAGCCCAATCCCTCATGATGCTGGCCACCGTCTGATCGGGCTTCATGCGCAGCGTCGAGGACCGAAGCGACAAACAAGCCGACGAAGATGGCGACCCCGGCCATCGGGTGCCGCCGAAACATCAGGCGTTGCACCAGCCAGGCGACGGCGATCATCGCGGCGAGTCGCAGCACGCGGACGCTCAGTGGACTGGCAAAGACGATGGCCGCCATGGCGACGTCGACCTTCATCATCTTCGCGCCAATGAGGCACAAGGCAAGCGGCGCGACCACCAACCAGGCAACAAGCCAGGGACTCTGAGCCGCTGATCGCAGATTGAATCGAGTGCGCTGCATTGGTTCGTCCGACGGTTTCCCGAGGCGTCAGGAGTGACTGGCAGGGTGGGGAGTCCTACCTTGCCGACTCATCGAAGATCAATGGAAAAGCACCATGTCAAGGGTGCAAACCCGTCATCCGATGCCGCGACCCCGTGTAGTCCCACGCCTTCGTTACATGTAGCATATATGACAAACGTATTACAACAGAGGCAAGCATGGACGTGCAATCGATTGGCGCGACCGTATCCGGCGCAGCCCCTTTGGCGGGATTGATTGACCTTGCAGACCGAGCGCCATGGCAGGCGCTCGACAAATCCTCTTTCTCATTTCGTCACGGATTGGCGCATGACCCGCTTTTCGAGCTGTCTCGATTAGGCGCTCTGTCCGAAAAAGTATTCGATCGCGCGAACTACGCGCGCTACTTCCAGCCCGACGAACTCAAGCTAGGAATACCCGAACTCCGGCGAAGGCTCCGAAACGCCATTGAGACCGTCGGCAGCACGCACAGATGGCTCGCGATTCACTACGTCAATGAGATGGATACCGCCTTTGAGGAGCTTTACCAGGACCTGTTGGCGCACGTCGAAGAACTGGCGGGCTTCCCGATTCGCAAATGCATGACCTGGGGCAGCATGTCGGTCTTCATGAACTCGCCCGGCTTGGTTGCCCCGTATCACTTCGACCACGAGACCAATTTTCTATTGCAGATCCGCGGCGAAAAGTACGTGACGCTCTATCCAAGCCGCCTGGCGGTGACCGCGTCCGAGGTCGAAGACTTCTACAGACACAACCCCATCGCAGGCCACTATCGCGACGAGATCGAGGACATCGGCACCACCTACCAGCTTCTCCCGGGTATCGGGGTCCATCATCCTCCGCTGGACCCGCATCTCGTCAAGAACGGCAAGGAGGTATCGGTAAGTCTGTCGTTCTACTACACGCTGCCCGAGACCGACTACCGCGCCCGGGTCCATCAAGTCAACTTTTTTCTGCGCAAGCTAGGCGTGCAACCGCGACCGCCGGGAGAATCCCACTTGATTGACGACACCAAGAATCGAGTCATTCGGGCGCTCTCCAAATCGAACCCGCGCACCCATGATGAAGCTCTGTATTCGGGCGTCAAGCGTCTCACGGCGCCGGCGCGTTTTGCGAAAAGTGTACTTCGGCGCGTCTCGGGCTAGTCGTCCATCCATTGACGCCGCCCTGCCCTCCTGGAGCACCAGCGGACCCTGAAGCCGGACCGCAGGGTTCGCATCGTCAAGGCTTTCGCCACGAGGCCGCCGGCTACCCAACATTGAGGGCGCAGGCCGAGAACCGTTGGACGTAGTCTCTCCTTACGTCGCAGATCGGGGCGACACCAACGGACATTGGCAGGGAGCACTATGACAACTCGAAACCTCGAACTCGACAACATTCAGGGCAATATCCTTGGGGGATTCAACAAGGATTTTCAAACCTTTGTACTTCTGAAGTTCTTGAGTCCCGAGACTGGAAGAGCGTGGCTGAGCGAGATGGGTGACGAAGACAACGAGTTTGGCGTCGCAGCCTCGAGCAGCGAGCAGGTGCTGCGATTCAACGCGCAGTTCAAGGCGATCACGGCGGAGGGTAGATCGCCCGAGAACTTCATTGAATCTGCATGGACCAATCTATCTATCTCATTCTCGGGGCTGGAATTCCTTGGGGTCGCTGCTGCTGATCTGACAGCGTTTCCGGACGCATTCCGAGAAGGGATGGCTGCTCGCAACGTCCTTCTGGGCGATGTCGATTCCAGTGATCCGAGCCAATGGGTGACGCCATTCGGTTCGCCGGATGTACACGCGCTCCTGGTTGTCGCGGCGGATAGCGAAGCGAGGCTCGCAAGGCGACTCGCTCACATTCGCGCGACCGGTGCATTTGTCAACGGCGTTGACAGCCTCCTGGAAATCCAGGGCCGAACCCGCATGGACATGCCACATCAAGCGGGGCACGAGCATTTCGGGTTCAAGGACGGTGTGTCCCAACCCGGCATCCGCGGCGTCACGATTCCCGATGACCCGATCGGAAATCCCGACCAAGGCCACCCAGGACAGGATCTTCTTTGGCCCGGCGAGTTCGTCCTTGGCTATCCCGCGCAAGATCCGGTCGCGGAGCCCGGCCATGACGGGCCGAACCGCATTCCCGGGCCGATCAGCACCTCCGGGCCCGAGTGGACGGTCGACGGCTCCTATCTGGTCTTTCGCCGCTTGGCCCAGGATGTCCCGGCCTTTCAAAGCCACGTGGCGGCTCTTGCAGCCGCCCATGGATTGCATCCCGACCTCATGGGTGCCAAGCTGGTCGGTCGCTACAAGAGTGGTTGTCCGGTCGAGGCGCGCGCGTTTCAACCGACGCCGTTCGTGCCTTTTCCCACCGATCCGGAGGTCTTTCAGCCGGGACTTGCCGACAGCGACACTCTCAACAACAACTTCGAGTTCGGGGACGACGCAGACGGCGCCCTGTGTCCGCTCGCATCGCACATTCGCAAGACTTATCCACGAGATGAGGTCACTCCGGCCGGTCAGGCGAACAGCGAAAGCAATACCCAGACGCACCGACTGCTACGACGCGGAATCCCGTTTGGCGGATCGTTCGGCGCTTCGACGGGGGGGGGGTGCCGATGATGCAAGGGGATTGGTTTTTCAATGCTATCAGCGAAGCATCGAGGATCAATTCGAGTTCGTTCAACGCGCTTGGGTCAACAATCCCAACTTTCCGCCAGGTGCCGTGGGCGGGGTTCCGGGTGAAGATCCGATCATCGCCCAGAGTGCCAGCGGGCCATTCCAATTCTCCCCAGGTTCAGCAGCCGGATCGGTCAATCATTTCGTCACCACGACGGGCGGCGAGTACTTCTTCTCCCCTTCGATCGACGCGCTGCGCCGGCTGGGTTCGGGCGCAATTTGAGAAGACCGAGTCAAACGGTGGGGTGTGCCGATGCCAACCACTGCCTTGCTCACGGCCGATCCGTCGCCCATACTTGCGCTCGACACGGCCCCACCTCGGGAGATTCCATGAACCTCTGGCTTGCCGATCCGCGCGGCTTCTGTGCCGGTGTCGAGCGCGCGGTCAGAATGGTCGAAGAGTTGCTCGCGTTGAGTGCCGAGTCCGTGTATGTACGTCATGAGATCGTGCACAACCGCAGCGTGGTGGAGCGCCTGCGCGCGCTCGGCGCAGTGTTCGTCGACGAAGTGGTGCAGATCCCCGCGGGCGCACTGGCAGTGGTCAGTGCCCACGGTGCGCCGCCTCAGGTGTTCGAAGATGCCAGGGCCCGGCGACTGCGGCTCTTCGATGCGACCTGCCCGCTGGTCAGCAAGGTGCACCTGGAAGTCATCGCGCACGCCCGAGCCGGACGCACCGTGTTCCTGATAGGTCACCGCGGCCATGTCGAAGTCGATGGCACGCTGGGCCATTACGCCAATCCTTCAGGCGGTGGGATTCAGGTCGTTCAGGATGAGCAGGAGGCTCGCCGCGTTCAGGCACGCGACCCTCGGGAGGTCGCCTATGTCACGCAGACCACACTGGCGGTCGATGCGGTGCAGCGTGTCGTGGGTGTGCTGCGCGAGCGCTTTCCCGCGTTGAGGGCGCCCCACCAAAGCGACATCTGCTACGCCACGCAGAACCGCCAGGATGCGGTGCGCATGCTGTGTCGCGTCAGCGAGCTGGTGCTGGTGATCGGAGCGCCGCACAGCTCCAACTCGCTGCGCATGGTCGAAGTGGCAAAAGAAGCCGGCGTGGCCGCGCATCTGATCGAATGCGCCGCGGAGATCGATCCTGTGTGGCTGGCCGACCTGGAGAACCTGGGACTGACGTCAGGCGCCTCGGCCCCCGAGCTGCTGGTGACCGAAGCGATCGCTCGTGTTCGCCAGTGCCGTGCGGACGTCACGATTCGCCCGCTCGGCACGCCGGAGGACATGGTCTTCAAACTGCCGACGGCTTTGGTCGAAATGCGGGATCGCCGCGGCGCTACCGCGATGCTGCGACCACCCGTTGTTCCAGACATCATTGGCGCCAGTCCGCGCGCAGGTCGCGATCAGCGCGTCATGCGCTCGAAAGAGCAGCGATGACTTCGAACACGGTCTTCCCCAAGTCGCTTGCTTTCACCGAGCTGCCGCTGGCGTTCGAGGCGCTGCCTTCGCAAGTCAGCGCGGACTCACCGCTGGACCTTTTGTTCACGGTGTTCCCGGCGCATCCCAGCAATCAGCTGACCGTGGGGCGCAGGTCGAACGGCCTTGAAAGCCTTTCGGTCCGGGCATGGCCGGATGGGATCGACCCCGCCACCGGCGCGCAGCGCTTTCGAGTCAAGCTGCCCCCAGTGGCGCCGGGCGAGACGGCAGAGTATTCGCCGGTCGTGACGCGCGCGGGGCTCGTCGTTCAGACGCTGCCTGTTCGCTCGACGCGTGGGATTCGGGCGCCCGCGACGCCGACGGGTCCAGACACCGCGCATCCGCTTCCGACGGGCGAGCCGCGCTATCAGTGGGCCTCGGAGTTCCTTGGTGCATTCACCGTGCAGCTCATCGATCCGCCCGAGTCGTTCGGGCCGGGCCCCGACGGGATGCACATCACCTACTACATCAAGTCTGGCGAGATCCGCGGGCCCAAGATCAACGGCAAGGTTCGCGGCGGCGACTGGATGGTCCTGCGCCACGACGGAGTCGGTGTTGCCGAGTCACGCATCAGCTACGAGACGGATGACGGCGCCCTGCTCTTGTCGCGTTACTACGGCATCTTCGAACTGGGGCCGGATGGATACGAGCGCGCGGTGCGCAACGATTTCGACCCGGTACCGCCGTTGGTGCTGGCACCGCAATTCATCACATCGCATCCCGATTGGCTCTGGCTCAACCGATTGCAGTGCATGGCAGTAGGTCGTGCGACCATGGCGGACCTGACCGTTCGCCTGGACATCTATGCCATCCGCGCGGGTCAGCCGCTCGCCTCGTCAGGCCTGCCGCGCGTCAGTGCATCGCCCTTGATCGGAGACATTCATTGAGTCGGAGGCGAGTGGCGTCGTCCGCATCTCCTCAATGTTGAGGAGGTGTCGTACGGTTGAATCTTCTTCCTTTGATTGCCGCGACTCAGGCGGCGGCGCATAATTCCGCGGCTATCCGAAGGGATCGAAGATGGCCCAGTGTTTCGGCATTCCGCATCCGCGAGGGAGGCTCGAGTGGCTGAATTGAATTGGACGGATGCTCAGTGGCAGAACGTCAACAACGCCGTCACTGAGGCCTTCGGCAAGGCCAGCGTGGCGAGCGCGTTTTTACCGATGTATGGACCGCTTGCCGGCAGCGCCGAGGTCGTGCGCAATGAGCGCCTCATCGAGGTCGGCACGACGATCAGTCTCGACAGGGATCACAACGCTGTCAATCTCAAGCTCGTGAACCTGACCGTGAACGTCGAGCTATCGAGTGAGCAGATCGCGGATGAAACGCTCTCGAATGCGTTGCTCGCATTTCGTCGCGCGGCCAATATCCTCGCGCTGGAGCAAGACCTCGTCGTGTTCGCAGGCTACGGGCGGGGTTTCATGAATGAAAACTCGAGCTACGTGAGCAACCAAGTCGGCCCACAAAAAGGGCTGGCCGACCTTCCGGCAAGAGCAGGCTTTGACCTCCTGGGGCCGGCTTTGCCACCAAACGTTTCTCGGGGCCAACTCGTCATACCTGCCGTGGTGAAGGCGATGAACACCCTAGAAAGGAACTCGAACCCTGCGCCCTTCGCCTGCGTACTCGGCGACACCCTCTATGAAGCGGTTCACGACCCATCGCAGAGCTTGGTATTGCCTGCGGACCGAGTGACACCGATGCTAAGGGGCGGGCCGCTACTGCGTTCGGGAAAGATCGAGCCAGGGACGGGTATCGTTGTTTCTCTGGGTGCCAACGTGGTCGACATCGTAGTCGGAACACCGCCGACGGTGCAGTTCCTTCAGCGTGAGGTCAATGCGAAGTTTCTGTTCCGGGTGTACACGCGGTTCGCACTGAGGATCAGGGACGACTCCAAGCCGCCCGTCTCTGGATTCAGGATCACCGATCAAAACACGATTGCGCTTGAGGGCGCCAGGCTGAGGTCGCTGAGACCTTGAGCACACGGAGGCTGCGATGGGTAAAGACGACACGAAACCGAACTCAAACATGAATTCGGAGGACCTTGACGCAGTGAAGAAGGCGTTCGAGCCGAAACCAAAGGGCGATTCAGCGCACGCTTCGGCCGTCCCGGGGGAAGATGTTTACCATTCAGTCTTAAGGCTCGCGAGAGAAGCCGCAGACGCCGCAAAGGCTGCGGGCGAGGCAGCCAAGGCGGCGGACTTAGCGCATAGAAACACCAAGACAGCGAGTTCGCCGGAAGCATTGACGATGGCATTGACCGCTTGGAAAACGCAAGTGTCGCTTGCTTGCACAAGCGCTGACGCTTCCGGAAAAGCTGCAGAGGAAGCTGTCGCTAAAGCGAAAAGCGTGTCTAAGGCAGAGGAGGCAGTGAACGCGGGCATCACTGCAGAAAGGGCGCAGCAGGAGGCAGAGATCGCCAAGCTGGATGCGGAGCGGGTCTTGGCGACTGCGGCCGCCACCGCGCAAGGGATTGTCCAATCGGCTGCGGGCCCGAAAAGGTAGTCGCAGGCCTAAAGGTCGCTGGAACACGGAAGATTGAGCGAACGAACTGACCCGTGAACCCCAAGGTCATCATCCTCGGCGGTGGCATCGCGGGTCTCAGCGCCGCGCATGAGCTCGTCGAGCGCAATTTCGACGTCGAGGTCTACGAGCTTCTTTCCATTCCGGGCGGCAAGGCCCGCAGCTTTCCGGTGCCGGGATCGGGAAAGGACGGGCGGAAGGACCTGCCGGGCGAACACGGCTTCCGGTTCTTCCCCCGCTTCTACCGCCATGTCACCGACACGATGTCCCGGATCCCATATGGATCGGGTGGCCGCGTGATCGACAACCTGGTCGACACGACGCGCTGCCAGCTGAACCGTGACGGACGTTTCCCGATCGATGTGATCGCGCGGTCGCCCCGCACCATCACCGACGTGCGCGCCGCATTGGGCGACGTCAGCCACTTCCTCAACGGCGATCTCAACCTGACCCACGATGACTTGCGGTTCTTCGGGTCTAAGGTCTGGCAGATCGTCACGTCGTGCCGCGAGCGCCGCAACGAGCAGTACGAGAAGATCGGGTGGTGGGACTTCATCGGCGCGGAGCATCGCTCGCCTGCCTATCAGAAGCTGCTCGGTCACGGGATCACGCGCTCCCTGGTCGCCGCGAAGGCGCGCACCGCCAGCACGAAGACCATTGGCGACATCTTCGTCCAGCTGCTCTTCGACATCATCACGCCCGGTCCGAGCACCGACCGGGTGCTGAACGGGCCGACCAACGATGTCTGGATCGACCCGTGGCGCCGCCATCTGACGTCGCTCGGCGTCGCCTATCACCTCGACTCGAAGGCGGTCGCGGTGTCCTTCGATGGGGAGCGCGTCCGGTCGGCTACCGTCAGGAAAGGCGACTCGACGGTGACGGTCGAGGGCGACTTCTTCGTCTTCGCGCTGCCGGTCGAGGACGTGATCGAGCTGATCACGCCCGCAATGATCCAGGCCGACCCGGCCTTGGGCAGTCTGTTCACGCTCGACGACATCACGGAATGGATGAACGGCATCCAGATCTACCTGACGGAGGACGTCCCGCTTTCCCACGGCCACAGCATCTACGTCGATTCGCCGTGGGCGCTGACGTCGATATCCCAGCCGCAGTTCTGGCGTCGCCTGAATCTCTCGGAGTACGGCGACGGAACGGTGAAGGGCATCATCTCCGTCGACATCTCGGAATGGTCGGAGCCGGGCCTGAACGGCAAGGCCGCAAAGGACTGCACGCCCGAGGAGATCAAGGCCGAGGTCTGGACGCAGATCAAGCGCAGCGTGAACTATGGCGACGTTGCCCAGCTGAGGGATGAGCAACTCCACAGCTTCAGCCTGGACCCCAGTCTGAGCCGCCACAAGGACACGACCGCGAACGAGGAGCCCTTGCTGGTCAATCTCATCGACACATGGAAGCTGCGGCCGGAAGCGGCCTCGAAGATACCCAACCTGTTCCTGGCCTCCGACTACGTGCGGACCTACACCGACCTCGCGACGATGGAGGCGGCCAACGAGGCGGCTCGCCGGGCGGTCAATGCGATCCTCGACACGGCCGGTTCCAGTGCTGCCCGCTGTGGCGTGTGGGACTTGCACGAGCCCGAGATCTTCGCGCCCTGGCGTGAGCTCGATCTCATCCGCTTCACGCAGGGCCTGCCGTGGGACGACACGCTCGTGCGCCTCGGACTTTCGTTCCAGGCGCTGGTGGACAAGTCGATACAAGCCCTGGAGCAGGGCTCCGAGGAGGGCGGACTGTCGAGCGCGTACGGGGCTGACACGCCCCCGTCCTATCAATCCGTCCTGTCGCTGCTCGACCGCGACGCACAGCCGGCCATGACATCGGACCTGAGGCGCGAGGCGACCGCAGTGGTCGAGCGGATGGTCCGCCTGCTTGCGCTCCGGCTCGTCGAGGCGCAGGGATCGGGGCAAGGGGTCGCCCCGGCATCCAGCCACGGCAGCACCTCCGGCAGGGTCGAGATCCTCCCGAACTGAGGCCGTGCAGATATGACGCTCGACACTTTCCACGACCGGCTATCGGGTTACCGCGAGACGACCCTTGCGGGCCTGCTGTCGGCCGTGCCGAAGCGGGAGCCGCAGCGCTATCTCTACGAGCCCGTAACGTCGTACCTGCTGCGCACCGGCAAGAGCATTCGTCCGGCGCTGTGCATCGCCACGTGCAAGGCGTTCGGCGGCGACCCTGCTGACGCAGTCGCATCCGCCACCGCGATCGAGATGCTGCACAACGCGTTCCTTGTGCACGACGACGTGGAGGACGACAGCGAACTGCGCCGCGGGCTTCCGACGCTGCACGCCGAGCACGGCGTGCCGATCGCGATCAATGCGGGCGACATGCTGACGGCGCTCAGCGTGCGCATCCTCCGAGAAAACCTGCCAGCCCTGGGCCCGACCTTGACCTGGCGGGTCTACGACGAGTTCGAACACATGATGCAGCAGTCGCTCGAGGGCCAGGCCATGGAGCTTGGCTGGGTGCGCGACAACCGCTGCGACATCACCGACGAGGACTACCTGCGGATGGTCCTCAAGAAGACGTGCTGGTACAGCTTCATTCATCCCTGCCGCATCGGCGCGCTCATCGGCACGATGGACGGCGTCGACCTGAATCGCTTCAACCGTTTCGGAAACTTCCTCGGCACTGCATTCCAGATCCAGGACGATCTTCTCAATCTCACGGGCGACGAGGAGCGCTACGGAAAGGAGATCGGCGGCGACCTGCTCGAAGGCAAGCGGACGTTGATGCTGATCCACCTTCTGCGCCAACTGGACACGCGCGAGGCCCGCCGCGTGACCACCTATCTCGGGCAGCCACGTACGAACCGGTCGCCGCAGGACACACGCTGGATCCTGGACACGATGCGCGCCCGAGGCAGCCTCGACCACGCGCGGAGGGTGACGAAGCAGCTCGCCGGCGCCGCGCTCTACGAGTTCACCCAGGCGTTCGGCGATCTCCCGGACTCGGACGAGAAGCGCTTCCTGAACCAGGTCATCTCCTATATGGTGAGCAGGGACGTCTGACCCGTGGACCGGATGCAATTCGAACGGAGGGCATGTGCAAGAAGATCGGCGATCCCCTGAAGCATTGAGCGTGAACGGTCTGCCCGGCGCGAGCCAGGCGCTCGACCAGGCCGGTGCTTATCTGCGGCGGCTGTCCCCGTTCCCCAACTCCGGATCGGTCGACCCTTCGGCGCTGCTCCCGATGCTCGGGCAAATCGGCAGGACGCTACCGAACGCGGACAAGAGCGAAGCCGGCCCCGTCGGCGAACCGGTCGCATCCATCGTGTCGCAGGCGGCTTCGGTCCTCGACGAAGAGATGTCCCGCGGCGTCCTCGCGGCTCGCAGCGGCGCCGCACCGCAGGGCTACGCGAACTTCGGTCCCCCAGTGCTGCGCCAGATGCACGACTTCGTCGACAACCTCGCGGCACTCTGGCCGAACCTGCAAGGCGGTGCAGCGGGAAGCCCCTCGGGACGCCAGCTTCCAACCGCCGGTGCAGAGCCGCCGCTGGCCACGGTGAAGCCCCGCATGAGCGCCAGGCCCGGTGAGCGGGTCACCATCTCGATGACCCTGCGCAACAGCGAAGGCCGGCCGGTGCGTCTGATGCCCACGGCCACAGACCTGATCGGCAGCCGGGGTGGCCGGATACCGGGCTCGCTCCTCGAGTGCTCGCCCCTGGAGATGGCCCTGGAACCGCAGGAGCAGAAGGAGCTGGTGATCACGGCGGTCATCCCGGCCGAAGTCGCGCCGGGCTGCTATTCGGGGCTCCTCGTCGTCAGGGGCCTGGACTACCTGCGGGCCCTCGTCGCGATCGACGTCACCGGCAACGGGGTCGCGCCCGAGGCGGTGCGGCCGCAGTCGCCCCCGCGCACCGCGGTGACGCCCGCAGGCACGCCGAGCTATCTGTCGCCGTTCCCGACCGCGCCCGGCAGCATCGACAACACCGTCATGCGCGAGGCCGCCAGACTGACCGAGGACGGAGAGCTCGGAAACTCGGACGCGATCCGCCTGCTGCAGATCGCGCGCCGTCCGGAAGACCTCAAGGAGGTGCTTGCCAGGTTCGAGCCCCAACTCACGCGCGAAGCCAGGAGCAAGCTGACGCTGGCAGCGTTCGTGCCGCTGCCGAGCGGGGTCGCCAACCAGCGGTTCGAGCCGATCTTCGACAGGTACCCCATCACGGGGAGGACGCATACGACCGCAAGCGGCTCGGTGGTGCTGAGCGAAGTGCAGTACTACAACGGCGAGATGGTGCAGCTCCACGGTGGTTGCGCCAACGTCGCCGCGGTGCGCGAAGCCCTGGCGGGGAGCGGCTACAAGCCCATGACCCTGCGGCACGACGACGGCCGGGAGAGCGCGATCGTGCAATTCTGGTCGCATCAGCTCTCGGATACGTCGCTCCAGCCGTACAACGCCATGTTCGTGATCGTTGCAGCCGTCAGCAACGAGACCCCCGCGTCCGAGGCATGCATCCGGGCCGACGCGAATGGCGCATCGAGCGCGCTCTCGATGTTCGACGGCCGTTTCGATCCGACCCGGTGCATCTACGAGAACAAGGCGCAGCTCTATTTCGTCCGGCTTCTCGATTCGACCCGGGTTGCGGTCGAAGTCGGACGCGAACGGATGGGAACCGACAAGCGCCCCGGAACCATCGAGCTGACGCACGAAGGGCCGCAGCGCACGTTCTCGATCAGAAATGGCACCGGTCAGGCCGTGGCCCGGATCAGGTTCACGCCGGATGGCGATGTCACGGCCTACCGCGGCGAACTGGCCAAAGCGGCCGCGACCGCGGGGATCCCACTTCGCGAGCTTCCCAGCGGGACGGAATACGTCTACCCCGGCGTTGCACGCATCGGCAACGGACCGATCTCGCTGTGGCAGTGGCGCACGGACGTCACGCCGCGGTTTCAGCCGGTGAAGCCGGACACGGTGCTCTTCGACGCCAGCTCCGAAGAGGGAAACATGATGATCCGCTGGGGGTTCGAGCCGAAGGTGCTGGGGTACATCCCCAACGTTCGAGGTGTGGTCACCGGAATCCCTTAGAGCCGCTCCTGGCGTCGGAAAGCTCGGCAAGCAGTGCCTTGGCCTCGATCAAGTCTTTGGTGCTGAAGCCCTCGGTGAACCAGTTGTAGATCGGCGCAAGAAGCTCGTGCGCTTCCCTGCGCTTGCCTTGCGCTTTCCACAGGCGCGCCAGATGGATGGCCGTGCGCAACTCCCAGGACCTGGCCTGCTGCGTGCGCGCCCATTCGAGCGAGGCGAGGTAGTTGCGCTCGGCGCCTTCGACATCGCCCTTGAGCGAAAGCATCCATCCCTTGAGGCGCAGGATTTCCGGCAGATGGCCGCGCTCCGCCCAGCCGGGGCGCGCGATCTGCTCGAGCATCGCATCCACCTGCGAGAGGCCGCCGACGACATCGCCCCCTAGCGCAAGCGCCTCGCCGAGTCGCGCCCTGACGTAGGGACTGACAGTTCTCGCGCCGGTCGCTTCCCAGGCCTGGATACCCTTGCGCATCTGTTCGATACCCTCCTGCAATCGCCCTTGCTGGGCAAGGCTGATGCCTGTGCTGAGCAAGGGCGCAAGAATTCCCGAGATGAAAGGCAAGCCGGCGTCGTGCGCCAGCTTTTGCACGGCCTCGTTGCGCGCGTATTGTTTCTCGGGCTCGCCCCGATAGTGAAAGACCCAGGCGCCCAGCGTCAGGACGAAGCTGGAATCGAACGGATGGCCGATGGCGCGTGCGTGAGCATCGCGCTCTTCCACGATCGCCACAGCCTTGTCGGGGTAGCCCAACATCCAAAGCACCTGCGCCAGGTAAATTCCCGCCAGCGTCTTGGGATCGTGGTTCATCGACTTCACGATGTGGCCGTGCCGCTCCCGGACATAGCGCTCGATGATCGCGCGCGCGTGCCGCTCCACCACCAGCGGATGACCCAGCCAGAAGTTGGTCACCATGACGGCCATGTGTCCCACCAGCAGCAACTCCTCGTCTCCGGTCTCCTCGCCCGCGCGCAGAAGCTCCTGCGCCCAGACCAGCGATTCCGCCACGGGCCCCACGGACATCAGATTCACCCACAACCCCCACAAGGTACGTGCCAGAAGCTTGGGTTGTCGGCCAGCCCTCGCCAGCGGCAGCGCAGGCTTGAGCACGGCCGCAAGCTGCGGCGCCGGCCAGCCCCCATAGGCTTCCCAGGCCGTGCTCAGCAAGACCCGGCACTCCAGTTCCATCCTGTCACGTGCTTCCGAGGCCGGCAGCAACGCGATCACGCGCAAGCCGGCTTCCAGGTGTGCGATGGCTTCCGTCACCGCCATCCGGCCGAGCGCGTTCAGGCCCGCCTTCAACCAATAGGCCGCGCCCTGTTCGAACAACTCGGCCCGCGTGTAGTGATGGGCCAGCACTTCGGGCTCGGTTTCCTTGATGGTCGGGATGCGCTCCTCGATCGTGCGCGCAATCTCGGTATGGAGCTGCTGTCGCCTGCGCTTGAGGAGGGAATCGTAGGCAGCTTCCTGCACCAGGGCGTGCTTGAAGGTATAGGTGGCCTCCGGCGGTGTCCCTTTTCGAAAGGCCAGCCCCGAAGCGGTCAGACGCGCCAACATGCCCGCCAACTCGGCCTTCGGGCGCGGCACGACGGCGGAGATGAGTTCATAGCTGAACTCCCGCCCGATCGCCGCGCCGATTTGCGCGATCTCTTTCAGCGGCATGTGTCGATCCAGGCGCGCCATCAGCGAATCGCGCAGGGTGGTCGGAATCGTGATGTTGCGGGAAGAGCCGAGATAGTCGTAGTGGCCGCCCGCGACCTTGAGTTCGCCCGACTCCAGGATCGACTTGGTCAGCTCCTCGACGAACAACGGGACTCCTTCGGTCCTGATCAGGATCTTCTCGACAAGGTCCTTGGGCAATGCCTTGTCGCCAGTCAACTGCGAGACCATGTCGTGGCTTTGCGAAGGGGTGAGCTTCTTGAGGCGGATGACTTCGACGTGCTCGTGGCTTGCCCAGCGATTCTTGAACTCCGGCCGATGTGTAAGAACCATCAGCAGCGGGATGTCCTTCACGCGGTCGATCAGCAGATCAAGCACCTCGAGGGTGGTGGCATCGGCCCAGTGCGCATCCTCGAACATCAGGACGCTGGGGCGCTTGCGTGCGGCCGCCTCGGCGAAATCCACCAAGGCACGCAAGGTCTCGTCCTTGTGCTTCTGCGGCGTCAGGGCGAGGGGGCCATATCGCGCTTCGCACGGAATGGACAGTATCGAGGCGATGAAGGGCAAGTCGCTCAGCGGCAGGCCAAGTTCACCGACGATGAGCGCCTCCAGTTTGTCCAGCCTGGACTCCGGCGCCTCGTCACGTTCGAATTTCAGTGTTCGCTCGAAGTAGTCGAAGCTGGGCCAGAAAGCACTGTTGACGTGATAGGGCGAGCACTGAAAGCGCACCGCCTGCACACCGTCTGCCTCGATGCGCTTGCGCAGCTCGCTCAGCAGACGGCTCTTGCCGATGCCGGGCTCTCCGGAGAGCAACACCACCTGCCCTTTGTTCGTGCTGGCGAGCTGCCGCCGATCGAGCAACAGCTTGATCTCTGGCGCGCGCCCCACCAGCGGCGTGAGGTGTTCGCCTCGGCTGGCTTCGAACCGGCTCTCTGCGTCGCCCACCCGGAGCACTTGCCACGCCTGCACCCGCCCTGCGATGCCCTTGAGTTCATGCGTACCCCGATCAGCCAACTCGAAGGCATCGCCTACCAGGCGCCGCGTACTGGGGGCGATCACCACTTCGTCGGGGCCGGCAAGCCCCTGCAGCCGCGCCGCGAGGTTGGGTGCCCCACCGACCGCAAGTTGCGTCTCCGCGTCATCCGCTCGCGAAACCGCACCCACCACCACCGTTCCGGTGGCCACCCCGACGTGAACGCCCAGCGGCGCATCCGCAAGCACCGTCTTTACCTCTTGAACGATCTCCAGCGCAGCGCGCACACTGCGCTCTGCGTCGTCCTCGTGGGCGCTGGGCCACCCGAAGTAGGCCATCATTGCATCGCCGCGAAACTGCGCGACGTATCCTTCGTAGCGCCCTACCGCATCGCTGCTGACTTGGCGGTAGGCCACCATCACGTCGCGCAACTCCTCGGGGTCGAGGCGCTCTGCCAGCTCGGTGGACCCCACCAGGTCACAAAACATCACCGTGATCTGGCGTCGTTCGGCGTTTTGGGCACCGGGCGGCTGCGCCTGCGGCGCGGCGGAAGGCGGCGCGGACAGCTCTGCCTGGGGTGCCCCATTGAGTGCGTGGATGGCTGCCAGCAGGCGATCCCGCGAGCCGCTCGGGAGCGCAAGCAGTTCGACATCCGGCGTCTTGAGGCCAGGGAGCATCTCGAGGGTGATCTCGTGCTCTTCAAATACGGCCGCGTACTTTTCCAGGCCGATTTTTTCAAGCCACCGCTGAATACCGGTCACGGTCCCTCCGTTCATGCCCAAATCCTCTTGGGGAAGACTTCTCGCTGTGGGAGGCGAGGCGCGTCGCAATCCCGGCTCGTCCGAGTAATGAATACGTAGTATGTCTTGCCGGATCAAAGACGTACAGAGCGATAAGGATACAACTTGACACCGTTGCAGTTGCCTAAATCACCGCAATCAGCGCCCGCTGGACGAAATACTGCGAATTGCCGAACACCATCGGGCCCCTGGATCCGGAACATGACCATGCGCAGAGCAAACGCGGAGATGCCATGACCCCTTCCCCTTTCCGCCTGCATGTACCCGAAGCAGCTGTCGCCGATCTGCGCGAGCGGCTGGCGCGCACGCGTCTGCCCGATCAGGCGCCGGGCGAACCCTGGGCCTATGGGACAGACCTTGCCTGGATGCGCGGGCTCATCGCCTACTGGGCTCACGAATTCGACTGGCGTGCCCAGGAGGCGCGGCTGAACGCCTGGCCGCTGTTCAGCGTGCCGCTGGCTGGCATCGACCTGCGTTATCTGCATGTGCAAGGCGTCGGCCCCCGTCCGATGCCGCTCCTCCTGTCGCATGGCTGGCCGGGCTCGGTGTTCGAGTTCATGGAGCTGATTCCACGCTTGACAGACCCGGCGCGTTTCGGCGAGGACCCGGCCGATGCGTTCACGGTCGTGGCGCCCAGCCTGCCTGGCTACGGCCTGTCTTTCGCGCCCGGGCAGCCGCGCTTCTCGGTCGAGCAGATCGCGGACACCTTCGCATCCCTCATGAGCGACACCCTTGGCTACCGTCGTTTCGCGACGCAGGGCGGGGACTGGGGGGCATCGGTATCGGCACGGTTGGGGCTCGTGCATCCGGAAAAGACGATCGGTGTGCACCTCAATCTGTTGCCGCTGCGGCGCGATCCCTCCGCCTTGATTGGCAATGACGCGGCGGGACGGCAGTATCGAATCGATCTCGAGCGCTGGCTCGGCGAGGAGACCGGCTACAGCACCCAACAGGGCACGCGGCCCCAGACGCTGGCCTTCGCATTGACCGACTCACCCGTGGGGCTCGCCGCATGGATCGTCGAGAAGATGCGCGCCTGGTCCGACTGCAACGGCGACATCGAATCCGCGTTCTCGAAGGACGAGATCCTTGCCAACGTCTCGCTTTACTGGTTCACGGGCGCCATCGGTTCATCGTTCTGGCCGTACTACGCACGGCACCACGGGCCGTGGCCGATCCCGGACGGCCAGACCGTCAACGTGCCGATGGGCTATTGCGAGTTCCCCAAGGAGATCGTTCGGCCGCCGCGCTTGCTCGCCGAACGCACTTTCACCGACATCCGCCGCTGGAGCGTGATGCCGGCCGGCGGCCATTTCGCGGCGATGGAAGAGCCCGACGCGCTGGCGGCCGAGATCCGCGCCTTCTACCGTCCGTTGCGCGCGGATTGAGAACCTCGGCGGCGCCTTGCGGACTCGAAGATGGACATAGCGGGTATCAGTTGCCAGAATCCGACGCTGTCGGTCAAAGTCGAGATCCGCGCTCCAATCGCGAACGCGCCTGGCGCCAGTCTCCAACCAGAATGGAGTTGCAGATGCTTGTCGCACATCCCAAGGCTTGGATCGTATGGCTCGTCGCGCTCGCATCGACCCCACAGGTCGATGCGCAGATCGCTTTCATCGCCCGTCACGCGATCGGTCGCATCGAGCAGATGTCGCAACAGCAGGGCAACGGAGGTGTTGCGTATGACACGGCGGCGGTGGTGGTCGAGGTCCCTGCAGAGAAGGTCTATGCCGTTGCCTTGCGCAACCTTGGTGCCCAACCGCAGTTGCGAATCACCGAACAGGACCAGCAAAGGCGCACCATCCAGTTCACCAACAACGTCCAGATCGCGGGGCTGCAGGTCAACCCGCTATCGAACAAGGTATCTCAAATCCTGATCACTTCGGCGCACACGGGTGACCAGCAGAACGTTTCGTCGCTCATCCTCGAGCGCATCCTCAAGTTCTGCGCGGAGATGAGGGTGAAATGCTCGCAGGCGCAGAGCTAGCCCCGAGCCAGGCTGCAGCACTCTCGCTGCCACACTCTCCCTCCTTGGCTCCTACCGATTGGTGACCCGACGTCGCGCCTCTCGTGCGACAGTCCCTGCCACCCGACTGTTCGGACCATCAGACGCACATGAGCGAGAACATCGTGATCTGCTGCGACGGCACTGCAAACGAGTTCGCTGCGGACAATACCAACGTCGTCAAGCTTTACTCGACCCTGGTACACGACCAGCCTGGACAGTGGACTTACTACCATCCGGGAATCGGCACGATGGAACCGCCGGGCGCGCTCACACCCTTTCGACGACGAATCACCCGCGGGTTGGGCCTGGCGTTCGGGGCCTACCTCGAGAACGACATTCGGGACGCCTACGCGTTCCTCTCGGACTACTTTGACATTGTCGGGCGCTTCAAGGCCACGATGGCCCGTCCATGTCCATTGCAGTTCGTCCCCTTGATGGCGGAGCGTAGCGGTCCCACCCCCTTGCATTGCTCGTTCCCCCTCAACTATCCTGTCGGACCGCTGTCGCTCGCAGTCTTCCCACGCGCCGGCGAATCTCCCGCATTCGTTCGTGCAAGCCTGGAGGAGCCCGATGGCATGCGAGACGCGATCGTGCACACAGGCTCGCAAGCCAGGGGTCGCTGTTTGCCGGAGACGTGCGTCGACTGCTGAGGGGGCGGCGCGATGACGGCGCGGGCGCAAGCCGCGCACGTAGCGCACGCGCCCATGTCGACTCAGCTCGACAGGTCGACCACCACGGCATCGATCCGCCTGCCCGGACAGGACCTCCTGGATGCGTTCGCGCGGGAGAGGCCGCCGACCCACCGAATGGCCCCGGCGGTCAGGCTACCGCGCTATCCCACCAGCGCCCCCTTGCGAATCGCGCTGGTCCGGCAACTGCAACGGACCCATGGCAACAACGCCGTCCAGCATTGGGTTGACACGCACCGAGCGAGCAAAGCGCAAGCGCAAGCGCCGCACGTTGCGCACGATTCGCACGATTCGCAACAGCGACCTGCCTCGGTCACGGATGCCCCGGCCACTGCGCCGCTCACCATCTCGCGAACGCCGTCGCCTTCGCTTCCAGGGCCCGGGCCGATCGTCCAACGGGGCGCGGCAGACGCCCTTGCCGCCGTCGGCGAAGCGGCTGCGTGGAAGGTTGCGAATCAGATCGCGCCGCAGCTGACACCGATCCTGCGCAAGGGGCCGCAAGGCGTGCTCGACTGGCTCAAGGAGCGCGCCTCCGCGGCGGCGGATGCGGTGTTCGACAGCTTCATGAGTCCGGTCCGTGCGATCACCGGGGTCGGCGCGAAGTTATCGGCGCAGTTCACGCCCTTGGTCGGCGTGCTCCAGGACGCGGCGGCCAAGATCGCGACCAACGATTGCAGCCCCATCAGCAAGGCTGCCGACCAGATCGAGAAGACCGCCGAAAAGATCATCACGCCGATCGTCGAGAAGCTGCAACCGGTCGTGGCCAAGGTGCAGGGGTTTCTCAGTGCGGCCTGGGACAAGATCGGGTCGCCCATCTGGGAGTGGTTCAAGGACTACGCGGGGCAGCAGTGGGAGCAGGTCAAGCAGCTCGCGAGCTGGATCTGGCAGCTCAGCGAGCCGCTGCGTTCGCTCGGCCAGGACGCGTGGACCTGGCTGAAGAACAAGTTGGGCATCGGCGACGGCCCCGACGGCGAGAACGGCATCCTGCAATGGGCGCAAGGCAAGCTCTCAGCCGCCTGGAGCGGCGTCAAGGCCTTGCTGGAGCCGTTCGGCAAACAGGTCGCCGTGGTGCGTGCGGGGCTGGCTGCAGTGGCGGATACCTTGACCGGCCCGATCTCGACGGTTGGCAGCCTGGTGACACAGGTCGGCAAGGGCATTGGCTGGCTCGCATCGCACTTGGCCAATGGCAAGTCGATCGTCGAGGCGCGCAGCTATGTCGAGAAATCGCTCATCCCGCCCCTGATCGACGGCCTGCGGCGCTCCAGCGGCGCCGTGATCGGTCTGGCCCGCTCGATGACCGGCGCATTGGACAAAGTCGCTTCGGGTCTGAATGGCGCCGCAGGCGCAATTGGCAATTCGGTGCTGCGTGTCGCTGCATCCGCGGTGCAATGGATCGCGAGCGAAATCACCGCGGTGGCCGGCTGGGCCAGCCAGAAGCTCGGCGGTGCCGCGACCTGGCTCGGATCGGCGATCGGCCAGCTGGAGCACTTCCTTCAGGGCCTCGCGGACTTCCTGTCGAAACTCGCCGGCGTGGCCTCCAACGTGTGGGGCCTTCCGATGTTCCTGGCCGGCAAGGTGTGGAACTGGATTCCCGCCTGCATCCGGGATCCGGTCGTCGACTTCGTCGTGCCGATCATCCTGCGCCAGATCGAATTGTTCGCGGATCTGGCGCGCGACAACGACGCCTGGCAGAAGACCAAGACGCAGGTGATGGGCATCGTGCGCAAGGTGTTCGTCGACCGCGACCTCGTTGGCGCGGTCAAGGCAAGCTTCAACCTCGTGCTGCGGGTGCTCAACATCCCCGAAGACATGCTCGGCAAAGTGGCTGCCAAGGCGATGGCCGCGTGGGACGTGGTGTCGAAGAAGCCACTGGAATTCATCAAGAACACGGTGCGTTCGCTCGGCCATGGCTTCAAGCTGCTGTGGGACAACATCGGCACCCACCTCGCGCACGGCATCGAAGGCTGGCTGTTCGGCGAGCTGGCAGACAAGGACATCCATCCGCCGCAGAGCTGGAGCGACCCCAAGGCGCTCTTCGGATTCGTCGTCGAAGTGCTGGGCCTGTCGATGGGCCACGTCACCGATCTGTTGAAGAAGCGCATCGATCCGAAGCTGGTCGACAAGGTGCAGGGCTGGATCGGGCGCTTCGCCAAGGCCTGGGACTGGATCACCGGCGTGATCAACACCTCCAAGTCGCCCGCCGAGAACAGCCAGGGCTTGCTGGCGAAGGCGAAGGACTTCGGCACGTCGATCCTGACTGGCGCCGTCGAATGGATCGTCGGCAAGGTCGCCGCCGAACTTGCGATGCTTTCGGCTGCCGCGGCGGCGTCGGGTGGGCTGTCCGAGGTGATCGACGTGGCGCGCCGCATCTACAAGGCGATGTTGACCGCCAAGCGCTGGGCCGGGCGCATCCTGCAGATGGCCAGCGACACGCTGGACAACGTGCTCGACATCGCGAGCGGCAACGTCTCGAAGGTCGGCGGTCAGTTCGAGAAGATCATGGACAAGGCCATGCCGGTCGTGATCGGCTTCCTCGCCGACCAGGTCGGCCTGGGTGGTATCGGCGCCGCGATCCGAAACATCATCGACAAGCTCAGGGAGAAGGTCGACGACGCGATCCTGTGGTTGATCGACAAGGCGAAGGCCGGGATCGAGGCGGTGCTTGGGGGGATCAAGGCGGGTGTTGCGGCGCTGGAGGACTGGTTCGGGCTGCGAAAGGACTTCACTGCCCAAGGCAAGCCGCACACGCTGTATTTCGTTGGAACTGGCCACTCCGCACGCCTTGCGGTGGCAAGCAACGAAACCTTCATGGAGGATTTGCTCGAACCCAACGGCGAACTGGAAACAGACGTTCTGAAATCCGAGGACGCAGCGCGCATCGGTGCGCTCCATCGGGCCAGATCGGCATATGCAAAGGTCAGGGTGTCTCAGTCAATCCTCGATACGACCCCGAACGATACCAAGGCGAGCGACGCGCTCAAGTCGGCTGCCGACGACCTGGTCGTGTGCTTAAGAGTCACCGGAGTCGAAGTGCTGGCGGCCGATGACGCGGTCCTCAAGAAGGGTACGAAGCTGGTTCTGGTCGGTGGCAAAAGCGAAGGGTGGCCGATCTCCATCGATTCGATCGATATCAAAAGCAGGAACTTCAAGTACACCGTTGACGAAGACTGCTCCATCAAGTCAAGCGGGTCACTCGGCTTCGCATCCCAGAACAAGTCCTGGAGGCTGTACAAGTCGGACGCCGACTACAGCATCCAATGCCATCACAAGATTCCATGGGAGAACAGTACTTACGCCCACAACAGGCACGATTTGCGAAAGCTGTCGAAGGTCGACTTGTATAGCGACCACCGCAATACGATGTGGGTAGGCGGCCACCGGTCGCGACACTCCGAGTCCTATCATCTGGACGTCAAGCAACTGATGGAACGTGCGTGGAATGGGTTGCCCCAGGCGATCCGCTTGGCGTCGGATACAGACGACGCTGCACGCGAGGCGGCCAACAAGGCCATTGGCAGCGTCATGAGAGACATCGAATCCGGCATTCGAAGCAAAAAAATCAAGCTCTACGATCCCCCAAAGGAAGTTTGGATTCCCTTCAATCGCGGCTCATGCAAGCCCTAGAAAGCTGCTGAAGTACCTCATTCAAAGGTTCGCCGTAAGCGTCCCTGAAGCGTTGTCTTTGAAGAACCACAGATACCCGAATACCTGCCCCAAACGCGACGCATCGCGCTCACCGCACGGGCGGCCGGTAACGCGTCTCCGGACCGGACAGCGCGCCACCGCGGGCCAGGTTGGACGTGGCGGGTTCCAGTTCGTAGTTGTCCGGATCGTTCATAAATTCGAGCACGACGCCCGACCTCGGCGCGGTCACTCTGCCATTGGCGTTCCACCACGCTTGCGCATCGACGATATGGCTCAGATGGCATTGATCGAGTCGGTATTCGCCGCCGCCGTGCAGGATCACTACGCTGTGAATGTCCTCCCTGGCGTCGGCGAACCGCAGCTTGTTCTGCTTCTGCATCTTCCTCGCAACCTTGAGGAACAGCTCCCTGCCCTCTACGCTGTCCAGGCTCGGGTTGGCACCCAGATAGACATAGCGCGCCTCCAGCACTGTCAGCTCGAAGTCCTTGCCCAAGTTCGAGATGCGGAACGTCCCCGACCCGGACGCACCGCGCTCTGGCGCCCCGCTGTAGGACCGCTCGGTGAGGGTGTCGTAGCGGAACATCTCGATGCCCTGGTACGTTTCAAAACCCTTGACGACGGCGATCTTGTCGCGCCTGAAGAGCCGGATGTACGCGCCCTCGACCAGCCCGGCCGGGTGTTTCGTGCCAGGGAATAGAACGTCAATCAGGGGCTGAATCGCATCGGCCAGACGGTTCATGTCCTTGTTCAGCGCGGCGACGTCGCTGGCTGTGCGCGGGTTGTCCTCTTTTTGCAGCTCAAGCATGTCCTTGCGAACCGCCTTTGCCATGTCGAAGGCAGCCTTATGCACCCGCCGCAGGTGTTCGAGGCTATGGGTCGCATCGCCATCGATCATTCCGATGATCTTCGAGAGGAAGGCAAACACCGGCATGGGTGATGATTCGACCATCAGTTCCCCTTGGCGGCTTTGCCCCTTGAAGTAAAGCGTGTGCGAACTGCCGTCCACAGCATTGAAGTCGGTCCGTTTTTTCCACCATTCGGTGCCCGGCGAGGCCGCCCTCTCCGTGCCCGTCGCTGCAGGAACTTCGAGGCTTTGTTCGATCTTCGGATTGATCGTGGCAGTGATCCACCACGTCCCGTTTTTCTCGTAGGGCTGTATTGACGTCAGGCCGTATCGGAGCCTGACCGCGGCCAGCACCGGATTCAGCAACGCGCGCGTCACCTTTCCGCTCAGTCTTCGGGCGGCGGCTACCGAAGCGCGGGCGGCAAGCCGGAGCCTTTCATTCGGGTCCTTCGGAACGCCGACCTGCACCACGGCCTTGCCCGCCGCCTTCGCCTTGGACATTCCTTTTTCAAGCAGCTTCCGGCCCTTCATGACCAAAGGCTTGAACTTGTCGAGCACCCAGTCGATGCCGCGAATGACGGGCTGCCGGATCCGGTCGATGAAGCGCGTCACCTTGTCCTTGAGGTCTCCCAACCCGAAGACGCCGACCAGGAAGTCGAGGGCGATCGTGATGAACTTCGTGAGCGCCCCCGTGATGTGCTTGACGATGCCGCCCACGTTGCCCTTGACGGCCATCTCGACGGAATCCACGAAGGACTCGATCAGGTCCAGGATCTTGTCGCGCGCCTCGACGATGAACTTCAGCAGGCGGACGATCTTCTCGGCGATCGCGATGAAGCCGCCGCCCGGCACGAGCATCTTGCCGACTTCCAGGATGACTTTCTTGATCGCGGCATAGAGGACGTTCTCCTTGATCATGTCCAGGGTCTCTTCCAGGATGCTGCCCAGGGAATTCCTGATCTCGCCCCAGAGCCCGCTCAGGCCTTCCTTCCTGACGATGTCGAAGATCTCCAGGCCCTTGTCGAGCAGCACCTCGCCGCGCCGGAAGGCGCCCGCAACGACCTTGCCGTACACGACCTCCATTCGCTCGAAGACGGTTTCCTTGCTCAGGCTCAGCAATTGCGTGAAAAGACTGAAGATGCCTTGCGGCCCCAGATCCTTGGGAATCTGGACGGGCAAGCCGCTCGAACCGCGCAGCCAGTCGAAGAACGCCGTCGCGAGGAACTGTCCGATGCCTTCGATGAAGGCCGAGAAGCCCTGGCCGATCCCGCTGATCAGGTTGCTGAAGAAGGCGCGAGGGCTTGAGACGATGTCGCCGACCAGATGGGCCAGGCGTCCCAGGAGTTCCAGGATCCGGGTCGCGAACTCGATGATCGCGTTGACGACGGCCTTGACCTTGTTCCAGGCCTTCTCGAACCAACTGGTGAGCACGTCCTTCTTGATTTCCTCGAACCGGGCCTCGAGCTTGCCGAGGCTCTGGTTGTAGGTGCGAGCCATGTCGCCGACGACTTCACGCTGCTTGTCCTGGACGTTTTCATCGAGTTGATCGAACTTGCCCGTGACTGCATCGAGCACGTTCCTGGCTTCTTCCTGCTCCTTCGGATCGAGTCCTGCGTACGCCGTGTCGACCCGCGCCTTGCCGTCTCGAACATGCTTGCGGGCCGCGTTCAGGGCAGTCACGACCGGCTTGGCGATCTTCTCCTCGACCTGCGAGTTCACGTCGCTGACGAAGATGCTGCGCGCCGTCCGGAAGAGCGAGGCCGCCGACCGGTCGCGGACCGTCTTCAACGCTTCGAGATAGGCCGGGTCCATGCCCATGTAGGGAGTCTGCCGGCCATCGCGGTCGCGTGCGCGCTTTTCATACTCTTCCTTGATCTCGCCTTCGTGCTTGTCCTTCCAGTCGCTGTAGTCGAAGACGCCCGGCGTGTAGATGTACTCGAGATCGTTCTTGACGAATCCGTCGAAGTAGTCCTGCGCCTTGGTCAGGATGCCCGCGAAGGTTTCATCGATGCCCTCCAGCTTGGCCAACTCGCCGTTGACCTTGGCCTTCGTGTCCGTGTAGATCCCTTCGATCTCGCTGAAGACCGCTCGCTTCTTGCGTTCGAGGCTTTCCTTGTGCGTCTTCTGCGCCTCCAGCACCGCATCGAAACTCCGCTTGCGTGCACCGTGCTGCAGTTGCAGGCCGCCATTCACGAGGGCACGCATGTCCTGCTGCGTCTGGCCGATCAGCTTTCTTTCATCTTCCCGGTAGCGCGGCTGGGCCTTCCGAATCTCGTCCTGAGCCTTGCGCTTGGCTGCGCCGGCCTCGTCGAAACTCGGTTCTCCGGAGACGGGCAGCGCCAGCGAGGCTTCGTCGATGTCGACGCGCTGGCCGCCGATGGTGTGATTGAGCAGTGCATCGTCCAGGGAGCGGCTCTTGTCGTCCAGGGAAATCTGCTCGTCCGCCTTCGGCTTGGGCGCGGCGACGCCGGCCTGCCCGATCGCTGGCGTGGTGCCGGCAGGATCGGCCACCAGTTCCGGTTTCGTTTCGGGCTCGCGAGCCTGCCGATAGCTCGCGGCGTCCTTGGCCGCTTCCGTGCGCAGTGCGCTGGAATGGGCGCTGGCTTGGCGGACGACGGCCGTCTTCACGTTGGCGCTGGCGATGCCGCGCTGGACTCCGGAGACTTCCGAATCCTGATCATCCTTGCTTTTCGGAAGGCTGTCGGCCAGCCCAGTGGTCGCGGCCTTGAACTGCCCCATGAACTGGTCGACCGTGAGGTCCTGCGGTTGCGCCGATTCGAGCCGGCCGAGATGGCTGCCGTAGGCTTCCTGCTTGCTGGCGTCTTCGGCGCTCAGCTTCGCCGCCTGCAGGGTGTCGGCCTGTTTCTTCTGCGGCGTTCGATGGGGCGTCTTCTCGCGCGCCGACTGGTTCTTCAGTTGCTGCACCACCGATCGAAAGGCGGGATCCTCCTCGGGCGCGGCCGGCGGTTTGGCGGCCGCGGCAGGCGCCTGGGGTGCAGACGAATCGAAAACAGTCTCCTCGGCGGCCTGGCCCGCTGTCGCGCCGGTAGTGGTTGGGGCGGCGGCCCTTGGCTTGACGGGCGTCGTCGCGGTCGCGGCCTGGGTTTCGGTCTGGGGCTCGGCCGGCCGCACCGGTGACACTGTCGGTTGGGGTTTGCTGACGGCACTCGGTCTGGGCTGTTCGTGCCCCGGTTCCGGCGCGACCTTGAGTTGCAGGGCGCTCCCGAGGCCGGGCCGGACGTTCAGCCGCCTGGACTGCACGAGACGCGCGACGCTGCGGTTTCCCAAGGTTCGCTGCAGGAGCAGAACGCGATGCGCCAATGACGGCACTGCCGATGCCGATCCCATTGCAGAGGCGACCGCCGGGCTCCTGGCACCGATGTTGGCCGCGCGTTGCCCCGGCGTCTTCTGCTTGACGCGCACGCGCGCGGCTGCGCCAGGAAATGCTCGGCACGCACTCGTCATCGTCTGCTCCGATTCATGACGTCGCGGGACAGACAAATCGTAGTCTCGCCCTTGCATTTCTACAATGAAATGCGAGGGTAGCGACGGCTTGCGCTTTCCTGAGCCCCGTCGGCTCAGACCGATGGATTTCGGCCCTCAGGCGTTCCCTTGCCGACTCTTGCTGATCGCCTGGGCGATGCACTGCATCGAGATCCCCTCGTTCGCCGCGTAGCTGCCCGCCTCACCATTGAGGTGCGGCATGCCGAGTTCGCCGCCCATGTGATGCAGGGCGATCACGGCCCAGGCGCTGTCGTTGAAGACCGGACTGCCGGAGCTGCCGCCTTCCGTGGGCGCACGGTAGTGGACGCGGCAGACACCCGGCACCGGTGGCCTTCCCGACGGTGGACCTTCGTGACCCAGCAGTTCGTTGTCCTGGAAGGAGAACGAGAGATCACCGCCGCCCGGGTGGCCGATCACGTAGACCCGCGGCGCTCGCGATGCGGGCGGCAGCGGCCAATCGGGGAGCCCGGGCGAGATCGGCATCGGCTCGATGCCCGTGACCGGTGCTTGCAGGCGCAGCAGGCTCGCGTCCTGCTGGTTCGACGGGGCGGACCAGACGATCTCCTTGACGTCGAACACCGGGCTTCCATCGGCAGCCTCGAACACGACCTGCGCGTCGCCCGGCGCAATGCCCGGACCTTGACCGGCCTGGTTCACCACGTGGTAGTTGGTGAGCACCATCAGTTCGTCCTGAGGCGCCATGCCCAGATCGCCGGCGCGAACCAGGAAGCCGGTCCCGACGCGACGACCGAGCCGACGCTTCACGGCGGCCACCGAACGCGCGCGCTTCAGGCCCGTGAGCCACCACTCGTAGGTTTGCGGCCCTTCTTTTCCGAGCACCGCCTCCAGTTGCGCACCGCTGGGCACTTCGACGGCCTGAAGTTCCCGGACCCTGCCCGCGCTCAACTCGATCTGGGCTGCGGGCAGTGCGAGCAGCCGGCTGCGAAGGACGGCGACGAGAGAGCGGCCGCGGGGATCGTCCCCGCGCTCCAGATCCCACACCTCCGAAAACTGACGCAAGGTGCTCGCGACCAGGAAGGCCTTCGCGTCCGGCAACGCAACGTACGCGTGCACGCGACTCTCCACGGCGTCCCAGTCGCCCAGGCCCAGCGATGCCTCGGCCAATGTCGGCAGGAACCACTCGTCGCGCTGCGCGTCGGGCGTCGCTTCCAGGGTCGCTACCAGTTTCCGGGCCAGGGGTTTCACCTGCAGGTCGGGCGCGACGGCAAGTCCCATGCGACGCGCACGATAGATGAGCGCCAGCAGATTGACACCGTGCCAGGTCTTCTGCTCGTCCCGTTGATAGATTTCGCGGTAGGCATCGATCGCTGACACCAGCGCGGTCTGCGCAGCCGGTGTCGACTTGTCGGCGGTATCGAAGAAGATCTGCTTCCAGGCCCGGCCGAGCAGTCCTTGCGTTTCCGCGCGCTCGGGGTGCGAGCTCGGGAGGCTGGCTGTCAGGGCTTGCAGCACGTCGATCGCGACCGTCGCGAGTCCGCTTTCGATCAGTGCCTGCGCCAGGAGCCGCCGATTCTTCGGATCGCCCGGGTCGAGCCGATGCACCGCCTCGGCAAGCTGCAGCATGCGGGGGTAGTCCCGTCCATTGCGCAACGCCTCGACCAGGGGCTTGGCGGCTGCAAGGTCCGTCTCGTCGCACATGCCGCGCAGCAGCCCCAGCGCAAGGTCTGCACGTTGTTGCAGCGTCGCCGGATCCACGATGCTCGACGTCAGAAGTCGTAGTCCGGGTCTTGGCCGATGTCCGGGATGCGCTCGATGTAGTCGGTGTCGCCGTAGTCCAATGGCACGTCGGCCTCGAATCCGGGCAAGCCGACTTCCTTTCGCAGCGCGTTCAGGCGATTGAGCCAACCCTTCTGGAAAACGGCCAGCTTCGGGTTGGAAATGACCAGTCGATCGTAGAAGGACTCGCGTTCGTTGCAGTAGTCCACAAGCGCCTTGGCGAGGTCGTTGCACTGCTGCACCGCCTGCAATGTGCCGTCGCCAAAGCCTCCATCGACTGCACACCCCATGGCCGCCTGCAGGAAGCGGACGGCACGTCCGACGCCCATGTTGACCGCGGTGTCGAAGTGCGCGACGTCGAGCTTGCGCTCCAGCGTGTCGCAGCGCGCGGGCCGCCAATAGTTGGATTCGTAGATGTCGCGCATCTCGTCGTCGGACAACTGGCGCACGTCCTGCGCCGACTGCCCTTGCTGTCTGCGCCAGGCGTCGTACACCTTCTGGGTCACGCCGCGGTTGGTCGCGCCACCGGGATCGGCCGGATGATTGACATAGCCGCCTTCCCATCGAAGGATGAAGGGCAGAGAGTCTTCGAATGAGGCAGATGGCATGGTGAAGCTCCGATGCTGGCAGTCTGAACACTTGCGATCGCGTCCGATTGTGCTCCGCCGCCCTCCTCTTGGCATCCCGCAAACAGAGTACATCGAAAGGGGTCGGCGACAGTTCCGTCCAATTGACCCGGTTCCAATTGCGAATCAACCATCCTTGTCGTCTTTATCGTCTTCACCAGGCTTCTTCCCTGTGCCGCGCAGTTGCACCAGCTTCTGCAATGCGTCGAACCAGAACGGCGCCCCGAACAGCACGGACAGCGCCGTCAGCAGCCAGCCAGCCACCTGCTGCCAGGTCTTCGCCTGCTGCAGATCAAAAGCGCTCAAGCTCTCCGTCGTCCATCCGACCGGGAGTTGTGCCATCGACTTGACTGTCGATGAAAGCGCTGGCCCGCCAGCGCCCGCGCTCGCCGAGATCTGCGCCGCATAGGCAGGGCGCGCCCAGATCGAGCTGAAAAGGCCCACGCTATCGATGTTGAGTGCCGCGGCAACGGCCAGGCCGATGACGAAGGACACCGCCTGGGTGCGCCGCTTGTAGGTTCCCGCCACGCGCTCCATTCCCGAATCGAACCATGCCGACAACTGCGTTTCGATCGCTTCGCGCTGTCCGTTCGCCCTTCGATACATCGCCGCCAGCATGCCTCTGATCTGCGGATCGCTGACGTGATCGATCGCGATCGCCAGATCCAGGCCGTTTTTTCCTGCGCCCACTGCATTGGTCTGGACGCTGTCCAGCAGTGCCTGGGCGAAATGCAAGGGCTCCATGTACGACGGCTTGGACTTCAAGTCCTTCTCGCTCGAGATCATCAAGGAGCCCAACGGATTCGCCAGGGAGTGTCGATAGATCGACAGCGCCAGCGAGCTGAATTGCTTGTCGTTCAACAACGCCTTGATGCCCTGAAGCAGCCCTCTGGCACGCAGACCGAGAAACGAAGAGATGGCCTCGTTGATCTGGCTCGCAATCAAGCTGACGGATGCGAAGCAGAACACCAACCCGATGGCAACTTCCAGCACTGTGCTGTTGAACATTTCCAGCCTCCTCGAGCGTCCAGGCGACCAGCCACCTGCGCTCTGTCGGACGCGTTGCGCAGCTTCATGACCACGCTGAACGTACCCGAGATCACGGGCCTGCACATCCACAAGAAGCTCTACTGCTTCAGCGCCATTGCCGCGCTCGAAAGCCGGCGCATACAGCGTCATGAGGGCTCCAAAACATTGATGACGTCCGAGCCGACGGTGCCTTTGGTTAGCTCGACAGTCGACTGTCAAGGGGCTATAACTTCTCGCGACGGCTCTCGAATCACGCCTTGACCAACGCCCCGCGCGAAGGCTCGACGTGGCTTGCGATGCCGGACCGCGACCCACGTCCAGCAACTGCCTGCCCATCGCGTTCACGAGAGGGTGCAATGTCTCGAACAAGCATTCGCGTCGCGCTTTGCATCGCTCTGATTGCAGTCGGAATGGCGAGCGCTTCCGCACAGACCGAGGTGGTGTCTGCCACGCAGGCAAGTCCGGGCAAGGTCGTCGCCCGCACAAGGGTCGATGCCTCTTCGGCCCCGCAGGCGAGCGAGTTCGCCATGCGCCTCGATGGCGCGAGCGAAATACCGGCGACGAAGCTGGACAAGGCACCGCCGGAGGCCAATTCGGCCGCCCTTCTCATCTGCGTCGATCGCAGCGGGTCGATGGGTCCCGCGGCCATCAAGGCGATGCGTGAAGCGCTTCAGAAGGCGCTGGTCCCGCGCAGCGGCGAAACGCGACTGCCCATGAAGGTCGCCATCGTGGCATTCGGCACGCAGTCGAGCCACCTGCTCGGCCTGTCGAGCGACCCCGCGATGGTGGCCGATGCCATCGGTCGCATCACGCTCGAACGAGAAGGCAGGACCCGATTGAACGACGCCGTCGCCGGCGGCCTGGCGGAGTTGCGCAGCTCCGACGCCACGTGGAAGCGGCTGCTCGTCGTGTCCGATGGAAACGACGAAGGAAGCAGTCTCTCCCGCGAAGCCCTCATCGAACGAGCAAGCGCGCGGCCGGCCGTGGCCATCGACGCCGTGGGGTTCGGCGCACTGGCCGCCTCGGCGTCCGGCGTGATGTCGACGCTCGCCGGGGCCACGGGCGGGCGCTTCGCGGTCGCCAACAACCGCAACGAACTGGCCGATGCGCTCGGCAAGTTCATCAATCAGGCCGTGCCCCAACCGCTGTACGACGTCACCTTCGACTATGCGGCCGCCCCGGACGGGCGCAGGGCCGAGGCGCCGGCGCTGCTGTTCCGCCCGAAGGGCGGTCCGGCCGTTTCGGTTCCGCTCAAGGCCGAAGTGGCCGCGGTCGCACCTGCCGGTGTCTCAAGCACCACTGCAAACACGCCCGCTCCCCCTCCACCGCCCGCGTCGTGGTTTGCGTCGATTCGAGAATCCATTGCGCATGCACCGATGGCCGTCAAGATCGGCATCGGCCTTCTCTTGCTCCTGCTGGTGCTTCTTGTCGTGTTCGTCTTCTTGCGCAGACGCAGAGAAGACGAACCCGCCGCGCCGGAGATGGGCCCGCAAGTGCCACTCGCGCCGACGCACATCGGCGATTCGATGGCGGCCACCGCGGTACCTCCGCCCGGCGGCAACGTGCCGCGGCGCCCGACGCTCATCGCCTATCGCTGGCCGCTACCCGGTGAGCGCCGAACCATCGCGATAGTGAACGGCCTGACGGGCGTGGCCCAAGGCGTGCGATATCTGGTCACTGCGTCACCCACCCGAATCGGCGCCGCACCCGAGAACGACCTGATTCTCAACGGCGACGACTTTATCTCCGGTCGTCACCTCGCCCTGAAGGCGGAAGCCAACGCCCTCTATGTCACCGACCTCGGCTCACGCAATGGCTCCGAGTTGAACGGTGTCTCGTTCACTGGCGCGACGCGATCCGTCTCGCCCGGCGATGTCGTGACCTTGGGGCGCAGCACGTTCGAGATACTGAGTCCGGACACGGTCCAGAGTGCGGGCCGTTCAGCATTCGAGCCTCGCGTCAGCTGATGATGATGCCGCACGGTCATTCCTTTGAAGCGCGCTCTTCCATCGTCGCGGCGCCGGGTCGGCCGCGCTCGACGCAACGGTGAACCGATGGGCGCCGCCGCATCGCCCTGGGTACGGGGTGCCAGATCGGAGACTGGCTACGTGCGCAAGGCGAACGAAGATCGCATGGGCTGGACGCCCACGGCGTTCGGCGATGTCTACGTGGTGTCGGACGGCATGGGCGGGCATCTCGGCGGTGCACTCGCGGCGGAGTTGACGGTTCGCTCGCTGCAGGAATCGCTCGCAAGGATCCCGCCGGATTCGCTGCGATTCACGGATGGCGTGCGCGAGGCCTTTGCCGCTGCCAATGAGGAAGTCCATTCGCGTCGCAATCCCAACGACCCCGAGACCTCCGAAATGGGTGCAACCGCGGTCGCACTGATTACCTCCGACAGGCGCTTCATGGTCGCGCATGTCGGCGACAGCCGCGCGTACCTGTGGCGTCGCCGTGCCGGTCTCAGGCAACTGACGCGCGACCATACGCGCGTTCAACGCATGATGGATGGCGGCTTGCTCACGCCGGAGCAGGCCGCCGTGCATCCGGATGCCAGCGTGCTCGACAGGGCGATCGGTCACCAACCGTCAGTGCAGGCCGACGTCAGCGACTGGATGGCCGTCGACGCGGGCGATCGAATCCTCCTGTGTTCGGACGGACTCTGCGGCTATGTGTCCGACGAGGAAATCGCGAATGTGCTGCGCGCCGGCGAAGAGCCCCAGCAAGCGACCGATCGACTGATCGAATGCGCACTCGTGAAGGGCGGCGAAGACAACGTCACCGTTCAACTGATCGGCTACAAGCGCCGCGGCGGGTGGCTCGCGAGATTCGGGCCGCAATCACGCGGCACGCTCTGGGTGTCGCTGACGTCCGCGGCGTTGGGTGCCGTCGTGGCGGGTGGTGGCGTGGCTGCATGGCTGTTCCCCAAGCTGGACCGCGTGCGAGCCGACGCTGCGACGCGTCAACCCCTCGAGCCTGCGGTCGTGGGTGCTTCACCAGGGCCCGTGCAGAAAGAACCGCCGGACTCGACGCAGCGACCGCCACAGCCGCAGGGGCCACCAGCCCCAGGCGCTTCGGGCACCCCGACCACGCCTGGCGGTTCGAAAGATGCCGATGTGCCCGGCGCCGCGGCGCCAGCGCCGCGTGCCTTCCCAGTGCCCCAGATCAAGCCGCAGAAACCATCGGGCGATCCGCCACATTCGGAGGGCAAGCCCGCGAACGCCCCACGCCCAGGCCCGAAAGAAACGACTGCCAGGCCGAAGCCGCCCCCGCCTCCGCCTCCGGTGCAACAGAAGGTCGATGCAAGCCCTGCTAACGGGTCTTCCGCAAGTCCGGTCGAAGCCAACGCTGGAAGCAAGCAGCAAACCAACGCGTCACCAGAACCAACGGTGCCAACGCTGCCGGCCGCGCCCGCTTCGGCGCCCGAGAAGCCGGCGAACGCGTCACCGGAAGTCAACAATCCATGAGGCAAATGAACTAGCACCGAAGGCCACTGTCGAGTTGGCATAGCTCGCGGATAGTCCATCCGTCAGGGGTTGACACTGCATGGTTCGCGGCAGAATATCGATTCAACGATTTGCCTGCTTGGCGCGACATCTCGGTGAGTGGTTCGACGTCTCCATTCTCGTTAGGGAGGTCATCCCGTCATGAGTGATAAGTCATTGTGGCGTGGCTTGGTGGGAGGGTTCGGCAATCAGTCGGCCAAGCCACTTTCTACCTCGTCAAGACGCTGCGAAGCGGGGCATCCGATGGCGCTCGACTGGGTCAAGTGTCCCTACTGCGAAGCCGAAAAGAACGCGGGCGAAAGAACTCAGATCGGTACGCAGATGAGCGCCACGCGCACGTCGACCGCGGGGCCGGGCGCGACGCGAATCAACCCGCCCGAGGACCTCGGTGGGCCTGCTGCAGACGCTTCTTCGCCAGGCAGGCGCGCATCGGGAGGTCGTCGCGAAACCCGCGTCGACATGCCGGACGGTGAACGGAGCGAATCCTTCGGCACGGCCGCCCCTCCATCCGAAGGAAGTCGCCCGCCGCGCGGCGCCACGAAGGTGCTCTACCCCGAAGAGATGTCGTCCCAGGCGCCCGTTCGTCCGGGCCACGGCCGGCGACTGACCGGCATTGTCGTGACCTTCAGCTGGTCGGCACTTGGCACGTTGTTCGAGTTGCACGAAGGCCGCAACTATGTGGGTTCGGGGACCGTGAGCGTGGAGGGGAATCGTCCTTCCGACGTGATGGTGCCGGAAGACGACAAGCTCTCGAGCGCCCACTTCCTGATTCTTTGCCAGCGAGAGAAGTACCGCATCAGCGATTGCAACAGCACGAACGGAACCTACGTCAACGGGGACCAGATCGACACGCTGGGCATCGACCTGCCCGATGGCGCATTGATCCAGGCGGGCGCGACCCTGTTTACCTTCCAGAAGATCCGTCCACCTGTCGTTGGCCAGGGCAAGCTCCAGTCGACGGACGACATGCCTTCGCAAAGCGAGGTGGAACCCGTCAGGGACAGGTCGAACGAAGAGCGCCCGGGATAGGCCTCATCGATGGCGAACTCGGCCCGCACGCCTTCAACCGCGGCGTCCACGGTGATTGCGGTTCCCAAGCCCGGAGCAATCATGATGAACAAGGAATGGACCCGATCAGGATGGCTTCTCATCAGCCTGGCCGCGCTGGTCGGCTGCGAGACCGCGCCCCAGAATGCGAGCCTGCAATGCGGCGCTGGCGCCGCAGCGGCGACCTATCTTCTATGCAAGGCGTCGGGGCGATCCGATCATGACTGCCTCGCCGCGGGCGTGGTGCTGGGCGCCGGAGGCGCCGCCATCTGCTACAGCTATGCATCCAACCTGGAGAAAAGAAAGCAGCAGCTTGCCGGGCACGAGAACGACCTCGATGCGCGCATCAAGTATGTGCGCGGCCTCAACCAGGACAGTCAGCAGCTCAACGCTGATTTGAGCAAGCAGGTTGCCGCCACCTCCCAAAGCACCGACGCCCTGGTCGCGCAGATCCAGCAGAAGAAGATCTCCAACGAGCGGCTGGCCCAGGAACGGCAAGCACGCGACAACGAGATCAAGGCCGCCAGCGCCCAAGTGGCCAAGGGCAACGAAGCGCTCAAGGAGGTGAAGGCCTACCGCGCCCAGAACAAGCCCGGATCAGCCGATCTCGATGCGTCGATTGCCAGGCAGGAGCAGTTGCTTGCCGAAGCGCAACGGCAAGTCGATCTTCTCGCGGCCCAACGTGCCAGGGTCACCTAGCCATGCTTCGCATCAGCGCCTGGGTGATCTCCACTGCGGCCGCCGCAAGCCTCTGGGGGTGCGCGATCGCCGAACTCAAGTCCGACATCAATGCGACGCAAGGTCGCGTGGATGCCAAGCAGAACATCCTGACGTCGGAAGAACAGACGCAAGCCGAACTGACGAGGCAAAGCGCTCAGTTGCGCATGGATCTGCAAAGCCGCCAGTTCAGCGCCAGCCAGCTCAAGGCGAAGCTCGACCAGATGAGCAAGGTGAACGACTCCGCCCCTGCCGCGACGCCGCAGGACCGGCAGCGAAAGAGCGAGCGGGCACGCCGTCTGGCCGACAGCACCAGGCAGGCACAGGCGCTCGAGCAAGACACCAGCCTCTCGCAGCAGGAGAAGGCCCGACGCCTGGAAGAGCTCAAGGCCAAGACGAGCAACATGCTCGATATCCTGCTGAAGGGCTGACGGCACGCAGACGACGCGCAATGACCAGATCGCAATCCGACAGCAGTCTGATGGGCGGAGAGACGATCGGCGGTCACTTCGTCATCCGCCGCAAGCTCGGCGGCGGTGGTATGGGCGAGGTCTTCCTGGCCGAAAACCTCAACGTTCCCGACAAGAAGTATGCAATCAAGGTCCTGAGGCGGGAGTTCTCGGACCAGCCCCGGTTCGTCGCCATGCTTCGCGACGAGGCCACCAAGCAGTCGCGGCTCGAACACGACAACGTCGTCGGCATGTACGACTTCCTGCTCTGGAAAGACCACTACTGCCTGATCCAGAGCTACGTCGAAGGCAAGACGCTGGCGCAGATGATTGCCGATTCACCCGGCGGACTTGCGCTGCCGGTCGCATTGCCACTGATGACGGGCATCCTCAGTGGCCTCGACCACGCCCACAAGATCGGCATTCTTCACTGTGACGTCAAGCCCGCCAACGTGATCGTGGCGACGGAAGATTCACGCCCGCGGGTCACGGACTTCGGTATCTCGCGCGACATTGGCGGAAAGTCGCGCGACAGCGGCGTGGTCGGCGCCGGCACCGCGGAGTACATGAGCCCCGAACAGGTCCTCAGTCCGTACGCGATCGACCATCGCTCCGACGTCTTCTCGGCGGGCGTGCTCTTCTTCGAGATGCTGTGCGGCCGGCTGCCGTTCAACGTCGATCCGGAGCAGCATGGCGCCGCGCTGCCCCAGCTTCATGAGGACGCGCCGGATGTGCGCAAGTTCCGACCCGATGTGCCGGAGCCGATTGCGCGCATCGTGGCGACGGCCCTGCAACGCGACCCGGCGCTCCGGTTCCAGGGCTGCGGCGACTTCCGGAAAGCCATCGCCGACTACCTGCGGTGGCGACGGTTCATCAAGATCCTCGTCCCCTCGCTTGCCGTCGCCTGTGTCATTGCGATCATTGGCACTTTCTTTCTCCTTCAGTGGCGCGAGGGGGTCAATCGCGAAGCCAGGATCAAGCGGGAACAGAATGAGCGTGACGCGCAGATCCTGGCAGCGACCACGGCCAGCGAGGCGCTCGCGAACGTGAAGACCTCGCTCAACCTGTTTTGCCGCGAACTGAACGAATACCGCGCCCGGGAGCCGGGCCTCGAACTCGCGCGCAAGACCGGGGATCCCGACCGCGTGGAGAAGTTTCGCGTCAGGCTGGCGGACATGAAGACCAACATGAACCAGTACGCAACGAAGTACGGCGAGGCGATGCGGCAGTTGAGTGCGACCGGGCCCGAGGTGGTCGCCGCGGCAATCACGAGACAGTCCACCGACCCCGGGTTCCAGGCCTTGGCCGGATCCATCAAGGCCGATGAAGCCGGCTTCCGACAGCGGGGCACGCTCGTCTCCGCCGACGATCTGCAGGCGCGTTGCCCGGCCGTCACGCAGGCAAACTAGCGCGCCGATCCAAGGGGCGCTACAGGCGGCGCGCTTGCGAGCGCATCCTCGGCGGTTGTTGCGCTCACCTCGCCGACGAAGACATAGCCGCGCCGAAGCAAGTCACTCTCTCGCCAACTGTTGCCTTTCAGCGCGGGCACCAGCAAGACAATGGCGACGATGAGGGCCAGCATGAAGTAGAGCGCGTCGGTGAGCACGTCGCGAGGCATCTGAGTGACCACCGCGAACATCGCTCCCAGCACGACGAGGCAGCCAAGCCACGCCAGCGCGTACCCGGAGAGGCGCTTCGCGAACATCCAGAAAAAGCCCAGGCAGAGCGCAGGCCAACTGAAGCCGATCTTCACCGCTTCGTCTTCGCGGGCCGCATGCCGGTACACGCTGTAGCGCCTGCGCCCGGACCGCGATGGCGGAGGCGGTGGTGATGCCGGCCCGTCTGCTCTTGGCAGGTCGACGCCCCCGACCGCCAATTCGATCGCCTGCCAGAACTCCGAGCCGCCCTGGAAGCGGCGACCCCGATCCTTGCGCAAGGCCTTTTGCAGGACGGCGCAGATCCGGGCGTCGATGGCCGGATTGAAGGTCCTCGGGTCGGGAGGCTCCGTATGCACATGCTGCTGCAGGACCGCATAGTCCGATTCCGTCGACGCATCGCCGAACGGCACCTTGCCGGTGAGCATCTCGTAGAGCAGGATCCCGGCCGAATAGAGGTCCGAGCGATGGTCGATCTGCTGCGGAGCCTGGATCTGCTCGGGGCTCATGTACTGCGGCGTGCCGAGCGTCATGCCGAAGGCCGTCATGCCGCGCCGGCCGATCTGTCTCGCAATGCCGAAGTCGCACAGCAAGGCGCGTCCCGTGCGATCGATGAGGATGTTCGACGGCTTCACGTCCCGATGGATCACGTGCGAGCGGTGGGCATAGTCGAGCGCCGAAAGAACGACCTTGAAGATCGGCAGCGCGACCGAGGGGTCGAGTGCGTCATGCGCCTGCAGCAGGTCTTCCAGCGACTGGCCGTCCACGAAGGCGAGCACCATGCACAACGCGCCATCCGTCTCGAAAACCTCGTACACGCGAACGATGCCCGGGTGATCGAGGCGCTCCAGCATGCGCCCCTCTTCGCGAAACCGGTGACCCAGGTCCGCCTGATGGACCAGATCCTGGCGGAGGACCTTGAGCGCGAAGCGCTTGTCCGCGTGATGCGGATCGACGGCCAGAAAGACCTCGCTCATCGCGCCGGCGCCGATCTTCCTGACAATGCGGTAGCGCTCGCGAAGCACCCTCCCCGTCAAGTCGACCATGGCTGTCGCTCCTCGCAATCACGGCCGGTGCCTGGGCAACCGGCCGTCATCCAGCTTCAGTTCGAACACGTTTTCGCGACCGAGGCGAATCGTCTGTCCGGGCTTGCACAGCAAGGGCTGGTTCGCGGCGAGCCGGTTCCCGTCGGGAACGGTAAAGGTCCCGTTGCTCGAACCAAGGTCCGTGACCCTGAAGCGCTGGGTCGGCTCGTCAAAGACAATCGAGCAATGCTTGCGGCTCAGGTCGCTGTCTGCGGCGAAGGTGAGGCGCCCGCTTCCTCCGCCTTCACGGCCAAGCGTCAATCCTTCGGGAGGAATGGTCACCGACACGTTCCTGAACTGGCCCGACCGGCCGAGGATCGTGGGCCTGGGTCCGACCTGCGGCCGCGCCGCTGCCGGAGAGGCAGCGGCCTTCGAAGACGCTCCGGGCATCGGTCGCGAGAACTTCCTGAATCCCACGACGACCAGGCCCGCGAGCAAGGACAGTGCAGCGACGGCCACGCCGGCCGTGGCCAGCCCACGGTTCTCTTCCATCCATCCCGCTGGCGTGCGGCGGATGTCGGGCAGCGGCAAGCCCAGGTCCTGCATCACCGGAATGAGGACGTCGACGTTCTGGGCCCAGCCAATGCCCGTGCCCTTCTTGGGCGCGAAGGTGTTGATGCCGATCACGTCACCGTACTGGTTGTAGAGCGGCCCGCCCGAATTGCCGGGACCGATGGCGGCGTCCGTTTCGATGACGGGCGTGCCCCTCAAGCCCTTGGCGCGTCCTTCGTCCGACAGGAACGGGGACTCGCCGCCGAGCTTGCTCACGATGCCGCGCTTCATCGTCGGCACGTACTTGTTGGACTCGACGCTGGCCGATGCGCCCGGAAAGCCCACCGCATAGACCAGGTCGTTGACCTGCGCGGAACTGCCGGTCGCGAGTGTCACCGCCAGTCCGTTGGGAATCGGCCTGTCAAGTTTCAGGATGGCCATGTCGATGCCGGTGGCCTTTGCATTGCTGCTGCTCGTCTGTGAATTCCACGCAATGCGGGAGACGTCGAATCGGACGGGTTCACTCGACGCCTTGCCCGGCACGACGACGAACAACTTCTGCGTGATGCCGGGCACCCTTGCCTTGGCCTCGGAGGCGGCAATCTTGGTCACGCGGTCGAACAGGTAGCGGCGCGCGAACTCCTTGTCCTTCTGAAAGCGTTGCAGCAGGTCGGGGTTGGCGTCGAGTTCCTCCAGGATGAGCGGCGGGACCTTGTTCTGACTCAGCTCGCTGACGAACCTGTCGAACATCACCCTCTTCGTGACCTCGAGCCGCCTGTCCGGATTGCATTCGTCCACGACATGGTTGTTGGTCACGACGTGATCGGCCGCGGCGATCAGGAATCCCGAGCCGCTTTCGGCGCTCGCTATCTCGCCTTCAAACTCCACGTCGCATTCGACGTACACCACGCCCGCAAGCATGCGATCCGTGGCCGCGCTGTGCTGGGACCACGCGAGAGCACACCAGGACATCGCGCAGGACGCGACGACCAGCGGAACAAGCCGCGGCCAAGGTCTCATGACGGGGACCTGAGACACGGATGGCTCATTTCATGCGGGCAGGTCGAGCCCTTGCGGCGATGCGCACCAGTTCGAGGCCTTGTTGCATCGTTGGCTCCTCTTTGATCCGCAGCCGCCGCCGCGACCGGGAGATCGACGATACGCGCCTTCCCGGGGTGCGTCATCCCGAACATTGGGGGTATGGCGAGTGGCGGGTGGAACACCCCGACATCCTGCAGCACCGTGCCTATACTTTCGCATCGCGCCCGCGCGCGACGGGAGCAAGGATGACGACTCCGACCACGGTCAAGGACATCGATCTCTCGCGACATGTGAGACGCATGCGCATCGTCCGCCTGATGGACTATGGGCTGGTCTTCATGTCGATCCAGATCATGCTGCAGAGCCTCATGAGCGTCCTTTTCGACGAGCTCGAAGTCACGGGATACCTGATCCACTTTGCCTTCATCGGGGCCGCCGCAGCCTGCTTCTGGATCGGCATCCGCAACATCGGGTCGATTTCGAGCCGCACCTGGACGCTGTACCTCTGGATGCTCGGCCTGCTGTTGCCGGCGAGCATCGGAATGGTTTTGCTCATGGCCAGCACGGGCGCGTCGGATCCGACCAGCGTGATGGCGATCGTGACGTGGTCGTTCGTGGCGGTCTGGTGCGTCGTCACCCTGATCGCACTGTTCGGACTCCGATCGATGAAGCTCTCCGGGGTTGACGTGAACCTTCAGAGCCTCGCACGGTCGATGGCCGACGACGGACGCATGGCATCGACGCCGATCGACTTCTCGCAACTCAAGCGCGTCAATCGCGGCAAGGGGATTGCCTTCGGGGTGCTGGGCATCGTGGTGCTGCTGGCGTCGGCGTATGGTTATCACGTGGCCCTACCGAACTTCAACGGGTCGGCCAGGGAAGTGCAGGACGTGGGCAAGATCTTCAACGTGATCGACCTTGTCGGCTTCTTCCTGCTGGTGCGCATGCGGCGGTACTTCCAGGTCGATGCCGATGCATTGCTGCGTGTCGACCGAAGGCCGCCGATTCTCTTTCTGCGCTCGTTCGAAGACGACGAGAAGCTGACCTTCGCGCAAAGCGGCGAAGCGCTGTTCGACTACTCGCTGGAGACCCGGCTGTCCAGGCACTTCATCCATTTCGGGCCCTTCGTCGCCATCGGCGCCCCGAGCGAGGAACTGCCGGTGCCGGGCGCCGCACGGATCCGCCTCTCGGACGCCGACTGGCAGGCGCAAGTCAGGCGATGGATGGCCAGCGCACAGGTCATCCTGATGTATTGCGGGAATACCTTCTGGGTCAACTGGGAGCTTGCGATGCTGGCGCGCAAGGGCTACCTCCACAAGGTGATCGTCCTGTTTCCGCCCCGCAGCGGATGGGCCCAACGTTCGAAGAAGTTCGTCGACGATATCCAGAAGCGCCTGACCGGTGTGAAGGCCGCACTGTGCGACACGCGCTGGGCAGGTGCCACGGCCGCTCTGCTGCCCGAGAAAGATCTGCGCGCACTGCTGTTCCATCCCGACGGGACGCTCACCGCCCTCCGCAGCCAGCGCGAGGACCGCGACGCATACCACCTTGCCGTACTCGTTGGCCACTACGTCCTGGGCGGCGTGGGGGCGCAGGCCGTCCTCTGCCTGAAGGACGCATCCGGACGATGGGAGCGATGGCCGATCCATGCCGGCGCGATGCACATCGGCGCGGACAGCCAGAACGACGTTGCGCTCCGCGACGACGCGTTCGTCTCTGCCACGCATGCCCGCATCGATTGCATCGGCGCCCACCTGTCCATCGTCGATCTTGGATCGAGGAACGGAACCTACGTCAACGGCGGCGTTCTTCGCGACGGTGCACGCAGCGTTCGACCTGGCGACGAGATCCGCATCGGGCATTCCGTGTTCGAGGTGCGAGCGGGATGAGGCCGATGCGTCCAGGTCACGGATGACACGCGGTGCACTTCATGTTGGCGCCGGTGTTGTGTTCGAAAGCATCGATGTTCGGCGATCCGACGCAATCGGTCGCGCAGAGGCTCGCGTTGCCCATGTTCCGCGACCAGGCCGCGAACCCGTTCAGAAAAGCCGTGTTGGCCTGTGTGAACGCGGCGACCGTCATCCCGATGCTGCCCGTGTAGGTCGGAAATGGATGGCCCGCGATGTACCCCAGGTAGTCTGCGCCGTGACTGCTCTCGTGAAAGCGTAGCGAGGTGGTGCCGGCGGCTGTATCGCTTGCCGTCGTGCCGCGGCCGTACGCGGAGGTCGCCGTCAGCGGATCGCTTCCGGCCTGCGGTCCCTGGGCGGCATAGCTCGTGAAGATCTCGACCGCGGGCGCCACTGGAATCGGTCCGTTGATCGCCGTGACGCGACCGCGGGCGTGCGTGAAACCTGGCGTTTGCAATTGGCTGGGGACCAGCCTGAAGGAAGTCTCGTTGCGAGTCCCTTGGCGCGTGTCGGGCAGGATTCGCACGTTGATGCCGTTGATGTTCAGCGATGCCGCTCCCGCAGCGTCGAACTGCGCAGTCGCGGGCAATTGGGTCGTGATCGCGAGTATCCGGTCCAGCTCCGCCTGAGCGACGGGGTCGACTTTAGGCTGGGCGCGCAGCGTGCGAACCGAAAGCGGTGGCATTGCGCGCAGGCGTGCGCTGACGAACGGGGCCGCAACGTCCTCGCCCGTCAAGATCCCTTGGGCTATGCGCCAGTCGAACACGCGCATCACTTGGGTTCGCACGGCGGCAACCCGTACCGGATCGATCGATGCATCGGCGGCCGATTGACCGGCGGGCGCGAAATCGGGACTGAGAGCGAACTGCACCCGGCCGCCACGGCCGGTGGTCAAGTCCGCAAGGACAGCGCCGCCGAGCGGAAGATCCGAGCGCGTTCCCGAGAACCAGGAACTGTTCGCGACCGCAAACTCGCGTTGGAGGATGAGGTTGAAGGCCTGCGCTCCGACGCGCCAATCGACCGCGGGTGGGCCCGGGGCGGGCTGGCGCTGGACACCTAAACCCGGTCCGAGATGCGCCGCTTCGCCGCAGGCCGACGTCACGCGGCGCACGTACCGCTGCGCATACTGGTTCCCAAGCTGCCGCTGGAGTTGCAGCACCGTGCCACGAAAGCCATTGCTGGCCGGATTCAGTGTCGTGCCGGATCGCTGCGGGGTAGCGAGATCGGATCGCCGAACCTGGGCCTGCCTGCCCTGCGCTGCCGCGGCATGTGCTGGTAGACGATCGAGAACGATCGGGTGCCGCTGCTGGTGTTCGCGCATACGGCCTATTCCTGCTTCTGCTCTTCTTCCTCGCGCATCAGGCTCGTCGAATCCGCCTTCATGTGGAGCTTCTTCTTTTCCTCATCCTCCGACACCGGTGCTTCAGGCTGGCGTTGCACCGCGTGCTCCTGCTGCATCACCGCGCGCGCCATCTGGTCCGCCTCGACTTCGTGCGGATCGCCGGGCTGGCTCACCGTCATCTTCCGTTGCACGCCGTCGCCGTTCTGCTGCACGACATGCGTCAGTTCGTGCGCCAGCAGCTCGCGGCCCGAGGACGTGCCCGGGCTGTATTCACCCTGGCGGAAGAACACGTCGCGCCCGGTCGTGAATGCGCGCGCGCTGAGCGACTCGCTCAGGCCGTCGGCCCGCGAATCGTGGTGAATGCGCACGCCCGAGAAGTCTGCGCCGAACGCCGATTCCATCCGGGAGCGCGTGCCGTGGTCCATGCCCTGGCCGCCACCGCGCGCAGCATCGATCGAGCGCTCGATCGCATCCGTGCTGCTTTCGCCGCTGCCGGCCGCGTCGCCGGTGGCCCGGTGGATCACCTGGCCGACGTACCGGTTGCCGAAGTCGCGCTGCAGGTGCCGCAGCGAACGGTGCAGCATGGAACCGTCGCGAAGGGCCGATCGGCTGACGCTCGCCGCGTGCGCCGACGCGCAGGACGCGTCGCCAAGGCGGCAACTGACGCCGCCGGATTCGTCCGCCGCGCGCTGTGCCTGGGTGGTGGTGCCCGCCTGGGGTTGCGCCACGAGAAATGAAGAAGCCTGCCTCTGGGCGATGTCGTAGTCAGACACGATGCCTCCTTTCGGCCGCCATGCGGTCAAGTCCACGAGAGCGCCGGTTTTCGCGGACGGCGCTCGAGAATAGCGCGAGCATCATCGGCGCGCACGACCGTCTCCAAGGCCGAACTCGTCGAAGTCACCCAACAGTTTGCCGGTTTTCTGGTACTCCCGTTGTGTCGCCTGGATCACATGGCCCATGCGCACGACCTGGTCCTCGTCCGCGGCGAGGAACGCCGCAGCGACGGCCACGTTCTTGATATTGCCGCCGGTCATTTCGAAACGCTGCGCAAGAAGCGCCAGGTCGAGTTCGCTGTCGCGCGGCGTGTCCTCCGGCCAGATGCCCTTCCAGATGCGAAAGCGATCCTCGTCATCCGGAAACGGAAACTCGACCGTGAAGTGAAGCCGCCGCACGAAGGCATCGTCCATGTTCTTGCGGAAGTTGGTCGCGAGGATCGCGATGCCTTCGTATTCCTCCATGCGCTGCAGCAGGTAGCCGACCTCGATGTTGGCGTAACGGTCGTGAGAATCGCGCACCTCGCTGCGCTTGCCGAAGAGCGCATCGGCCTCGTCGAAGAAGAGAATCGCATTCGAGGTCTCGGCCTCGTCGAAGATCTTCGACAGGTTCTTCTCCGTCTCGCCGATGTATTTGCTGATCACGGTTGACAGGTCGATGCGGTAGATATCGAGCCCTAGCTCCGAGGCAATGATGCTCGCCGACATCGTCTTGCCCGTGCCCGAAGGCCCGGCAAAGAGCACCGCCAGCCCCTTGCCGAGCGCCAGCTTGCGGCCAAAGCCCCAGTCGCCATAGACGCGATCGCGGTACTTCACGTGGTTGCAGATCTCGCGCAACTGCGAAACACGATCCGCCGGGAGCACCAGGTCGTCCCACCGCTGCCGCGGCGTGGTCTTGCGCGCCAGCGACGAGAGCTTCTGGTTCGAGTGCATGCGGCATGCGTCCTGCAGATCGCGCGGGGTGACCGGGGCCGTTTCGCCGTCCCGCAGCCGCGCGAGCCGCCGTGCCGTGGCGGCCGCTTGCACGATGCCGCCAAGGCGCAGCTTGAATCGGCTTGCCAATGCCGTGAGATCCACATCCTGATTCAGCGTCGCACCGGCAAGCTCGCTCGACCACAACGAAGCGCGTTGCAAGTGGGTGGCCTCGGGCATGCGCATGACGACGGCCGCCCGGCGTGCCAGTGCGGCGCCGACGGCGACGGTGTCTTCGCCAGCCCAGAAGCACGGGGCCCGGCCGGTGTCGATCGCTCGCAACAGGGCGGCCAGCGCGCCGCGCGCCGATTCAGCACCTTCGGCGACGGCGCCGGCCCCTTCCGCGGAACCGAGCGACGATCCGCCGCGCCAGTACACAGCGCCGCCCAGCAAGGCGGCCTCACGTTCGATGAGTGCTGCCAGGCGCGACACGTCGGCCTCCGCGGGCAAGGCCGCGACGTCGGCGAGCAGCAGCGGCCATTGCCGCTCGTGGCAGATCCCTTCGGCGGCGCTGCGCTTGCCCGAGCCTGTCGGCCCGGCCAGCAGCATCACGGGCAACGGCGCTTCGGCGTACGCCGGCCACGCACGGCGCAATGCAAGTCGCGCTTCGTCCGTCAGCAGCAGGTCGTCGAGAGAGCGTCGCGGTACGACAGGTTCGACAAAGGCCCGAAGGCGCTCGTCGATCTCGTCGATGCCGAAGAGGAACTGCACGATGCGGTCTTCGACTTTCAGGTACTTCGCGAGCAGGGGCGGATGCGGTTGCGATGGGTCGTCCTGCAGTTGCACGAGATGCTGCGCGAGCAGCGGCGCGCCGGGCAGGAAGCTGCGGCGCGCGGCAAGGCGATCGGCCGGCGAAGCGGTCAGCAACTGGATCGCCAGGTCGACGCTCGGCCGCTTCTTCGTGACGTCGTCCTGCAGGTACGCATAGAGCTTCTCGTAGCGCAGGTCGACCTCGACCGCCAGGGCGATGAGCAACACGCCAATGTCGAAACGATCGAGGCCGAAGCGCTGCCCGAGGCTCGCCAGGCGCAGTTCGATGCCCTGCGCGAGGCTCAGCCGGCGGCGTGACTCGAGCACGTGCCCGAGATCGACCAGCGTCGCGTCGATATCGACCAGCCGCCCCTCCTCGACCGCCTTGAGCCATTGCGGCGCGCCGAGCGGGCGGGCGAGCAGTGCGTCGACTTCCTGCTCCGAGATGTAGAGACCCCGGAAATGCTCGTCCTCGGACTGCACGCGCCGCAGGTGCGCGACCCGTGAGCGGATCAGCAGGTCGATGCACTCGAGCTCGGCCAGCAAATGCTCGGACGAATCGGCGAACGGCTCCATGCGTGGCTCCAGGCTCAGTACGACACTTCGAGGGCGATCATCGAGATCTTGACGTAGCCGTGCGCCCGAATGTCGACCGACAGCGTGCGGCGCCGATCACGCAGGCTCCGATGGGCTTCGGGGATCTCGCCGGTTTCGAAGTACCCCCCGCTGCCGCCGGCGTGCTCGAGCGTCAGCACTTCGTCGCGCAGGTGTTGCATCGACTTCGCGTCGAAGCCGCCCTTGATGAGCGTCGCCGTCAACTTCTTCTCGTTGGCGCTGCCAGCCACGCGAAAGCGATGGATGTGGCGCACCCCCGGCGGCAACACGATGGCCATCGATCCCGCGGCGCCGCGCGCGTTGGGCTTTCCGTCATATTCCTTGTGCGCGATGGCCTGCGTCGCACCCACGCGAAAGGGCGGCCTGGCGTCGTCTTCGTCCTGGGGCATCGCCGAGGGATGGAAGGCCACCGTGATCCAGTCACGGCGAAGCTGGGCGTCGAGGGCTTCGGCGCCGACGGAGCCCGGCGCCACATGCGAGCGCAGTGTGTCGCGCTCCTGGTGGTTGACCGCTTTCAGCCCGAGCCGCCCGCGCTCGTCGAGTTGCACCCCACACAGCCGCACGTCCGACGGGTCCACGCCGGTGGCGATGCGCAGGTGCGCGTAGCAATCGATGCGGTTGTCGTTGTTGCCGTCCTTGGCTGCGCGTTCGGTGCGGAAGCCGATGGTCACCCAGGCCAGCGCGCCGGGTGGCAAGCCGTGCAGTTCGAGCGTTTCGGCCTCGCGCAACTCGATCTCCCGGCCTCTGCGGTCGATGGCGAAGCCCGGCGAGACGGTGACCGCGAGATCGCCGGCGTGCGTCACCTCGAGCCCGCTGGCAACGCCGAAGCCATGCAGATGCCGGCTGTGCCGGTAGCGCGCCTCGCTGTGATATTGCTGCTCGTCGATGAAGTCCTCCTCGAGCAACAGCTGGCCATGCCAGTAGGCGGGCTTGCGCGTGATCAGCTGTTTCTTTTGCATGATGTCGATCTCCGGACAATGGATGTGCGTCGAGTGCTCGTGTTCATTGTGTGCCGGTCCGCGTCGTTGTGGGCCCCCCGGCTTTGGGAGACACCTGCACGCGCAATTCGTAGGTCGTGTGGGCCGGCTTCGCGAAGTCGATCACGGCGCGCAACTGGCGCTCGAGCGCCGCGGCATCGCCCGGGGTGCCGGGCGCGGGCGCGGGGGGACTCCAATGGACCGCCACCTTGAAGAAGAAGGCCCGCCCCTGCGCCAGGCGAGTGTCTTCGCCGAGCAAGGACTGGCCCACGGTGAACCCCGTCGATGGCCGGTCGTCGATATGCACCTCATGCACATCCTCGAAGCACAGCGCGATCAGGCGCCGAAGGCTTTCTCGCGTTCCGCGCAAGCTGTACAACGGCACGATGCCGGCCACGATGCGGCGCAGCGCCTCCGGCGTGAACAAGGCGTGCGGCGTGAACGCCATCCAGCCCGCCATCCAGTGCATGAAGCTGTCCGGCGTGCGTGCGGCGGGATGGGTCGGCGACCCGATCGGCGCAAAAAGCGCGGGAATGGCTTGAATGCTGCGCTCGATGCCAGGCAGTGCGGTGTGCGCGCGACCACCCGGCTCGCTTTCGAAGAACAGCGCCTCGAACACGCCGAGCAATCTCGCGAGATCGCCCGTGGCGTCGGCGGCCTCGTAGACGGCCGGCAGGCTCGCGAACATGCGATCTCCGGGCTCGAGTTTCATGGACGGCCTCCCGCGCCGCCGAGGCGACGCGCACCCGGGAGCGGCGCATGGCTCGCATCGACCACGGCGTCACGCTCGACGCGAACGCGTGCGAGCTCCCACGGATGCAGTGCAACCGACGTGACCTCGCCCTGCGCATCACGAAGCAGCCTGCGACCGGCGATGCTGACCGCGCCGCCGAGCCGCGTATCTTCGGCGAGCGTCGACGCGACACCGATGCGAACGCCGATCAGCGCATCGGCACTGTGGATGCTTCGAGTCGCAATGCGGTGAACGGCGATGTCATCGACCCAATCGACGCCTTCGACGCGATCGATGACCTCCGCGATTTCGGAAAGATGAAGCGCACGCCCGAACGCCCGCGCGGCGTCGGAGGGTTCATCGGCGGAGAGGGGGCCGTAGCGGCGGCGCAGCGCCACATCGATCGCCGAGAGCACGTCCGCGAGCGCTGCGCCTGGTTCAAGGCCCAGGCGGCAACCGACGAAGACGTGCAGGTACACGGGGCCGACCACATGCGCCCGGGTCGTCAGCAGGCAGCGCGGCGCCAGTTCGTCCTGCACCTGCCGACACAGACGCTCGAGCGCCTCGGCTTCGAGTTCGCGTTCGGGCGCGAGAACCACGCTCACGTCGCCGAGCGCTTCCGCGGCAGCCGGCGCTGTGGGATCAAGCGGGTCTCTGGGCCCGTGGCGAAGATCGGTGCCGAACAGTGCGAACGCCCTCACGCCTTCGTGCGGTCCAAGGTGCCGGCGGGCAGCCTCCAGCGCTGCACGCTCGAAATCCTCCGGCGTGATGACGCATTGCGCATGCGACAGCGCCCGCACCCGCAGGCGAATGGCATCGTCGACCTGCTGGACCGGCGCGCCCAGCAGCGCCCGCCAGCCATCCCATTCGGCACCTTCGAGAAGGCGCAGCAGGTTCAGCTTGGCGTCGGGCGTGATTCGCAGTGCGCGGTAGGTCAGGATTTCGCTCATGTACGCAAAGAGCTCGATCAGCGTGATCCCGGGGTCGGAGGCATTGTGATCGGTCCACTCGGGTGCATACGCAGGGATCAGCGACATGCCCTCGCGCACGAACTCATCGAACTGCCAGGGATGCGCGCGTTCGTCCCGGAGCGTGTCGAGCGTGCTCATGGCGCGATACCTCCCAGCACGGTGCCGGCCGCCACGATAAAGGGCACGCCGGGCATCGCATCGACGGCGAGCGAGAGCCCGTGCACGAAATCGACGCCGTCGATCGCGCCGACGAGCGAATACAGGTCCGACCGGTGGGGCCGCTCGTCCGGCGCCCAGCCCTGCCCTCGGCTTCCACCGGCAAGCGGGTGCAGGAACTGCGTGACGCGCTTCTCGCATGCCATCGCCACCTCGTGGGGTGACCAGTCGCCGCGCACGCTGATCTCCAGCTTGACCGAGACGCTCGCATACGTCGGGCCAACGATCACCAGCCGGCCAGCAGGAAAGCGCCGCGCATCGAGATACGCTTTCACTGTTGCGAGCAGCGCGGCGTCCGGCTGCGGACGCGCGCTGTCGGAATGCGGGACGACGATCAGGCTGATCACCGCGGCGTCGGGCTCGACCGTGGCGGCCGTTCCCTTCCGCTCGGCTGCCAGGTCACGACCCGCGAAGCAGTAGGCGCGCGCCACATCCGGGGAAGCCACGAGCGCCAGATCGGCATGGTCCGATGCACACACGGCACGGTCGCGGTGCCGAAGCCAGGTCGATGCGCGCGCGCGAACCTGGCTGCGGGTTTCGGCGTCCATCCCGCCGCTCGCGGCTTCAAGGTTCACGACGGACTCGACGGCCGGTACCGCGCTTTGCGGCAGCGTGATCGACAAAGGCGTCCGATTGCCCTGGCGTCCGCCGCCAGCCGCATAGGCAAGAAAGAGGATGTTGTTGGCGCCCGCCGGCGGAATCCTGCCTTGGCGTCCATCGCCGAAGTGCACCTCACCCGTCAGCCGATCGAGCGTGAAGTGGCGTGCTGCAGCGGTCGAGTCCGACAGGTCGTCGACTTCCTCCCACGTCAGCCATTGGTCGTCGTGTTCGCGCACTTGAAGCAGCACGTCGCCGATGATGGGCGTACGCAAGGCCTTGAAGACCTGCGCGGACCGGCCATTGCTCGACCCGAGCACCTCGTTGCGCAGGCGCTGGGTGTGCGTTGCGGCCACCGCATTGAGCGCCAGCCCGAGCGGCAGCGTGCGGGCCGCATCGGGCGCGCCCGGCCAGGTGACGCGAAGCCATCCGAACTGGGTCTTCGGATCCAGGGAGAGTCCGGCCCACGGCGATGCTTCGTGGGTCAGGCGCACCTGCACGATGCCGGAGCGCGCCATGCCGTTCGAATCGTCGCGAACCACGTTCGCTTCCCGCCAGCTCCCGCCGCCGTACACCTGCCAGCGCGGCGCCGACTGCGGCGCGTCTTCGTCATCGAGGGTGATCGGCATCGCCGGCGGCGCCGGACGCACATGAAGGCAGAGGAGACGCCCCGCCGTCAACACGGCCCCGAGCGGCACGCCAGGCGACTCGAAGCCCAGGTACAGCGCCGGCCCTTCGACGTCGGATGCGACGAAGAGATCGAAGGGTGTCGACGTCGTGTGATCGAGCACCTTCCTCGTCAGAGCGCCTTCGCAAATCACTGCGTCGGGCTCGATGGGACCGCGCTCCAGCGTCGCCACCGCGGTGAGCGAACGGATCGACGGCGCGCAAGGCATCGGGAACCCGCCGGCATCTGCCACCACGACGCTGCCGTAAGTCCCCGACACCAGGCGGGCGCGCAACCAGACGCCTGTGTGCCCGGCGATCGTCGTGCGCACCACGTCCGCCGGAACCGTGAAGGCGAGCGTCCCATCCTGCGTGAGCGAACGGGTGCCGTCGGCAGCGACCAGCGCGCGATAGCCATCGACGGTCGGGATCTCCCACGCGACAAGGGGTTTGCCGTCACGGCTCACGGGCGGAATCGGTGACGAGGCGGCGCCCTGCGGGTTGGTCATCAGCACGTGCAACTCGATGTGGGCGCCGGCCTCGACCAGGGCCGGACACAGCACCTGAAACACCTCTCCGAAGCGTGGCCGTTCGCCCAGCGGATAGAAGTCCTTGCTGATGTCCAGCGGAACGAGGCCGTGACAGGCCGCGACGATGGGCTGTGGCGGGACGGCGGCGAGCACGACGAAGGACACGCCGGCCACGCGCGGCGGCGCATACGCTTCCGCGAGCAACGCCGATGCGCTCGGGCGAACCGTCAGCCATCGCGATTCGATGTCCTCGATCGCCAGCGCGCCCCAGGCGGGCGGCGCTTCGAGCACGACCTCTCCATCGTGCGTCATTTGCAGGGTCGTGTCGCTGCGAACGGCGAGTGGCACGAAGCCCTTGTCCGATGCCACGCCCCATTCGAGCTGCGACGGCTCCCTCGCCGGACCGGGTGCGATCCGTACTCGCACCCTCACCTCCCGCAGGCCCAGAAGCCCGAACGCATCGCGTTGTCCGAGGTGACACGCTTGCACGACCGGCAGCGCAGCCTGAAGCGGGTCGCCTTCGCCGCGCCCCGGTGCCGCCAGCATCGCAGCCATGTCGGCCACGCGGCGATGGCCCGGGTCGACGTACCAGGCCTGGACGAGATGAGCGCGCAGCAGGGTCAGATCGTCGCTCGTCTCGAAGACAACGGGCGCCGTATCGCCCGGCGCCGGGGCCGACGCCACGCGCGTATACCGCGGCACCACCACCGGGAAGACACCCGGCGCGGCACTGAACGCAAGATGCACGCTGGCCGCCGATGCGGGCCGTGGATCGCCGGCAACGAATTCACTGAATGCTTGCAGGTGAAGCCGGGGCGCCTCGTTGACGCAAGCGGTGACGATCTCCGCGTACCTCGCCGCCACGCCCACCAGCGCTTCGAGCAAGGGGTCTCGTCGGGTGGAAGCGAAACCCTCGTGCTCGAGCAACGGCCGCAACGCAGCGGCAATCTGCTCTGCGCTGCGCGGGCGTTCGATGACGAGGGGTGTGGCTGGAGGGGTCAACGCCTTGCTCCTCTCAGACCAGCGCCCGGTCGAGGTAGAACGGATAGACGAGGTTGTACCGGTTGTCGGTGCTGCGCACGCGGTAGTCGACTTCGATCAGCAGCATCTCGGCCCGGTCGCCGCCAGCGCTCACGCGAACGTCGAGCACGTCGATGCGAGGTTCCCACATGCGCAATGCCTCGCCCGTTTCGAAAGCTGCCGTGGCCTGCGTCGCGCCGTCGTTGGGCGCAAAAAGGAGGCCGCTGAGATCGCAGCCGAAATCGGGACGCATCATGCGTTCGCCCTTGCGCGTCGACAGGATGATCTCGATGGCGTCGCGCACGCTGGCATCGTCGGCGCTCATCGCGAGTGGCGACGGGCCGTCGCCCGCCCGATCACGCGCGATCGGAAAGGCCCAGCCGCAGCCCAGCACGAGGATCTTCGACACGGATCTGACGGGGTGGTTGGCCATGGTTCAGTTCACGTTGACCAACGCACCCTTGATGTTCACCTGGGCATTGGCGCTTGCGTCGATGGTCGATTGCGCCTGGATCTTCACGCCTGCCTTCGACGTGAGCTCGATGCCGACGCCTTCGATCGTGACCTTGCCCGTCGCGGACTTGATCGAGATGTCGCCCTGGCTTTCGATCGCGATGCTGTTGTCGGAGCTCTTGATCACGACATGGTTGTTGCCGGTCTTGTCGATGATCTCGATGCGCTCGTCGCCGTCGGCGTCGCACAGGCGCACGATGTGCCCGCTGCGTGAAGTGATGCTGCGGTTGTCGTTCTTGCCGTTGCCGTTGCTCTCAGGCGGCTTGTCCTTGCCATTCCACAGCGCGCCGACCACGTAGGGGTGCTCCAGACTGCCATGCTCGAATGCGACGAGCACCTCGTCGTCGGGCTCCGGCAGGAAGTACGAACCGCGCCCATTGCCGGCCATCGAACAGGCGACCCGCGCCCAATGGCTTTCGTCGTCCAGGTTGAGCCATGGGAAGCGAACCTTGACGCGGTGCATGCCGTCGGGGTCGCGATTGTTGGTGACGATGCCGACCACGACCCCGCAGAAGCGCCGCTGCGCGTCATCCGGGGCGAGCAGGTCGCGCAGCAGGTCGTTGTGCATCATGTCGCGTTCCTCCGCGCTGCAAAAGCCGTGCGATAGCCCTTCTTCGGGGCAAACGAGTGTTCGACCGAGGTCACGTAGTAAGGACCACTGAAGCGCACCCCGAGGCCCTCGATGTTGACGACCTTGCCGGCGCGCATGCGCGGGTCACCGATGCACAGCCCCTCGGCGCGCACGTAGCGCAGCGCCATTTCGGCAAAGGCACGCTTGGCCATGGCGTCGACCTCCTCCTGGCTTTGCACAGGCACGCTCACGCGCGCGCTGGGCGCGCCCGAGAAGGCGCGCTGCGCCGCAGAGGGCCCCGAACGCGATCCGCCCATCGACGTCGGTTCGTCGCCAATCCCCGCCTTGCCGATGATCTCCTTCTTCTGCTTCGGGTCCCAGCCGCGCACCTCCAGTTTGGAAACCTGGCCCAGCGTCGACAGGCGCGGATGGAATGAAATCAACTCGATCTGGCGATGGAGCGTCAACTCGGCCTTCTCGTCGATCTTGCGCGGCCGGAACAGGAGGTCACGATCGTGGACGACGACCTCGAACTCGATGCGACGGGCGCGCATGGCGAGAAACTCGAGGTCCGTCTGGTTGTGCTGCAGGACGTAGGGCAAGGTGACGCTGCTGTCGCTGGCCTGGGGATTCAGTCCCGCGTCGGAAGCGATCTTGCTTGCGATGTCGCTGTCCTTGCAGTTCATGAAGGAGCGCGTCTTGCGCGCGGACATCAGGCGATGGCGACGGTCATGCCCTCGAACGGTCAGCGTGGGTGTGCCCTTTTCAGGGAAGTCGGGCTCCAGGCCGGTGATCTCTCCGCTGAGCACCTGGGTCTTGTGATCGCGGTAGCCGAATGCGATCTCCACCGGATTGCCTTCCTGGAACAACTTGTCGTCGATCCATTTGGGCTTCATCTGCGCCGTGTCCCAGGCGGGGAGCGTGATGGTGAACATGCCCGGTGCGTCGACATCGTCCAGCACGCTGAGCAGGCTCACGTCGGCCGCGGCTTTCAGGTCCAGTGGAGCGCCGTTGACGCGGATCTCGAAATCCGGCGTCAGCGTGTTGAACTCGTCGCGGGCGGTCACAGGGCGGTCCCTCCGCTCCAGGCGACCTGGCGCACGGGCAGCATGAGGCACATGCCGGGCGAAAGCGCCAGCGGATTGTCGATGCCATTGGCGTCGGCGATCGCTTGCCATTGACGCGGGTCACCGTATTCCTCCGCCGCGATCGACGCCAGGGTCTGCCCGCGCTTGACGATCCATACCTTCGCGACGTCGGAGGACATCAGGTTCTGCTTCTCCAGGTCCGTCATGGTCGAGACCCATTGCTTGAAGGTGCAGCGGTTGGTCGCGCGCACCGGCAGGCCGTTTTCCACGAACATCGTGAACTGGGTCTCGATCTGCTGCAGCACGCCCTGGAAGAACATGGCCTGTTCTCCCCAGGTCAGGCGACATACGGGCGGACGATGGATCTTGCCGTGCTGCTCCACCGTCGTCAGGTGGAGCAGCTTGTCGGTGTAGAGCTTCTTGACGCTCTTCTTCTGGCTTTGCTCTTCATCGGTGTCGTAGGTGTCGAAGAACAGGTCGACGCTGAGCGTGGCGGGCTCGCCCCCGATGAACTGGCTCTCCGGCGTGTCGCGCTTCGCCGCGTTCTGGTTCGGCCAGGACACGCTGCGGCTGACGGTCAGCCGGTTCGGATTGAACATCGCCACGATGGTGCTGTCCGAGGTCGGGCTGCCGAACTGCAGATTCTTGTCCGTGCTGCCTTGCGTTTCAACGAGGATGGTCAACATCTTCAGGCCCATCGCGCGAACCCCCTGCGTTCATGTTCGGTGGCCAGGCGTGACATCAGCGCGCCCCAGGCACGCTCGACGAGATCATCGACATCGACCGCCGTCTGCGCCCCGCGCTGTTCCGGCTGCACTTGATGAGCCGTTGTCGGAGCGGAGGGTGGCGCGGCAGCGTCGGGCGACCACGCATCGCCGGAATCGGGATGCGCCATGCGGGGTTCCGCGACCCGCGCGATCTGCGACGACGAGGCACTTCCGGCGGGTGCGGGTGCGCCGGGCCTGACGAGCGGCATGTCGATGATGCGGGCAATGGCCGGCGCAGCGCGCGACGTGAAATCAGGCGAAGCGCCGTTGACGGCCATCCTCCGCTGGAGCGGCGCAGCGAACAGCGGCATGCGCCGGCTTCCGTGGGCGGTGCCGGCATCCGGGTGGTGTGCGGCCGGCCTTTCCCCCGGGAAAGGGATGGCGAACGGTTGCAGCGTATCGCTCACCGCTTCGGGCGGGTCCGTGTCGGAACTGAATGCACTTCTTCGCAGCAGAGTCTGCGTACCTGACGCGACCGCCAAGCCGGCAACCCCATGGCTCAGGGGCATCGCATCTTCGCCGTGCGGGTCGGTCCACTCCGCGCGAGGTGGCACCGCGACGCTGGCCAACTGCATCGGATTCGAAAAAACCAGGCTTTGTGCTCGTGCGATCGTGTCGCTGCGAAGGACAGGAGTTGCCTGGCGAGGATGGACCTCGGCCGACGGAGGGACAGCACTCCCGGTATCCGCGGGGCCCAGCTCCTGACGCGATGGGCTTCGATCGATGGCTGTGCGATGCCGCAATATTCCAACGTCTGCCACGGCTGCGGGGGTCGAGCTGGTGCTGGTCGTTCGGGTCGTCGACGAGTCGGGCGTGCTCTCACGACTCAACGGCAGGCCGGTTCGTGGCTGCAACTCGGCCAGGGGCATGCCCAGCCCTGGCGCCGGCGCCGCCAACTGCAGGCTTTGCCCCGGCGGCGCCTCGGTCAATCGCGCGCCATGTTCGAGCGTGGTATCGGAGTTCCTCGTCGGCGCTCTCTCGGGCTCGACCAGGGTGCGCCACTGCGTCGTCGCGGAGCGCGCCAGCGCCGGAGTGGTGTCATCTGTGTCTGCGATACGAGAAGGACTGATGATCCGGGCCACCGGCATCGCGCGCACGGCAGGCGTGCGCGGGACGTCAATGATCACTGGCAGCCGGGAAGCTGGCAACGTGCGCTCCGCCGGCATGGCCTCTACGGGACCCGGCGATGGGACCGTTTCGGCGCGCGCAATGACGGCCCGGTCCGTCGAGGCGCGGGTGGGCAGGACGTCGGGGATGGCACGCTGCCCGGTCTGCGTGACCTTGCGCGAGGTCGTCGGTTCGCCGGGAAGCGCCGCGCTCCCGACCGACAATGGCATCTCGACCTCGGTCCGAGACTTCGCCATCGGCGCCACGACCGGTGCGGCTTCAAGGTGCCGGGCGATGTGTGACGACCTCCCTTGCACCGGGACGCCCTCGCCCGACGCTTCGGGCGTTGCAGTCATGGCCGTTGGCCTCGGTTCCGCCGGCGCCGCGCCAGCGCTGTGAGCCGCCGGGTCAGTCGCAAGATTCACGCGCGCGCCCGTCATGCTCGCTGCGTGGGTGGTCGCGATCCAGGGGAACGCGATGCCGTCATCCTGACGGCGATCATCACCAGCCTGATCGGCAACAGGTGCAGGCGTTCGGGCCGGATCCAGGGTCGGGGCAGACCGGTCATTCGATGCCGCCACCGCCGATGCTCGCCGCAAAGGCATCGAGGGTGCGCGCAAGATCACCTTCGGCACGGATACGGTTTCCGCCGGCACTTCATACGAAGAAAGGCGCTGCGACACCAGCGGCATCGAAACGCCCGGATCGCGCTGCATGTCCACACGCCGCCGCATGCCCGCAGCCGGAGGCGCAACATCTTCAGGGCTCATCAGCGCGCTCGCCGCCATCGCGGTATGCACCGCAAGGCTCACCGGTCGCAGGGCACTCACTTGGCCGATCGCTGCGACCTGGGTGCCTGCGGACAACGGCGATTCAAGGTGCTTCCTTACGACATCGGCAGATACGCGGGACGTGGCCCCGTCGTCGCGCGGCCTTGCGATGGCCGACGCGCGCATCGGTGCCGGACCAGCGCGTCCGGTCGAGCTCCGTTGCACCTGCGCAGGGCCGGCATCGACTGAAGGCGCATCGCGTCGCATCGCCGTACCGGATCTCTCGCTCGGTCGCTCGGCGAACCCAGCCTCGGCTTGCTGCTGCATCGCATCGCCGGAATCGACGGTCCGCCCAACTTCGCGATAGGCGGATGCGCCGCGCAGGACCGCCGGTTGCGCAATGCCACCGACAGCGGCCCTCGATGCGATCACCGGCATGTCCGCATGCGGCACCTGCTCGCGGTCCGGGGCAGGCACCGGCTCGACAACATCGGCACTGGACTGGCCGGTCGTGGCGGACCCTTCGGCCGGCAGGACAAGCGCCCGCGGCGCGGAGGTGGACCGCATGAGGTCTTGGGGCCTGACGACAACCGCACGCGCCACCGCCGATCGAAACACCCTCGGGTCGTCTCCCCTCACCCGCTCCGCCTGCGCGTCATGCACGGACAAGGACTCCACGAAGGAAGTGTGCCGGTCGTGGACCGATGTCAAGCCGCCGATGATGGACAGGTTGGCCGGCGACGCCGCGATCCCGACATGCCGCGAGCGTTGCCATGCGGCGAGACCGATGGAATCGCCGCCCATCCAGGGGGGTGTTGGCAAGGTGGTGGACGGCGATGACATGAGGCCTCGTGCATGCCGGCGTCAGCTGGCCAGATTGTTTGGCAGGATGCCCTTGTGGATGAGCTCGACCGCTTCGAAGGCGACGGCTGAGGTCGAAGCGTGCAACTCGGGCCCAGTCCATTTCACGGGGCAGGCCTTCAGGAAATGCCAGGCCAGGTGGGCCGCGCCGTCGGCGGACTGGATCTCGATGCGCACGTCCTTGCGCGAGATCTTGCCGCGCATGATCTCGAGGTACCACTTCCACAGGTACTCATTGTCCGCGATGCCGCGCTTGAGGACCAGCCGCGAAGGGAACTTGGTAGCGCCCGCCAGTTGCACGTCGTTCGCATTCATGCCGCCGGCGCGCAGCGTCTCGACTTCGGTTTCAGCGGCAAGGCCCGAGACATCGCTGAAGCCGCCGATCACCTTCGGGCCACGCCCGTCGAGCGCCACGGTGAACCGAAACGCCATGTACTTGTCGGGCGTCGCCATTGTGTTGCTTCCCGTTCAGCCGAGTTCGAAGCTCTCGCCCTCGCCCGACTCGTTGAGCCTCTTGTTGATGCGGGCCACCTGGTCGACCCAGAGCAGCCGCTCCTGGTGGTTCATGTCCATGATCTGTCCGTACGGCCAGTGAAAGTAGTAAGCCAGGTAGGCCACCTCCTGGAACAGCTGCTCCGGGAGGTAGCCTAGGCCTCCCCCAACGGCTCCGCCTCCACTTCGAAGGTCTTCTCGCAGGCCGGACAGGTCACGCTCAATCTGTTGTGCCCGTGCTCATTGACGCGTCGATACAGTGCCTGCAGATAGGCGAAATCCGCCACCGGCAAGTCTTCGATCACCTGCGGATAGATCTGCGGAAGGTCACCCAGCCGCGTGACCACCCGCGCCAGCAGGATCACCGCGAGATAGCCCGGGTTGGACTTGACGCGGTAATCCTGCAACGGCATGACCTCGTCCTTCGCAGTCGCGAGCCTCATCGTGCCTTCCTTGTGCACGCGACCCTCCGCATCGACAAAGCCCCGCGGCAAGGTGAATGGAAATTCGCTCTGGAAAGTCATTTGACGCGCTTCAGGCCTTCATGCGCGATCTCGATCGTGTCGATGGCAACTTCATTGGCGGTCGCGTTGAACGTCGGGCCGGTCCACTTGGTCGGCCAGCCCGCGGTGAACGTCCACTCGGCCGCCTCATTGCCTTCGTCGTCGAGCAGGACGATCTGGCCGTCCTTGCGCGCGTCCTTGATCTTGCCGTCCATCACCATGGTGCGCCACTTCCACAGGTCCTTGTCGTCCGTGATGCCGCGCTTGAGCGTGATGTTCGAGAACTTCTTCAGTCCGGCGAGCTTCAGGATCGAATCGCCATCGCCTTCCCGGTAATCGACGGCATCGGTGGCTGCGTCGAGCCCCGAGACCTCCCGAAAACCGGCCTTGCTGATGCCGTCGATCTGAACCCTGAACTTGAAGCCACGAAATGGATCCTTGTTGCGTTGACCAGTAGCCATGCTCGCATCTCCTGTCGTTGAATGAAGAACTAAGACAACCCGTCGACCGTGAATCCGCTTGCGTCGTGCACGATGCGAATCACGATGAACTCGGCGGGCACCGAAGGTGCCAACCCGACGTGCGCGATGACCCGCCCGAGATCCCGCACTTCCGGCGGATTGGTCTCGTCGTCGCACTTCACGTAGAACGCATCGGCCGAACGTCCTCCGGCCAGCGCACCGCCTTGCTGCATCTCGAGGCAGCGCGCGGTCAGGCGGTTCCTGATCGTCTCCCACAGTTCTGGGCGCTGCGGCTCGAAGACCAGGTCGCGCATGCCGAGCGCCAGCCAGCGCCGGAAGCCAAGCACGACGCGCGCGGTCGACACGTACGTCCAGGGCCCCAGGCTGCCCAGCGTTCGCGCACCGCCGACCCGAATGCCGTGACCGCGCACGCTGTGGATGCAGTTGATGCCCGCCTCGTTGAGCCGTCCACGCTGCGCCGGCGTCAGGAACAGCGCCGTGTCGAGTGCGCCTTCGAGCATTTCGTTCGCGGGCGCGTGCTGCGCGCCGACCTTGGCGTCGATGCGCGCGACGAGGCCGGCGATGTGGCCGCATGGCGGCATGTAGTTCGGCGAGGCAGGGCTTGCCGCGCCAGCCGCACTGTCGTCCGTTGAATCCAGGTAACGCCATCCCGCGCTGTCGACGGCGCGAGGCATCTGGGCGTCCCAGTTCGGATCGACTTCGATCCAGGGCCCATAGAGCGCCCCGAACGAGGAGCGCAATTCCGATGCCGCGCTCAGCAGGGCTCGGAAAGCCGGTTCTCTCCGATCGCCCTCTTTCACGTCGCTGACCACCGACATCGGCGCATCGAGCAGCGCGAAGCGGTCGCCCATCGCTTCGCAATGGCGCAGCGCCGACAGCTGCACATCGCGCGCCGCGTTGTCGGTCACCCATGGGCCTTGCGCGTCGGGCAGGCAGAGCAGATCGATATCCGATCGGTCATCGAGCGGTCCGCCGGGCGCGAGCACCTGCATCAAGGCATCCGCACCGTCGCCTGCATTCAACGGCGGTGGCACCGCGAAGATCACGCAACGCTTGCCGCCGTTCGCGAAGTAGCCGCGGACGGCGGCGCGCAGAAAGCTTCCGGGCGCGGGCGCAAGGTCACCCCGGCTCCACAGCCTCGAATCCCAACGCTCGAGCTCGATGCCCGGCGGTCCCGAGCGCCGGTGCATCACCGGGTCCACGTGGGCAAAGCCGACAAAGGCCGGCACCCCCGAGGGAAACTGCACCGGCTCGACCGTCGTCGCCGCGGCACTCCCGACGTAGAGCCCCGGCGGAGCGCGCATGGCCAGTTCCTCTCGCGCGGAAGCAGCGGAATCGAAGGTCATGGCCATGCGTCTTTCTTGCTCTAGAGCCGGAAGTCAGGGCTGCTGCTGCCCAGTCGATTGCGAGATGCGGAAGATCACGAACTCGGCCGGCCGCACGATGGCCACGCCGATCTCGCAGATGACCTGCCCCAGATCCCGTACCTCGGGCGGATTCAGCTCGGCGTCGCATTTCACGTAGAACGCCTCTTGAGGCGTCAGCCCGAACAGCGCACCACCGCGCCACACGTTCATCAGGAAGCTGGTGATGTTGAGAATGATCTTCGACCACAGCTTCGGATCGTTGGGCTCGAACACGACCCACTGCGTGCCCCGATCGACGGACGCCTCGAGAAAGCCGGCAAAGCGGCGCACGCTGACGTACTTCCATTCGCCGTTGCGGTCGCCGCCGATGGTGCGCGCACCCCAGACGGTGACGTCGCCGTTCATCAGCCGGATGCAATTGACACCCTGCGGATTGAGCATCTCCTGCTTGGGCTTGCTGACGTAGTACTTCACCTCGAGAGCGCCACGCACCTGCGCATTCGCGGGCGCCTTGTGGACACCGCGCTCCTCGTCGGTTCGTGCGTAGATGCCGGCCACGTGTCCGCTCGGCGCCACGTAGGTACGGCCACGGTACTTGGGCGCAATATTCCACGACGGATCGTTGTCCTGCAGTCGCTTGGCCGGATCACTCACCTCGATGTCGGGCATGTAGTAGGCGGCATGCGTGCTCTTGCGTGGCAACACGTTGTCGAGGCTTTCGTATTGCAGTTGAAGGATGTCGAGGTCACCCGTGCTGCCATCGTTGACGATGCCAGGCGCATCGAGAATCGCGAACACGTTCTGGTGCGCGTCGTCCTCGCAATAGCTCTGCAAGGGTTCCCAGATGTCGGTCTTCTTCGGCAGTCCCGGCGCGGCCAGGATGGCGACATCCTCGATCGACTTGAATCGCTCGAGCGCCGCGTCCAGTTTCTCCTCGCTCGACACCCGTGCGACAAAAGCCCGCGTCCCGCCGTTCGTGAAGAAGCCGTTGAGCGCATGGGTCAACAGGTGATGACCCGGGAACATCGGCCTGATCGGTTTGTCTCCGTCGGCCGGCGCAAAGGCGGAAAAGTCACCGAACAGGCTGGTGTACTCTGAAAAATTGGTGACCAGCTTGGTTGCACAGTCGGCGGCCTTCACCTCGAAGGGCACCAGGTAGTAGGGCCGCAAGACGGATGGCAGGAGCAGCGCTGCATCGGGCGGCTCGTCCTCATAGACGAGTGACTCGGCTTCCGGCGTCTCCGTCGGCGCCGCCGCCCCAGCCGCGGGCGGCGCGCCTGCCGCGGGCACTGCGGGCGCCGGTGCCGGCGTACTCCGCTTCGCCGCCTCGAGTTGGGCCGTGATGTCGTTGAAATCGTTGGTCTTCTGCGTCAACTCCGTCGCCGAGTTGGAGGCGTCGTTCCTGGCGGCCGCGAGCTTCCTTTGCGCAGCACGCATGTCCGCCCTGGCCTGATCGCCCGCCTTGGGATCCTTCGCGTCGGCTGGGACCGCCGCCTGGGCCTCGGTCGCCTTTTGCAGGTCGGCTTCAGCCTTCGTGACCGCTTCCTCCGACTCGGGCTTCTTTTCGGTCAGCGCCTTGACCTCGGCATCCAGCACCTTGAGCCGCTGGGTCAACTCCTCCTGCATCTTCTGAAGATCCTTTTGTCGCCGGTCTTCTGCATTCGGGTCTTTTTGTGGCTGCTCGGTACGCAGCCGCGCGAAGTCGAGCAACTCGCGCGTGAGCACCGGGTCGTAGTCCGGATTGGGCACCGGGATATAGACCTTGTCGGGCACGAGGCCGATGAAGCCGGCCGTGTTGGTCCCGACACCGGCAATCGGTTGCCTCGCGGAAGGTACCTCTTCAACGTAGACGCCGGGTGCGTAGTAAGCCAATCTTGCCATGTCAGATCCCCTTGTCAGTAAAAGTCGACCGAACAACCATGGTCGAGAAAGCCGACCACGCAAAGCAATTCAATGCGCCTGGCCCGAGCAACGGCCGCGGCGCTGGCTCACGGCGGCCGGCCCGCGGGCGAGGCCTTCGTGTCCTCGAGCATCAGATCCACGGCGAGCAACGGCGGCAGCCGTGCGCGATCGGCGACCGGCACGTCGATCGCCTTGGCCTCGATCGATCTGCCGCGTTGGTCGTGTCCGCCCGTCACGTAGCGTCCGGCCGACAGGTCCAGGAAGAAATACGACCCGTCGCGCCGGATAGGCGTCTCGATAGCCACCGGCGCCACGGTCATCGCGGCCGGGGCCAAGGCATCCGCGCTCGTGCTGCTGCGCGGGCCAGTTCGCTTGGCCCCACCGGCCTGCGGCTGGACGCCGGCTTCTTGCCGTAGCTGGACAACGCCACCCGAGACCGGACTGCCGTCACCGCGCGCAACGCGCCCCGCAAGGCTGACGCGCCGACGCAAGACAGTCCAATGACCATGGGGTTCATTGCCAGCCGCCAAACCCGGCTCGGCCCCCTGCGCTGGCGTGCGAGCCTGCCGGGTACGGTTGAGCGCCGCGCTCATGGCAAGGCCTCCGCATCCAGTTGAATGCGGATCTCCTTCTCGATCACCAGCGGCAGGACCTCGGGTTCATACACATCGACCGCGAGCGTCACCATGTAGTTCAGCGCCGCTTTCGGCTTGCCGCCCAGCGCTTGCCAGAATTCACCCAGGCTCTGCAGCCGTCCCGGGTGCAACGTGGTCACCGGAAGCGGCAACTCCTGATTGGCCAGGCTGCCCTTGAGCAATTCGCGCGGAAGTTTCCTGAAGCGCAACAGCGTGCGCATGACGGCGCCGAGCAACCTGTGCTCGTCTTCCGAAGAATCGTTCTGGCCCCCCGCCCCGCCGGGCCAGGCCGTGATGAGGTAGGAGGCATCGACCCGGACAGGGGGTTGGAAGCGCGTGACGGTGCCGTCGTTGTGGCTGTCGATCACCTCGTCGTTGCCGCGCAGTTCGAGGTTTTCGCGCAAGTCGTACAGGAAGAGGTCGACGGCCGGCAGCTTGACGGTGAATTGATCGTCGGGCGCAGCGAAGGACACGGTGATCTGGTCGCGGCCTGGCATCTCCCGCTTGAGCAGCGCTGCGAGCGTTTGATCGAGGTCATGAATCATGCGGGGCACTCCCTCCGAGCTCTGACCAGCTCCCTTTGCTGATGCTCATGAGGCAGTCACTCGACGAATCGAGGTGAGGCGCTGCACGAGAGAGGGCGACGGTACGCTCGCAAAAATGCGTCGTCAATGCGCCATCCGACATATGCGCACGCGCCGACATGCCTGCACCCAAAAGACGCCTTGCCATGGCTATGGAATGTTGTGCGTGAACTGGCCCGGCACGACAACATTGATCACGCCAGCCCACATGCACATGAGCTGGCAGTTGTTGTCGAGCGAAGGGATCTGTCCCAGGGTGACAGTGGGTGTTCCGGGCACCCACGGTGACACTGTCATGGGGATGCAGGGCATCGGCGTCAGCACTCCCAGCGCGGCGGCGGTGGCCGCCGCCACGGCAGGATTGGCCGGACTCATGCACATGCCGAAGCTCGGGATATTGACCATCGGCTGGAAATCCATGATGGTCGCCGCAGGCTGGTTGCTGGTGTTGACCCTGCGCACCGGCAGCACCACCAGCGACGATGGCGCCACCCCGAAGCTGCACTGCAAGGTCGCGCCGTTGCAGACGTGTTGAGCCATGACTGGAGCCTCTCGCCGGGGGTTGCGACTGTTCGAAGCATGCGTCCGCCTCGAGCAAAACACAACGTCATGTTTGGGGATGGAACTTCAAGCGTTGCGGGTCTACGGTGCCCTGGCTGCTGTCCAACAATACATTGGTACTACACGCACGCGCGCGCGCCGACCGCCTCAGACAAGCAGCGCCTTGAGCCTGTCAATCACTGAGGACATGCGCGCCTTCGCATCCTCGGCGGTCACGTGCTGCATGCTGAGCGTCAAGCCACCGATGATGCTGTTGAGTTGCCACTCCGCCGTGTCGCCGCCTTCGATCTCGTCTGCGAGCGCTTCTGCCTTGTCGGGATCGGCTGCATCGAATGCCGCGACCAGCAAGGTGGCGCGCAGCCAGGGGTCGAGCGCGCCCCGCGCCCTGGCGCGTTCGCACGCGGCGATCACGAATTGCAAGACAGCCTGTGCCTGCTTCTCGTCATTCGCACGATTGCGGATCCGGTACAAGCTCGGCAGGTTGCTGGAGCAGTAGTACTCGTTCAGGTCCAGTTGCATTCCGCGCTCGTAGCAGTCGATGGATTTCGCGAGTGCCCGTTGCTTGTCGGATGCCGTTGTCGCGGCGACGTAGAGCCGCTTGTAGCGCCCCCCCAGCAGGCCCATGCGTTCCTGTGTGGGACCGCAGGTGGCCACCAAGGCCTCGATCGCGGCAATGGCATCGATATGTCGCCCCGCATAGGACAAGGCGAGCGCGCGCTGCTCGAGGACTTCCGGCGTGGTCTTCAGGTCGTCGGGCAAGCCGTCGATGTACTTGAGGAGGAACTCCCAGTCGTTGGCGCTTTCGGCGCAGTCGCGCAACATCAGCATCAACGCGATCGCCACGGCGCCAGTGATCGTTGCGGTGGCATAGGCCTCGACCAATGTTCGTGCGCGATCCATTCGTTCTGCTCGTGGCGCTGCTCGCACCGCGCGAACCTCGCCCTGGAAGGCCGCAAGGAGCGCCATCTGGTCCTTCATGCCGGCGGCCGTGAGTTCGTTCACTTCGGTGGGATAGCCAGGAATCGCCTCGTGCATGGGCGAGGTCCCGTTGCGCAGCGCTCCGATAGGCCCCTTGATGGCCTCCTGGATTGCGAGCGCCGTGGCCTCGACAATCTCGCCCTCGGGGAGCGGGTAGCGAATCATGCGCATCTGCGCAACATCGAACAGCTGACGCGACCAGTCTGCGCCGAGAAGCACGCAGCCTTTGCCGCGTGCAGCATGCCGAATGCCGATTTCGTAGTAGACGTTTCCGTTTGGAATGGTCATGTCCGCCAAGACCAGGTCGGCGAAGTAGAGGCGCTCCAGCATTTGCGTGATGATCAGCGCCCCGGTTTCCTGATCGGCCCGGATGGGCTCATAGCCCAACGCCTCGATGACCGGGACGTAGGCCTTGTCCCAGAGCGCGTTGAAGTCGATCTCGACCGGCCCTTTGCCGGCTTCGACCTGCGTCGCCTTTCGACCGTAGGGCATCACCATGAAGCACAGAGGTTTGAACATCGCGCAGTCCTCCCGCAGTTTCCTGGTGGCGAGTGGTGACGGCGGCGCGCGTGCGAGACCTTGTCGATCCCGATCGCGATGGCCGCTCGTCTCTGGCAGTGTGATCGACTTGCCAAGCGAGGTCGATATCTCGAACGGCAGGGTCCGACCGGCCGGCGCTCCTGCGGCCCTGACCATCACGCATCGCCCAGCGCTGTCCCCGCCGCAGCAAGCAGCGCCGTCCACTCGGCCTCGCGCCGTGGCAAGTCTGCGCCCGCGGCGCGCAATACGGCCGCCGGGTGAGGCATGACATAGACGGCCAATCCGTCGGTGGCGCGCGTCAGCCATCTGCCTGCATTCGCCTCGACGCTGACGGCTTCCTGCAGCAGGCTCGTCAACGCTGTTCGGCCCAGCGCGACCACCGCGCGCGGTTGCACGGTGGCGATTTCCGCTTCGAGCCAATGCGCACACGCCTGCGCCTCTCGCTGCGCCGCGGTCTTGTGGATGCGTCGCTTGCCGCGCCACTCGTACTTGAAGTGCTTGACTGCGTTCGTGAAATACAACTGCTCCGTCGGCCACTGCAGCGCGTCGATCGCGCGATGCAGCAGTTGCCCCGCCGGGCCCACGAACGGACGCCCGGCCAGATCCTCCTGATCGCCGGGCTGCTCGCCCACCAGCATCAGCGCTGCGCCGATACGACCCTCGCCCCAGACGGTCTGCGTGGCATCGGCGGCGAATGCACAGTCTTCGCAGGAGGACGCCTGGCGGGCCAGCAAGGCCAGCCCATCCGCCGTCGCCTGGCCGTCGCCGCAAGCGCCGCCGTGCGGTTGCATCGAACGTGCCAGGCGACGATCCCGCATGGGGCTGACGGATGTCTGCATGCCGTGGGCGCGCTCGCCGGCCTCCTGCATGAGCGAGGTGATCTGCGCGGCCTCGGGCAGGTTGCGCCAGAAACGCACCGGCATCTCGCGACGCATCATGGCCGGCTTGAGTCGCGCCGGGTTGAACACGCTGCGGTAGTACGCGAGCCACAAGCCCTCGCCTTCGTCCGGGCCGGGCGCGTCTTCACGCGTGGCCGGCGGACCGAAGCTCAATGCATGGCGATCCCAGCGCACGCTGCCGCGCGGCGTGAGGATGGCCCAGCGCATGCTGGCGAATCGATCGACAAAGAAGGGGACTGCCGCGCGCACCACGTGGTGCGCGGGCTCGAACCACGCGACGTGGCACTCGCCCGTTTCGTCGGTCAGGGGCCGGAAGCGAACGAAGGCATGCATCTTGTGGATTTCGCGGCGCACCTCGCGCGCCATGCGCTCGAGCTGCAAGCGGTCTTCGCGCAAGGTGTCGCTCCACGCTCGCCGGTCCTGCAGGACGGCAGCCGCGAGCGCGTGTGCTGCATGGAAGCGCTCCGGACTGTCGTGCAGCAGCGCGGCGCCCAGCAGATCGACCAAAGCACGCGGAAGCCGCAGGGTCGACGAGGGGGCAACGGCCTGCGCCGCAAGGCACGCTTCAGTTCGCGGCTCTGTATATCCGTCGATCAACGACGACTGGCGGACCTGGCCGTCGTCCCATCGCAAAGCGTCCGGATCCAGACCGCGCTGCAGCACATCGCGCAGGATCGCGAAGATGGCTGACAGGTCATCGGGCGCAGCGATGGTCAGCGAGGTGACGGACAAGAATCACGCCTCCCCTGCTGCGAACAGATCGCCCTGTTGCGCAGGACGGGTTGCCATCCCGCGACTGGCTTGCGCGGAAGATCGACCTCGGGCAGCAATCGCATTCAGCCGCGAAGCGGCATCGGACCCCGGCCGGTGATCAGGCAATGCCACGAATTCGAGAATCCGCAAGCTGGGTGCGCCCAGGCGCTGGATGTCGGCCTTGCGAAGGCAGCGCACCCTGCGCGCGCTCAGCAAGCGCTTGACCGACTGCGTGCCCAGTCCCGGCACGCGCAGCAACGTTTCCTTCGGCGCGCGATTCACATCCACCGGGAACCAGTCGGGGTGCGCGAGCGCCCATGCCAGCTTGGGATCCATCTCCAGCGACAGCATGCCGCCGTCGGTGACCAGCTCGTGCTCTTCGAATCCGTAGAAGCGCATGAGCCAGTCCGCCTGGTACAGCCGGTGCTCGCGCATCAGGGGGGCCGCGCGGCCCGGCAGCAGCGCGCTGGCATGCGCGATGGGGCTGAACGCGCTGTAGTACACGCGCTTGAGACGATAGCTGCGATACAGCGAGACACTGGTGCTCAGGATGGCCCGGTCGTCGGAGGCATCGGCACCGACGATCATCTGCGTGCTCTGGCCGGCCGGCGCGAAGCGCGGCGGCGGCGGCATGGCCGCAGGCGCGTGGGCCATGGACCGCGTTCGTCGCGCGCTGTGGTCCAACTGCTCGGCCGTGTCGTCCAGTTGCAGCCGGATTCGGGCCATTGAACGCTTGATCGCGCCCGCATTCTTCTGCGGCGCCAGTTGCGCGAGTGCGGCCTGGCTCGGCAGTTCGATGTTGATGCTGAGGCGGTCGGCGTGAAGACCGGCACGCGCGATCAGGTCGGCGCTCGCGTCGGGGATGGTCTTCAGATGGATGTACCCGCGAAAATGATGGTCTTCGCGCAGCCGGCGAGCGACCTCGATGAGTTGCTCCATCGTGTAGTCGGGCGACCGGATGATCCCGGAGCTCAGGAAAAGCCCTTCGATCACATTGCGGCGATAGAAGTCCAGCGTGAGCTGCACCACTTCGTCCAGCGAGAAGCGTGCGCGCTCGGTATCGCTCGATTCGCGGTTCACGCAGTAGAGGCAGTCGTAGACGCACCAGTTCGTCAGCAACACCTTGAGCAGGGAAATGCAGCGCCCGTCGGGTGCATAGCTGTGGCAGATGCCGGCCCCGCTGTTCGACCCCATGCCGACCTGGTCGCGCGAATCGCGCTTCGGGCCTCCGGAAGACGCGCACGAGGCGTCGTATTTGGCGGCATCGGCCAGGATGGCAAGCTTGCGAAGAATCTCCACGATACTGTAAGTCTATACAGTATTCCGGACTCTCGCGATGACCCTACGCAAGCGCGGGACCTTCAAGGCGCGCCGAAGGTCGTGTCCCCATAGGTGGCAGCCCCTTCCGCCGTGATGGCGCGCGCGCCGGCGCGCACTTCGGCGCGGTTGGCCCTGTCGACGCGCGCCGCGACACCGGTGCCGCCATTGCTGATCTGCGCGGGCTGCATCGCTTGCGAGCGAACCTCGGCACGGCTCAACGTCGACTGGAAGGGAGGCGGTGGCAACGGGTTCTGCTCGCCCTGGAACGCCTGGGTGCCGAGCGCCGAAAGGCCGCACAGGGCGCCGACTGCAAAGTGTTTGATGCTCATGGCGTGGTCCTTTGAGGTGAATGGTGTCCTTGGTACGCAAGGGCCACCCGGCCAGATCACCTTCCGGCCTGCAGAGTTGCGGTAGCGGCCGAGACCAACTGTCTTCATGCGCCTACAGGCAGGGTTTGGTCAATGGCCGTACGGTGCGACGGCCTTGACTCACACACTCTCAGCCATGACGAACCCTCGCCGAACCTTCATCCGCACAGCGGTCTGTCTTGTTGCCGGCGCCACGCCCTGGCTTGCGAATGCGGCTGGGAAGAAGGCCCCCGCGGCTGCCGTCGATGCGCCGGGCGCTGCGATCGACAAACTCAACGCAGCCGGTGAAACGCCGGTACTGGCACAGGGCGCTCGAGGCGCGGCGGTGATGCGCGCGCAGATCCTGCTCGATCGCGCCTGGTTCTCCCCCGGCGAGATCGACGGCGGCTTCGGCGCCAACATGCGCCGGGTGGTGGCCGCCTATCAGAAGTCGAACAGCCTCGACGTGACCGGCAAGGTCGATGCGCCCACCTGGGCCTCGCTCAAGGCCGACACGGAACCTCTCTTCGCGACGTACGCCATCACCGAGAAGGATGTCGCCGGACCCTACGTGCCGACGCCGAAGGAAATGGCCGATCGCGCCAAGCTCAAGACGATGGGCTACGAGAACCTGCGGGAGGCGATATCGGAGAAACACCACATGTCGCCCAAGGCCCTGGCCGAGCTGAACCGCGGCGCGAAATTCCAGGCCGGCGATGAGATCGTGGTGGTCAACATCAGCGGAGCAGCGGATGCCAGCGTCGTCAAGGCCGCGAAGTCGATCGAGATCGACAAGAGCGAACACATGCTGTTCGTCCTCGACGGCGCGGGCAAGCCGCTTGCGGGCTTTCCGATCAGCATCGGGGGGCCGCTCGACCCCCTGCCCCTCGGCAAGATGAAGATCATCAACGAGGTGAAGGATCCGACCTTCACCTACAACCCGGCAATCCTGAAGAAGGCGCCTGCCGGGGCCGCCAAGGTCGATGTACCGGCGGGGCCGAACAATCCGATCGGCAACGTGTGGATGGGGCTGTCCAAGCCGCACTGGGGCATCCACGGCACGCCCGCGCCCGATCGCGTGGGGCACGAGGAAACCAACGGCTGCATCCACTTGACCAACTGGGACGCTGCCCGCGTCTCCCAACTGGCGAAGGCGGGCTTTGCGGTCGAGGTGAAGGCCTAGGCAGAGCGATGAGCGTGTCGCGGCGACAGGCTGCAATGGCCGCCGTGTGTTTCGCGGCGCCAGGCTGGGCGATGGCCCAGGCCGGCGTCGAGGTCGACGGAGCGGCGCTGCTGGCGGCGCGTGCGTTGCAGTTCCCGGTCGATGGCGTCCGCCCCGAGAGCGTGCGCGACACTTTCGACGACGGCCGTCCCGACCACCGTCACGAGGCGCTCGACATCATGGCGCCTCGCGGCACGCCGGTGCGAGCGGTCGATGACGGCAAGCTCGTCAAGCTGTTCGACAGCAAACCGGGCGGTCTCACTGTCTACCAGTTCGATCCGGCAAGCCGGCTCGCCTACTACTACGCGCATCTGGACCGCTATGCCGAGGGCTTGCGCGAGGGTCAGCAGCTTCGGCGCGGGGACCTGATCGGCTACGTCGGCACGACGGGAAACGCTGCGGCCGACGCGCCGCATCTGCATTTCGCGGTGTTCCTGCTCGGGCCGGAAAAGCAATGGTGGAAAGGCCGGGCGCTGAACCCGTACAGCGCCCTGCGCGCGGCACGTTGATGTCGACCGGGGCCGATCAAACCGTCCTGACAGCCGCCCCATCAGAGCCACCCAATTCCGTCGGGCGAGTCAGCGGATGTCGTCCACTTGAACGCCGACACGCTCGGCGCAGAGGGCCAGGGTGCGCTGCCAGGCCGGACGGGCATGGCACCGTTCGTAGTAGTCCTTGACCCTCGGAAACGGATCCATCAATTCGGACTTGCGGATGCCGCGCAGAACGCTCGCCATCATGATGTCGGCGACGGTGAATTCGGCGCACGCGATCCACTGGCGGTCTTGCAGGCGCCGATCGACATCGCCGAGCCAGCGGCTCGCGAGCTTGGGCACCTCCGCGTGGAGCTTGTGGGCGGCCTTGCCGCTGTCGAAGATCCCGATCAGGTCGATGCACACCAGGGTCGTCCCGACGGTGGCGACGGCAGCGAAGCACCACTGGACCACGCGCGTGCGGCCCTGGACATCACCGGGCATCAGCTTGCCGGATTTCTCGGCCAGGTAGAGGACGATGGCGGCCGATTCGGCCACCACGAAGCCGTCGTCGTCGATCACGGGCGCCTGGTGAAAGGGGCTGATGCGACTGAAGGCGTCGCCGTCGAGCTCACCGGCCGTGTGGTCGAGCGCGTGGACCCGGTACGGCAAGCCGGTTTCCTCGAGCGCCCACTGGGCCCAGAGGTCCTTCGTCTCGCCGACGCCCTCAGGGAAAATGCGTCCAAAGCCATAGAGCGTGATCATGTCGTCCTCCAGCGGGGAATTCGTCGGCACACGCCGGCGGCCCTCGTCGACGCCTGAATGTCCCGCGGGTGTCAAAGGCGCACAATCGCCGTCGATCCAGGACACAAAGGAGCGTGCAATGTTGCAGCAATCCCCCATGTTTGCCTATATCCCCGCCAAGGATCTCGAGCGAGCCAGGCAGTTCTACGAGGGCAAGCTCGGCTTCACGCCAAAGGCCGAGTTGGGAGGCGGGGTCCACTACGAGTTCGGGGGAGGCACGGGCGCATTCCTGTATCCCACGCCCAACGCAGGGACCTCCCAGGCGAGCCAGGCATTCTGGGAAGTGCAGGACATCCGCAAGGAAGTCGCCGAACTCAAGGCGCGCGGCGTGGTGTTCGAGGACTACGCCATGCCCGGCAAGGACGCCGACGGCATCGTGACGCAAGGGGGTGCCATGGCGGCCTGGTTCAAGGACTCGGAGGGCAACATCATGGCGGTCATCCAGACCCTGTGAGTCCTGGGCACAGCGATCCACAGGAGGAGCGTGTGGCATCCGCGCCAGCGGCCAACAGACGGCGCGGCGTCGTCAGGCTCATCGACTGTGTCTGGGGCGCGATCCTGCTGATCCCAGCCCTGACGACCTTTGCCTCCACACATGGCTGGGTTCTCGCGGCCACCTCCCTCTTTGCCGCAACCGTCGTTTTCTTCGGTTTGCTTCGGGCGATCTTGGGGCTTCGAGTCTTCCTGGTGGTCACCTACGTGCCGGCGCTGTTCGGCGTGCTGGCCGTGGGAGCCGATCTGCTGCGCGACGTCAACCTTCTCGACGCGGCGATGATTCGGCCGGACCCCTCCGAAGCGTGGCCCGTCATCCAGCCTCATGTCCAGTGGATCGCACTGATCGCGGTCCTGCTCGCTGTGCCGGTCTGGGTGATGTTCCGCATTCCGTCGACCCGGGCGGCGCGCGGAAAGTGGCCTTCGGCTGCCCTGGCGACGATCACTGTCGCCGCAGTCGCATGCGGCGCGATCTTTCACAACACTGTGCTGCGCGCGTGGCCGCTGAATGTGATTTCCGTGGCCGCAGCTTCCGCGATCGGCCGGGACGACTTCATCTCGACGGCGTCGCCCTATGCGGCCACCAACCCCCGGTCGGCATCCGCGAGTTGGGGCGCCTCGCGGATGCCGGGAACTCACCCGCGGAACGAAACCTACATCCTCATCATCGGGGAAACAATGCGTGCCGACCGGCTCGAAGCATGCGGCGGCCCAAAGCAGGTTGGCATCAGCCATCGAGACGCGATCGTCTATTGCGATGTGACGTCCGGATCCAGCAGCACGCATACGTCGGTCCCTCTTCTCGTCTCGCGCGACATGCCTGGCGCCGCATTTCGGGTCAGCAAGGACGCAACCTTCCTGAAGGCTTTCGAGGAAGCCGGATTTCAGACCTATTGGATAGCCGTCCAGGAAAGAGGCATTGCATGGCCAGATGCCGGCACCAGCCTGTTCCTGCCAGTCAGGAGGACCGATCGGGAAAGCCTTCTGCCATCGCTCGGACGGGTGCTCGCGGACAACGCGCCCAGGAAGCTGATCGTGATGCATGCCTACGGCGCACACTTTTCATACTGCGATCGCTATGACCCCGCGACAGCTGCTTTCCAGGCCGATTGCTCGAAGCTCTCTGAATTCCCGGATGATTCCTCGCTGCCGGATTTCATCCGCGCCTACGACAACGCCGTGGCCGAATCACTCCGATTCGTCGATGCCGTGATGTCGGAGGCAGCGCGGGCGGGCGGCTCGTCCTTCGTGATGTACACGGCTGACCATGGTGAGAACCTGCTTGATGACGGGCGAAAGCTTTTCCAGCACGCGCTGAAGGATCCGACGCGCTGGGACACGACAGTGCCGGTTGTCGTGTGGGCGAGCGAGGAATGGCGCGCCAGCAACTCCGCGCGTTGGGAGCGGCTTCGCGCCAATCAGGAAGCCAAGGTGATGCATGCCGACCTCGTCCCCACCCTGCTCGGTTCGGCGGCCATCAGGTACGTCGATGAGCGGCGAGCGGCTGTCGACCTCGGGGCGATGTCACCGGCTGCGGATAGAACGCGGTGGGTGATGCGACGTCTTGGCGAGAAGATGGATGGCGACCAACTGCGCCAGGCACAGGGCAGGTGGCAAATAGGCGCAGGCGCGGGCGTCGTCCGCGCGTTCGTTACTCCTTTGTCAGCAGCAGCTGACCCATCTTCTGCAGCTTTCCCTTGAGGCCGCGGGCGATCACGCCAAGGACCCCGGGCACCTCGATCTCCATCGTGACTGCGGCATCGAGGACGTGGATGACACCTGAGACTGTCTGACCCATCGCTGCGACGCTGAAAATGAGCCGGTCACCGTCCCAGCGCTCGCTGGGGCTGCCGCTGCTGCCCGGCAGCAGTCCGATGATCTTCGCGAATCCGGCCTCGATGCGGCGGCGCGCCTCGGCGCGGCCGAGCTGGTGTGGAATGCTGACAGTGATCGGCGTCGTCATGCCCGTAGCGTGCCGCGAATCCGTGCGCCGGGCAACGGGCTGGAGACAAAAGACGCATGGCGCGGAGACTGGGCCGCGTACGGATTCGAGGAAGTGGCCAGTGCCTGCCTGGAGGAGATCCTGTCATAGGAGAAACACCAAGCTCACAGGCGCTTGATCCGGACTTTTTTTCCGCGACGCGGGCCGGAGTGCTTCGAGAACGCACGTAAACTTATGTGTTACCAACGGCTTCATGGTCTGCGATACGACAGGTCGACATCGAGGACCCACACCTTGGATTGCGACGCTAGCGCAGCAACCCGGCGAGCCTGATTTGCACACGTCGACCCGGAGTCCATCTTTGACCGAAATCAGAAGTCTCGAGCGGACGAATGACCTGCACCGCGCGCACACGCATGAGTGGCAGGCCGATTGCGAAGAAGATCATGGACTGTCCCCGTCGGAACTGCACCACCGACTCCTGGCCAGCTGCAGGGACGAACTTCACTTCAGCTTCATGTGGCGCGTGGCCAGCGTTTCTGTCCCCATGCTCCTGGCGATCTCCATCTGGGTGGTCTTGACCTCCTAGCGGCGACATCGCGGGCGCGCTTCGCGAGAGCGCAGCGCATCGAGGTCCTGAGGCATTCGCGTCGCGCGCACGCGATGCCTCCAGCGTCCCAGTCGGGCTACCATCTGGCAGTCAATTCTGGTTTGTCGGTCGGAATCGCCACGGTCGAGAGGAGCCTTGATGAGCATGTCGAGCGTGTTCGCGCAGATGGTTGCGCTGGCCGGCAACGCGGCGCTGCAGTGGCGCCGGATGCAGACCGGCGATCCGACGCAGGCGGTCGGAGCCGCGCCGACGATCCCCGACGCACGCCCTCAGGGCCGCATCCCGACACTGAAGATGCCGACTGCGCGCGGCTGGTCCGGCGGGCACAAGCCGACGCCCGCGCCCGGGCTCGAGGTCAACGCGTTCGCCACCGGGCTGAAGCATCCGCGCTGGATCCACGTGCTGCCCAACGGCGACGTGACAGTGGCCGAGGCGCTGTTGGAGCCAGGCCCGATCAAGTCGGTCTTCGAATACGCGATGGTCAGCACGATGCGGCGCGCCGCCGCGATCGGCCCGAGCCCGAACCGCATCACGCTGCTGCGCGATGCCGACCGCGACGGCGTCGCCGAGGTCCGCTCGACGCTCCTTGAGGGCTTGAGCCAGCCCTTTGGCATGGCGCTGATTGGCGACGTGTTCTATGTCGGCAACACCGACGGCGTGATGGCGTTCCCGTACACCCCCGGCACGACGCGCATCGACGCGCCGGGCCGCCGCCTGAGCGAATTCAAGCCGGGCGGCCACTGGACGCGTAGCCTGCTCGCGAGCCCCGACGGCAGCACGCTCTACGCCGCCGTCGGCTCGCTCACCAACATCGCCGAAAGCGGCTTCGAGGTCGAAACCGGGCGCGCCTGCATTTACGAGATCGACCTCGCCAGCGGCCGCAGCCGCATTTACGCCGGCGGCCTGCGCAACCCCGTCGGCCTCGCTTGGGAACCGACCACCGGTCAGTTGTGGACCGTGGTCAACGAGCGCGACGGCCTCGGGGACGAGACGCCGCCCGACTACCTGACCTCGGTGCACGACGGCGGCTTCTATGGCTGGCCGTACTGCTACTGGGGCCGCACGGTCGACGACCGCGTGCCGCAGGACCGGGCCGCGGTCGCGCGCGCGCTGACACCCGACTACGCGCTCGGCGGGCACACTGCGTCGCTCGGCCTGTGCTGGCTGCCCGCCGACACGCTGCCTGGCTGGCCCGCGGGCATGGCGATCGGTCAGCACGGCTCGTGGAACCGCAGCAAGCTCAGCGGCTACCGGGTCGTGTTTGTGCCGTTCGAGGACGGCCTCCCGGCAGGCCTGCCGCGCGACATCCTGAGCGGCTTCCTGTCGCCCGACGAAAGCGAGTCGTACGGGCGCCCGGTCGGCGTCGCGATCGGGCCGGACGGCGCGCTGCTGGTGGCGGACGACGTGGGCGACGTCATCTGGCGCGTCACCGCCCGCGGCGCGGGCTAGTCCAGACGGGCCGCCAATCGTGACGGGGGCCAACGCGCTTGATGGTGCGGAACGTCGAGTCCATTCCCTGGTACCCCTACCAGAACCGCGCCAACGGGACTACCACGCCAGCGAATAGCGATGTGGCGGCAGGTCGCGGTCGCAACGAGCGTGAAAATCCCATGTCGAAGGTCAGGATCTTGCTCGGACTGAAGGTCAAGGCCCAGAGCAACTGAAGGGCGTTGTCGGCGCCAGCGCGGTGCGTGCCGGAGACCTCGCCGATCGTGTCCCATCGTTCCGACAAGTTGAGCGTGAACGAGCACGCCCCGCCGAGCTGCGTGCGTGCGGCACCGGGGTCGACCAGACCCAGTTCCGTGAGATTCAGGTTGGCGTCCATGTGAACCGCGCCGAAGTCCTGGCTGTAGATCGTGTTGATCTCGTAGTCGGCCTTCCCGCTGCCGAGGGTATCCCTCGCTGTCGGCACCTTGACATTGAATTCCATGCCGAACGCAGTGGCGTCGTCGACGATCCAGGCACGCTTCAGCGTGACATTCGTATCGCCCGCGCCTGCGAATCGACCGTCCTCGCTTCGCAGCCAGATGCGGGCATCCCCGCCGACCAGCACCCCCCATTCAGTGCTGAATGCCAGCTTGAACAGGTAGGGCAGGCTACCGCGTCGCGAAGGGTCGTTCGTGCGCTGGCCTCCCAACTCGAACTCCAGCTGGCCCGGGTACGGCAACTGGGCCGGGGTGGAAACAGATGGGCGGTAAGGCGTAATCGGTTCGAAGCCTTCGTCCGCGTGCCCGGCAGCGGCAAGCGTCATCGCTGAGAACGCGATCGGCATGATGCGGCGGAGCGAACGTGGACAGGCAGTAGCGCGTGTCATGGTCGTTGGTTCGGCCTGATCAAGGCCTTCGTCGGAGGCGGCAGCCAGATGACAGCCGTCCTCGGCGAAAACCACTGCCTCCGATTAGACTGACGACCGCATTGCACACGATGGGGAAACTCCAGGCCCGACTCCTCTTTGCCTGAGAAACGCGGCTCATGGTCCTGACTACGGAGAGGGGTTTCTAATGGCGGAGGATTCCGAGTACGTGTTGGAGCCGCTCCGCGAAGGAGCTGACTTTACTCTCTATCGCGGCAGAGAACGCGGCAACGAGATGGCGATCTTGGCGAGGGCGGTCGCGGCTGAACACCCGTCGCCACAGAGTCTCCAACAGCTCAATCACGAATACTCGCTTGCGACCGAACTCGATGCGGAATGGGCAGCCCAGCCGCTCGCGCTGACGCGCCACCAAGGGCGAGCGATTCTCCTTCTCAAGGATCCAGGTGGCGAGCCGTTGGATCGCGTCATCGAGCAGCGCCAGGGTCAACCGTTCGCTCTGACTCGCTTTCTGCGCATTGCCATCGGTTTGGCCGCGGCGCTGACTCAAGCCCATCGGCAAGGGCTCGTCCACAAGGACATCAAGCCTGCGAACGCACTGGTCGACGACGCCGGTCGCGCCTGGCTCACCGGTTTTGGATTTGCGTCCCGGCTCCCCCGCGAGCGCCAAGCACCTGCCCCGCCCGAGATCATTGCGGGCACTCTCGCCTATATGGCGCCTGAGCAGACCGGTCGGATGAATCGCTCGATCGATTCCCGCAGCGATCTTTACTCCCTGGGCATCACCTTGTATCAGCTGCTGACCGGCGCGCTCCCATTCGAAGCTACCGATCCGCTGGAATTGGTGCACTGCCACATCGCCAGACAGCCAGCATCACCCCGCGAACGGACGCCGGATATCCCGCGCCCGGTCGCATCCATCATCATGAAGCTCCTCGGCAAGATTGCCGAAGAGCGATACCAGACTGCGGTGGGCCTGGCGCATGATCTTCGGCGCTGCCTCGAGGCGTGGACACCTCACGGCCGCATCGATGATTTCACGCTTGGCGAGCACGACATGCCGGACCGGCTGCTCATTCCCGAAAAACTGTACGGGCGAACATCCGAAATCCATGCCCTGCTAGCGTCCTTTGACCGTGTCGTGGGCGGAGGCAGACCGGAGCTCATTCTTGTTTCCGGCTACTCAGGCGTTGGCAAATCCTCCGTTGTCAATGAACTCCACAAGCCGCTCGTCCCGCCCCGAGGTTTTTTTGCTTCAGGCAAGTTCGACCAGTACAAGCGAGACATCCCCTACGCGACACTCGCCCACGCCCTGCAGAGCCTCATCCGCCCCATCCTTTCAACGACTGAAGAAGAGCTGGCCCGTTGGCGCTTTGCAATCCGCGAGGCGCTGGGTGCGAACGGACAGCTTGTCGTGGATCTCGTTCCGAAGTTGCAGCACATCATCGGGGAGCAGCCACGTGTTCCACAGCTTCCGCCGCAGGATGCGCAGAGGCGCTTTCAACTGGTTCTTCGTCGATTCATCGGCGTATTTACGCGGCAGCACCCGCTCGCCCTCTTTCTCGACGACTTGCAATGGATCGACGCGGCCACGTTGGATCTGATGGAGGATCTACTCACGCATCCGGACGTCAGCGGCTTGATGTTGATCGGCGCCTACCGTGACAATGAAGTGGGTTCGGAGCATCCGCTGATGCGCAAGCTGCAAGCCATGCGCCAGGCCGGAGTCATCTTGCAGAACATCGTGCTCGCGCCTCTGACGCGCTATGACCTGGGGCAATTGATAGCGGATTCGCTTCATTGTGAATCCGGACAAGCCGGCCTGCTGGCTGGGCTGGTCGAGGAGAAGACCAACGGAAATCCATTCTTCTCAATCCAATTCATATCCAGTCTCTTCGATGAGGGACTACTTAATTTCAATCACGGTGAAGGGCGGTGGTTCTGGGAGTTGGATCGCATTCATGCCAAGGGCTATACCGACAATGTCGTAGACCTCATGGTGTCGAAGCTGAGGCGCCTCCCCGCCGGGACGCAGAAGGCGATACAGCAGCTTGCGTGTCTCGGCAACAGCGCCGACGTCGCGATGGTAAGCAGGGTCTATCAAGAATCGAGCGAAGAGATACACGATCAGCTTTGGGAAGCAGTCCGGACGGGTTTCATTCATCGATCAGAAGGTTCCTACGGGTTCCTCCACGACCGAGTCCAGGAAGCGGCCTACTCCCTGATTCCTCCAGAGTTACGGGCAGAGAAACATCTGCGAATCGGCATGTTGATGGCCGCCCACACGCCTCCCGACAAACTCAGGGAGGAGATCTTCGAGATCGTCAATCAGCTCAACCGGGGGGCCCATCTGCTCACGGATGCGGGTGAGCGCGAACGCGTCGCCGGCTTGAATCGGATCGCGGGCCATCGGGCGATGGCATCCACAGCTTACGCCTCGGCACTGACATACCTCCATGCCGGTCGCGCGTTGTTGACCGAAGAAGTTTGGGGGCGCAACTATGAACTTGTCTTCTCGATCGAGTCTCTCCTCGCTGAGTGCGAACTACATGGCGCAGACATGGTCGCAGCCGAGGGCCGCTTGGCCACGTTGGCGCAGCGTGCGACGGGCCACCACGACTTTGCGATCGTCACGCGCTTGCGGATCACCCTCTACACAACCCTGGACCGAAGCGATCGCGCCATCGAGGTGCTCCTGGACTACCTTCGCCGCAATGGAACGGTTTGGTCGCGGCATCCTGCGCGCGATGACGTCATGCTGGAGTACAACCGAATCTGGTCGCTGGTTCGCGATCGTCAGATCGAGGATCTTGTAGATTTGCCGCTGCTCGAAGATCCCGATGTCCTCGACATGCTCGATGTCTTCGCCGAAGTTGTACATCCAGCCATGTTCTTCGATGAGAATCTGTCGACGCTGGTGGTCTGCCGCATCGTGAGCTCTTGCCTGCAGTACGGCAACTGCGATGCGGCCTGTTTCGGCTATGTCTGGTTTGGAATGTTCGCTGGACCGCGCTTCAACAACTACAAAGACGGATTCCGATTCGGCCAGCTAGGTCACGATCTTGTAGAGAAGCGCAACCTGACTCGCTACCAGGCCAGAACCTACATCTCGTTTGGTACGCTGACGCCTTGGGCCAAGCACGCTGCGCAGGGACGTGAACTGATCCGGCGTGCCTTCGATGTGGCATATCGAACAGGGGACCTTACATTCTCCGCGTACAGCTGGCATGCGCTGATCACCAATTATCTGGCCGTGGGCGACCCTCTTTCCAAAGCGCAGGCTGAGGTGGAGAAGGGCCTGATCTTTGTCAGGAAGGCCGGTTTCGGGTTGGTGGCGGAGAATTGCGGGGCCCAGTTGGGTCTCATTCGAACCCTTCGCGGGCTGACTTCGACGTTTGGATGCTTCGACGCTGACGACTACAGCGAATCGGACACCGAACATCGTCTTGCGAGCAATCCGGCGCTGGCTCTCGCCGAGTTCTTCTATTGGACTCGAAAGTTGCAGGCCAGATTCTTCGCTGGAGAATACGCTTCGGCTGTCGAGGCAGCCCGGAAAGCCCATCCGTTACTGTGGCCGGCGGCATCGCAAGTGGAGACGGCAGATTTTCGCTTCTATGCCGCCCTGGCACATGCGGGTGCCTGGAACTCGGCGTCTTCTGAAGAGAGACAGGAGCATCTCGCCGCGCTCAGCGACCATCACCGACAGATCGAGATATGGGCGCTTCATTGCCCTGCGAACTTCGGGACGAGAACCGCGCTCATCAGCGCGGAGATCGCGCGCATTGAAGATCGGAAACTCGATGCTGAGAATTTCTATGAATCGGCCATCTCTTCGGCAGCCGAAAACGATTTCGCACATTGCGAGGCGGTCGCCAACGAATGCGCAGCGCAGTTTTATCTGACACGTGGTTTCGACAAGATTGCTCGCGTCTATCTGCAAGACGCCCGGGACTGCTATTTGCGTTGGGGCGCAGACGCGAAAGTTCGACAGCTCGAGCAGTCTTACCCGCAGATCAAGGCGAGGACAGAATCATCCGGCGCAAGTGCCATTTTCGCTTCCGTCAAGCAGCTGGACTTGGCCACCGTCGTCCGCGTATCGGAGGCAGTATCGGGCGAAATCGAGCACGAGAAGCTGATTGACACGCTCATGCGCACGGCCATTGAACATGCCGGGGCTGAGCGGGGCCTGCTGATTCTGATGAGGGGAGGGGAACCGCGGATCGAAGCGGAGGCCACGACCGGAGTGGGCAAGATCGAGGTCGCGACCCGGCACGCAGCCGCCATCACGTCGTCCGATCTGCCGCTGACTGTGCTGCAGTACGCGATCCGGACACAGGAGCGAGTGCTGTTGGATGATGCCTCCTCCGACAACGTTTATGCCAATGACGAATATCTACATCTGATGCGCTCTCGATCGGTCCTGTGCGTTCCGATTGTCAAGCAGAAGAAGCTTGTCGGAGCGCTCTATCTCGAGAACAACTTGTCGCCGGGTGTCTTCACGTCGGATCGGGTTGCCATTCTGGACCTGCTGGCTTCGCAGGCCTCTATTTCACTGGAGAACGCCGCCCTTTATACCGAGTTGCAGATCAAGGTTGGGCTGCTGCATCTTCTTCCTGTATCCGCCTGGACGCTGAACCCTGATGGAACACCGGATTTCGTGAATCAAGTCTGGCTCGAATTCTCTGGCCAGACCCTTGACTTCGTCCGGTCCTATCCCGATGCCTGGATGACCGCGATCCACCCTGAAGATCGGGAGCTGGCAACCAGGGCCTTTTGGGCCGGTGTGCGATCGGGACAGGGCTTCGCGTTCGAAACCCGGTCTCTCCGCGCTCAGGACGGGACATACCGTTGGCACCTCCAGCAAGCCGTCGTCTTGCGTGACGAAGAAGGAAAAGTCCTCAGATTTGTCGGTACGACGACCGACATCGACGATCAGAAGCGAACCGAAGAAGCGTTGCGCGTACGCGAATCAAACCTTCTCCAGATCACCGAAACCATACCGGAGATGCTTTGGAGTGCCTCGCCTGATGGGGTGATCAATTACTGCAATGGCCGCTTCCTTGACTACACCGGTTTCAGCACCGAACAGCTGATGAGGGAGGGTTGGATGAAGGTGCTGCATTCCGACGACGTCGGACCGACGGAAGCAGCCTGGAGGTCATGTGTGAAAAGCGGCGCGCCCTTCAGGGTCGAAGTTCGTACGTTTCACTCTGTCGACCACACGTACCGGTGGTGCGTGACGAAGGCCCTGCCATTGCTTGATCCAGAGGGGCGCATAGTGAAATGGCACGGCACAGTCGTGGACATGCACGAGTGGAAGCAGGCGCAAGAAGACTTGCGCCGAACGCAGGCGGATCTCGCCCATGTGGCGCGGGTTGCGACCCTGAACGCCATGACGGCCTCCCTCGCCCACGAGGTGAGCCAACCTCTGTCCGGTATCCTGACCAACGCCAACACCAGCGTACGGATGTTGGCTGCCGATCCCCCCGATCTGTCCGGCGCCGCCAAGACGGCGTGGCGGACGATCCGCGACGCCAATCGCGCAGCGGAGGTCATCAGGCGTTTGCGGGCGATGTTCTCCAAGACGCCCCCGACCAAGGACAAGGTCGACCTCAACGACGCGGCACGGGAGGTGATCGCTCTGTCGGCGGACGAACTCCACAGAAAGCGCGCCTTCTTGCAGGTGGACTTTGCGGAAGAGCTGCCTCTCATCAGCGCCGATCGCGTTCAACTGCAGCAAGTGATCCTCAACCTGCTGCTGAATGCGGCCGACGCCATGGCCGAGGTCGACGATCGGCCACGGACGCTCCTGGTCAAGACGATGCTCGACGAAGACGATGACGGCGGCGTCAGGCTGGCCGTCCGGGACTCGGGCACGGGCGTGGATCCTCGAACCGTCGAAAAACTGTTCGAAGCCTTCTACACGACCAAGGCGCACGGCATGGGCGTGGGCCTTTCGATTTGCCGCTCGATCATCGAGAGCCATGACGGACGTCTGTGGGCGATGGCGAACGACGGGCCGGGGGCGACGTTCAGCTTCTGCATTCCGTGTGCGACCCATTGATGTAGTCTTCCGCTCCATGGCGGACGATGCCGGAGCCGACCCGGATCCCATGCCCCGCGGGAAGCTTCTCTGGTCCGAGGATGCGGAGCTCTCCTACGCCTGGGGGAAGCCGGTGCGGTCAGGATTCGGGACTGCTTCGGCGGCCAGCGAAGTTGGACTTCTCTGGGTACCCGCGCAAGTTCTGTAGGAGGAACGATGAAATCAATCGCGCGCGACGCGTTCGGCGTTCTGCTGCTTTCTGTTGCGCTCCACGCTGGCGCAGCGGGAACGAACAAGTTGTGCAACGGTCGACAGACCGACATCGTCTTTGCCGTGATCCACGAACATTCGGACGATTCAGCTGGGAGATGCGAGCTTCGGCAATCGCAGTGCTACGTGACGCTCCAAGGCTGGTTCACCATGAAACCCGGCGTCTGCATGGACGTCGACTTGGGAACGCGATGGGAATCCTATCTGTCGATCTTCGTCAAGGACACGCCAGACGGCCCTTACAGGCCGGAATCCTTTCCGGTCAACGACAAGTTCTACAAGGACAGAAACGAGAAGAACTCCGGAGTGGTCAACGTCGCGTTGTGCATGCCTGTCGGGCCGTTCAGAAGGAAGCTGTCAGGGACGCTCGCGCCCATGCTAAATCCGGTGGTCGCATGCGACCCGGGCGAGGCGCTGCACCCGGTCAACTTCGTCATGCGCAGCGGACCTGAGACCAACGTCGTGGTCACATTGAACTAGCTGTCCGTATCGACGCGAAAGCCCAGTCGGCCCAGCGCCTCGCGCGCCGCGGCCGATTGAAGCAGCGCAACAAAGGCAAGCACCGGCGCGCGGCCGCGCCGTGCCTTGGGCACCACGAAGTCGTAGCGTTCCTCCTGCACCGGAATGAAGCCCAGCCCGTACTGACGCGCGACGGTGTCGATGGCTAGGCCCCAGTCCGCGCGCTGCTGCGTCACGGCGACGGCCACGGCGTTGTGCGACTTGGTCTGCACGCCGTAGCCGGGCGGCTTGGCACCGCCGAGCAGTCGGTCGATGAGGATGCGCGTACCGCTGCCGGCGTTCCGGTTGACCATGGTGCAGCCGGGCTCGGCGAGCGCGGCTGCGACGGCAGCGGCGGCATCACGCCCCGCGAAGCGCGCATCCGACGGCCGGTAGACGATGCCCTGCATGCGGCCATAGCCCGGGATCAGTTCCAGCGCCGGCGTGAGCAGCGGCTGGTTGTAGACGCCGGTGGCCGGGTCCATCAGGTGGATGCCCGCCACGTCGCATTCGCCGCGCTTGGCGGCCATCAGCCCGCCGGTGCTGCCGACGTTCATCGCCTTGATGCGGATGCCCTGGCGCATCAGTTCGCCGGCCAGCCAGTCGAGGCCCACGCAATGGCTGCCGATGAAGATCAGGTCGGCCGGGTCCAGCCCCTGGCCCAGCAACTGCACCTGCACGGGCGCGCCGACATGGACGATTTCCGTGTGCTGGCCGATGGTGATGAAGCCATCCGCGTTGCTGAAGGTGGTGACCGAACCCGAGCCCTTGCCCATCGGGTAGGCCGCGAGGCCGTCTTCGTGGGGCACCAGCCCCACCAGGAGGTACTCGGTGCGGCCACGCTCGGAGTTCACGCGAAGGGGCAGCGTGGCCGCCACGTGCTCGCGCCGCTCCGGCGGCAGGCCCGCGAAGGCGCGCAGCACGGGGGCCAGGAACTCATGAAAGGTGAAGACCGCCGAGGTCGGAAAGCCCGGCAGGATCACGACGGGCTTGCCGCCCGTCACCGCCAGGCACACGGGCTTGCCGGGCTTGAGCGCCACGCCGTGCGCCACCACGCCCGGATCGCCGAGCGCGGCGACCACGCGGTAGGAGAGGTCGCCCTCGCCCTTCGACGTCCCGCCCGAGAAGACCACGGCATCGAATTCCAGCCCCCGCGCGAGCGCGGCCGAGAGCGCGGCCTCGTCGTCCGCAATCACGCCCAGGCGCACCGGCTGGCCGCCCAGTTCCTCGACGGCGGCGCTGATGATGGCGGCGTTGGAGTCGTACACGGCACCGGTGGGCAGCGGGGCGCCGGGCGCGACGATCTCGTTGCCGGTGGAAAAAATGGCCACGCGCGGCTTGCGATACACGCTGACCTCGGCCAGACCCAGCGCCGCGAGCACGCCGATCTCGCGTGAACTCAGCGGCTGGCCGGCGCGCAGCACCGTTTCGCCGCGCGCGATGTCGGTGCCGGCGTAGCTGACGTTCTCGCCCGCCGTGGCGGCGCGGCGGATCTGCACGTCGGCGTGACCGGCATCGGTGTGTTCCACCATCACCACCGCATCGGCGCCACGCGGCAGCATGCCGCCGGTGGCGATCGCCGTCGCCTGGCCGCTCGCCACTTCATGGCGCGGCACGACGCCGGGCGCGAGCGTCTCGCCGGACAGGCTCAACATGCGCGCCTGCTCCTCCATCGCGCCCCAGGTGTCGGCGGCCTGCACGGCAAAGCCGTCGACGTTGGAGCGGTCGAAGCCGGGCACGTCGATCGCGGCGATCACGTCCTCGGCCAGCACGCGGCCCAGGACCGCGTCGAGCGCGACGGTCTCGCGGCCCAGCGGGGCGAGCTTCAGGTGTTCGCGGAAGCGGCGCTCGGCCTCGTCGCGCGTGACGACATCGAGAAATTGCGATTGGGCTTTCACAGGCATTCGTAGAGATGGACAGTGACTTCGGTCCCGGCCCCGAAGCCTTCGCTTTCCGCGGGCGCAACCACGAATCCGTCCGCCCGCGTGGTCGAACTCAGCACGGACGCACCCGACAGCGCGAGCGGCTCCACGCCCGCCTCGCCGATCTTCACGCGCACGTAGTCGACGCGCCCCACTTGCGAGACGATCTTGCGCGCCACGGTCGCGCGCGTCTGGCGGTAGGGCCAATCGGCGGGCCGGCCCCCCACGCGGCGAATCGCACGGCCGGCGAAAAAGTCGTAGGCGCAGAGACAGGAGACCGGGTTGCCCGGCAGCAGGAAGACCAGCGTATCGCCGATGCGGCCCATGCCGGCCGGGCTGGAGGGCCGCATCGCGATGCCGTGGATGGCCAGTTCACCGAGTTCCGCCAGCAGGCGCGGCGCATGGTCCTCGGCTCCGACGCTGGAGCCGCCCGAGACGAGGACCACGTCGGCCCCGGGGGCCGTCAGCGCCTGCGCGATGACCTGCGGATCGTCGCCCAGCCGCTCGTGCGACGCCAGCAGGCCCCCATCGCGCGCCACCAGGCCGCGCAAGATCACCGAGTTGGCGTCATAGATCTCGCAGGGCCCCTTGGGCATGCCGGGCGGGCGCACCTCGTTGCCGGTCACGAGCAGCCGCACGCGGGGCTGGCGCACCACTTCCAGTTGCGCGAGGCCGAGCGAGGCGGCCAGCCCTGCATCCTGCGGTCGCAGCCGGCGGCCCGCGGCCAGCGCCAGGCTGCCGCGCGCGATGTCCTCGCCAACCAGGCCGACATGCTGGCCGGGTGCGACCGCCCGGGTGATGGTCAGGCGCCCGTCCTGCTCGCTCGCGTATTCGGCGGGGACCACGGCATCCAGTCCGGGCGGTACCGGGGAGCCGGTCATGATGCGGATGGCAGCGCCCGCCGGCACGGTGCCCTCGAAAGGTCGCCCGGGCCAGGCATGGCCCACGAGCGGAAACTCGAGCGGGCTGTAGTCCCCGGCCCCCGTCGTCTCCGCGCCGCGCAACGCATAGCCATCCATGGCCGCACGATCGAACTCGGGCACCGCGATGGGCGCGATCACGTCATTCAGAAGCACCCGGCCCGCAGCCTGGTCGACCGCCACGGATTCGCCGGGCAGCAGCGGTGTGTGGGCATCGATCCAGGCGAGCGCGGCCGGCACCTCTGCGCGCTGCGAGAAGCCGCGCATTCGCACATCGGTGGAGGCACGTCGTTCGGGGGTGGGCATTGCGGCCAGTATAGGAGTTGAATTCCGCGGTCTTCTTCGGCGGGACGCAGGGTGAGGTCGGGCTTAGGGATACCCCGCGAGCCGCAAGGAGGCACTTGCGCATTCAATCGTTGAATCGGGCGATTTGCCGAACGAATTTGACCCTGGGGGCCCGCGTCGCGACAGTTTGTGGCGATGCGCAAGAATAGCGACAGGGCAAATCGGGACGTGCGGGCAAGGAACGCACCATGCCAGCCGCGGCCAGCCGCGGCCTGTTGACGACAATCAAGGAACGACCAAGGCACATGAATCACCCAGGTCAACGCAACGAAGTCAAGGCGGTGGCGATCGCGTCAGCCGAGGATCTTCGCGAGCGCATTCGCAGCAAGAGCAAGCTCAAAGGCCGTCAGGCGGACGCGGCTTCCCTTGCGGAAATACAGGCCCTGATCGGGGAGCGGCCCACCGAGGGCCATCGCCGCGACCTGCTGATCGAGAACCTGCACAAGATCAACGATGCTTGGCGCGGCCTGCACGAGCGGCACATGGTGGCGTTGGCCAAGGAAATGAACATTCCGATGGCCGAGGTCTATGAAGTGGCGACCTTCTATCACCACTTCGACGTCATTCGCGGCGACGACCAGGCCGCGCCACTGACCGTCCGTGTGTGCGACAGCCTGGCGTGCGAACTCGCCGGCGCGCAGGACCTGCTGGCGAAGCTGCCTTCCATCCTGGGGACCGCGGTGCGCGTGATGGCGGCGCCGTGCATCGGCCGCTGCGAGCAGGCGCCGGCCGTCGCCGTGCACCAGTCGGCCGTGCCGCTGGCCACTGTCGAGAAGGTCGCGCAAGCCGTGGACGTCGAGCGCAAGCGGTCGACGGCAGCCATGCCCCATCGCGCGTCGGTCCATTTCGACCCGGCATCCTTCGCAGAGAAAAGCGTCTCGCCTGCGGCGGCGCAGACCGAGGCGATCCCGGCAGCCACCGACTACGCGACCTACCGTGCGAACGGCGGCTATCGGCTGGCCGCCGCGATGGCCGGTGGAGCGATGGCGCACGAAGCCGTCATCAAGGCGATGGAAGATTCAGGTCTGCGCGGTCTGGGCGGCGCAGGTTTTCCCGCAGGGCGCAAGTGGCGCATCGTCCGCGACCAGCCCGCCCCGCGCGTGATGGCCGTGAACATCGACGAAGGCGAACCCGGCACCTTCAAGGACCGCACCTACCTCGAGCGCGACCCGCACCGCTTCCTCGAGGGCCTGCTGATCGCGGCGCAGGTGGTGGGCACTTCCGCCTGCTACATCTACCTGCGCGACGAATACCACGACTGCCGCGCGCTGCTGCAGCTTGCGCTGGACGCGCTCCAGGCCGACCCGCCCTGCCCGCTGCCGAAGATCGAACTGCGGCGCGGCGCTGGCGCCTACATCTGCGGCGAGGAGTCCGCGATGATCGAAAGCATCGAGGGCAAGCGCGGCGAGCCGCGCATGCGTCCTCCGTACATTGCGCAGGTGGGCCTGTTCGGACGACCGACGCTGGAGCACAACTTCGAAACCCTCTACTGGGTGCGCGACATCGTGGGGAGGGGACCCCAGTGGTTCTCGGGCTACGGTCGGAACGGCCGCAAGGGCCTGCGCTCCTTCAGCGTCAGCGGCCGCGTCGCGAACCCCGGCGTCAAGCTGGCGCCGGCCGGCATCACGGTGCGCGAGCTGATCGACGAGTACTGCGGCGGCATGCTGCCGGGCCACGGCTTCTATGCCTACCTTCCGGGCGGCGCCTCGGGCGGCATCCTGCCCGCCTCGATGGGCGACGTGCCGCTGGACTTCGACACCTTGCAGCCGCACGGCTGCTTCATCGGCTCGGCGGCCGTCATGATCCTGGGCCACCACGACAAGGCCCGCGACGCGGCGCTGAATGTCATGCGCTTCTTCGAGCACGAGAGCTGCGGCCAGTGCACGCCCTGCCGCGTCGGCACGGGCAAGGCGGCGGCCCTCATGCAGGCGCCGGTGTGGGACAACGTCACGCTGGAAGACCTGAGCCAGGTGATGGGCGACGCATCGATCTGCGGCCTGGGCCAGGCCGCCCCCAACCCGATCCGCTGCATCCAGAAGTACTTCCCGCAGGAAATCGGCGAAAAGGGCACGCCGCCCTTTGTCCCGCCGCCGAAGAATCCCGCAGCCACCGAACAGGGGAAAGCAGCATGAATGCTCCGGCACGCATCGTGGAAGTGACGCCGCAAACCATCGAGTTCAAGCTCGACGGCAAGACCCTCCACGCCTTCGAAGGCGAAACCATCCTGAAGGCCGGCGCCCGTCACGGCATCGAGATCCCCCGCCTTTGCTACAAGGACGGCTATCGCCCCGACGGCAACTGCCGCGCCTGCGTGGTCGAGGTCAAGGGCGAACGCACGCTCGCGCCGAGCTGCTGCCGCAATGTCACGGCCGGCATGGAAGTCCAATCGACCAGCGAACGCGCGCTGAAGAGCCAGAAGATGGTGGTGGAGATGCTGCTGTCCGACATGCCCGATCACGGCTACAAGTGGATCGGCGACGACGAAGCGCAGCAGCATGGCGAACTCAGCGCCTGGGCGAAGAAGCTGGACGTCGCGGTGCGCCCGGAGCTCAAGGCACTGCGCCGCGAGCAGCCGGCCGCCGACGTCAGCCATCCGGCGATGGCGGTGAACCTCGACGCCTGCATCCAGTGCAACCGCTGCGTGCGCGCCTGCCGCGAAGAGCAGGTGAACGACGTGATCGGCTACGCCATGCGGGGCGAGGCGAGCAAGATCGTGTTCGACCTGGACGATCCGATGGGCGCGAGCACCTGCGTGGCCTGCGGCGAATGCGTGCAGGCCTGCCCCACCGGTGCGCTCATGCCCAAGACGCACATCGGCCCGCAGAAGGTGGACCGCAAGGTCGATTCGGTCTGCCCGTTCTGCGGCGTCGGCTGCCTCATCACCTACAACGTCAGGGACGAGAAGATCGTCAGCGTCGATGGCCGCGACGGCCCGGCCAATCACAGCCGCCTGTGCGTCAAGGGGCGTTTCGGCTATGACTACGTCGACCACCCGCACCGCCTGACCAAGCCGCTGATCCGCAAGCCGGGCATTCCCAAGGACGAGACCGACGCGCCACGGCCCGGCCACTGGAGCGAGGCCTTCCGCGAAGCGACATGGGAAGAAGCGCTGGCGTACACGTCCGGCGAACTGGTTCGCCTGCGCGACACGCACGGCAAGAAATCGCTGGCTGGATTCGGCTCGGCCAAGGGCAGCAACGAGGAGGCATACCTCTTCCAGAAACTGGTCCGCACCGGCTTCGGCAGCAACAACGTGGACCACTGCACGCGGCTGTGCCATGCGTCCAGCGTGGCGGCGTTGCTGGAGGGCGTGGGCTCGGGCGCGGTGAGCAACCAGGTCAACGACGTCGAGCACTCCGACATGGTGATCGTGATCGGGTCCAACCCGACGGCCAACCATCCGGTCGCGGCGACCTGGATGAAGAACGCGGCCAAGCGCGGGACGAAGATCGTGCTGGCCGACCCGCGCATCACGGACCTCGGCAAGTACGCCTGGCGCACCCTGCAGTTCGCGGCAGACAGCGATGTCGCCATGCTCAACGCGCTGATCCACGTGATCATCGAAGAGGGTCTGACGGACCAGGAGTTCGTGCGCGACCGCGCGAACAACTTCGAGGCGCTGCGCGAGAACGTCAAGGGCTACAGCCCCGAGGCGATGGAACCGATCTGCGGCATTCCGGCGCAGACCCTGCGCGAAGTGGCGCGCGAGTTCGCCAAGGCCAAGGGCGCGATGATCCTGTGGGGCATGGGCATCAGCCAGCACGTGCACGGCACGGACAACGCACGCTGCCTGATCGCGCTGGTCACCGTCGCGGGCCAGATCGGCAAGCCGGGTTCCGGCCTGCATCCGTTGCGTGGCCAGAACAACGTGCAGGGCGCCAGCGACGCGGGCCTCATCCCGATGATGTTCCCGAACTACCAGCGCGTCGACAACGCCGGCGCGCACGCCTGGTTCGAGAACTTCTGGGGCATGAAGCTGGACGAAAAGCCCGGCTACACCGTCGTCGAGATCATGCACAAGGCCCTGTCGCCCGACAGCGACCCGCACAAGATCCGCGGCATGTACATCATGGGCGAGAACCCCGCCATGAGCGACCCCGACCTGAACCACGCGCGCCACGCACTGGCCTCGCTGGAGCATCTCGTGGTGCAGGACATCTTCATGACCGAGACCGCGTGGCTGGCCGACGTGGTGCTGCCCGCGACCGCCTGGCCGGAGAAGACCGGCACCGTGAGCAATACCGACCGCATGGTGCAGCTTGGCAAGCGCGCGCTGAACCCGCCGGGCGATTCGAAGCCGGATCTCTGGATCATCCAGCAGATCGCCAGGCGCATGGGCTTGACGTGGGACTACCAGGGCGAAGAGAGCGGCGTCGCGGCGGTATACGACGAGATGCGCCAGGCCATGCATGCGGCGATCAACGGCATCACCTGGGAGCGGCTGCAGCGCGAATCGAGCGTGACCTATCCGTGCCTTTCCGCGGACGATCCGGGATCGCCCACGGTGTTCATCAACACGTTCCCGACGGCGGACGGCCGCGTGACGCTGGTGCCCGCGGACATCATTCCGGCCGATGAGCGTCCCGATGCGGAGTATCCCTTCGTGCTGATCACGGGCCGCCAGCTGGAGCACTGGCACACCGGAAGCATGACGCGGCGCGCGACGGTGCTGGATGCGCTGGAGCCGATGGCCACGGCGTCCATGAACGGCAAGGATCTGGAAGCCATGGGCCTGGCGCCCGGCGACGTGATCACGGTGCAGTCGCGACGCGGCGAGGTGGCGATCCACATCCGCCGCGACGACGGCACGCCGCACGGGGCGGTGTTCATCCCCTTTGCGTACTACGAGGCCGCGGCCAACATGATGACCAACGCGGCGCTGGACCCGTTCGGCAAGATTCCGGAATTCAAGTATTGCGCGGTGCGCATCACACGCGGCGGCGACCCGAAGCCAGCGGCAGGCTACGGCACGGGGGCGATGAACGCGAAGGAGAACAAGGCGACCGCCTGAGGGCCCCGGGCAGCGCAGGTCATCAATCGGTGCCGAGCTGGCGCAGTTCGTCGATCGTATTGGCGTTGAAGAAGGCCCCCGCTTCCTCGAAGTACACATCGGCGCAGCCGACCTGATCAAGCCATCGGTCGATCTTCCTGCCACCGCCCGCCAGGAAGTCGGCCAGATCCTCGTGCAGGCTCCGGTGCATCAGGCAGAACACCGGCTGCCGTTGCCTGCGGCCGTCTTCCTCGGTGACTGCGACGGCGATCCTTCCGCTTCCGCGGCCCGCGCCCAGGCGGGCGACAAGGTCTAACGGAAAGCGTGGCGTGTCGCAGGGAACGGTCACAAGCCAATCCGTCTGGCAGTGCGCCAGCCCCGCGAGGAAGCCCGCAAGCGGACCCGCAAAATCCGCGTCCGCATCGGGCCACGTCGGGACACCGAACTCGGCATAGCGGTCGAGATGCCGGTTGGCGTTGATCAGGAGGGCGCCCACCTGGGGCGCCAGCCGCGCGAGCGCATGCGCGACAAGCGGCTTGCCCTCGAGCGTCTGCAAGCCCTTGTCCACGCCGCCCATCCGACTGCCGCGGCCGCCCGCAAGCACCAGGCCGGTGACGTTCTCGTCGCGGTGGATCATCCGGGGCTCCCGTTCAGTGAGACAAGGGGTTGAAATGCGTCGCGTGGGCGGTCACAGGAAACAATCCTTGCGCCTTCGCTCGCAATTCTCCTCCGACATTCTGACCATGGCTTGTCGGATACGATGGGTCGCCTACCCACCTCAAGTTGCGAGGCGCACGCCTCACCCATGGGACATGACCACAGCCACGCGCCCTCCGAAGCCCGACGACGCTCGCCTTGCATCGGTCGACGAACCTGGCGCGGAGGACGAAGCACCGTCGGCTTTCGAGGCGGTCCCGCTTCCGGGTCGGATGGACGCCCCTCGCATGAGCCAAGCGTCCGGGCCGCTACTGCGCCGGATCGAGATCGTCGACCAGCACGGCGAGCGCCGTGCCATCGACATCCCCGCGGAGCGGCCGTTGACGGTCTTCGTCGACAAGCGCGAGCTCGTCACGCTGATGACCCTGGGCGCGTCGCCGGAATTGCTGGTGCTGGGCTACCTGCTCAATCAGAACCTGGTCCGCCACGCAGGCGATGTCGAGAGCATCGACGTCGACTGGGACGTCGGCGCGGCCGCTCTGAAGACGCGTGCGGGCGTCAAGGACCTCGCCCGCAAGACCGCGCGCCGGGTCGTGACCACGGGCTGCGGGCAAGGAACGGTCTTCGGCGATGCGATGGCGCAGATCGACGCCGTCCGGTTGCCGAGCGCTCGAACGGCACGCATCGCCCAAGGTACATTGCTGCGCGTCCTGGAAGCCATGCGATCGCGCAACAGCGTGCATCGGCAGGCGGGGTCGGTGCACGGTTGTGCGCTGTTCCAGGGTGCCGACATGCTGGTCTTCGTGGAAGACGTCGGCCGGCACAACGCGATCGACACCATCGCAGGGTGGATGGCCATTCACGACATTGCCGGGAGCGACAAGATCTTCTACACGACCGGTCGCCTGACGAGCGAAATGGTCATGAAGTCGGCCCACATGGGCGTGCCGATCATCGTGTCGCGCAACGGCGTCACGGCCATGGGGCACGAACTGGCGGAGAAGCTCGGCATGACGCTTTTCGGGCGCGCGGCCAACCGTCACTTCCTCTGCTACAGCGGGTTCGAGCGCTTCGATGCCGAGCCGCTGCCAAGCGAGCCGGCACGGGCGCTCATCGCCGACTGAGCGCACGGCGGGCCATCGAACGGCTGTCAACGCGATCGTCCACGGCGACGAGCCCTCGCGCTGCTTCGGTGCGTTCGCAACCGGGGCGATACCAAAGTGTCATCGACCCGGATCGAAGGTCGGTGCAGCATAGGCGGTCCGACAAATCAGGGGAGGGAGCGTCCGCCGTGCGAACGCACTTTCCGTCGAAACCAGGGCTTTGCCGTGTCCAACGCACTCAACGTGTCGAGGGTCTTCGTCGTCCATGACGACGCTTCCGTGCGCGAATCAACCTGTGCGTTGAACAGGGCTGACGAAGGCGCCAGCGAGCACCCCGATGTGGAGCGCGACTCGGCCCTGCCCACACTGCCACGCGTCACGCACGCCGGGGAAGTGCTCGAATGCATCAAGCGTGGACGACGGTTCACGCGTGAGGGAAAAAGGGCGGGCAATGTCACGCTGAGCGAGCCCGCGGAGGCCAGCGCCGCGCGACCCCTCGTGTCCGTGATCGATGACGATGAATCGGTCCGCGAGTCCCTGCCCGATCTGTTGAAAGCGTTCGGCTTCTCGGTGCGCACCTTTGCCTCGGCGGAAGACTTTCTCACTTCGGACTGTATGGCGCAGACGCGCTGCGTGCTCCTGGACATCGCGATGCCCGGCATGACCGGCTCCGAACTGCAGGAGGCCTTGGCGCAGCGGCTCCCGATCGTCTTCATCACGGCGCATGCCGATGAAGCGACGCGTTCTCGGGTCATCAGCGCAGGTGCCGTGGCCTGCCTGCTCAAGCCCTTCACCGAGGAGTCCCTGCTCGACGCGCTCAACACCGCCACTGGAAGAGCCCACTAGACATGGTCGACCCCACTCCGATCGTTGCGGCCGGACTCTCGATCCTTGAAGACGATTTCGCACGGGTCGCCGACGCCCTCCCCGGGTTGGTCTGGACCGCCCGACCGGACGGGACCCCGAGCTTCGTCAACCGGCGCTGGCGGGCGTACGCCGGCATCGACGCCGGGGATGCCTCTGCGGCCTGGCAACTGCTCGCCCATCCCGACGACCTGCCCGGCCTTCTCGAATCCTGGCTGCGCATCGTGTCGTCCGGCCAGCCTGGAGAGACGCAGGCGCGCCTGCGTCGCAGGGACGGCACGTTTCGCTGGTTCCGGATGTCGACGTCGCCGGCACGCGACGAGGAAGGAAGCATCACCCAGTGGTATGGCGTGGGTTGCGACATCGACGACCTTGTAGAGGAAGGGAAGCTGCACACGCGCCAGCGCGACGACCACCCCCGGGCCGCCTCGGCGCCGAGATCGGTCGAGCTCGATCTCCACGCGATGATCGACACCATCCCGATGACGGCGTGGTCCGCATTGCCCGACGGGTACTGCGACTTCGTCAACCAGCGATGGCTCGACTACGTGGGGGTGACCCTGGAAGAGACCATCGGCTGGGGATGGGGCGTCGCCATTCACCCGGATGACCTGCCCGCGCTCACCGCGCAGTGGCAAAGGTGTCTGGCGACCGGCGAGCCGATGCACGGTGAAGCTCGCATGCGCCGCTTCGACGGCGCCTACCGATGGTTCCTCTTTCTTGGCGACCCGCTGCGCGACCCCGCCGGCAACATCGTGAAGTGGTTCGGAACCAATGTGGACGTCGAGGACCGCAAGCGGGCGGAGGAGGCACTGCGCGAGAGCGAACGCAATCTCATCCAGATCATCAACACGATCCCGACCACCGCATGGTCGACACGGCCGGACGGCTACTGCGACTTCCTCAGTGATCGATGGCTCGACTATGCGGGCTACACGCTGGAGCAGGCCGTGGGTTGGAACTGGAGCGCCGTCATCCACCCGGACGACGCCGACGGGCTCTTCAACTACTGGAAGGGCTGCCTCGCCAACGGCACCCCGGTGGACACCTTGGCCCGGATGCGGCGTTTCGACGGCGAGTACCGCTGGTTTCTCTTCCGGGCCAATCCGTTGCGCGACGCGGCCGGCAACATCGTGAAGTGGTTCGGAACCAATGTGGACGTCGAAGACCGCAGGCGGGCCGAAGACGCACTGCGCGCGAGCGAGCGCAATCTCGTCCAGATCATCAACACCATTCCCACGACGGCATGGTCCACGCGACCGGACGGCTACTGCGACTTCCTGAGCGATCGCTGGCTGGACTATGCGGGCTTCGGCGTCGAGCAGGCGGCCGGTTGGAACTGGAGTTCCGTGATCCACCCGGAGGACGTGGCCGGTCTCTTCGCCCATTGGAAAGGCTGCCTGGAGACCGGCGCCCTGGTCGACACCGAAGCGCGGATGCGCCGCTACGACGGGAAGTACCGTTGGTTCCTTTTTCGCGCCGCGCCGCTGCGCGACGCCGAGGGCAACATCGTCAAGTGGTTCGGCTCGAACGTGGACATCGAGGATCGCAAGCTGGCCGAGGAGAAGCTGCGCCGCAGCGAGGTGCTGCTGGCCGAGGGCCAGCGCGTGAGCCAGACCGGAAGCTTCTACTGGCGGGTGGACACCGACGAGATCACCGCCTCGGACGAGTTCTACCGGATCCTCGACCTGCCCCTGGCTTCGCCGGTCACGCTCGATCGCGTCGCCGACCGGGTGCATCCCGAAGATGTCGCTCTGCTGTACGACAAGGTCTCGCAGGCGCGAGCGGGCGGCGAGGACCTCGATTACGAGTCCCGCCTCAGGATGCGGGACGGTTCGTACAAGAACCTGCGCATCACGGCCTATCCGAGCCTGGACGCCGAAGGCGGGCTCGAGTACGTCGGCTCGATCCAGGACGTGACTGAGCGTCGACGCTCCGAAGAAGCGCTCACGCAAGTGCGGTCGGAGCTCGCCTACATGACGCGCGTCGCGAGCATGGGCGTCCTGACCGCCTCCATCGCCCACGAAGTGAATCAGCCGCTGACCGGCATCATCAACAACTGCAGCGCCTGCCAGCACCTGCTCGCGGCCAATCCGCCGGACGTCAAGGCGGCGCTCGAAACGGTGCGGCGTTCGATTCGCGACAGCCATCGCGCAAGCGATGTGATCAAGCGCCTGCGCGCGCTCTTCGCGAAGCAGAACACGGCGACCGAGGCGGTCGACATCAACGAGGCCGCACGCGAAGTGATCGCGCTGTCGATGAGCGAGCTTCAGCGCAACCGCGTGTCGCTGCGTGCGGAGTTCTGCCCGGCACTGCCCTTGGTCAAAGGCGACCGCATCCAGCTGCAGCAGGTGATCCTGAACCTGTTGATGAATGGCTCGGCCGCCCTGAGCACCGTCGATGACCGTCCGCGACAGTTGCAGGTCAGGACGGAACGCAGCGCCGATGGCGGGCTGCAGCTTTCGGTCCAGGACAACGGCGTCGGCATCGGCGAGGTCGACGCGGATCGCCTCTTCGAGGCCTTCTACACCACCAAGAGCCAGGGTCTGGGGATCGGCCTGTCGGTGAGCCGCACCATCGTCGAGAACCATGGGGGTCGCCTGTGGGCCCATGCCAATGACGGCCCTGGGGCGATATTCACGCTGTCTCTTCCGGGTGTCGAGACGAGGGACGCAGGGCCGGCGGAAGGCCTGGAGAACCCGGCCGTCACCCGCCGGTCGGATGACGCGGCCATTCCGGCGTCGTTGCACATCGATCGGATTCAAGGCCGATCTGAACAGCGACGGCGCAGGGACGTGTAGCTCGCCGCGCTGGGGATTGCCCCTGAATGCGGCCGCCGCAGACCGTCGGACAATCGGCGGATCGCATTTCCCGTGATCCACCATGACCGTGCTGGACCTCTGCGGAGCTGTGGACAGGGAACAGGCGGACAGTGGCGTGTCCTGAGTCCGTTGCGCCGGAGTGATCCGGCGCGCCGGCCGGTTGACCTTCGCAGATCGCTCTTGTCGTTCAGTGCGCCTGAAACGACAATTGTTGTTCCAGCGACAATGAGCAGCAATGAGCAAGACTTTTGACGATCTCCAGGTCCGCCGTCCGGACCTGGCCAAGGCCTATATCGGTCTTCTGAGCGCGCAGCCGGGCCGCCCTGTGGCGATGTTCGCGCCGCGCCGGGTGGGGAAGACCTACTTCCTGGACAACGACCTGGCGCCGGCGGCGGCGAAGGCCGGGATGCTTCCGGTGTATGCCGATCTCTGGGCGAACAAGAGCGATCCGCTCGGCGCGATCAACCATGCGCTCGAGGAGGCCCTGGACGACATCCTGGTTCCGAATTCCCGGATGGCCCGCATCGGGCATACGCCCATCAAGAAGGTCGGCCTGATCGGCGCCTCCATCGACATGGGCGAAGCGCCGGCGCGCCGACCCTTGCCCGCCGAGCCCCATTTGCGGCTCGATGCCCTGGTGACGCGACTTTCTGCCGCGGCGGGGAAACCGATCCTGCTGATGCTGGACGAGGTCCAGACGCTGGCCGACGTGCCCGAGGGCGACGGCATCGTCGCCGCGGTGCGCGCGGTTCTGCACAAGCGCCGGGACATCGTCAAGGCGGTCTTCACGGGATCCAATCAGGAGGGCCTCGCGCGGATGCTGTCGACGGCAGGTTCGCCGATGTACCAGTTTGCCCAGATCATGGACTTCCCGACGCTGGGGGATGAATACCTCCAGCAACTGGCGGAGCACTTCCAAAGCGTGCACCCCTCCAAGACCCTGGCCATGGACCATCTTCGGGCCCTCTATGCGCGCATCGGCTTCAAGCCGGGCCTGCTGAAGGATGTCGTGAAAGGCATGTCCGCGGAAGGCATCACGGACGTCGACCTGGGCGTGAAGCACTTTCTGGTCGTCCAGGCATCCATCTTCAACGCGCTGCTGGTCCCGTTCGATGCCTTCGACCGCGCGCTGCTTCGCGCGATCGCAAGGGGAATGCCGCCGATGGGCAAGGCGACCTTCGACGAACTCGAGAAGGTCCTGCCTGGCAAGGCGACACCGGCCAAGGCGCGAGCCTCGGTCGAGCGCCTGCGCCGGGCCGGCATCCTGACCAAGGTCCTGGGCGGCCCCGTGGCGATCGACGATGCCTTGCTCGCGGAGTACCTGGCAGGCGGCGAAACACCCTTGCGGAACTAGCCCTGCCCGGGTAGCAGCATCGGACCCAGCGGCCTGCCGCCAAGCGCTCACTTGGTCCCTGAGCTCACTCGGGAAGACAATCCTCTGCCTGCGCTTTCCCTGATGAGGTGCTCAGCCATGGCCCGGATCCTCTTCGCCACCGTGCCAGTCATTGGTCACATCAACCCGCTGCTGCCGCTGGCGCGCTCGCTGGTCGGGCGCGGCCATGAAGTGCGCTGGTACAGCGGCCGCAAACATGCCGCCCGCATCGAGGCGACCGGCGCGCGCTTCACGGGTTACGCGGTCGCACGCGACTACGACGACCTCCAGCTGGAGAAGGAATTTCCAGGCCGCTCCGCCCTGAAAGGCCTCGACCAACTGCGCTTCGACCTGACGCGAATCTTCATCGACGCCGCGCCGGGGCAATACGCGGACATCGAGGCGATCGTTCGTGAATGGCAGCCCGAGGTCATCGTCGCGGACCCGACGATGTTCGGCGCGGGGATCGCTCATGAACGCCTGGACATTCCGCTCGCCACCCTGAGTGTCTTGCCCTGCGTACTCCGCAGCCGGGACACGGCACCGTTCGGCCTCGGCCTGCCGCCTGTGCCGACGGTGGCGGGCCGACTGCGCAATGCGCTGCTCAACTGGCTCGTCGAGCACGTCGTGTTCCGCGGCGTCCAGCAGCATTGGCAACATACCCGTGCCCTCGTCGGTCTGGGTCCTGCAGGCTTCCTGTTCGACGCGCCGCGGCACATTTCGCGATTCCTCCTGCCGACCGTTCCCGGCTTCGAATACCCGCGCTCCGACATGCCGGACAACGTCGACTTCATCGGCATTCTTCCGGTCGACCCGCCCAGCGGCGTGGAGCGACCCGTCTGGTTCGACGAACTGGACGGCTCGCGACCTGTGGTCCGTGTGTCGCAAGGCACGATCGCCAACGCGAAGCCCGATCTCTTCGCACCCGCCGTCGAAGGACTCGCGGATGAGGACGCGCTCGTCGTCCTGGCCACCGGCGGCCGCCAGCCGCAGGAACTCGGGCTGACGCATGTGCCCCGCAATGTCCGGGTCGCCTCGCTGCTGCCCTACGCGGACCTGCTGCCGCGAACTTCGGTGATGGTGACCAACGGCGGATACGGCGGCGTGCAGATGGCGCTCTCGCAGGGCGTACCCCTCGTCGTCGCCGGCACGACCGAGGACAAGCCCGAAGTCGCGGCCCGTGTGGCCTGGAGCGGCGCCGGCATCAATCTTCGAACGTCGAAGCCAACGCCCGACGCGGTGCGGGGCGCGGTCCGAAAGGTCATCGCGGATCCGTCATTCCGCCAGCACGCGAAGCGCCTGTCACAGGAGTTCTCCCGCTACGACGCAGTCGCGCTGGGCACCGCGTCCATCGAGGCGCTGATCGGCGCGAGAAGGAATCGCGTCGAACCGTGACATCCGCACTCCCCATCCACCTCCGTGGCGAGCCCAATGGTCCCTTCGCAACATCAGGGAGCGCCCGCGATGAGCAGGGACTTGCAAGTGATCGTGGACCAGCCCAGTGCAGGGCACTTCTACTGGACGATCGTCTATCTGGGCGTCCAGGGCGAGGAACACTCCATCGTCGACTACGCGCGGGGTCCGCTGCCGACCCGGAGTTCGGCGATGGACGCGGGTCTGGTGGCCCTGGTCGGGCACCAACGCGCCGGCAGCCCGTGGCTGGGCCAGCTGTCGGGCGCCCGGTTCGGCTGGAATGCCGATACCGTTCCGGGCTCACTTCTACAGGTCTAGCCAATGATCGTCGGTGGGTCTGCCGCCGCTCCGACGAACGACTAGCGGCCGATTCCTACCTCAATCATCTGCGCCTTCTTCCTTGCGAACGTCGCACGGCGCCACACCCTGTGCCTCTGCTGTTGCACTAGGGGCTCGTCATGCAAGTCGTCTCGTCCTGTTTCCGACGCGTTTCGTTGTTGGCGACCGTCATCCTTGCCGCGTGCGCATCGCCCGTTCCCCAGCGATCGGGAGAATGGATCGAACCAACGCTCGGCGCCAACTCCGGGCTCCTGCGCGGGGAGAAGGTCCTCGTGGCCTGCGAGGCCTGGGACATTTCCATGCAGCAGAACTGTCAGGATTGGCTTTCCAGCCAGCTTCGGATGAGAGGCGCAAACCCCGTGGTGGCGCGTTTCGAGAATACGCCGGCCAGCGGCGGCGAACGGGATGGCCGGTTGATGGCCGACGCGCAGAGCATCGGCGCCCGGACGGTCCTGGTCGTCGCCCTTACGCCCGCCGTGGTCGGCGGCGGGGGATTCTCTGGCGCCTCGATCGGCATCGGTGGCTTCAGCTGGGGACGCGGCGGTGGGGGCGGCATCGGCTTGAGCGCACCGATCGGCGGAAGCGGCTGGGGAGGGACCGGCTTTGCTGCGCAGGGACGCATCACGGACGTTTCCAATTCGCGCCTGGTGTGGAGCACGACCTTCGTCTCCTCGCCCTCCGCAGACTTCGCCGCACAGGTCCGCGATTTGACGGGCTCGGTCGTGGATGCGGCGCAAAGCGCCGGCCTGCTATGACGCCGCACGCAGGAAGTCAGCTGAGCTGAGGCGCGCGGGCAATGGAACGCCATCCTGGGACGCGGCTGCCCGATCAGCCGACCCGACGCCAATCTCCTTGCGACCGTTCAGGTTCCGGCAAGGTTGCTGCGCGGCAGGGGATATCCTGTCTGTGAAACGAGCCCCTCTCCGATGACCACCCAACTGCGCAGAATCGCGATCACCGTCGACGAGCCCGAGCCGGGCAAGTTTTACTGGCTGCTTGTCGAGTCAAGGGAAGACGCGAGCGTCTGGGAAGCGCTGGCCGCCGCCGACGAGCCATCGGCGACGTGGGGCGACGCTTTCGATGCCGGATGCGTGGCGCTCTGCAAGCTGGTGCCCGATGAAAGGGTCGGCCCGCGCGCGGTCGGCGAGAACGAGGATGCCGATCCGGTAGGCTGACTCGGGGAGTCGGTCGCCGCCGCCGGCGAAGCGGGTCATTCAGCGGCTATGACCGCCGGCTCAACAGGCGCTGGATCATGCGCCTGAGTGCAGACGTCTCCGTCGGCATCGTGTCCTTTTCACATTCACGGTACGCGGCACGCTCTGCCCGCAGCACGGCGTCCAGGGTCGCGGAACTCGAGGCGCTGTAGGTCCAGATCGCGCTCACCTCGAAGTGACCGATGTAGCGCGCGTGCGGCTTCGGAACCATCGTCACGTGTTCGCAACCTGTGCTCTGGAGCAGCTCGGCCCGGATCCGCGCCAGCTCGATGCCCTCGCCCGGAAACGATTCGATGCTGCTCGACAACGTGACCCGCACCGACTGCACGGACGGGAACGTGGCCACGATGAAATGGAGCACCTCGGCGAGAACCACCCTGCCTAGCTGGGCGCGGCGGCGCAGCGGGGTACTGAAAGGGTGGAAGTTCTCGAGTTCGACCTCATGACCGCCGGGCCTGACGCGAACCGACTCCACGAATCCCAGGTGCGCCTTGCCGTCATGCAGGTGCATCGGGTCGCCGAGACGATAGCGAGCCCTGTCCGGCCCGGTGATCGTCAGCACGGGGACGTCCATCTGCGCTTTCGTGTCGACGCTGCCCACCATCAACCTTGGGGCCCACGGGGCAGGACGCTCGCGCTCCGGTTCGCGGCGCGCACTGGAGAGACAAGCTGAAGAGGAGATCGTGTTTTCACCGGGCTCATGGACGTTGTACTTGCGGGTCGTTTTGCCACAGCTCGACCTCGCCTGGCGTCCGCGCGGCCGGCGAGGACCCGGGAACCATGAAAAAAGCCACGATTACGACCAGTGTCCTCGGGCGAGTGACATAGGTCACATCGGCCCGGTGCACTGCGTACTCCGCCAACCAGGGGTGAAAGCCTAGATTCACGGGTATGCAAATCGCGCACGCGGCGCGATCCCCTTCACCGGAGCACATGGCCATGAAACTCTCTTCGCGCTGCCTGTTTTGGTTGACAAGCGGACTGTCGGTGGCGGCGATGGCGGTTGCGCTGCTGCATCCGAACCCCGCCGTTGCCGCTGACCGCGTCTGCCTGAGCACGCCCGAGATCCAGTTCGCCCTGATCGGGCACGGAATGCCCGCGGAGAAGCTGCCGGCTGGTGCAGTAACGAATTGAGCGCGTCGGGATGGCATTGCCGCGGAGGCGGCATTGCCTCAAAGGGTCAGTATATTGACCGGATGCCATCCCTTTCAATCTTTGCCGAAGCCCCTGACCACCAGGCCCTGCGCGACGCCTTCGAGCAGTGGCTCTCTGAGCAGCGCGCAAGCGGCGCGCTACGGCAACCGGGTTCGATCGACGTCTATCGCGAGATGTGGCGCGGCTTCATGGGCTGGTGCCTGAGCCAATCGCCGACGGTCACGCTGGCGTCACTCGACGTGCGCGATCTGCAGGCCTTTCAATCCGCGCGTTTTGGCATGAAGAGGCCCGACCTCTCTCTCACCCCACGTCACGCGCTCCGACTGCTTCGCCTGATCGATCGGGTGCTGCGCCACCACGCGGCGCAGTCCGACGAACCACCGAATACGGCCGCTTCGGACTGGCTTGCCGAGAATCCACAGGTGCGCTATGCGGAGGCTGCCAGCAGCGACCCGTTGCCGGAATATCTTTCGGTGGCCGAGGCGAAGCACCTGATCGCGTTCCTGTCCAACGCGCGCCCTCGCCCCGGGGTCGGCGCCCGTCGCGATGCCCACGCGGCGTTCACTTGGCAGGAGCTTCGCAATCGCGTGGCTGTCGCGCTGCATCTGGGCGGTGGCCTGACGCCGGCCGAGGTGCGCTCGCTCACACTGCATTCGCCGATCTCGCGCGGCGGCCGCGTGCGAGATCGGCCCTGGAAGATTTCGATCCCCGCCAGCGGGGACTCGCCGGCGCGCGAGACGCCGATCGCGCCCTGGGCCGGCGAGCTGGTGCAGCACTGGCTCCAGGTCCGTTCGGAACGCGGGATCCCGGGTGCGATGCTCTTTCCGTCAACGGCGACCGGCAAGCCCTGGAGCAAGCAATCCCACTACTCGGCAACAAGACAACTGCTCGCGGAGGCAGGTCTCGATGGCAACGAAGGCGGGACCTTCAAGCTCCGGCACACCTTCGCGATGCGGCAGTTGCGCCGAGGAACGTCGCCCGAGGAAGTGGCACGCTGGTTGGGCGTCGAGGTGGCGGTGATGGATCGCTACAAGCATGTGGTGAGCACGCCGACGGACGTCGTCTGAGGGCGTCCGCAGCCAACCTGTGAAGCCTGTCGGTGATGTTGCTTTACACACCTGTCCCTTCGCCGCATGCAACACTTCCACACAGGGAGTGGCAGAATCGGCCCCAGAGAGTCGTCAGTACTCTCGTTCATGAACGAGTAAAGCAAGCAATGGCACAAACCTACAAGCAGATCCAGAAGCAGATCGAGCAACTACAACGCCAGGCCGAAGCGTTGCGGGACAGCGAGATCAAGGGCGTCGTCGACCGGATCAAGGTCGCGATCGCGCACTACGGACTGACCGCCGCCCACCTGGGCCTCGGTACCGCGCCGAGCAGGCAGGCCACGAAGAAGCCTGCAAAGGCCTCGGCCCAATTCAGCGATGGCGCCGGCAATGCATGGTCGGGCCGCGGCCCGCGCCCGCGTTGGCTGCGTGATGCCCTGGCGGCGGGACGCTCGATCGATGAGTTCCGGGCGTCGTCGAGCACCAGGACGAACCTCGCCGCTGCGATCGACAAGGTGGATGCCAGCGCCGCCACCGCCAAGTCGCCTGCGAAGAAGGCCAAGCGCGCACCCTCCAAGGTTCACTACAGCGACGGCACCGGCAACTCGTGGACCGGCCGCGGTCCGATGCCCCGGTGGCTGAAGGCCGGCATCGACAGCGGCAAGACGCTGCAGGATTTCCTGAAGTAAGTCACCCCAGTTACAAGGGCCTGCCCGGCGCTCGGCAGGTCCGGCCCACCGGCCCGCGCTGCGCCAGGCCTCGTTTCAACTGCAATCTGGCATCTCGCCTCAGTCCTTGCGCTCGAGCACCTGCAGGGCGGGCCGCTCGCCGCTCGCCTTGCCGGTGATCGGCGGCTTGGGCAGCCTGGCCTCCCCGGGTTCGATGACGAAGTGATGGTCGAGCGAATACCACGGTTCGCCGACGTCCGCGGCCGGCGCCGGCTCGTCGGCATGCAGCACGTACTGGCCGACGAGGGTCTGCGTCACGCCGAACTGCACATCGGTTTCCAGTCGAGGGTCGTCGCTCGAATAGACCTGCGAGAACTGCGTCTTGAAGCCGGGCTTGTAGATCATGAAATGGATGTGGGCCGGGCGCATGTTGTGGCGGCCCTGCGCACGCAGCAGCGCACCGACCGGGCCGCTCAACGGAATCGGGTAGCCCGCCGGCTTCACGCTCCTGAACGCGATGTGGCCGTGCGCATCGGTCGTGAACTTGCCCCGCAGGTTCATGTCGGCCTGCCCCGGGTCCTGGTTCTCGTAGAAGCCCTCCGCAGACGTGTGCCACACGTCGACTTCGGCACCTTCCACCGGCCGCCCCCCGGGGTCGCGCACCCAGGCGTTGACGAAGATCGGCGCGCCCGGCGTGGGCGAGCGGACGATCGATTCCCCGTTCGCCGTCACGGGCGAGTCGAGGCGCCAGAACGGTCCCATGAGGTTGGCGGTCGTGTCCGTCTGGCCGTGGTCGCCGTTGTTGAGCAGGCACACCAGGGACGAAATGCCGAGCGAGCCGGCAATGAGCACCACCTCGTTGTGCGACGCCGTGGTGAGTTGGCCGAGCTTGGCGATCAGGCCGCAGGCCTGGTGGAACTCGGCCTCGGTCAGCCCGGCATCTCGCACGAAGCCGTGCAGGTGCTGCACCGCTGCCGTCATGATGTGCCTGAAGCGCGGGTTGTCGCTGCGTGCCAACTCCGCCAGCACCGCGGTCGTCACGTCTTGTTGGGTCTTGATGATCACAGGGACGTCTCCTTTGCTTCGATGGGTCACGATACTGCAGCGCTCCGGGATCGAGACGCCTGGCGTGCGTGCGCAAGGGCGATCCGGAAAACGATCCCGCTCCTCATTGGGTCGGAATCGATGCGCCGTGCTCGGGCGCCCTCAGCGTCTCGCAGACGCCTCTGGAGCGCGTTCTGGCCGGGATGCGCCGGTGACCGGACTCGGCACGGTGATCGTCGCGGTCTGCGGCGCTGCCACGAGCAATCCACCGAGGTCCGTGGGATAGCCCGCCTGTGCGTACTGCCGCGCCTTGGCATCGAAATAGGCCTGCACCCATTGGAAACGCTCGCTGTCTGGCGACAGCCCCACCGCCTTCGAGATCCGGCGCATGCCGATCGTCTGGCCGCCAGCGCCCCAGTTGCCTTCGCGAACCTCGTCGATGATCACCAGCACGCCGGCCCCCGAGCCCGGCCCGGCGCTCTCGACGATCGCGCCATGGACCAGGGCATGCACTTCGCTCTTGTGCGCCTGGTTCATGTAGCCCTCGGGGATGCTGACATGGACCAGGAAGCGGCCCGGCGGCGCGCCATGGGTGCTGTCGCTGCACCCGCCCACCCACCAGTCGCCCTCGAGCACCTCGGTGAACAGGACGGACGCGAAGGCAAGGCCGCCCGGGGTCTTCGCGCCGCCCTCCATCGTGAGCAGCACATCGGTCAGGCGCTGTGCGAGCGCGGCCTTGCGGCCCTTGTCGAGCGAGCCCGCGGGGTGATGAAGCTGGATGATCGGCATGGTTGATTCCTTTCTGATGTGCGTTCAGCGCACGGTCTCGACGATCAGCAGGTCGCAGTCCTGCGCACCGGTGCGCAGCTGGATCGGCTCGCCGCCCCAGACGCCCACGCTGTCGCGCCGGCCGAGCTTCGTGCCGTTGCATTCCGCCTCGCCTTCGAGCACGAAGACATAGACGCCGTGGTCTTTCGAGGTCGGCTGGTAGGCGAGCGGCATCGCCTTGTCGCTCACCAGTCGGGAGACCTTGGCGTCCTGCGAGATCCGCAAGGCGCCATCCGCGTTGCCGACCAGCGTGACCAGGCGGTTGCGGTTGGCAAGCGCATCGAAGTGGCTGCGCCCATAGGACGGCGGCAGCAGCAGCTGGTCGGGCAGCATCCAGATGTAGATCACGTGGACGTCGTCGCGTCGCAGGTTGATCTCGCAGTGCTTGCCGCCGGAGCCGGCCGAGAAGGCATAGAAGTCGCCCGGCATCAACTGGTCGATGTTGCCGACCGTGTTGATGTGCGTGAGCGTGCCCTGCAGCACGAAGGCGCAGATGATGAAGTTGTGGTGGGGATGGATGTTGTAGCCGCAACCCGCGCCGCTGAACACCTCGTCGCCGAAGACGCGGACGCGTCCGAAGCCCGGCATGCCCTGCTGGTACGGGCCGAAGTTGAAACTCGAATGGCGCGTCAGCATCGCCTCCGGGTGGCCGCCGATGTACGACGAAGCCTCGCCGGTCGAGAGGAACTTGTCGTAGCCGCGCTCGTTGGCGCGCATCACGAAACTGGTGTGGGTCATCTTCGTTCCTTCTCGCTCAGGCAGCGGCATGCGCCGCAGGTTGGCCAGCGGCATAGGGCAGCTCGACCATTTCGAAATGTTGCTTCGGCGTCCCGCAATCGGGGCAGTGCCAATCGTCCGGCAGCTCGGACCACCGGGTGCCGGGCGGGATGCCGTGTTCGGGCAGGCCCAGTGCTTCGTCGTAGACAAAGCCGCAGCCCAGGCAGATCAGGCGCTTCAGCGCGTCGTCATTCATCGTTCAACTCCTCGGGGCCGACAGACTCGGCCGGGTCCTGCACTTCCATAGCGCATTCATGGGTGAAAACTTTCAATCTGCGGCGGGCATTGCGGGCACACGGACCGGCGCTGGCAGGGCCGCCGCCGCGATCCGCAGGACAACGAAAGCGACGCGAAGAAACATGGCGACTAGCGCCTGCGCCCTGCGAGCAAGGTCGCGCGCGCCGCGAGCACCGCGGCAATCGTGTGGTCGACGATCAGCCGTTCGATCTCATGGTCGCTGCGCTGGCTGCCGTCCTCCTGTGCGCTGACGTCGTTCAGGACGTCGTTGACCATCAGCAGCACGTCGGCCGCGGGCAGGTGGATCGAATGCACACGACGCAACTCGTGGGCGGTGACCGCGGTCGCGCGCACGAGCACGCTTTCGACGGCGAGCAGCGCTTCGGCGATGGTCGCGTCGCGCCGCGGCGTGGGGTCCGGCGCGGTCATTTCCAGCCACCATTGGGGAGGCGCCCGTGATAGGGCGTGTAGGTCATGTCAGTTTCCTTTGCGAGAGGGCGATATGAATGGCGCACGCGTGGTGCCCGCTAGCGAACGAAGGGCAGCAGGGCCTGCAGAGCGCCGAACCGGAGATAGAGGGAGGCCCACGTGGCGATGCCGAGCAGCAGGCTCACGACCTGGGGCGGCGACAGGAAGAGGCCGAGCCTGAAGTGCGCGCAGATCGCGCCCCCCAGAAAGCCGGTCACGAGGATCGCCCCAAGGACACTCGTCTGGGGAACGGCATAGAGCGCCGCGCACACGAGGATCAGGACACCGAGCGGACGCGACAGTGCCAGCGGAAAGCCCGTGGCGACCATCGCCTTCGAGGTCAGTTCCGGTGCGAACAGGTTGACGAGCCCGTCGGCGAGCAGCAGGAGCACGACGATGCCCCCCAAGGCGCGGCCGGTCCACACCGCCGCCATGTCGAGTGATGCCTGTTCCACGGTCTATCCCCGTTGCACAAGAAGGCGGCGGTCGCGATGCGGCGTCGCGCTCGACGATGCGAGTCGGTGCCCATGGGCTGCGACGGCCTCGGCACTCGCGAGCGATCCCTCCACCCAGCCGAGGTGATCGGTGCAGATGTCGGAGCAGATCGAGATGCCGGGCGCCAGCTGCGCGAAGTCTGCGTACGAGGATGACTCCCCGGAACGCCGGAAGAAGCTGATGCCGTTCTCCCAGAATTTCCATCGATGGCTGCGTGCATGCACCCGGGCCGGTATTGGCGTGCCCAGGTGGCTTTCGAGAAGCTGCATCGGAAATGTTCCGGTCGCCTCCAGCATCGAATGCAGCTTGCGGGCGCTGGCCCCATCACAGTAGAACCACAGCGCGTTGCTTCCGGGTGTCACGTAGACCTTGCGGAGCAGTGTGTCGGCGATGACGCATTGCGCTTCATCCGGGCTGCGCCACCACGCTCGATCGAAGGCAATGCAGCCTTTGAGCAAGGGAATCGACTCGAGTCGCCGCCATACGTCTTTCGGCATCAGCGACTGGAGCCCATCGATGCGTCGCAAGTCCTGCAGCGGTGTCGCGAGCACGAGCTGATCGGCGCGCATCTCCTGGAACGTGCCCGTGCGACGCCCGCCGAGCCGCAGCCGGTACGAGCCATCGTTCAGCGGTTCGACGCGCTCGAGCGCGGTGTCGAACCGGAAGTCGACAGTGCCTTGCAACTCGGCCGCCAATGCGCGCGGCAGTGACTGGAAGCCATCACGCAGCGTGCACCAATGGTCCGTGTGACCCTCGAAAAGGTACTGCGTCTCCGGGTGATGCGTGAGGATGCTCAAGCCCGCTTCGACCGGCAACGCGGGATTGAAGAGCGAGTCGTAGCCGCAGATCGACTGCAATTGGAAGGCGGTCGAAGCGCCGAGGACATGGGCGCTGAAGCTGGCGAAACTCACATACTCGCCGACCTGCGAACGTGCGGCCTCGAGCAGTTCGACCAGCACGCCGTGCCAACGACGTCGTATGCCCTCGCGTGACTCGCTGCGCTGCGACGAAGGACACGCGCGGTAGTCGAACGGGACGACCGGAAGATTCAACTGATCGCAGAGCGCGTTGAGCCGGCGATGGCGCTGCGCGTGGAACCGACCTGCGCCGTACTCCATGACCAGGGGGTCGCCAGCGACGCTCTCGGACCAGAGGCGCCCGCCCGACGAAAGGCCCTTGTCGAGCACGGAGAGCGGACCCTCGAAGCCGCCCTGCCGAAGACGGTAGGCCGTGGCGAGCCCGGCGATGCCGGCGCCGACGATGGCGATGTGAGGCACGGAGGGGCTGCTTTGACTGCCGCAAACAGCTGGTTGCATGAGCATTTCCTTGACACGTTGGATGCGAGGCATCGGGGTGTGGGAATGCTAGGTTTCGCACTCAGGCGTGGGTTTGCCGGTGGTCCCAGCTTTGTTCTCCGTGTCCCAGGGCGCGCTGACGATGAACCGCCATCACCGGCGACGCGCACTGGCTGGCAGATCGTTCGCGCCCGCCTTGAGACACGGCGAACAGAACTGGTACGGCGGGAAAACTTGCCTGCGGCACCGGAACCTAGCATTCAGTCACTCCCCGATGCGTTCGCGTCGTCGAGTCAAACGAAGTCTGATGTCCATACCGAGGCGATCCATCTCGCCACCCATCCAAGGAGTTACCTCAAATGAAGTTCAATCGATTTGCAATGAGCGCGCTTTGCGCCACCGTGGTGTTCACCGGAGCGGCGTTCGCCCAGCAACCCGTTCAGCAGCCCATCCGCGTGATGGACGCCGGCAACATGGCCAAGGCCGTGACGATCACGGCCACGGTTGCCGCCATCGACATGAAGAACCGCGTCATCACACTCAAGGGCCCCGAAGGCAACGAGTTCGCGGTGAAGGCCGGTAGCGCGGTCAAGGGCCTGGACAAGATCCAGGTGGGCGACTCGGTCGACGCGACCTACGTGCGCGCCGAAGCGCTCGATTTCCAGAAGGGCGACGGCATCCGGATGGCTGCGCGCACGGTGGCAGCAGACGCAGCGGGTAGCGCGGGCATGCCGGGCGCAGCCGCGGTCGAACGCACGACGGTCGTCACCAACATCTGGGCCATCAACGAGGCACAAGGCAACGTGACGGTGCTTGGCCCCCACGGCCACCTCACCGAGGTGCACCTGAAGGACCCGACGCAACTGATCGGCGTCAAGGTAGGCGACCAGATGAAGATCACCTACACGCAGGCAGTCGCCACCGAAGTCGTCAAGAAGGCCTGACCCCTGCGACAAGCCGGCGGCCGTCCACACGCGTGGATTCGCGTTGTACATTGCCGGCATTCACTGCCCGGGAGCGAAGCCATTCAACTGCGTCACCTGCGCTATTTCGTGAAGATCGTCGAGGCCGGGAGCTTCTCCCGGGCCGCGACAACGATCTTCGTGGCCCAGCCGGCGCTGAGCCAGCAGATGGCCGAGTTCGAGGAAGAGCTCGGCGTCAGTCTCTTGCATCGAAGCGCGCGCGGCGTGCGCCCCACGGCCGCTGGCGAAGTGCTCTATCGCGAGGCGGTGTCGATCCTGCGCCAGATCGAGAAGCTGCCCGAACTCGTGCGATTCACCGGTGGCGAGGTCGCGGGCTCCGTCAGCCTGGGCTTGTCGTCGACACTGGCCTCCTTCCTGTCGGGCCCCTTCGTCAAGGCCTGCAAGACCGCACTGCCGCTGGTGAACCTGAGCCTGGTCACTGCCGACAGCGTCACCTTGCGCTCGCGCATGCTGGCCCAGACCCTGGACCTCGCGATCCTGTTCGAGGACGAGGTCAGCGCCGCGCAGGGCCTTGCGCGCAGCGCGCTGTTTCGCCAGCGGCTGTACCTGATCGACCGCAAGCGTTCGCCGAGGGCTGCGAAGTCGGTGTCGCTGGCGCAGGTCGCCGCGCTGCCACTGGTGCTGCCGGGACCGCCGAACGGCACCCGTGCGCTGCTCGACCGCCAGTTCTCGGCCGCCGGCCTGACGCCGGGCTTTGCCGCCGAGGCCGACATGCTCCACGGAATCCTTTCGACGGTGCAGTCCGGCGTCGGTGTCACGGTCCTGCCGATGGGAGACCTGTCGGCGACGCCGGGCGCCGAGGGCCTGGTCGCGACGCCGATCGAGCCGGCGATCTTCCAGACCGCGCATGTGGCGTTCGGCGAGGGCGCGCCCCTCACCCGTGCGGGCGAGGCGGTGCGTGACCTGCTCGGATCCTTCATCCACCGCTTCATCGACGATCACGCGCCTGCGGGCATGACGCACATCGGCGGCGACCCGTCCCGGTGAAGCGTGGGAACAGCAGTCAAGGCCGAATACGACGACGGCCCTACCAACCGTTGACGCTGCCGATGTAGACCCAGATGGCCTCGAGCTCGCCCGGCTTCAGGGTGCCACCCCAGGCCGGCATGGCGCGCTTGCCTTGCGTCACCGATTCGAGAAAGCGAGCCTTCTCGTCTTTCGGAAAGGTGCGCAGGTCGTAGAAGGCGCTGCTGCCCACGGCGAGGTTGATGCCGTGGCAGCGCACGCAGTAGCTCGTGTAGGCCTTGCGGCCCGCTTCTGGCGTGGCCGGCACTGGCACCTCCTGCGCGTGGGCGTGGCCTGCCCCACTCAGAGCGGCCGCGAGCACCACGGCCTGAACCCGACCCCCCGGCAGTCCCCTCATCGTTGCAGGGCGAACGTCCAGAGCGAACTGCCCGCGGGAATGTTCGCCAGTTCGGGGTCGCCGGCCAGCGCACCGTACACGGTGGCCGCGCCGGACATGATCGTGATGTATTCGCGCCCGTCCTTTTCCCATGCAATCGGCAGGCCGGTAATGCCGCTGCCGGTCTGGAAGCTCCACAGTTCCTTGCCATCCTTGGCGTCGTAGGCCTTGAACTGCCCGGTCTGCGTGCCGGTGAACACCAACCCGCTGGCGGTGGTCAGCACACCCGCCCAGTTGGGCGACTTGAGCAGCACCTCCCACACCTTCTTGTTCGCCACCGGGTCCCATGCGACCAGCGCGCCGCGGTTGCCATCGGCCGGGCTGACGAAGCCTTCGAGTTCGAGGCCGAGCCACCAGTTCGGCCCGCCCGGCCGCTTCTGGTCGACGTACTTGATCTTCATGCCCAGGTCGACCGTATTGAAGAAGGCGAGCTTTCGGCCGGGGTCGTAGCTCATCGGCATCCAGTTCTTGCCGCCGTAGGCGCTCGGCCAGACCTCGACCGCCGCGCTGCCGATCGCCGTCTTGCGCACATTGGCCGTCATGGGCGTGTCGATCGGTCGGCCGGTGGCCGGGTCGATGCCGGTCGCCCAGTTCACCTTCCGCGCGAACTGCTGTGCGGACAGCATCTTGCCGTTGGTCCGGTCGAGCACATAGAAGAAGCCGTTGCGGTTGGCCTGCATCAGCACCTTGCCGCTGCCGGTGCCGGGCAGGTCGGCCAGCACCAGTTCGTTGGTGCCGTCGTAGTCGTACGGATCGCCGGGACTGAACTGGAAGTGCCAGACCACGTCGCCGGTGGCCGGTCGCAAGGCCAGCACGGAGCCGACGTAAAGCGTGTCGGTGCCGCGCATGGCCGCGTTCCACGGCGAACCGTTGCCTACGCCCCAATAGACCAGGTTGAGTTCCGGATCGTAGGTGCCGGTCAGCCAGGTCGGCCCGCCACCGGTCTCCGCCATGCCGGGCTTCCAGGTATCGGCGCCGGGTTCACTGCCGGTGGCAGTGGTCCAGCGGTGCCACTTCTTTTCGCCGGTCTTCAAGTCCCAGCCGTCAAGGAAGCCGCGCGTACCGTACTCACCGCCGGAGATCCCGGTGATCAGCACGCCGCCCGCGATGAGGGGCGCGTGCGTCATGCTGTAGCCCTGCTTGTAGTCGGCCGCCTTGACCTTCCAGATCTGCTTGCCGTCTTTCATGGACATCGCGATCACGTGGGCGTCGAGCGTGGTGCGGTACAGCACGCCGTCCAGCACCGCCAGCCCGCGGCTCTGGATGCCGCAGCACAGATAGCCGTTGATGTCCGCCGGCAGTTCGACCGGCACCTTCCACAACTGCCGGCCACTCACCGGGTCCACGGCGAGCGTGTGCGAATGCGTGGCGACGTACATCACGCCATTGACGATCAGCGGCTGGCTCGACGCATTGGCGGAGTTGTCCAGGCTCAGGTTCCACACGGGAACCATGCCCTTCACGTTAGCCGGCGTGATGGCGCCGAGCGTGGTGTGTCGCTGCTGGCTCCAACCGATGCCATAGGTCAGTACGTCGCCGGGCGTTGACGCATCGCGTTGCAGGTCGTCGACGCTTTGCGCGCACGCCGCCGATGAAGCGATGACCATCAGAGCGGCGGTGCACCAACGCCGGACCCGAACGTGAAAGGCTTGCATGCTGTCTCCTCGTTGTCAGAGCGCACCCGATTCCTTCAGTCGCCGCGTAGGAGTGCGCATTTCAGTTGGCGCACGGCAGCGCCATGGAAACCGCCCGGCTTCGTGCGGCACAGCGGCCCTCCCTATGGCGGCGTGCCTCGTTCCGGCCTTCGAATCACGTGTCTTTGAGCCCGCGCCCGCGCGGTGTCTGCGCGCGCATTCTTGCGCACTCGGGGAGATTTCGGCAATGGGTAGCACCCGCCACCCGGCCCATATCGAGCGGGTATAGGCGTATAGCGAGACCCTATTTTTCAAGTCCGCGGATCGCCGCCACAGTTCGTCCCATCGAAGGCGCGCAGCGCATCTGCTGCCGTCGAACACCGAGGAGTGCGTTGTGGCGAATCTTGTGTATCGCGTGGTCTCCGCTTGCGGGGCATTGGGTTACGGCTTTCCGAGGGCATCGTTGCAGCAGGCGCTGAGGGGCCGCATCGACGCCATCATTTCGGACGCGGGCTCGATGGATGCCGGTCCGTACTACCTCGGCACCGGCGAGGAATACTTCGAGCGCGAGGCGGTGAAAGCCGACTACCGGCACATGGTGGAGGCAGGCCTCGCGACCGGCAGCCCGGTCATCCTCGGCAGCTGCGGCATGGCGGGCGGCAATCGCAACCTCGACTGGATGCTGGAGGTGGCCAAGGAGGTCTTTGCCGAGCTGAAGGTCACGGACGCGAAGGTGGCGGTGATCCGCTCCGAGCTCGACCCGGAAGTGGTCATCCGGGAACTGCGCCTGGGCGCATTGCGGCCGACCGGCGCCGGCCCCGCGCTGAGCGAGGAAGCCTTGCGCGACAGCGTCATCGTGGGGCAGATGGGCATCCACCCTCTCATCACCGCGCTCCAGAGCGGCGCGCAGTACATCTTCGCCGGGCGCGCCTGCGACATCGCGCTGTTCGCCGCCGACATGGTCCGTCGCGGCATCGATGCCGGCATCGCCTACCACGTGGGGCATGTGCTGGAGTGCGGTGCGCTGGCATGCGATCCGGGTACGCCTTCCGATTGCCTCGTGGCCGAGGTGTACGACGATGGCTCGGCGGTGTTCGTGGCGCCGGAAGCAGGCCGCCGCTGCACGCCGTACTCGATCGCGGCGCATTCGCTCTACGAGGAAAGTCATCCCCAGCTGCAGTTCTATCCGGAGGGCATCCTGGTGATGGACCAGACGGAGTTCTTCGCGCGCGATGCCGCCACGACCGGCATCCGCAACAGCAAGTTCGTGCGCGCGGACCGGCCCTGGCCGTGGAGCATCAAGCTCGAAGGGGCCCGCCGGCTGGGCAAGCGACGGGTGTCGCTGATCCATATCGATGCCGCCGACCTGCCGAAGATCCCGCCCGAGCTGCTGGTGTATGGCCGCAACGGCGTGCAGATGCAGCCGGTGGCCGGTGACGAGCGCGAGCTCGGCATCATCATCGAGACCAGCGCCAAGACGCCACAGGCCGCCGAGACGCTGGCCAGCCTGCTGACCCACTACCTGATCCACTACGGCTATCCGGGCCGCAAGGCGACGGCGGGCAACATCGCCTATCCGCTTTCGCCCAACCTGGTGAGCTTCCGACGCGAGGACGGCCTCTATGGCGCCATCGTGCCGAGCGGCACGCGCGACCCCGTCTTCTTCGCCAACTACGAGAAGATCAAGGCCGCGGTGATCCAGTTGATCGAGGCGCAGTTTCCGCAAGCGCTTGCAGACGCCGACTACCGCATCATCGATGCCGACGCGCAGCACCCCGCGGTGCTGCTGCGCACCATCGACCGGGACCCGGTGCAACTCGCCGCGCGTCACGCGGCCGAGGTCGAGGCGATCACGAGGGTGGCCAAGCCGAAGGCCTCGTCGCACCTGAACCTAGACGCCGCCGACGCCTACGAGTGGACGCTCTACCACCTGCTGCAGAACGAGGAGGTGATCAAGAAGACGCTGTTCCCGATCACCTACTACCGCGCCGAGGGCGCCGACTGGGTCAGGGAGGGCAGCGAGCGGCCGCGCTACTTCGATATCGGCATCACCGGCTACGAGGGCAACGTGGACGACCGCACGCTGTCGCTGATCGCCGACGTCCCGCCGCGCGGCGAGCCCCACGGCAGCCGGGGCCTGCTCGACATGGCGGTGGTGATCCGCAGCAAGGACGCCGGCATCAACCGCCTGACCTTCGACATCGTCTTCAACTCGGCCGTTGACTACGAGGCCGCGCTGCACTCGAACCTGTTCCACAAGGGCAGCGTCGCGCAGATCCTGGGCATCGCGCCCGAGCACGTCGTCGGCAGCTTCTTCGTCGACACCTGCAATGCGATCAAGATCTCGATCGACCGGCCGAACATCTCGGCCTCGCCCGACGAGCGCGACGTGTTCGGCGCGCAGCAGCAGTCGCGCATCGAGCGCCTCGAACTCCCCGTCTTTGCCCATGCGCTGGCCCAGGCCTCGATGCTGTGACCACCCGTCCAAATCCTGAACCGGAGGCCGTCATGACCCGAAGCGTCATCGAGCATGTTCTTTCCCGCCTGCACGACATCGGCGTCGACGCCGTCTTCGGCGTCCCCGGCGACTATTCCTTTGCGGTCAGCGATGCGGTCTGCAACGACCCGCGGCTGCGATGGGTGGGCTGCTGCAACGAGCTCAATGCGGCCTACGCAGCCGATGGCTATGCGCGGATCAAGGGGGTCGGCGCGCTCAGCACCACCTACGGCGTCGGCGAGCTCAGCGCCATCAACGGCATCGCCGGCGCGTACGCGGAGCACCTGCCGGTGTTCCATCTGGTCGGCATGCCCGGCATGCCGACACAGGCTGCGCGCGCGCTGATGCATCACACACTGGGCAATGGCGAATACGGCCTCTACCGGCGCATGAGCGATCCGGTGGTCTGCGCCAGCGCGGTGATGACGCCCTGGAACGTGGCCCACGAGACGGAGCGCCTGATCGCCGAGGCATTGCATCATCGCCGGCCGGTGTACATGGCGTTCCCGGCCGATCTCGCGGTGATGCCGGTCGCCGGCCATGCGCTGCCGGTCGAGGCGGCGCGCAGCGATCCTGCGGCCCTCGAGGCGGCCGCCGGCGCCATCGTCGCGGCGCTGGCAGCGGCCGAGACCGCCTGCGTGCTGCCGGGCATCCTGGTGGCGCGCACCGGCGCCCGCGACGTGATGCAGGCGCTGATCGACGGGTCGGGGCTGCCCTTCGCGACCATGTTCATGGCCAAGTCGGTGCTCGACGAGCGACAGCCCGCCTACATCGGGATGTACGACGGCGCGCTGATGACGCCCGAGGTGCGCGAGTTCGTCGAGCGCGCGGACCGGGTCCTGGTCGTCGGCTCGCCCATGACCGACTTCAACACCGGCGCCTTCACCGCGCGGCTGGATGCGGCGCGCACGATCACCATCGGCCATCACCTCGCGCACGTCGACGGCAAGACCTACGCCAACGTCGAGATGGGTGACCTGCTGGCCGCGCTGGCCGAGCGGCTGCCCAGGCGTGCCTGGCGGCGCATCGAGGCCGCGTCGGCGGAAGCGCGAAAGGGCCGCGGCGCCGATCCGATCACGGTCGATGCGCTCTATCCGCGCTGGGCGGACTTCCTCCAGGCCGGCGACACGGTGGTCGCCGAGACCGGCACCGTCTCGATGGGGCTGGGATTCGCGCATCTGCCGGCAGGCGCGACCTTCCATAACCAGACGTTGTGGGGTTCCATCGGCTGGGCGACGCCGGCCGCGCTGGGCGTCGCGGTGGCCGCGCAGGATCGGCGCGTGGTGCTGCTGACCGGCGAGGGTTCGCACCAGCTCACGGTGCAGGAGCTGGGCCAGTTCGGCCGCCTCGGGTTGAAGCCGATCGTGTTCGTGCTGAACAATGCGGGCTATCTGATCGAGCGGCTGCTGAACAAGGATCCGGCCATCGCCTACAACGACGTCGCCCCCTGGCGCTACACCGAGCTGCCGCACGCGCTTGGCTGCGATGGCTGGATGACGGCGCGTGTCACGACCTGTGGCGAACTCGACGACGCGCTGGCCGTGGCCGGCGATGCCGAGACCGGCGTGTACATCGAGGTCGTCACCGATGCCTACGCAGCATCGCCGCTCGCGCAGAAACTCGGGGATGCCCTGAAGGCATTGCGCAAGCCATGAGCACGCCGACCTTCCTCAAGCGGCGGCTGTTCCTTGCCGCACTGGCCTCGCTGGCCGTGGCGCGCCTGCCGGCGGCGAACGCGCAGCAGCTTCGCTTCCCCGACAAGCCGATCAAGCTCATCGTGGCCTTCGCGCCCGGCACCGGCGGTGACGCGCTGGCGCGGATCATGGCGGCCTCGATGGGGCCCCTGCTCGGACAGCCCCTCATCGTCGACAACCGTGCCGGCGTGGGCGGCGTGATGGGCACCGAGCAAGGCGCCCGCTCGCCGGCGGACGGCTACACGCTAACGCTGGCGACGACCAGCACCCTGCTGACCAATCCGGCGCTCAACCCCAAGGTGCGGTACCGCGCGGACAAGGACTTCGTCCCGGTTTCGGGCCTGGCGCGCACTGCCTTCGTTCTGGTGACGGCCGACACGGCGGATGCACCGCACAGCGTCGACGAACTCACCCGGCAGTTGGCGCGCGGCAGCGCTTCCTTCGGCTCGGCGGGCGTCGGCACGATCACGCACCTGGCGGCCGAGTATTTTCTGAAGCAGTCGGGCGTGAAGGCGGTCCATGTGCCCTACCGCGGCAGCGGTGCCGCGCTCACCGACGTCGCCAGCGGGCAGTTGCTGTTCGGCTGCGACACGCTGGTGGCGGCGCTGCCCCTGATCCGGGCCGGCCGCCTGCGCGCGCTGGCCGTGACCTCGCACGAGCGCCTGGCCACCTTGCCGGACGTGCCGACCGCGGCCGAAGTCGGCCTGCCGAAGTGGCAGCTCAGCGCGTGGTGGGGCCTGGTGGCGCCGGCGGGCACGCCGCCGGCCATTGTCGGGACGTTGTCGGACGCGTCGACGAAGGCGCTGGCGACGCCGGAGGTGAAGGCCCTGCTCGCGAACCAGCAACTCGATCCGATGCCGCTGTCGTCCTCGGCCTTCGGCGAACTGATCCACACCGAGCAGCCCTTCTGGAGCGACTTCGTGCGCCAGACCGGCATCCAGCTCGAATTCTGAGAGGCGCATGCCCATGAATGAATTGCGAATCGTCGCGCTCAACGGCTGCCTGGGCTACGGCTTCGAAGTCCAGAGCCTCGAGCGCGGCGCCGAAGCGCGGCCGCACATGTACGGGGCCGACGCCGGCTCGACCGACGCGGGCCCCTACTACCTTGGCAGCGGCACATCGATGATCCGGCGCGAGCAGGTCCGGCGCGACCTGTCCATCGCGCTGCGCCAATCCCGCGCCAGTGATGTTCCGCTGGTGATCGGCTCCGCGGGGCTCGCCGGTGGTGAGCCCCATCTGCAGGCTGTGCGCGAGATCCTGCTGGAGATTGCGCGCGAGGAAGGTCTTCATTTCAAGCTGGCGACGATTCATTCGGAGATCGACAAGTCGGCGGTGCGCGATGCGCTGCGCAGCGACGGCATCCAGTCGATGCCCGGCGTGCAGGCCCTGACCGAAGCGGACGTCGGCGACAGCGTGCGCATCGTCGGCCAGATGGGCTGCGAGCCCTTCGCCCACGCGCTGGCGGGCGGTGCCGACGTGGTGCTGGCCGGACGCGCCTGCGACACGGCGATCTATGCGGCGCTGCCGATCGCTCGCGGCTTCGATCCGGCCCTCGCGCTCCACATGGCGAAGATCATGGAATGCGGCGCGCAATGCGCGGTGCCGCAAGGCACCAACGACTGCCTGCTCGGCACGATCCGGTCCGATCATTTCCTGGTCAGGCCGTTGTCGCCCCACCGCGTCTGCACGCCCGAGTCGGCGGCCGCCCACACCATGTACGAGCAGGGCGATCCGCTGATGCTGCACGAACCCGAAGGCCGGGTCGACATGCGAGACGCGCGCTTCGAGCAGGTCGACGCGCAAACCGTGCGCGTGAGCGGCTCGCGCTTCCTGCCGACGCCGCAGCTGCAGATCAAGCTCGAAGGCGCACGCAGCGCGGGCTTCCGGGCCTTCACGCTCGCGGGCATCCGCGACACGCACATCATCGGCCAGCTCGACGGCATCGAGACCACGGTGCGCGAGGCCGTGCGTCGCAACCTGCCTTCGGAGGTGGCCGACGCGGACTTTCGCATCGACTTCAAGGTCTACGGCCGCGACGCGGTGCTGGGCCTGCGCGAGCCGCATCGCGCCAGGGAGCTCCACGAGGTCGGCGTGCTGATCGAGGTGGTCGCGAAGACGCAGGCGCTGGCGAGCTACGTGCTGTCGCTGGCGCGCTCCTCGCTGCTGCATTGCCCGTTTCCGGGCCGCAAGACCACCGCGGGCAACCTGGCCTTCCCGTTCTCGCCCTCCGACACGGCGGCCGGCGAGGTGTTCGAGTTCAGCGTCTATCACCTGATGCGCGTGGCCGACCAGCGCGCGCTGTTCCCGATCGACATGGAGCGTGTGTGATGCCCAGTCTCCAGCAACTGGCCAGCGTGCTGCGAAGCAAGAACGCCGGGCCTTTCCAGATCACCTTGGATGTCATGTTCGCGGACGCAGCAACCTGGCAGCGCGTGCTCGACGCCGGCGTGCTGACGTCCGATAGCGTCGCGCGGCTCTATGGCGTGAAGGTCGACGAAGTCACTGTCATCCCTTTCGCCCGGGCTCACGCGATCAAGGTCACGGTGCCACGAACCATCGGGACGCGCGGTAGCGGTTCGGCCTTCGACCGGGACGTCTATGGTGCACAGCAGCACGGCCTGCTGGGGGAGATCGAATGCCCGCCGGACCGCCGACGCGCCTGATCTCCATCCGACTCCACATGTCGCGACGACATGCGCGCCGAGGTGCGAAAACGCACATCCAGGAGCCCTGCTGCAAGCGCAAACTTCATCGCACGCCAACCCCTTCAATCGTTTAAAGGAATCCGACGATGAACACCGCTTCCAAGCTCCTCTCCGGTTTTGCCCTCGCGATCCTCGCCGCCGCCGGCGTCCACGCAGAGACTTATGACGGCGTCATCAAGGTCACATCGACCCAGAGCCGTGCGACAGTGCGCGCCGAAGGCGCTGTGGCCGCACGCAGCGGCGACCAGTTCGGCGATGCAGCCGGGCAAGGCGTGACGAGCGTCGCCAGTTCGATGGACCGCGCTTCGGTTCGCTCGCAAGGCTTTGCGGCCGCGCACAGCGCCAACCCGTACGCCGAAGGCTACGGCCAGGGTGTCATGCACGTCGGATCGAGCGTCGACCGCTCCAACATGCGTCTCCAGGCCCGTGGGGCCGCGCGCGGCGATCGCCTTCCGCTCTGAAGACGCGCCGTCTTGAAAAAGCCGGGTCACCCCGGCTTTTTTTGTCCGGTCGGCTTACTTCTGCTTCGCCGCCGCCTTGGCGTCGCGAGCCTCGACCCTGGCCTGGCCCGCTGCGGCGGCCTTGCCACCGGCGGCCTCGGGGTTGAGTTCGGCACTGTTGGCCTCGTCACCCCTGGGCTTCTTGACCATGCCCTGGGCCTTGGAATTGGCCTTGTTCTGGCCGGCCACGGCCGCCTTGCCGCCGGCGGCCTCGGGGTTGAGTTCAGTGCTGTTGACCTGATCGCCCGCCGGCTTCCTCACCTTGCCTTGGGGGCGCGCATCCGCCCTGGCCTGTGCGCGGTTTTGCGCCTTGCTGTTCGTTATCGGTTGCTGTTCCGAGGAGGTGCCCGCCGGATTCTGGGCATAGGCGCCGGCCGCGAACAGGCCCGCAATCAGGACCGCAAGAAGTTTGCTCATTGGTTTTCCTTGGGAGTTGGGATCGACATGGTGCCATCAGAGATGGTCAAGTCACAACGATGCCTCCGACCCGCGGTTGACAGGGTTTGAAGTCAGTCGTCACTCGTTGGAATCGAGCAACACATCCGGTCAGGTCATCAACTTGTCCACGGTGATGGGCAAGGCACGGACACGCTTTCCGCACGCGTTGAAGACGGCGTTGGCGACGGCCGCGCCGACGCCGGTGATGCCGATCTCACCGACGCCATGGGCACCCATGGAAGAATGCGGATCGGGGATGTCGGTCCACATCACGTCGATGTCGGGGACGTCCATGTGCACGGGTACGTGGTATTCGGCGAGGCTCGGGTTCATGACGCGGCCGTTGCGCTCGTCGACCTGCGTCTCTTCCATCAGCGCGAGGCCCAGACCCATGACGATGCCGCCGCGGAACTGGCTCGCCGCCGTCTTGGCATTGAGGATGCGGCCGCAGTCGAAAGAGCCGAGGAAGCGGCTGATGCGGGCTTCCCCGGTCACCGCGTTCACGCGCGCCTCGCAGAACATCGCACCATGCGAGTGCATCGACCAATGCTGCGTCTCCAGCGGCGGCGGCGCGCTCGCCTCGACCACCAGTTCATCGCGCCCCGCCCGCGCCAGGATGGCCGTGTAGCTGTCGAACCGACCAGGATCGTCCCGCTTGACCAGGCCGCCGTCGCGGCCGACCACGTCGTCGGGGCCGAGCCCATGCAGCGGTGAATCCTTGCCCGCGAGCTTGAGCAGTTCAGCGAAGAGTGCCTGCTGCGTTGCCATGACCGCGCTGCCGATCGAGGCCGTCTGCTGCGAGCCGCCGGCCAGCACGAGCCCCGGGAAACGGGAGTCGCCGTGGCAGAAACGCACCTGCTCGATCGGCAGGCCGAGCCGGGCGGCGGTGACCTGCGTCTGCACCGTTGCGGTGCCCATGCCCATTTCATGCGCTGCAATCTCGACCGTGGCGTGGCCATTCTTCAGGAGGGTGATGCGTGCCGCCCCGCCCGGCATGCGGTAGTACGGGTACGTGGCCGTCGCGCAACCCATGCCGACCAGCCACTCGCCTTCGCGGCGCGTGCCGGGGGTCGCGTTCCGCCGGCCCCAGCCGAATCGCTCCGCGCCGGCGCGGTAGGCCTCGACGATGTGGCGCGACGAGAAAGGCGCGCCGGTGGTCGGATCCTTCTCGGGCTCGTTACGGATGCGCAGTTCGATCGGATCCATCTTCATCTGGTCGGCCAGTTCATCGATGGCGCTCTCCAAGGCGAAGGTTCCGACGGCCTCGCCGGGCGCGCGCATGAAGGTGTTGGCCAGCATGTCGACCGTCGCCACTTCGACGTCGAGCTTGATGTTGCCGGCGGCGTAGGCAGACCGCGCCGGCAGCACGAAGGGCTCCGGCAGGTTGTTGTGGCCGCTCATCGCGACCACCCCGGTGTGGATCAGCGCGTCGAAGCGCCCGTCGGGCTGCGCGCCGATCGCCACGCGCTGCTCGGTGTTCGTTCGCCCGCCAACCACCCGGTACACGCCTTCGCGCGTCAGCATGATCCGCACGGGCCGACCCGCAAGCTTCGAGGCCGCCGCGGCGAGGATCTGGTGGCGCCACAGCGTCTTGCTGCCGAAGCCCCCGCCCACATAGGGAGAAGTCACGTGCACCTGCTTCTCGTCGAGACCGAAGATCTCCGCCATGGACCAGGCCATGTGGGCGACAGCCTGCGTGGCGTCATGGATGATCAGCTCGTCACCCTTCCAGCCCAAGGTCGCGGCGTGCAGTTCGATGGCGTTGTGGTTGTGGCGCGGCGTGGAATACATCGCGTCGAACCGGTGCGGCGCCGCTGCCAGCGCCGCTTCGGCGTCGCCGATCTCCAGTTTCAGCGGCTCGCCCTGAAAGGTGCCGGGCTTCGTCCCGTTCGCCTTGGCAGCCTCGAACGAGGTCGTGGCCGGCCCGATTTCATAGCCGATGCGGATGAGCGACTTCGCATGGTCGGCTTGCGCCTGGGTCTCGGCGAGCACGATCGCGACCGGCTGGCCGTTCCAGTGGATCCGGTCGTCCTGCATGACTGGCAGATCGTCGCCCCCGGCCGCCTTCTGCTTCGACAGAAAGAGCGGCATGGGCTTCATGCGGGGCGCATTCTCGTGGGTCATCACCAGCACCACGCCGGGCGCCGCCTTCGCCGCATGGGCGTCGAGGGTCGCGATCCGCCCCCTGGGCACGGTGCTGTACGCGAGTGCGGCGTAGACCATGTCCTCCATCGGGAATTCGGCGGCAAACTGCGCCCTGCCCTGCACCTTGAGCGGCCCGTCGAGGCGCGAAATCGGCGCGCCGATCAGGCCTCCGCGGTCTTCGATCAGCGGATCCGGCGTGCCGCCGGGCATCCACTTGTCGGGTGCGATCGCGATGGCCTTCTTCATCACCGCCTGAAGGGTTTCCTGAACGATGCTCATGGCTTCATCTCCGTCAGTTCGCCGAGCACGGCAGCGATCGTCCGCTTCGCGAGTTCGACCTTGAATCCGTTGTCGCGCAGCGGTTGCGCGCCGGCCAGCTCCGCCTCGGCGGCGGCGCGGAAGTTGTCCCCGGTGGCCGCTTGTCCCCGCAGTGCGTCTTCCGCTTTCCATGCGCGCCAGGGCTTGGGCGCGACGCCGCCGAGGGCGATTCGAGCGTCCTTGACGATGCCGCCGTCGAGTTCGATGGCCGCCGCCACCGAGACCAGGGCGAAGGCATAGCTGGCGCGGTCGCGCACCTTCCGGTAGGTCGAGCGCGCCCCGAAGGCCAACACCGGCAATTCGATGGCCGTGATCAGTTCGCCCGGCTCGAGCAGCGTCTCGATTTCAGGATGGTCGCCGGGCAGGCGGTGCAGGTCCGTGAGCGCCAGGGTGCGTTCTCCGCGTGCGTTCTGCAGGTGCACCAGCGCGCCGAGCGCCGCCAGGGCCACGCACATGTCGGACGGATGCGTCGCAACGCAGCCTGGCGAAGCGCCCAGGATGGCGTGGGAGCGGTTGAAGCCCCCGGCCGCATCGCAGCCCTGGCCGGGGCTGCGCTTGTTGCAGCGCGAGCCTTCGTCGTCGTAGAAGTAGCTGCAACGGGTGCGCTGCAGGATGTTGCCGCCGACCGTCGCCATGTTGCGGATCTGCGCCGAAGCCCCGGCGCTGACCGCTCGGGCGAGCATCGGATAGCGCTTCCGCACCGCACGGTGCGCGGCGAGGCTGGTGTTGCGGGTGGCCGCGCCGATCAGCAGGCTGCCGTCGGGCCGTTCCTCGATGGCGTCCGACAGGCCGGTCACGTCGACCAGAACCGTCGGCCGCTCGATGGTCTCGCGCATGAGATCCACGAGGTTCGTGCCGCCGCCGAGGTACTTGGCGCCGGGCGCACTGCCCAGCCGGAGCGCATCGCTCGCATCGTGCGGGCGGGCATAGGTGAAGGGCGTCATGTCGGCGTCTCCGCGCAGGTCTCGGCGATCGCCGCGACGATGCCGTTGTAGGCACCGCAGCGGCACAGGTTGCCGCTCATGCGTTCGCGCAGTTCGTCGTGGCTGAGGGCGATGGTGTCGGTCGAGAGGTCGGCCGTTACGTGGCTGGGGACGCCTCGACGCAGCTCGTCGGCCATGCCCACGGCCGAGCAGATCTGGCCCGGCGTGCAGTAGCCGCACTGGAAGCCGTCGTGCGCGATGAAGGCCTTCTGCAGCGGGTGCAGTTCGCCTTGCGGCGCAAGCCCTTCGATGGTGGTGACGGAGCGGCCCTCGAACTGGACCGCCAGGGCCAGGCAGGAGAGCACGCGCTGGCCATCGATCAGCACCGTGCAAGCACCGCAGGCGCCCTGGTTGCAGCCCTTCTTGGCGCCGAAGAGGTGCAGGTGCTCGCGGACGAAATCGAGCAGGGAAACCCGCGGATCGTCGGGAATTTCTACCGCCGAACCATTGATCTGGATCGTCATGTCTTTCCTCGTGAAGGTGGGTGGAGTCAACGGTTGCCACAACGCCGCAGGACGATGCGACAGCCATGTCGTAGTCCGGTCTTAGCACGGGGTCGTGCGCCGCCTCGTCATCCTTTTTCGTCAACCCATGCGCCTGGAGGTTCGAAATGTCGTGCACCTTCGTCGCTCACCCTCACGCGCCATCTTCCGACAAGAGATTCCGCCGCCCGCGCGCAAGTTGGTGCAGCTCAGTCAAGGAGACAACAATGAATACGCAGGCACAGCAAACCATGGACGGAAGCGAGGTGCTGAAGCAGTTTCAGGCATTTGCCTACCGAGGCAGGGCCTTCCTTTGCGGGGCACAGCCTCATGACAATGGAACGTTCCTGCCCGTTGTGATCTGCGTCGGCGACGCGGGTCGGCAGATCGAATTGCCCCGAGACACGGACGCATATGCGACGGCTGCCGAGGCGCTTCGGCATGCGGAGCAGCAGGCGGCCCGATGGGTGCATGAACATGAGGACTGCCGGGGACGGGAATGAGGTCCCCAGGAAGGCAACCCAGTGGCCATTCCGGGCACCTTCACGGAAGCGCAGGCGGAATTGATCTTCCTGCTCGCCAAGGTAGGCACCAGGGACAGTGACGCCGCCGAGCGCCTGCTCGAGTCCTGGACGCCGACGCGCTTCACCGAAGTGCAGGCCACGTGCGTCAGGGAGCTGCTGACCCTCGATCCCGAGGAGCTCAGCGCCACGCTGGTCGATGCCATGGAGTCATGTGAACTCCGGCATCGACTGCGCGTTGGGCAGAGCCCCTTCTCCTTCTGATGCTCAGGGCTTCGGACACATCGCGAGCGCGATCAGCGTCTCGCTGCATCCGTCCTGCTTCGGCTCGGCGGCGCCGCTCGCAGGGGCGGGTTCGGCAACCACCGGGAGCTGGAGGGGCAGGTCAGCCGGTGCGGCGGGTGCGGCGGGTGCGGCGGGTGCGGAAGACTCCCCCAGTCCAAGCGCCCTGGTCACTTCCGAGCTGATGTCTCGCACCGGATCGCGCGTGCCGGCCCGGACCGGCTGTTCTTCCTGCTCGCCCAATGCCGTTGGCCCATTCAAGGCGTCCCCGGCATCCGAAACGCCGAGTGCGAGGCTCGTCGGACCCGGATCGGTGCGGAGCGCGGCGGCAGCCGGCGGCGGCGGATCAGCGGTCGCCCAGAGCTTGTCGAGTTCGAGGTTGCCGCCCAGCGCGAGCGCAAGCAGCGCCGCCAGCGCCAGCGCGCCGACCGCGAGACGAAACAGGGTCGTCGATCGGCCGGTCCGGCGAATGAGCGCACCCCTCTCCAGCACTCTTCGCTGCCCGAACGCGTTCGCTCGCAGATCTATGAAGCCATCCGGATTCGCTTCCTCGTTGGCGGCGAGCATGGTGGCCCGGTGGACGACGATCGCCGTGGGCATCTCTGGCTGCAGGGTGTCCGCAAAATCGACGTCGACCGGCGGCGACTCGGCAACGCGCACGACGGAAGGCTCGGGTGGCGGCCCGACGACGGGCTCCGCCTTGAAGCGGTCGGTATCGAACTGGTCGCCGCCACAGTACCGGCAGTACCGATCGTCCTCCTGCAGCAACTCGGAACAGTGCCTGCAGGGCACGAAGCAGGCCGTGTCCGAAAACTCGGCCAGGCTCTCGGCGGCACGGCGACTACCTGGGATCCACATGGCGATGCCACCGCTTTGCTGCTTGTGACGTTTGCCCCGGACAGGCTCTCATGGCACCTCCCCCAAATCTTGCGGCTGACAATCCCGCTGAGATTGCAATGTAGTACTAAAGATTGCAGCGTGGCTAGGGCGCATTCGCTGCCTCATGGCCTATGTCGTTCGGCATGCGTTTCAACAGTGGTGGCGGCGACCGGTGTCGCGATGGGGAGCATCAGCGGTGCTGGTCGCGCTGTTCAGCAAGTTCATCGATCTGGGCCAGTGGATCCCGATCGCCATCGCGGGGGTCGTGCTCGCCATTTCCGGCCCGAGCATGCTGATCGCCTGCGGCTCCTGCCGTCATTGCAAGGCGGCTGAGCGAGGCCGAAGCCGGGGGCCGATTGCGCGGCGAAGGGGCGAGGGTTTCGATGATTGGCTGATCAATCCCGATCGATGGCGCGCTCGGCCTCCAGCCAATCCTCATCCTCATGGCCAGGCGCGAAGCCTCTCTGTTCAGCCCGTGAGTAGGCTGCTTCGCGGATGCGGGTTTCGCGGTCTTCCGCCTGCACCTGCCTGACTTTCGCGTCGTCCTGCTCCAGGTCGGCAGCGCGCACCTCTGCCTCCGTCGGGACCGCAATGGTCGGTGGAACGTTCGACGATGGTTTTGTGTCGGGCTTCTGATTGACCATTGCTGACTTTCCGCTTCCGGCGAGGGAGGGATCGCGGTCGAGCCGGTTTCGACCGTCCGGATCATCTGGAAGAGCAAATTAGGAGTTCCGTCCGCTGCCATCGGTCAGTGATTGCAGGCGGACGCTGTCAGCGATCGTCGAAAGCCGGCAATCCTCATGTCGTGCGACATTGACCCCGTTTTCCAGCTCTGCTAGCGACGCCGTGTCGAATCTCCAGGGTCACGTAGGTCTGGCATCACAACAAGAATCCCCGATGTCCTTCATCACAGCGATCGGCGGCACGCGCCAATAGCACCCATGGACTCACTCGACCCCCGAGCGCAACTGATTCAGGCACTGTCAGCCCAGGAAAGGGAAAGACAGCCCGACCCGATGGACTGGCTGAAGGAGCATCACATGGCGGACAACAAGGCGTTGACTGGCGGGCAGGACCGCGCGCGCATCAACGTGAACGAGAACCAGGAGATCACGGAGTGGACCCAATCGCTCGGTGTGACCGAGGAACAACTCCGCAAGGCGGTGGCGGAGGTGGGCGACCAGGCCGATGCGGTCCGCGTGCATCTGGGAAGGTAGCCATGTTGAGTTCTTTCAGCCTCGACCCTTCGATGATCGCGAGCATCGGCGGTGGCTTCTATCCCACCGGCTACTCGATGGTGATGTTCCCTGACCAGGAATCGGCCGTGTCGGTCGGTACCGAACTGGGTACCCGCCTCAAGGACAGCGAGATCTTCCTGCTCACGCCCGCGACGATCATGTCGCAGATCACGCCGACCGTTTCCGACGCCGATGACCCGCTCCCTTCGGCGGGAACCGAAGGCGCCACGGTGAGGGCCTATACCAAGCTGGCGAGGGAAGGCCATCACGCCTTGCTGGTCAAGACGCCGGACGAGGAGACGGCGGAACGCATGATGGAGGTCGTGCGTCGCGTCCCCTACTCCATGGCCCAGCGCTATCGCATGCTGGTCATCGAGGATCTGTGATCGCAGGCTGCTCTGGTTGCGCCGGGCAGGTTCCACCTCAGGAACGGGTCGACTCCAGACAGAACTCGAAGAACTCCTCGAGTTCGGTCGCCTTGTCGAAGAAGGCATCGGCGCCGGCCTCCTTGCATGCGATCCGCATGGCGTCGGTCGCATCGTTGGTCAGGACGGCCACGCGTTGACGCGGCTCGCGTCCATCGCACCATCGAACGACGCCAAGACCGCTGCCCCGCTCCAGGAAAAGGTCCACGACGGCAAGGTCCCACTGCCCCTTGTGCTGGGCCAGCCAGTGAATCGCCTCTTCCTCGGACACGGCAACGGCCATCACGGTCGCCGCACCCAGTACTGCCAAGGCAGGGACCAGATGCTCCCGAATCCGCTGATTGTCTTCAACGAGGAATACCAGTTGCGCAGCCATGTCAGTGAGCTTCTTGATTCTTGTTTCGAAGACCGTAACCGAGAGCTGGCCTGCCCGCGTGGGTGCTCAGGAGTTGCCGAAGTAGGCGCTATTCCCCTAGGACCGCAACGAAGTCCCTGGGTCCGGGCTCGACCCGGGCTTGCGTTCAGGCGCCGGGGTCTTGCAAGTCCGCGTCTTCCGCGGACCCATCGGGCGTGCCGCCCGACCCCATGAGCTGGACGATCGCCGCGATCAACCGGTGCGGTTGCAGTGGCTTGCCCAGGTGCATGTCGAAGCCCGCAGCCAAGGCGCGGACCCGGTCCTGGTCGCGGGAGAAGGCCGTCAGCGCAATGGCACGCAGGCGCTGGCCGTCCGACGCCTCCGCGGTGCCGCGGAGTTCGCGCACCAGTTCGTAGCCATCCCTCCCGGGGAGGCCGACGTCGCTCACCAGTACATCCGGCCAGCGTTCCGCGGCGGCCTGTACGGCACCGACGTAGTCGGTCGCCATCCGCACGCGGGCGCCGGCATCCGCCAGGACCACATTGAGCATCTCGCTCGCATCGGCGCTGTCCTCCACGACCAGGACGTCGACGCCCGCGAGCGGCGAGATCGCCTGGGGCGGAGGAATCTCGTCGGCCCCGCCCACCGTGGCCGCCGCGACCTCTGTGCCGGTCTGGGCGACATGCAGCGTGACCTCGAAAAGGGCACCCTGGCCCTCTCCGGCGCTCGTGGCGACGACACCGCCGCCGTGCAGTTCAGCAAGGTGCTTGACGATCGAAAGCCCGAGCCCCAGCCCGCCGTGATAACGACTGTCCGGGGAATCGCTCTGGGTGAACCGGTCGAACAGGTGTTCGATGAAGTCGGCGCGGATGCCCCTGCCGGCGTCCCGCACCGAAAGCTTCAATGTGTCCTCTTCGCGCGCGAGCACGACGCCGACCGCACCGCCCTCCTTCGAGAACTTGATGGCGTTGGTCGCGAGGTTCCACACGATCTGCTGGAAGCGGGTCGGGTCGAGCCAGGCCGGTCGCGGTTCGCCCGGGCACTGGATGTCCAGCGTCAGGTGCTTGGCTTCGATCAGGTCGCGCAGCGCGTCGATCGCGGTTTTCACGACCTCGGCCGGGTCGGTCCATTCGCGGTCGAGCCGCAGCTTGCCCGAGTTGATGCGCGACACATCGAGGATGTCCGAGATGATGCGCGCCTGGGCATGCACATTGCGGTCGATGGCCTCCAGGCCTTTCAGGATCTCGGGTGTGGCGCCGCGCTTCTTAAGGATGTGGACCCAGCCGGAGATCGAATTGAGCGGGGTGCGCAGTTCATGCGAGAGCACCGCCACGAAATCGTCCTTGGTGCGGCTGTGACGCTCTGCCGTCGTGCGCGCCGCCTGTTCGCGCTCCAGCACCTCCTGGCGCCGGCGATCCAGTTCCTGCCGCTCGGACACATCGACCGCGATGCCGATGCGAAGTCCCGGCTCCAGGTGTGCGGAGATGCTCCATTGCAGATACACCCAGCTGTCGTCCGGACGAACGAGCGGGAATTCGCCATGCCACGAGGCCCCCGCCTCCAACGCCGTGATCGTGCGATGGCTGACGAAATCGGTCCAGTCAGGCGGCGCGAAGTCGCTGATCGGCCGGCCGAGCAGTTCTTCCCGGGAGCGTCCCAGCATGTGCGCCATGGCGGGGTTCACATCGGCAAAGGCCCCGTTGGACTGGAACAGCGCCATGCCGCTGAGCGCCTGGCTGAAGACCGCGCGAAACCGGATGTCGCTGCGCCGGAAGCTGTCTTCGGCCAGTCGCGCGCGGATCAGCGCCTGCAGCGTCGCGGTCAGTACCGCGGGTTCGACCGGGTGCACCAGGTAGGCGTCGGCACCCGCGTTCAGGCCCGCGACCTTGTCCTCGTTCTCCACGTAGGTCGCCGACAGATGGATGATGGGCAGCAAGGACGTTCGCTCGTCCGAACGGATCCGCCGGCACACCTCGAAGCCGTTCATGTCGGGCAGATGGACGTCCAGCACGACCGCCGAGACGCGGTGGGTGGATTTCTTCACCGCCTCCCCGCCGGTGGCGGCCTCCTCGGTCTGGAAACCGGCCGCGCGCACAAAGCGGGCCGTCGAGTAACGCGTCGTCGGGTTGTCGTCGACCACCAGCACCACATGCTGGCTGCGATCGATGGTGGTCTGGATGACGCTTTCGGGCACGATTCACCCCTCGGCGCCGGCGCTCTGCTGTGGGGAGGAAATCTCCAGCTGTACCGGGACGATCACGGAGAACGTCGATCCCTTGCCCAGCTCGCTCTCGAGTTCCACCCGCCCGCCCAGCAGGATCGCGAGCTGCTTGCTCAGCGACAGGCCGAGGCCCGTGCCGCGCAGGCGCTTCTGCACCGGCGAATCGATCTGGGAAAAGTCGTTGAACACGGCGCCGTGGTACTTCGAATCGATGCCGATCCCGGTGTCGCGCACCGAGAACCTCACGAACTCATCGCCTTCGCGCGTGGCCGACACCCGGACTTCCCCATGCGTCGTGAACTTGAGCGCATTGGAGATGAAGTTGCGCAGGATCTGCGAGAGCTTGCGGTCGTCGGTGTAGAGCTTGGGCAAGCCCTCGGGCTCCTCGAACACGAGCGACATGTCGGGGTTCGTCAGCACCGGCTTGAACATGCCGCGCAGCGCCGAGAAGAGGTCCACCATCTCGAACCAGGCCGGCGAGATCTCGACCCGGCCAGCCTCGATCTTCGCGAGGTCCAGCAGGTCATCGACCATCTCCGAGAACTCCGCCGCGGTCGACTGGATGAAGCTCACCTGCTTCTCCTGCTCCGGCGTCAGGGGGCCGTCGACGCGGTCCACGAGCAGTCGCGCAATGCTCCGGATCGCGCTGATCGGCGTGCGGAACTCGTGACTCATGTACGAGAGAAAGCGGCTCTTGAGTTCGGTCGCCCGCTTGAGTTGCTCGGCCTGCTGGTCGAGCTCGGCGTAGAGGGCCACCACGCCGCGGTTGGTCTCCTCGAGTTCGGACCGCAGAGACTCGATTTCTTCCCGGCTCGCCGCCAGGGCCGCCGCATCGATGCTGGAGCGTTCCGTATCTGTTGTCGGCATCCTTAGGTCCTCCGACGGATGACCAGGACCGTGGCATCGTCGCGCTTTCTGGAATAGTGGCGCATCAGGATCGCCGCCACCAACGCCGGGTCTCGACCGAGGACCGGCAGGATGTGTTGAGTATCCCACCGGGTTGCCAGGCCGTCGCTGTGCAGGATCACGAGCGCATGGGGCGGCAGCGCCATCGACGTTTCCTCCGGCTTGCGGATCTGCACGCCCGCGGTGCCATGCTGGGTGGCCATCGAGCGGTCGAAGACGCCGGACACCACCCGCACGGCCACATTGCCCGCGCCGGCGCACCGCAGCGTGTCGTCCGCGCCATGCACCCGGGTCAGGCACACCGCCGCGCCCCGGGTCGTCTTCAGCTCGAGGTGGATCTTTTCGACGAGGCCCCGGAGATCGCGCCGTGGCTCTTCCGCAAAGGCAGCCACCGCCAACTGCGAGGGCTTGGCTGCCTCCGGTCCGTGGCCGAGCCCGTCCGCGACCAGCGCGGTGGCGTCGGTGCCGTCCAAGGCCACGCCCCACGCATCGCCACAGGCAACCTCGCCGGCCACCGGCACGCAGATGGCGCCGACGTCGAAGGCAGGCCTGTCGGCGGAGGCCGTCGCGCCCGCCCCCGCCTGTTTGCGCACACGCGCCAGGCAGACCGTGCCGTGCGGCATTTCGGTATGGATGTCGAAATCGTTCGCGAGGCGCTTGACCGCGCCGAGCCCGGTCCCCGGGGAACTCCGCGTCGTGAAGCCGTCCTCCATCGCCTGTGTCAGGTCCCGGATGCCCGGTCCCTCGTCGATGGCCAACACCTCGACATCGGCCTGGTCCGGTCGGGCCGCGATCAGCAGATGGCCGTGCCGCGCATGCCGGACGAGGTTGGTGCCCAGTTCGGTGACCACCAGCGCCAGGCGCCCGGCCTCGACATCGCTCAAGCCAAGTTGCGCCGCCACTTGCGCCGCATGGCGCCGCGCCTCTCCGACACGGCTGGCATCGCCCATGGGAAAGGAGGCGTGGGTCCAGCCCCGGATCACTTCCACTTGATGATGCTCACGCGAGTGCCGCGGCCGGGGGCCGAGTCGACCACGAATTCGTTCACCAGGCGCTTGCTGCCGGGCAGGCCGAGGCCCATGCCGCTGCCCGTCGTCCAGCCGTCGGTCAGGGCCAGCTTCAGGTCGGGGATGCCGGGTCCTTCGTCCTCGAAATGCAGTTGCAGGCCCTGCCTGCCGTCGCGCTCGATGAGCTCCCAGCGCATGCGTCCGCCGCCGCCGTGGATCAAGGTATTGCGCGTCAGCTCGCTGGCGGCGGTGATCGTCTTGGTCTGGTCGACCAGGGAAAATTTGAGTCGCTGGCACAGCGTGCGCACCAGCTGGCGACTGGCCACGATGTTCTGCTCGGACAGCACCGGCAACTCGCCGGAGCGTTCAGTTTCCAAGGTGGCTCTCCTGGCGCGTCCTGCGCAGGAGCTCCATGCCGCGTTCGACATTGAGCGCCGTGCGGACGCCTTCGAGCGACAGGCCGAGTTCGATCAGGGTGATGGCCACGGCCGGCTGCATGCCGACGACGACCGTCGTCGCCGACAGCACGCGGGCGATGCTCGAGATGCTGGTGAGCATGCGCCCCACGAAGGAATCGACGATTTCCAGCGCGGTAATGTCGATCATGACGCCGGTGGCGCCGGTCCGCGCGATCGTCTCGGCCAGGTCGTCTTGCAATGTCAGTGCGGTCTGGTCCTGCATGTCCACCTGGATGGTGACCAGCAGCGTCTTGCCCATCCGCAGGATCGGGATGCGTTCCATGGCCGGGTTCAGTCGCTGCGGGTGATGCGCCAGCCGGTCTTCTGCAGCGCCAGGGCCAGCGCATCGGCCAGCGTTGCCTTGGTGCTGACGCCTTGCAGGTCGATGCCCAGGTGGACGATCGTCTGCGCGATCTGCGGACGGATGCCGCTGACGATGCAGTCGGCGCCCATCAGGCGGATTGCGCTGACCGTCTTGAGCAGATGCTGCGCGACCAGCGTGTCGACGGTGGGCACGCCCGTGATGTCGATGATGGCAAGCTCCGACTCGGTCTCCACGATCTTCTGCAGCAGGGTCTCCATGACGATCTGCGTCCGGTTGCTGTCGAGGATGCCGATCATCGGAACCGCCAGCACCCCGTGCCAAAGCTTGATGACCGGTGTGGACAGCTCGAGCAGTTCCTCCTGCTGGCGCTTGATGATGTCCTCGCGCGCCTGCTGGAAAGTGGCGACCGTTCTTTGGGCGAGCTTGTCGACCATCGTTGTCGCGGTCCACAGGGCCTGCATCAGGGTCGCGGGATCCGAGGCGAGCTTGCGCTGCAATCCGTCGAACAACGGCTTCTTCAGGGCGAGAACAAAGAGGCTCGTGTCGCTGGCCGAGTACCCCTGCGCGGCGCGTGAGCGAGACAGGGCCTCCAGGACCTGGCGGGTGCCTGTCCATGCCTTCGATTCCATGGCATTCGGATCGGCGTCCGCCGCGAGCGCCTCGCGCAGAAGCTTCAGCAACTCCTGCGCGTCCGATTGAATGGCCCGGCGCGCATCCGGCTCTTTGGCACCAAGCTCGTCGAGCCAGGTCGGGATGATGTTGGCTTCGTTGTCCTGCAAGGTCGACAGGATCGCTTGGAGTTCGCTCTTCATGGGCATGGGTTCCGGGTCATTGTGAGGGCGTGGCGCCCGGCCCGGCGGCCCAAAGCGCGCGCAATTCTATGGCCCGGTTGCCCGTGCAACCGCCCCGGAAACGCGTCGCGGGGCATTGGCCTACAAGGCGACGAGGCGCAGGCCTGCGGCAGGGCAGCGACAAAAGTCACCGGCCGTCGCGGGCCCGGCGCAGTGCTTAGTTGCGCACGATCGCGTAAGCCGCCACGCCCGCGACCACGCCGGTTCGGCGCGCGCGGTCACTGGCGCGCATCTCGTCGTCCCAGCGACGGCGGTCGCACTCCCAGACGTCTCCGGTGATCCAGAGGCAGTCGGCATGGCGCTGGTCGGCCCGGTTGCGCTCCGCCGCGCCCGCGACGCCGCCGGCCACCACGCCGGTCGCCACGCCCGCCCGCTGCGCGTCGCGGCGGTTGTGCCAGTCGTTGTTCCAGTGGTTGTTGTTCCAGTGGTTGTTGTTCCAGCCGCTGTCCCAGTGATGCGGCGGCGGGCGATGGCGCGAGGGATGGCGCTGTGCGTCGGCCGCGCCCGCGCCCAGCAGCGCCAGGGTCAAGGCCACCGCCACACGGGCGCGCGCGGTGTTCAGGACGCTCATGGCTTTTGCACCAGGTCGACGAGGCGGGTGGAAGCCGGATCCTTGGCAGCGGCGCATTCCTTGCCAAGCCTGGCGACGGTGGTGCTGATCCAGTCGCGCGTGAGCCGGCCGGTCGACGGCCCGTTGCGTCCGGTGAGATAGCCATGCAACCACACCATGCCGTTGCCGAGGTAGTCCTGGGCTTCGACCGCACGGCGGCGTTGCGCCTCGCTTGCGTTCGCGCTCGGCAGCACCTGCGAGGCGGCGGCGTTGAAATCGGCGCACGACAGGGTCGACGCATCGCCCGCGGCTCCCGGCGCCGAGGCGGCGGGTCGCGGGGCCTGCGCCATGACGGCCTGTCCGGCCAGGATCGATCCGATTGCTGCCAAAGCCTTGAGTCGATGCATCTGCGCTCCTCGGACGGCTCGTTGCCGCCTGCCCGACCATCCTAGGAAGTTAGGCGGCGGGCGTCCACCAGATCGAAGCAGCCGTGCCGGCCGCCGCATCTGCGATCTCCTGCGCCGTGACCGAGCGATCGAGTGGAAGAAACTGGCGCGCGGCATCGATGCCGCCATGACTGTCAGTCCGGCACACCGACGTGCAACACCTCGACCCGGGATTTCAGGCGCGGCTGTACGTGCCCAAGGCAGTCCCGAAGATCACGACGAAGAGGCCGACGGCGTGCCAGAGGGTGAGCGTCTCGCCCAGCAGGAGCGCGGCGAAGCCCACACCGAAGATGGGCACCCAGTAGAACCACAACGAGACGCGTGCGACGCCGATCTTCACGATGGCGTGGTTCCACGCCAGGTTCCCGAAGGCCGTCGCGATCAACGCCGAGAACAGCACCAGCATCAGCGGCCAGAACCCGGGCAGCCAGGCGCCGACGTTCGGCGCAGCGCCGACGGCGAGGGTGTGCAGGGCCAGCATGAGGGTGCCGCAAGCGTAGATCGACGCGCTCGCGTAGAGCGCATCGGTCTCCCGGGCGAGCCGCTGGATCAGGACGCCGCCGATCGAGAAGGTCACGACCGATGCCACGACCAGCCCATCGCCCAGGCCCGCACTCCCCAGCCGGGCACCGGACGAATGCAGCACCACGATCAGCACGCCGCCGAAGCCCAGCGCCACGCCCACCAGACGCAACAGGCCAATGCGCTCGCGCAGGATCAACGCGGCCATGAGGGATGACACCAGGGGGCTCAGGGCGATGGCCACCGACGCATTCGTGGCGGAGGTCCGCACCAGGCCGACGGCAAGAAGGATTTGATTCAGATAGACCATGAGCGCCGCACAGGCCAGCACGGTCGCGAACTGACGCCCGGTCATTCGCGTGCGCCGCAGCTTGTGGCGCTGCCTCCACAGCATGAACCCGAGGAACGCCGCGGCGATGGCCGCGCGCTCCGTCGCCATCACGGCCGGGTCGAAGTACGAGGCGATGGTCTTCAGCGCCACCATGTTCAAGCCCCAGAGCGCCGTGACGAGGAACAGCAGGGCTGACAGGCGACGGCCGTCGAGCGACGCGATCCGTCCGGAGTTCTGCGTCACCGGGGCGGCCTGCACCGGGCGCTGGGTGTGGGACGAGGCGACACGACGCTCACGGGTTCGCGTCGGTGGTCGCATCGGCCTGGATCGCCTGGATCGCCTTGCTGATCCTGGCCGCCGTCTCAACCGTCAATTCGATCAGGGACGGAATCTCCCGCTCCTTCAGATTGGCCAGCCGCCGCCCGATGGTGAGGCTGCCGGCGATGCCCTTCGTGTGGAGGATCGGCGCCGAGATACCGTAGGTGTCCGGGTTGATCTCCCCTTTCGCCGCGAAGTAGCCGGCCTGCTGGATGGCCTTCATCTTGCGATGGAACTCCTGCCAGTCCTGTCCCAGTCCGGCGCGTGCGATGTCCGCGCCATGGTGGAGCATGAGGTCCTTCAACTGACGCTGGGGCAGGCAGGCGAGGATGATGCGCGACGGTCCGCCACGGAACAACGGAAACGGCCGCCCGCGGTCGTAGCCCGAGGGAACCTCCTTGTCCACCCGGACGTCGTGGATGCACAGCACGTGGTCACCGTAGTAGCTGCACAGCAGCTGGATGCCCGCCGCCTGCTTGCGGATGGCATCCATCAGGGGCGGCGCGGTCTGCAGAAGCGGGTCGTTGAGCCGAATCTGCCGGTCGAGCTGGATGATTCGCGGGCCCAGCACATAGACGCCTGCGTTGAGCGAAGCGAGGAAGCCGGTGTCAGTGAGTGTCTTCGCGTAGCGGTAGGCCGTCGTGCGTGCGAGTCCGAGCGCCTTCGCCATGCCTTCGACCGTCCAGCTCGGCGCCGTCTCGGTGAAGAGATCCATCACCCGCAGCACGCGCTCCGAACTGCTCTGTGTCGCTGTCGGCGAGGGGAGTTCGGCTTCTGGCCGTGTCTTGCTTGTCTGGGTTGCCATTCGACGAGTGTGTCCGGGCAGTGGCTCGATCCGCCCCTGCCGATTGAAATGAAGTGCTGCATTATCCTTCCACCGGGAAAACGATAATAATCCCGTATGTTGGGATTATTGCATTTATACCGCCCGACGGAATACCATCACTTCGCACCCGAAGCGAAGCGCGAAGTCATGAAGGGCCGGCAACGCGCTGACGCGCACGGACCCGGTGTCAGCAAGGGTGTGTCGAGCGGCGTCGAACGCCAGTGGACGGACGCTGCAATCTGAACAAACCAACCTGGTACCTGAACGTGATCACTGCCCAAGACCTCGAATACCACCACGGCCCGACCGACGACTACACCTGGGCCGAGACCTACTACATCCCCATTTCGGTTCCCGAGGAGCGCCTGTTCGCGCACGTCTACGTCGTCACCCGCCCCGTGCTGGGGACGATGTCCAACGACATCCGGGTGATGGGAGCGGTCAGCAGCACGGAGTTCGAACTGCTCTCCGTCGATACCCGCTATCACCTGCCGCTGCCCGAGCGCTTCTCTCACATTCACGCCCCCAACGGCCTGAGCGTGAAGGCGGTCAATGCACCGCGTGACTACCGCATCGACTACGTCGGCAGCGACGGCACCGAGATCCATGTCGACTACGTCGGGATCATGCAGCCCTTCGACATCCACGACCGCGACGAGAACCCGCTCGCCGGCAAGACCGAGGCGGAGCAACTCGCAAGCACCTCGATGGGCAGCGGCTACAAGGGCCACTACGACATGCACGCGCGGGTCAAGGGGACCTTGAAGGTGCGAGGCAAGGAATACAAGGTCGACATCGTCGACCGCATGAACCACAGCTGGGGGCCGCGTCCCGAGATGGACATACCGCCCATGAACTCGGTCTGGGCCCAGTTCGGCGAGGAGCTCGGCTTCCGCTTCCACATGCACCTCGACCCGACCAAGCCGGCGGGCCAGGACCAGAAGTTTGCGCACGGCTACCTGCTGGACAAGGGCAAGGTCCATGCACTGGTGGAACTGGAGATGAGCACCACGCGGGTCGGCATCGTTCCCTTCTCCATCGACGTCATTGCCACCGACCAGCGCGGCAACAGGTACCAGTTGCGCGGTACGCCGCTCGCGGGCGCGCCCTGGCGGGCGTACTCGACCTGCATCTGCTGGATCGGCCTCATTCGCTGGGAGCACGCGGGGAAGATCGGTCACGGGTCGCTGCAGGAAAACCACTCGCTGCCCGTCGAAAGCAAGCTGAGGGGTCGTCGCTGGACGGACCCCATCCCTGCCCTGACCGCCTGAGATGGACCGGCAGCGGTTCCAGCACATGGAAGCAGCGATGCAAGTCCTTGAAGCGCCGCCGCAGCCCGGCCGGATGTTCGCGCCGGCAGGCGACGATGCGGCGGACCGGATGCGGGATGCGCCGGCGGAAGCGTTCAGCGCGGCGGTGCGCGCCGCCTACCCGACCGAGGCCGAATATGACCTCATGCTGACGCGCAAGATGCGGCGTCGCGCCAGCGGCCCGTACCGTATACCGACGCTCGAAGAGATGTCCGGCCATGTGCGGGGCTTCCTCTCGGACCATGTCGAGGGGGCATTCACGCTTTCCGAAGAGCGATGGCTGACAGGCGGCGCATCGAAACTCCAGTTCGGCTTCACGCTGCAATGGAACGATCCCGCGGCCGGCCGGACCTCGACGCGCCTGGTCGTGCGAATGGAGCCGGCAGAGTCGCTGAACGCCACCAGCCGCCGGCGCGAGCATCAGCTCATCACGGCCGTCGCCACGGCCGTTCCCGTTCCTCGAACGCACTGGGTCGATGCCGACGGCCGATGGTTTCCCGAACCCGCCATCGTCTACGAGTTCATCGAAGGAACCGCCAAGCCGTCGGACGACCGGCAAAGGGTCAGCGGAACAGGCACACGTTTCGGGCCCGAGTTGCGCTCGCGACTGGCACCGCAGTTCATGCAGCACCTGGCCGCGATCCACACCTTCGACTGGTCTGGCGCGCGGCTCGACGCGTTCGATGTCCCGGCAGTCGGCTCGACGCAGTCTGCGTTGTGGCAACTCAACCGCGTGCGCCGCGTGTGGGAGGAAGACCGTGGCGAGGACTTCCCGCTGATCGAGTACGCCGCCAACTGGCTGGAGGAAAACCTGCCGGAACTGGACCGGGTGAGCGTGCTGCATGGCGACTATCGAAGCGGCAATTTCCTGTTCGACGAAGAGTCGGGACGGATCAACGGATGGCTGGACTGGGAGCGCGGCTATCTCGGCGACCGCCACAGGGACCTGGCCTATACGACGACGCACCTGTTCGGCAATGTGGCCGAGGATGGCAAGACATTCCTCGTGAGCGGACTGATCCCCTTGGAGCAGTTCTATGCGGACTACGAGCGCCTGTCGGGGCTGACGATCGATCCCCGTCGACTCCACTACTACCGCGTCTTCAACACCTATCAGCTCATGGTGTCGAGCATGGCGTCGTCCTATCGGGTGGTGCGCCTGGGCAAGTCGCACCAGGACGTGCTTCTGGCCTTCGTCGAAGGAGCGGTCAGCTCCCTCGCGGACGAGTTGCTGAAATCCATGGAGGACTGCTGATGGCCGATCGAACCTTGAATGGGCTGCGGGGGTGCATGTCGTCGCTCGACATGACTATCGGGCCCTGCGTGGCACAGGCGAGCGACACGCTCGCGCGCGAGCAGGTCGCGCTGATGACGAAGTACCTGGATTTCGTATCGAAGCGCGTGAACCTCATCGGTGACCGCGTGCGGTTCGAGCTCAGGCTGTACCTGGCGATGGGCAGCGGCGCGGCCGAGGCGATGCAGCGCCTCGGGAGCGGCGCACCGGAACTGACGAGGCTGTGCGGCCAGGCGACGGCGCTGCTCGCCTCGGCCGAAGCCCGGCAGGTCCAGCTCGAGGCGGTCTCGTCCGCCTTGCGCACCGAGCTCAGTCGCATCGTTCGAGGCCTGCCCGAAGGCCATCCGGGCTTGCGCAAGGAGGTGGAAGGCATCGTCGTCGCCTGCAGCCGTCCGATCATCGGGTTCCAGCGCGCCTGGTTTGCGCCACAGGCCTGGGAGTCGAGTCCGGATCTGTTGCCGGACGTCGAAGTCCTGCTGGCGAGCGCAGCCAGCGCACCAAAGCAACATGCACTCAATGGAGACAAGTCATCATGATCAGTCACAACCGCCGCCGCCTGGCCCTTGCCATCGCCACGGCCGGCATCGTGGGTTCGCTGTCCTCCTTGGCCCTGGCGCAGAGTCAGGGGCCGATCAGGCTGGGCGTCGTGAACATCGACTCGGGGCCGTTCGCCGCCAACGGGTCGTTCATCGCCGAGGGCGCGGCCTTCGCGGTCGAACAGCTCAATGCCCAGGGCGGTGCCCTGGGACGCAAGTACGAACTGGTCATCCAGAGCCACACCGGATCGCCCGCGACAGCCATGGCGGCCGCGGACAAGCTCGTATCGCAAGGCGGCGTGTCCTTCTTCACGGGCCTGAACGCATCGAGCACGGCGCTGGCCATCACGGCCAAGGTGGCAGGGATGAATGCCTTGTTCCTGGATGCGAACGCCACCAGCGACGACCTCACGGGCAAGAACTGCAACAAGAACTACTTTCGCATCGACACCAGCGACAGCATGGTGATGAACGGCCTGCGCACGCAGCTGCAGGAAAGCGGCATCAAGTCCTGGGACTTGCTGATGGCCGACTACGCAGTCGGCCACGACTACGCCAAGAAATTCGGCGCCCTCGTCCAGGACAACGGCGGAACGATCGAGAAGACGATCTTCGCCTCGATGACCGCGACCGACCTCGGCTCCTACATCTCGCAGTTGAACGCCAAGCCCGCCGAGGGACTGGCGATGCTCTACCCGGGATCCGCGGGCATTGCCTTTGCCAAGCAGCAGCAGGCGTTCGGCCTGTTCGCGAAGTACAAGACCGTGATCTCGGCCAGCACTGTCAACGAAGTCTTGCTGAGCGGGCAAGGTGACAGCACGGTCGGTGTCTACGGCACGCAGAGCTATTTCTGGTCGATGCCGGGAGAGCGCAATGCGGCGTTCGTCAAGGCGTACGAGGCCCGGTTCAAGCGCAAGCCGACGTACCTGAGCGTGGATGCCTATCTCGCCTTCGAACTGCTGCACGCTGCGATCCTCAAGGCGAACTCCACCGACGTCGATGCGGTACGTCAGGCCCTCGCGGGGATCAAGTTGGCGACCGTGGTGGGCGATGTGGAGATGCGAGCCGCGGATCATCAACTCCTGCGCCCCCTGCTCATCGTGCAGGCAGTGAAGGCGGGGGAAGGACGGGCCGAGATGGAACTGCGCGCCGTCGAGCCGGTGGCCAAGGTGACGGCGGCGGTCAGTCCGGAATGCAAGCTGACAGGCGCTTCCTGACGGTCAGGCGCTGCTGCCTGCCCTCGGTGGGAGGGCGGCCTTCAACGACGGCGCCTGGGCCGTGATCGCGCTGCACCCCATGGGCCGATGACCCTGCTGCCGCGAAGCCTTCCTGGCATCCACCGAACAGGGTACCCGGCGGCACGCGGTGGTGCTCCGAGTAATTCCGGGGGATGGAGGTTGCGAGAACCCCTCACAATGGCCGCGATGTCCTTGAACCCCGAGAGTCTGAGCGATGACGAGCTGGCCCAGCAGGCGGCCGCATGGCGCCGCCGTGCCTTGCAGGGCGAGCAGGACGCCAACGACCTGGCGCACGTGCTGGAGCGCGAGCTCCGCCGGCGACAGGGCGCGTTGTCGACCCTGGGTGCGGAATTGCGCTCTCCGGCCCGACGACGGACGGCGTGGTGGGCATTCTGGAAGCGATAGGGCATCGCGAATTCCCACGAGGGGCTTGCGTGCTTTGGGGACGTAAGCTGGCTTTCGAGACCGCGGCCTCATAGCATCGACCTCGGAATCCAGGCGCCCGGGCCGTTGACCCAACCCCCGCCGGCCTGCGCGATTCCCTACCAGTCGAGGTCGCCATGCCTGAGAAAACGGTTTCGTACGAGCTTGCCCGACGACACCTGCTCGAAGCGTTGAGCGGTGCGCCCAGGAAACCCGCCAAGCGGGCACCGCGGTCTTCCAAGGCCGGGGCCTCGGCCGCGGCAAAGCCAGTCATCAAACGCGCCGCGACGGCGCCTGCGCGCAGGGCTTCCAGGTAACCCGGCAGCCCCCGCAGCCCGGTTCCGTCAGCAGCGATGCAGGTGCCCGCCGTGCAGGGCGAAGTGATGCACGTACTTGCGCCAGGCCTCCTGCGCGGCCTTGGCGCTCGCTTTCGCCGCGTCGAAGGCCTGGTCGGGGGGCGCGACCCCGTCGTTCTTCAGGAAGTGCTGGAAGGCCTCGGTCGCGGCTTTGTGGGCGCGACGGGCCGCTACCTCTGCCTTGGTGGCCGCGGCCCTGAGTTGGCCGGCGTCGTCGGTGACTGCTTCCATAACACCTCCTGAATGAAAAAGGACTTCGATCTGTATCTCTCCATGGAGCCAACTGTAGGCCGCCTGCAGAATTTGCGAAGACGCCTGAAGCGATATGTAAGAAGGTGTACTGACTCCCTGCGACTCGGTGAATTGCGCAATTCATCACGGTCGGCTACGGATTCCCGGGTGCGGCGGTACGACGACGTGCATAGCACAACTGCTGGACGAGACGCGATGCGCCGCCCTATGATCAGCGAATGAACGCTTTGCGCTTGCTCGTCATCCTGGCAGTGGTCGGTGCAGCCCAATCCGCCATCGCGGATCCAGTGAATCACTGCAAGGGGCCCGACGGTCGCATGACGGTCACGGACCGACCTTGCGGCGATCCCGCCACCGAGCGGAGCGTTCAGCAGCAGCCGAGAATCGTCGTCGAGCAGATCCAGGCAGAGGACATCTTCCGCGCGCGGGATATGGTGCGCCGCGACGGCAGCCCGTACTCTTCGCCCGAGCTGATGAAGTCCGCCGGGGCATCCAGCGATCCGGGTATCTCCGAGGCCGGTCGGTAGACAGCCTCCCCGAGCATCGGATCAGGCAAGGTCCCGCACGGACTTCCACTCGTCCCATTCCGTCGGCGCCGCGCCGGCGTGACTCACCCGTCCGGTGCAGGTCTGGCCCGTCGATTCATTTCCTTGACGCTCGAACCGGTCGGCGTGGACGGTAGAGATGCCGATCGAAGATCCGGCTTCCGATGCAGAGCCATTGGCGGAAGAGTTGGCGTTCATGTGTCGATTTCCTTGATGGTTAGGTCGCGAGTTGCGACCCCTGGCGGGTGCGGCCTCGTGAATCCGCGACCGCTGCGAAGTGAAATTTAAGTCGCGCAGACGCCCGCTGAAAGCCGCGATCCGACAAACACTTTTTCTCGAATCGAATCAATCGCCGGGCCGGGAACCGCTATCTGGTAGCGGGCATCGCAATAGCTCAGCCCCGCCGTGCCTTCTCGATCGTCGCGATGTCGATCTTCTTCATCGTCATCATCGCGTCGAAGGCGCGCTTGGCTGCAGCCCGGTCCGGGTCGGCGATCGCCTCGGTCAGGGCGCGCGGCGTGATCTGCCACGACAAACCCCACCGGTCCTTGCACCAGCCGCACGCGCTCTCCTCGCCGCCGTTGCCGACGATCGCATTCCACAGACGATCGGTCTCGGCCTGGTCGTCGGTCGCGATCTGAAAGGAGAAGGATTCGTTGTGCTTGAAATGCGGCCCGCCGTTGAGCCCGATGCAAGGGATGCTCGCGACGGTGAATTCGACCGTCAGGACGTCACCCTGCTTGCCGTCCGGGTAGTCACCCGGTGCGCGAAAAATCGTGCCGACGGCGCTGTCGGGAAATGTCTTCGCGTAGAAATTGGCGGCCTCCACGGCCTCGCGTTCGTACCAAAGACAGATCGTGTTCTTGCTGGTCATTCGGGCTCTCCTGAAAGCGTTGGGGCACCGGGCTTCCGCCACGGTGCGGACGAACTCCGATCATCCCTGTCGCAGCATCTCGGTCTGTCGGACGGGACTGATGCCAGTGTACGGATACGCCGAAGTCGTGCCGCCCGTGAACGGATCAGGTCATCGCCATCATGCGGGTGCCGCTCGTCGATCGCGCCGCGACGGGCGCTTCCACGCGACCCAGCAGTTCGTTGCGGGCCCTGTCGTATTCGGTGGCCAGGCGCTCGACGAGCTGCCCGGCCGTCGGCACGTTCCGCAGCACCCCGATGCCCTGTCCGCAGCCCCAGATGTCCTTCCACGCCTTGGGCTTCTGGCGGTCGGACCCGAAGTTCATCTTCGTCGGATCGCTTACCGGCAGATCGTCCGGATCCATGCCCGCGGCCACGATCGAGGGCCGCAGGTAGTTGCCGTGAACGCCGGTGATGAGGTTCGTGTAGACGATGTCCTCGGCGCTCGATGCGGCGATCATGTCCTTGTAGCCGTCCGGCGCATTGGCCTCCCGCGTCGCGATGAAGGCGGAGCCGATGTAGGCCAGGTCCGCGCCGAGGGCCTTCGCAGCGAGGATCGACCGTCCCGACGCGATTGCCCCCGACAGCAGCAGCGGCCCGTCGAACCACTGGCGGATTTCCTGGATCAGCGCAAAGGGCGATTGCGTGCCGGCGTGGCCGCCGGCACCGGCCGCCACGGCAATGAGGCCGTCCGCGCCCTTCTCGATGGCCTTGCGCGCGAACCGGTTGTCGATCACGTCGTGCAGCACGATGCCGCCGTAGCTGTGGATCGCGTCGTTGATCTCCGGTCGCGCGCCCAGCGAGGTGATGACGATCGGCACGCGGTGGCGCACGCAGACCTCCATGTCGTGCTCCAGCCGGTCGTTCGAGCGATGCACGATCTGGTTGACCGCGAACGGGGCCGCCGGACGATCGGGATGCAGCCGGTCGTGCTCGGCGAGTTCGCGCTCGATGCGGTTCAGCCACACTTCGAGATCCTCCTTGGGCCGCGCATTGAGCGCCGGGAAGGACCCGACGATGCCGGCCTTGCACTGGGCGATCACGAGGTCGGGGTTGGAGATGATGAAGAGCGGCGAAGCCACGACGGGAAGTCGCAGGCGATCGGCGAGCACGGTGGGTAGCGTCATGGTGGTTCCCAGGATGAACGATGGAGGAGGTGGCCTCAGGCCGCGGTCGACGTCGCGCGCAGGACGAACTTTTCCTCGTGCAGCCGCACGAAGTCGCGCACCCGCATGGGCGCCTCTCCGGTGAGCCTGAGCACGTCGTCGGTCATGCGGTCGTAGCGCGACTGCGCATTGAGCGCCGCCATGGCCGAGACATGGTCGACCAGATGCGGCGGCAGCCCGGCTTCCAGCAGCTTCTGGCGCCATCCGGACACCGGGATGTCGCGGTAGCGGATCGTGCGCCCCAGCGCCTCCGAGAACTCGCGCGCGTACTGATCGAGGTCCAGCGATTCGGGCCCGGTCAGGTTGTAGATCTTTCCGATATGGGGCGAAGGGTCGTCCAGGATGGCGGCGACCGTGCGCGCGACGTCGACCGCCGAGATCGGCGAGGTCCTGCCCTGCCCCATCGGCAGGGCCAGCTCGTCGGAACGGCGCACCCCGGCGGCGGCGAAGCGCAGGAAGAAGCCCTCCATGAAGACCGTCGGGCGAACATTCACGACGGGCAGGCCCGACCACTGCAGCGCCTGCTCGGCCAGCCAGTGCAGCTTGTGCTGCGGGCTCGGCGTGCTCTCCGTGATGCTCATCTGCGTCACCGTCATCTGCGACATGTTGACGAAGGCCTCCACGCCGTGATGCAGCGCGACCGCCGCCGTGTTGACGGTCGCCTCGAGATAGGCGGGCGAGACCGACATGCCGAAGTAGACACGCGCGCAGCCTTCGATCGCCCGGTGCATGGCATCGAGATCGGTCAGGTCGCCCTGGACCACCTCGGCGCCGAGGTCGCGCAGCGCCTGCGCCCTTTCATCCTCCCTGCGCACGAGCGCGCGCACACGGTGGCCCTTGGCGAGCAGCAGCGCGGTGACGTTGCGGCCGATGCCGCCGACGTCGCCGGCGGCGCCCGTCACGAGAATGGGTTGACTGGCTGACATGTTCGAATCCTTCACTGCAACTTGAGACGGTAGCGACGCACGACGTCTTCCTCGACCAGAATGCGCGACTTCACGTAGTCGGTGAAGGCGCGGGAATCCGCACCCCATGCTTCCTGCCCGACCGAGGCCAGGTTGGCCTCGAAGGCGGGATCGCGCAGCGCATGCTGGAACGCGTCCTGGAGCTTCTTCACGACCGCCGGATCCATGCCCGCGGGGCCGATGATTCCCCACGGGATCGATTCGCTGATGTCGTAGCCCAGTTCCTTGAGCGTCGGCACGTCGGGCCAGCGCTTGAGCCGCTTGTCGCCGTACAACGCGAGCACCCTGAACTTGCCCGAGTCGACGAACGGCGCCCAGCCCGAGGTTTCGGAGATCGCCTGCACATGGCCGCCCAGCAGCGCGTTGAAGACTTCGCCGGAGCCCTTGTAGGGCACGTTGGTCCAGTCGACATCGGCCTTCTCGGCCAGCCGCAGCATCGCCGTGTGCTGGGCCGTGGCGACGCCGACCGTGCCGTAGGAGACCTTGCCCGGATTGCGCTTGGCTTCGCGAAGGAAGTCGTCGAGCGTCTTCCACGGCGCGTCCGCACGCACCACGAGGCCACATTCGAAGCGGGTCACGCCGGCGATGTAGGTGAAGTCCTTGGCGGGGTTGTAGCGCGTGGGCTGGATGAAGGGCTGGCGCAGCAGGGCGATCGTGGTCCCGAGCGACAGCGTGTAGCCGTCCGCGTGGGCGCCGACCAGGGTCGACGGGCCCAGCGTGCCCGCGGCGCCGGGCTTGTTCTCGACGATCATGGTCTGGCCGATGTCGCGCGCCGCCGCGACGACGAGGGCGCGCAGCTGCACGTCGGCCGTGCCGCCCGGGCTGAACGGACAGATCACGGTGATCGGCCTGCGCGGAAAGTCCTGGGCGCGCGCCGAGATCGCGAACAGCGCAAGGGATGCGAGCGCGGTGCGGCGGCTGACGCCGCCAAGGTTCGAATGCGTGGGCATGGCCGCGTCCTCCTTCATTCCGCGGCCAGCGCCAGGATGTCGAGCACTTCTTCCGGCGTGCGCACCTTGCGCGGATTGCTGAAGATGAAGAACTCGGTCATGGTGTTCCTGGCGATCAGGTCGAACTGCTCGCGCCCGACCCCGACACCTGCAAGGCTGGTCGGCAGGCCGAGCGACGCGGCGAATCGCCGGAAGGCCTCGGACGCACTCAGGTCCGGATGGCCCAGCGCGCCCGCCAGCAGGCGCTGCGCGTCCTGCGAGGCCGGTTCGTTGTACTTCAGGATGCCGGGCATCATCGCGGGCGTGCAGAGGAAGTGCGGCACGTCGCAGCTGCCTCCGAGCACGTGGCCGATGGCGTGGCTGGCGCCCATCGGCACGCGGGACTGGAGGCCGTAGGAGCACAGCCAGGAGGCGATCTGGCAGTCCCGCCGCGCCTCGACGTCGGCCGGCTCGGCCTTGCTGCGCGGCAGCGCGTCGACCATGCGCCGGATGCCTTCGAGCACGACGGCGTCGACCAGCGGCGTGCCCATGCGGCTGCACAGGGCCTCGATCGCATGGTCCATCGCGCGCGTGCCGGAGCCGATCCAGAGGGTCTCCGGAGCATGCAGGGCGAGTTGCGGATCCAGCACGATCGCCATCGGCATCATGAGCGGATGGAAGAAGGTCTGCTTGAGCTTCCGCTCGGTGTCCGTCACGAGGCAGCCCGCGTTGTACTCGCCACCCGAGAGCGTGCTCGGCACCGCGATCATGCGCACCGAGGGCCCGCGAAACTCGGCACGGATGGGCCGACCGTCGGGCCCGGGCTTGGTCTCGAACGCATCGAGGCCTTCCAGACGTGGATCGACCAGGCGGTGCTCCATGCACACCGAGATCATCTTGGTCGCGTCCACCACCGACCCCCCGCCGACCGCCACCAGCAGGTCCGCTTCGGCATCGAGGGCCGCCCGTGTCGCCCTGGCCACGACCTCGCGCGAGGTGTGCTGCGGCACGCCGTCGAACAGGCCCGCGAAGCGCTCGCCCAGCGCATTGCGCAAGGTGCTGATCGCGTCGGTCTCCGTGTTCAGCGTGCGACTGACGATGAGGAAGACGCGTTTCTTGCCCAGTCGCGCGGCCTCGTCGGCGACCACCTGCGCCATGGGCCTGCCGAAGACCACGCGGTCCATGGCAGGGAAAAGATGGGTACCAGTCAAGTGCATTTCTGTCTCCTGTTGCGGGGTTGCCGATGTCCGAGGAAGTCAGCATAGGCGCTCAAACCTAACACTGTCAAGTTTGATTCTTCAAATGCTCCGGAACAAGCCTAGGGTTTGTACGGACTAGCCAAATGGCTCCTGCGGCTCAAAGATGGCGAGCACAACATAACGCCGTTAAGTTTTGGAGATCGACATGACAGAGAGCAGTCCCGACCGGGCCGCGGACGCGCCTTTGGCCGTCTTCGACGAACCTGCCGTGCTCGTCGAGCAGGACCATGCGGGCGCCGTGCTGCTGCGCTCGCCGCGCGTGCTCGAGCCGCATCCGCCGTTCATCCTTCACTGGCTGGCGCACTGGGCCGCCATCCATCCGGATCAGACCCTCCTGGCGCAGCGCACCGAGGACGGTGCATGGCGGCGCATCAGCTATGCCGAGGCACTGGGCACGGTGCGCCGGCTCGCGGGTGCCCTCGTCAAGGCCGGAGCGGGACCGCACCGTCCCCTGGCGATCCTCTCGGAGAACGCCATCGAGCACGCCTTGATGGCCTGGGCGGCCCATTGGGCCAACGTCCCGCTCGCTCCGATCTCGCCGGCCTACGCGCTGGCGCCGGGCGCGCTGGAGCGCTTGCGTGCGGTGCTCGGCATCGTCGAGCCGTGGATCGTCTTTGCGCAGGACGGAACCGCCTATGCCCGTGCGCTGCAGGCCGCGGGCCTGCCGGCCGATCGCACGATCGTGGCGACCGGCGCCGGTTCCGGCGCCTCGACCTTCGCGGACTTCGTCGACACCTGCGCGCCGGACGAGGCCATCATCGAGCCGCTCGGCACACCCGACGCCGTGGCCAAGTACATGTTCACGTCCGGATCGACCGGCGTGCCCAAGGCCGTCGTGATGACGCACCGGATGCTCGCCGCGGCCCAGCAGGTGAATGCCCAGATCGTCGTCCATCGACCGGCGCAGACCATGGTGCAGGTCGACTGGCTCCCGTGGCACCACGTGATGGGCGGCAACGTCGTCCTTGGGCGCCTGCTGCGCTTCGGCGGCACGCTCTACATCGACGACGGTCGTCCCCTGCCCGGCCGCTTTGCGCAGACGCTGGCGAACCTGCGCGAGGTGGCGCCGACCTACTATTTCAACGTGCCCGCGGGCTACGCAATGCTGGTCGACGAGATGGAGCGCGATCCGGCCTTCGCCGCGCACATGCTGGGGCGGCTGGAGTTCGCCTACTTCGCCGGCGCGATGCTGCCCCGCGACACTCACGAGCGCTTCCAGCGCGTGGCCGAACGCACCCTGGGCCGCAGGATCGTGATCGGCACCGCCTATGCGGCGACCGAGACCACGTCCGCGGTCCTGATGCGCACCTGGGAAGCGACCGACACCGCCTGCATCGGCGTGCCGCTGCCCGGCTGCGAGGTCAAGCTCGTGCCCGATCCGACACAGCCAGGCCGTTTCGAACTCCGCGCCAGGGCGCCGCACGTCTCAGGGCGCTACCTCGGCGGGGCAGTTCAACGCCAGGACACCCACGACGAGGACGGCTTCTACCGGCTCGGTGACGCCGTCCGGTTCGTGGACCCCGACCGCCCCGAGGCCGGGCTGCTTTTCGGCGGCCGCTTCGCCGAGGACTTCAAGCTCGGCAACGGCACGTGGGTGCGCACCGGCGCGCTGCGCCAAAGCCTGCTCGCCGCTTGCGCGCCCCTCTTGCGCGAGGCGGTCATCGTTGGCGAAGGACGCGCAGACGTGGCAGCGCTCGCATGGCTCGACGCCTCGGCGTGCAGGGCGTTCGCGAAGGCGCCGGCCCAGGTTGGCGATGCGGACCTCGTGGCGGATCCAGCAATTCGCGCGCGTCTTGCTGACGCGCTGCGGGCGTTCAATGCGACGTCGACGGCATCGTCCCGGCGGGTCGAGCGGATCCTGCTGCAGACGGAGGCGCCTTCGCTGAACGCCTACGAGCTCACGGACAAGGGAAGCGTGAACCAGCGCGCCGTGACGCTGCGCCGCTCGGCGGCCGTCGACGCGCTGTATCTCGTGCCATCGCCCCCGGATGTCATCGGGGCGCATGCGGATCTGCGAAACGACGCGACGAAGGAATGAAGAGAGCCACTTGAGTCAACAGGATCGCCGCCTGCTGACATCAAGTGGCTCTACGGCCAGATCGTGGACCTGGCCATTTGCGCCCTCAGGCGACGCTGACCTGCACCTGCTTGTCCTTCCGGTCCTGGGCGCGGATGGTGTCGCGGATTCGATCCCAGTCGGCATCCTCGTACGAGCGGTAGGCGTAGAAGTTGCCACCGGTCGCGAGCGCGTTGCCGCCATCGATCGTGATCACCTGGCCCGTCATCCAGTCGACGCCCTCCGCCATCAGGAAGGTCGCGAGGTTCTGGAGCTCCGGCATGCGGCCCACGCGCTGCATCGGGTTGAGCGCTTCGCGGCCGATCGTCTTCTGCCCTGGGGAGAGCCGGGCGTTCATCCCTTCGGTCGGGAACTCGCCCGGTGCGATCGCATTGAGCCTCACGCCGTAGCGGCCCCATTCCGATGCCAGGGACTTGGTCATGTTCGCGATGGCCGACTTGGCCATGGCCGAAGGCACGACGTAGGGCCCGCCATTGAAGACCCAGGTCACAAGGATCGAGATCACGCTCCGGGTGGGCGCCGCATCGCCACGCGCCTGCGCCTCGCGGGCCTCCGTGACCCAACGCCGGCCCACGCTGTGGGTCATGTAGAAGGTGCCGTGCATGACAATGTTCGCGACGGCGTCGAAGCCGCGGTGAGACAGGTCCTCGGTGCGGCTGATGAAATTCCCGGCCGCATTGTTCAGCAGACCGTCGAGCGGCCCGCCGTCCTGCCAGATCGACTCGATGTAGCGCTCCACCGCATCGGCATTGCGGATGTCCAGGCTCGCGGCCTTGACCTTCACGCCATGGCACTCCGAGAGTTCGCGGGCGGTGGCTTCGACCACGTCGGCGCGACGGCCGCACAGGTACAGGTCGGCGCCGAGTTCAGCGTACTTGCTCGCCATTTCGCGGCCGAGGCCCGTGCCGCCGCCCGTGACCAGGATGCGCTTGCCCTTCAGGAGTTCGTTCTTGAACATAAGCTGGTTTCCATGAGTGAGAGATTGATGTCCGCGCAGTGCGACGCGGGCTATTGCAGGCGCAGGTTGTATTTGTCGACCACCTTGCGCTCGAGATCGATGCGGCCCCGCATGTACTGCTCGTACTCGGCGGATCCCATGTAGCGCGGCTCCTGCCCGAGCAGCGCGATCGTGTCGATGAAGCCGGGATCGGTCATCGCGCCGCGGAACGCGTCGTGCAGCTTCTTGACGATCGCCGGGTCGGTCCCCGTGGGCGCCACGATGCCCCACGGAACGATCTCGCTGACGTCATAGCCGAGTTCCTTGAGCGTAGGCACCGTGGGCCAGCGCTTCAGCCGCGTGGGTCCGTAGACCGCCAGCAACCGGAACTTGCCGCTGTCCACGAAAGGCGCCCAGGCCGACGGGTCCGACACCGCGTCGATGTGGCCGCCTTGCAGGTCGTTGAGCGCGGGCGCTGTCCCGTTGTAGGGTGCATGGGTCCAGGTCACGCCGTCCTTCTGCGCGATCTGCTCCATCACCTGGTGCTGGACCGTGCCGACACCGCTGGTCGCAAACAGCGCCTTGCCCGGATTCTGGCGCGCGAAGTTCACGAAGTCCGGCAGCGTCTTCCACGGCGATTCGGCCCGCACGACCAGGCCCATCTCGAAGCCCGTCGGGGAGATGACGTAGCTGAAATCCTTGCGAGGGTCGTAGTTCGTCTTGCCGATGAAGGGCTGTCGCATGAGCGTGTTGGTCACCTGGGCCAGCGTGTAGCCATCGGGCTTCGCCGACATCAAGGCCGTGGCGCCGAGCGTGCCGCCCACGCCGGGGCGGTTGTCCACGATCACGGGCCGCCCCAGCGAACGCGAAGCGGCGAGCGCCAGCGCACGCAGCGCGGTGTCCGCGCTCGCGCCGGCGGGGAAGGCGCAGTAGATCGTGATGGGACGCTCGGGAAAGTTCTGCGCCCAGCCGCTCGCTGCCGCGCATGCCGTCATCAGGGCCATCAAACAGGTTCGTACGAGTTGTCGCATGTCTTGTCTCCTGGGTTGTTTCAATCGATGGGTGACGGTCAGGCGGGACGTACGGGAATCTTTCCGATGGCCACCATGGTCATGACTTTCTCTTCGCGCTGGTTGCGCACCGTCATCCGCGAGCGAACGGTGCCGCGCGCGCCGGCACGGGCAGGCGGCTCGATGCTTTCGAACACGCGCTCGAGCGTGAGCGTGTCGCCGGGCCGGACCGGCTGCAGCCAGCGCAGTTCGTCCACGCCTGCGCCGATGATGGGCGTGCCGCCAAAGCTGCGGGCACGTACGCTCAGGCGCATGGCGATCGCCGTCAGACGCCACCCGCTGGCAATCAGGCCGCCGAACGGACCGCGCGCAGCCCCTTCGGGATCGGTGTGAATCGGCTGCGGGTCGTAGTCCTGGCCGAACTGGACGATCTCTTCCGCGCTCAGGGTGATGGGTTCGCTGACCCAGCGTTCGCCCTGTTCGAGGTCCTCGAGGTAGCGGTTTTCGGTCTTCACGAAGTCTCTCCAGCAAAGGTGGTCGGGAGATTATTGGGATTCGATCCTAACACTGTCAAGATAAATGTTTTCAGTCGCCGAATGCCGGGCAATGAGCCAGCCATCACTGAATAGCTGACCTAGATTTTTCTTGCGGAAACTATATTAACGCTGTTAGGATATTGATTCGCCTTGACGCTCTAGCCACGTCAAGCCCGCGTTGTCCGATGGGAGTCCACTCAATGCCGATAGGCGTGCCGTCCGAAACTGCGCTAGGCGAAACCCGTGTCGCCGTCACTCCCGAGACCGCGAGGAAGCTCGTGGCCCAGGGTCACGTCATCCGTGTGCAGAGTGGGGGCGGAGTGGCCGCCAGCGTCACCCCGCCTGTCATGACGACCGCCATCGCCCGCTTCGATGGCGCGGAGCCTCCGGCCGGCGTGCGTTACGCCGGTCTGCGCCGCAGTGCCGTCGAAGTCACGCAGGGCGCGGATGGCAGCTTGCGGGTGCAGTGGCCGCAGGACGTCGCCGCCTTGTGCCCCGGGCGGCCGACGCCCGATGCCGTGACCGAGTGCGTGGTGGCGAACGTGGTCGACTGGTTGCCCGTCTGGGCCGAGGCGCGGCCCGACGCGATCATGCTGACGGAGACGGGGAGCGACGGCGTCCTCATCGAACTCGACTATCGACGCGCCTGGTCCGCCGTCCGGGCGATCGGCCACGCATTGCTGGCGCTCGGCCCGCGCACTGCGCAGCGCAGCCCCGTGCTGGCGGTGCTGTCCGGCAATTCGGTGCACCAGGCCTTGTTGACTTTGGCCGCCCTCTACGTGGGCTGGACGGTCGCGCCGATCACGCCCGCCTACGTGGCCGCGGGCCCCCGTTCGGAACGCCTCGCCCGGATGTTCGACCTCCTGCACCCGGACCTCGTCTACAGCGAGACGCTGGACGGCGCAGAGGCCGCCCTCGATCTCCTCGGCATCGCGCCATCCTCACGCCTCGGCCGGCATCGCGTTGCCGATTGGATCGACGCTCCGATCGCACGCGATCCGGCAGCGCTCGCGCATGCCCACGCGACCGCGCGCGGTGACCATGCGGCCAAGATCTTGTTCACCTCCGGATCGACCGGCATCCCGAAGGGCGTCGTGATGACGCACGCGATGCTCGCAGCCGCGCAGGCGACCTCCGCGGCCAACCTGTCCGCGTGTCCCGCAACCCCTCAGACCTACCTGGACTGGCTGCCCTGGCACCACGTGATGGGCGGCAACGTGACGCTCGGCAGGCTCCTGCGCTTCGGTGGCACGCTCCACATCGATGGCGGCCGGCCCGCTCCGGGGAAGTTTGAGGAAACGCTGCGCAACCTGCGTCGCGTCAGCCCGACGTTCTATTTCAATGTGCCGCTGGGCTACGCGATGCTCGCAGCGGAACTCGAGAAGGACGACGCCCTGGCCGCGGGCTTCTTCAGCCGGCTCGAATACCTTTCCTTCGGCGGCGCATCGTTGTCCGTCGAACTGGTGAACCGGCTGCGCACGCTCGCGATCCGCCATGTGGGCTACGCGCTGCCGATCACCTCGGGCTACGGTGCCACCGAGACCTCGGGCCCGGGCCTGAGCACGACCTGGGACATGGAAAGCGGCGGCGCCCTGGGGCTGCCGGCGCCGGGCATCGTCGCCAAACTGAAGCCGCTGGGCGATCGCTTCGAACTGCACCTGGCGGGCGGCAGCCTGGCGCCGCGCTACCTCGGCGGCGCGGCCACCGAGATGGACGCCGAAGGCTTCGTTCGCACCGGCGATGCCGTGACCCGGATCGATCCGGACGATCCGCTCAAAGGCCTCGCTTTCGCCGGCCGGGTGGCCGAGGAGTTCAAGCTGCTCTCGGGCACCTGGGTCAGCGTCGGTTCGCTGCGCCAGCGCGTCATCGATGCACTGGCCCCGTACGTGAGCGATGCCGTGCTGACGGGCCATGACCGCGCGTACGTGGGCGCCCTCCTCTTCATGAACGAGCGCGCCGTGCGAAGGGATTTCCCCGACGCCAGCGGTCTTGCGCGCGAGGACCTGGTCCGGCATGGACCGCTCGTGCGGAGGTTGGCGGCGCAACTCGAACGCCTGCAGGGCGGCTCGAGCATGCGCGTGATCCGCGCCGTGCTGCAGTCGGAATATCCGGTGGCGGAAGCCTTCGAGATCACCGACAAGGGCTACATCAACCAGCGCGCCGTGCTGCAACGCCGCTCGGCCCAGGTCGAAGCGCTCTACGCCAATGCGCCGGCCGCCTCTGTGGCGTGTCTCGACGTCCATTCGGCGCCCTGACCGGAGGGGGCGACACAGTTCACCTTCTTCACTCCATCTTTACATTGCTAGGCCTTATTGACCCTGGCTTCATCTCATCGAACGGAATCGACATGCAACACGATGCTCCCATCCTCGTCACTGGTGCTGCCGGCCGGGTCGGCTCCATCGGTCCGACGGTCACCGGTCTGCTGCTTCAGCGCGGCTTCAAGGTGCGCGCCATGGTGCGCCGGGAAGACGAACGCGCGGAGGCGCTACGCGCGCTGGGCGCCGAGGTGGTCGTCGGCGATCTCACGAGCCTCGACGACATGCACCGCGCCGTGGCGGGATGCCGGCGCGTCTACTTCGCGATGTCGGTGGCGGCGAACTATCTCGAAGCGACCACCAATGCGGCGGCGGTGGCCCGCCATCAAGGCGTGGAAGCGTTCGTCAACATGTCGCAGATGACGGTGTCGCAGATGAGCATCAGCCACACCTCGCCGAGCCCCCAGCACAAGCAGCACTGGCTCGCCGAGCAGGTCCTCGACTGGAGCGGGCTGCCCGTCGTGCATGTGCGCGCCACCGCCTTCATGGATGTCTTCTTCCACCGCTTTGCCGTGCGCGGCGTGCGCGAAGGGGCGGAACTGCGACTCCCGTTTGCCGACGGCAAGACATCGCCGATCGCCGCGTACGACGTCGCGCGCGTGGTGGCCGTGCTGCTGGCCGATCCGGCGCCGCACATCGGGCAGATGTACGAGCTCACCGGCCCGAGCAGCGAAGACATGCACGGCGTGGCGGCGCACTATTCACGCGCGCTCGGGCACGACATCCGCTATGTGGACGTGCCGCCGGCGCCGTGGGAGGATGAGCTGAGGGCCAACGCCGCTTCGCCCCACCTGGCAGCGCATCTGTGCGCCATGGCGCTCCTGCATCGCCAGAACCGCTATGACCGGCTCACCGACCAGGTGGAACGCCTGACCGGCACGCCTCCGATGTCGATCGAGGCGTTCGTCCGCCGCAACGCGCAGGCCTACCTGACGTGAGCGGCCGCCAGACACCCGCCGCCAATTAGCCGTGCAGGCCGCGGATGCCGGCGAAGAGCAGGTCGAGGCTCTGGTTGGTGAGCTGCTCGCGCGTCACCTTCGTGGCGCCGAAGGGGTTGATCCGGTTCTCGATGATCAGTGTCGCCACGCCGTGCATGCACATCCAGGCAATGCGCGCCACCTCGTGCGGGTCGACCTTGTCGGCCTTGCCCTCGGCGGCCAGGTAGTCGGCCGCCGCGCGCGCCACCATGTGATAGGACTGGCTCGCCGCTTCGTTGAGCTCGGCGTGGGTCTCCGGCGCGCGGAACTGCGGCGCGAACATCAGGTGGAACAGCGTGGGATTCAGCGTCGCGAATGCCACGTAGGCCGACAGGAGCGTTCGCAGTCGCTGCTCGGGCGACATGCTCGGTCGCAGCTTCGAGAAGCGGAACTCGGTCAGGTCGCGAAAGCCGCTGGCCGCGATCGCCGCGAGGAGGCCTTCCTTGTTGCCGAAGTGATGCTTGGGCGCTACCTGCGAGACGCCCACCTCGGCCGCGATGCGCCGCAGGCTCAGCTCGGCCAGCCCCACTTCGCGCAACTGCTCCTTGCCGCAGCGCACGAGATCCTCGCGCAGGTTGCCGTGATGGTAGGGACGCGCCGCCGCACCCTTCCCCGCCTTCTCCTTGACGGACTTGGCGGCCCGGGTCGCAGGCTTGGCCTTGGCACGGGCCGTTTTCGCTGCGGCCTTCGGCTTTCGGGTCGCGGTGGCCTCCGAGCCGACGGCGGCCGCTCGCGGTGTCGACCGGGTGCGTGTGACTTCTTTTTCCATCGGGAAATCTTAACAGTCAAAGAATGAAGGTCAATCGAGTTTCACTGATTTTATCTTACCAGTGTTAATATAAGCCGTTAGAACCTTGCAGCCAGGAAAGATCCCGCATGCCCACCTACGAAGCGCCGATGGCCGACACTTGCCTCCTTCTCTCCGTGGAGGACCTGTGATGACCGGAAGATCCAGCCAGCCGCTTGCGGGCGTGCGCATCATCGATCTGACCTCCATCGTGCTGGGGCCGCTCGCCACGCTGACCCTGGCCGGCATGGGTGCCGAGGTCATCAAGGTCGAGGCTTCCGAAGGCGACAACGTTCGCCTTGCGGGCAACGCATTGCACGACGACATGGGCCATGTCTTCCTGCACGGCAATCGCGGCAAGCAGAGTGTGGTGCTGAACCTGAAGAAGCCCGTCGCGCGCGAGGCGCTGTTGCGGCTCGTGGCGCAGGCCGATGTCTTTCTCTGCAACGTCCGCCCGGCCGCGATGCAGCGGCTGGGCCTCGGGCCGGAGGTGATGCGGCAGGCGAACCCCCGCCTGATCCAGGTGACGGCGTGCGGCTACGGGTCGCGCGGCCCGCATGCGGACAAGCCCGCCTATGACGACCTGATCCAGGGTGCGGTCGCGATCCCTTCGCTGATGCAGCAGTACACGGGCGGCGAGCCGGCCTATGTGCCGCTGTCGCTGGTGGACCGGGTGGCGGGCCTGCACGTGGTCTACGCCGTCACCGCGGCGCTGTACGCACGAGAGCGCGATGGCGAAGGCCAGACGATCGAGGTCCCGATGTTCGAGAGCGCCGCGCATTTCGTACTCGCCGATCACATGGCGGGCGCGAGCTTCGAGCCCGCGCTCGGGCCGGCGGGCTACGACCGCCTGCTGTCCACGCACCGGCGCCCGTACCGCACGGCCGACGGCCATCTGAGCGTGCTGATCTACAACGACAAGCACTGGCGCGCCTTCTTCTCGGCCATCGGCCAGCCGGAGAGGTTCGAGCAGGACGCGCACTTCTCGACCCAGCGCAACCGCTCACGCCACATCCACGAGGTCTATGGCTTCGTGGCGAGCGTCATGCCGACGCGCACCACGGCGGTGTGGCGCAGCCTGCTCGACGGGATCGACATCCCGAACCAGGTGCCTGCGACGCTCGACACGCTGATCGACGACCCGCAGCTGCGGGCCAGCGGCCTGATCGGGGAAGAAGAGCATCCGACCGAAGGCCGGCTGCGAACACTCGGCTCGCCGACCTACTGGAACGACACCCCGTCGCCGCCGCTCGCACCGGCGCCGCGTCTCGGCGAACACACGCGCGAGGTGCTCGGCCGGCTCGGCTACACCGCGGACGAGCTCGATGCGATGGCGCAGGAAGGGGCCGTGTCCTTCGCGGACACGCGGCGCGACGGTTGATTCGTGGGGCAGCGCCCCGAAGGCGCTGTCGACTTCGCGCGACCGGGCTGGAAAAGGACGGCGTTTGACGGGGGCAAGCGATGCGGCGTAGCCTTGCTCGACAGCCCCGGTTCCCTCCTTTCGAGCCATCATGAAACACATCGCCATCCTCGTCTTTCCCGGCTTCCAGATCCTGGACCTGGCGGCCATCGCCGCCTTCGAGCTCGCCAATGCCGAGGTCGCGCAGCCGTTCTACAAGGTCGAAGTTTTTTCAGAGACGGGCGGTCAGGTTCCAAGCTCGTCCGGGGTATGCGTCTCGTCCAGGCAATTCAACACGGCGAAGTTCGACACGATCGTGATGACCGGTGCGCTGACGATGGGGCCGACGCCGGAAAAGCTCTGCCGCTTTCTCCGTTCCCGCCAGCGCAGCGCCCGCCGCATCACGAGCATCTGCACGGGCGCCTTCGGCCTGGCCGACGCCGGTCTGCTCGACGGACGCACCGTCACCACCCACTGGGCCTTTGCGAACGAGCTGCAGAAGCGCCACCCGCTGGCCAAGGTCCAGCCCGACCGCATCTTCATCCACGACGGGCTGGTATGGACCTCGGCAGGGATGACGGCGGGCATCGATCTGGTGCTCGCGCTCGTGGAGGATGACCTCGGGGTCGAGGTGGCCCGCATGGTGGCGAAGAAGATGGTCGTGTACCACCGGCGCGCGGGCGGGCAGTCGCAGTTCTCGGCCCTGCTCGAACTGGCGCCGAAGTCCGATCGCATCCAGCAGACGCTGTCGCATGCGCGCGCGAATCTGCGTTCCGCACTGTCGGTCGAGGAACTCGCCGAGGTCGCCCACCTGAGCCCGCGCCAGTTCAGCCGGGCCTTCAAGTCCGAGACGGGGCAATCGCCCGCGCATGCGGTCGAGAACCTCCGCGTCGAGGCGGCCCGCGTGATGATCGACGCCGGCACCCTGACGCTGGGCGTCATCGCCAAGGAAGCGGGCTTCGGCGATCCCGAACGGATGCGCCGCGCATTCCTCCGTTCGCTGGGCCACCCGCCTCAAAGCATGCGCAGGATGGCCAGGCAGAGCGCTGCCGCACAAGCCTGAGGGCTGATCTCGCTTCGCCGCCCGGACGGCATAAAAGGTGGGTTAAACGACATTTACGCCATCGACCATCCGACAGACACTTTCGCCTACACAACCTCCGTAGCGAAAGGAAATGTCATGACTCTCCAGCACAGCCGAGGCACTGCCCTCATCACCGGCGCGTCGTCCGGCATCGGCGCCGTTTACGCCGACCGACTGGCCAGGCGCGGTTTCGACCTGGTCCTGGTCGCGCGCAATGCCGAACGCTTGCGTGCCCTTGCCAGCCGGCTCACCCAGGCGACCGGACGCCGCGTCGAGACCCTCACGGCCGATCTGTCCGCCCCGCAGGACCTCGAACGGGTCGCGGCGACGCTTCGCACCCGCGAGGACATCACGATGCTCGTGAACAACGCGGGCGTCGGCGCGACCGCTCCACTGCTGTCCTCCGACATCGGGAAGATGGAAGACATGATCAACCTGAACGTCGTCGCGCTGACCCGCCTGGCCTACGCGGCTGCGCCCGCGCTGGCCCGTCGCGGCAACGGCACGATCATCAACATCGCCTCGATCGTCGCGCTCTCTCCCGAGCTGCTCAACGGTGTCTACGGCGGCAGCAAGGCCTACGTCCTCGCCTTCAGCCAGTCGCTGCAGCACGAGCTGTCCGACAAGGGCGTGCGTGTCCAGGCCGTCCTTCCCGGCGCCACGGCGACGGAGTTCTGGGACATCGCGGGCATGCCGATCGAGCATCTGCCGCAGCAGATCGTCATGAGCACCGACGACATGGTCGATGCCGCCCTGGCAGGCCTGGACCAAGGCGAACGGGTCACCATCCCTTCACTGCCCGACCAGGCGGAATGGGATGCGTACGAAGCCGCGCGACGTGCCATGTCGGGCCGGCTGTCGAGCGCCGTCCCGGCGCCGCGGTACGGCGTCAAACATTTGCGCACCGCGGCGGTCGAAACCCACTGAACGCTGCACCTGCTCAATCAAACAGCCAGGCCGGCACGTCAATCCTGCACTTTCTGCGCCGCTTCCTCGATCACGCGCGCCACCTCGGTCGGATGTGATTCGTACACCGAGTGGCTCGCGCCCTTGATCTCGATCGTCTGGCTCTTCGCGCGCGCGTAGTACCAGCGCTCCAGATCGGGATTGATGATCTGGTCGTTGCCGGCCACGATGCCCCAGCTGGGCTTGGTCTTCCACGCCGCTGCCGTGAGCGGCGTGCTGAAGACCTTCGCCGCAGCCAGGACCTGGGAGCGCGCGCTGAAGTCGGCCACTTCGCGAGGCAGGTCTGGCGCGAAGAGTCGCGGAAAGTCCGCCGGATTGAGATATGTGAAGCCATCGGGCGTCACCTTGATCGCGCCTTCGGTCTTGGCCAGCACGCTGGGCGTCTTCTTTCCCAGTGCCGATTCGTCTTCGCCCACATCGGGTGCATGCGCGGCGACGTACACCAGGCCGACGACGTTCGGATGCACGCCGGCCTCGCTGATGATCGAGCCTCCGTAGCTGTGCCCGACGAGGAGCGTCGGGCCGTTCTGCATGTCGAGCACGCGCTTGGCTGCCGCGACGTCGTCCGTGAACGACGTTTCGGGCTCCTGCACCATGGTGACGTTGAATCCGTCCCGGGCGAGGATCCGCTCCACCGGCTTCCAGCCGGACGCGTCGACCCAGGCACCGTGGACCAGCACGATGTTCTTGATGGGCTCGGCATGCGCGGGAACGGCCAGCGCAAGAAGGTTGGCTGCGGCAGCGAGGGCCACGCAGGCTTTGAAGTGCTTCATGTCAATGCTCCTGTTCGGCGAGATTCGCCAGGTTTTCATGGGCCACCCCGGGTGTGGATTTCGCATCCATCGCAATGGGTGCGTGCGGAGCTTCGTTCGCGCACATATCAAGCGCATTGCGCGGCGGACGGAATTTGTTGCGGATGAAATGAGGCGATGTTCTTCATCCGTGATCAAGCTGACGCAGGGCAGCTTCAATCACCGGCGCGAGCTGGCGATCGAGACGGACGACACCTCGGTGGTCGCGAGGCTCGAAGTCCCGGGATGCGCCGCCCTAGTCCATCTCCATGACGAAGACGGTGAGCACGGTCACGAGCGTGATGTGCAACAGGAACTCGATCCGCTTCTCGGGCGGGGCCAGGGCCAGCGTGACCCCGGTCACGAGCAGCGTCATGAAGCCGAAGACCAGGTCGAAGGAAATGTCCACTGCGCGCCGTCCTTTCAACGGCTGGCGGGCCACCGGCTTCCGCCGACGGCCCTACCGACGCCTACTTGTAGTAGTAGGTCTGGATGTTGCGTCGATAGCGATCGGGCGATTCGACCCACATCGCGCTCGACACGGCCAGCGGTTCGACGCCGAAGTCCAGGCTGGTGTCGACCGTGCCCGTCGCGGTCGGCAGCACCGAGAGCTCCATCTGGTCGAGCGTCTGGAACGCGGCGTTCTGGCGCCGCATCTGCACGTAGGCCTGGCTCAGCGGATTGACGTTGCTGGCCGAGAAGGCCAGCGATCCGGACACGAAGCCGTTGAACGCGGTGACCGTGGCCGGTGCGATGACCGGGAACACGCCGTTGCCGGCGGCCTCGGCCAGGGTCAGCGGCCGACGCTGGACCTTCATGCGGAAGGTGCCATCGCTCGAACCCGAGGGCGACAGCACCTTGGCGCCGTTGATGTCGTAGGGCGTCAGCGTGTAGACCGCATCGTCAGGAATCGCCGCGATGGCCGCATCGCTGAGCGGCGATGACGCACCCGCGCAATTGGAGGCCATGACGTACGTTTCCTGCCCGGCGCCAGCGATCTTCCAGCGCTCGTCGACCGGCGCCGCTTCATAGTGCAGCCCGTCGGCGGGAAGGCCCGGGCCGGTCACCACGATCGAGTTGATGGCGCCGCCGTTGTTGGTCGTGTTGTGATCGACGATGTTGAACTCGATGCCGGTTCGCACGCACGCGCCGGAGCCCGGCAGGCCGTTGTGCAGCGAGGTCGTCGCGAACCAGTCGAGGTCGAGGCTGCGCTGGTCGCCATGCAGGCGCCAGATGCCGTCCGTCAGGCTCTTGCGGATCAGCCAGTCCTCGACGCGGCCGAGTTCGACGCCCTGCGGCGTCTTGGGCGTGAAGGACACGCGCGCCGTGACGCCGTTGACGTTGTTGTAGTTGATCTGGTTGATCTCGATGTCGGTGAACGAGATGCCGACGAAGTCCGAAGCCTGCGTGAGTTCGGCGACCCACGTGGCGCGGTTCCTGTCGTTCCACATGAAGCCGCTGGTCATCAGCGGCGTCAGGTCGCCCGACGCCGGCAGGCCGTTGGCGAACTTGCCCGCGAAGTCCGTCAGCACCTTCTTCACGAGCGCCTGGTCGGTCAGGCCGGTGGCGACGTTGTCGCTGCTCAGCGGGTTGGTGGTCACCGGTTCCGCGGCGGCCTGCTTTGCGAGGTCGTCGACGACGGTGGACGTGTTCAGGATATTGGAGATGGTCGCGGTGTTCGCGGCCGTGTCGTACTGCACGCGGATCACGTCCAGCGCCTTGTCGATCGGGTCCGCCAGCGGTGTGAAGGTGCCGTGCAGCAAGTCGATCGCGGCGTCGACGCCCAGCGCGGTGAGCACGGGCAGGAGCTTCTCCTTCAGCTTGCTGACCTCGGCATCGACCAGGGCCTTGCTGGCCAGGCTGGGGTTGCTGCCCTGCTCGAACTTGTCGAAGTAGTTCGCGGCGATCTGCCCCGCGATGTTCGCGACGACCAGGTTGGTCAGTTGCGTGATGTTGATCGTGCCGTCGATGTCGGCCTGGGTGGCCAGCGAGTGGACCGTGACCGTGACGCCGTTGACCCGGCCTTCCGCGCGAAAGACGAAGGGGGCCGTCATGCCGCTGACGTCGACCCGGTAGGAACCGTTGGTGCCGATGTCCTTGGTCCGGGTGGCGCCGAGCGCGTCCTTGACCGTGACGGTGCCGACGAGGGGAGCGCCCACGGCCGCCACGCCGGAGATCTGCGCGCCCGACCCCGCCACGCCGCCGCCGGAGCCGCCTGTGCCGGTCCCGGTTCCCGTCCCCGTGCCAGTTCCGGTGCCTGCGCCGATTCCGGTTCCCACGAAGCCGCCGCTGCCACCGCCGCCGCAAGCGGCCAACGACGCCGCGAGCGCGAGGACCGCGTACTTGAATTTCCACTGCATTGCCACTTTTTTCATCAGATCCTGCTCCAGTTATCGAAAGTTTTCGCTCGGTCCAGGCCCTTCGTTGGCGGGCGCTCTGGACAGCCCCTGGACGCTACCGGCCGCCCCGTGCAGGGACATCCGCAGTTCATGGGGTGTCCCCCGTGCATAAGTCACGTTCGATCGTGCGAACATGCGTTCTTCATTCGCGGAGTTGCCGTTTGCCGAATCCGGACCCTCAAGCCCCTGTCAGCGTCGCCCTCGTCGAGGACGACCCGGGCATGCGCGAGCGCTTCGAAAGGGTGATCGCGGCCGAGCCGAGCCTGCGCCTGGCCTTCGGCGCCTCGACGGCGGCCGAACTGCTCGAGTGGTTTGCCCGCAACCCCGTCGATGTGCTGCTGGTCGACCTGGGCCTGCCGGATTGCTCGGGGCTGGAAGTGATCCGACGCTGCCGCGACCTGCAGCCCGCCTGCGCCATGATGGTCCTGACCATCTTCGGTGACGAGATGAACATGCTGCGTGCCTTCGAGGCCGGCGCCGGCGGCTACCTGCTGAAGGATGGCACCGAAGCCGACCTCGCCGCGCACGTGCTGAGCCTGCATGCGGGGGGATCGCCGATGTCGCCGATCATCGCGCGACAGTTGCTCGTGCAATGGCAATCTCGCCCCGAGTCGCCGGCGGCGGAGGTCGCGGCCGGCCGCGAGGCCTTGTCCCCGCGCGAGACCGAGGTGCTGGGCCTGGTCGCCCGCGGCTTCACCTACGCCGAGACGGCGCAGCGCATGGGCATCCTGCTCTCCACCGTTCAAAGCCACGTGCGCAACATCTACGGCAAGCTGGATGTGCACAACAAGACCGAAGCCGTGTTCGAGGCACGGCAGCTCGGGTTGCTCCGCTAGTGCGATCGGCCGGGGTCATCGGCGAGGCGGCGCGCCCGGCCGCGTGCTGGCGGTGGATCGCGGCCATGCTCTGGGCCATGACGGCGCTCCTTTGCGTCGTGCCGGCCTTCGCCGCCGGCGAGCCGGACATCCTCGTGATCGACCGGGCCTATGCCCGGCTGGAGCCCGAAGGCGGCACGGCGCGCGAGGGCGAGGTTGACCTCGCCCGTCGCTGGGACCGCGAGTTCCCCGGCCAGGGCGGTCGCGCAAGCTACCGCATCATGCTGCCGCCGCGCGTCGGCATGGAGCCGATGGCGCTGCTCTTCTCGCGGGTGGGCAACCAGGTGCACGTGCTGCTCAACGGCAGCACGATCCAGCGCTGGGGCGAGCTCGGCGACCCGCTGTTCGACGCGACCAAGACCGTGCGGATGGTGACGCTGCCCGCGGCCCTGCTGCAGGCGGATCGGCCCAACGAGTTGCGCGTGGACGTCACGATCCAGGCGCAGCGCCTGGGCGGCCTCTCGGTGGTGCGCTATGGCCCGGTCTCGCCGATCGAGGACCTCTACGCCGACCAGATCCTCTGGCGCGACATCGCGATGCTGATCTTCGCGGCCGGGCTGGTCGGCATGGGCGTGCTCACCTCGGTGCTGTGGTGGCGGCAGCGCGACCCCTTCTACGGCTGGTTCAGCCTGGCCGCGCTGCTCGGCGTGGTGCGCGTCATCGACCGCTCATGGCCCGACGTGCCCGTGTCCTGGCCCTTGTGGGGCGCCATTGCGGCGATCTGCTACGCCGCGCATGTCGTGCTGATGTGCCGGTTCGCCCTGATCGCGGCGGGGCCGATGCCTCGCGTCATGAGTCGCGCGATCGATGGCGTGCTCGCGGTCGTCGTGGTGCTCGCCGCCCTCGCCTTCGCGCTGGACCTGCCGCTGCTCATGACGCTGAGTTTCGTGCTGATTCCGATCCTCGGACTGGCGACGCTGGCGATGGTCGTGCGCGAGGCGGTCCGGAGCCGGAGCACCAAGGCGTGGGTGCTGGCAGCGGCGATTACCGCCGCACTGGCGGCCGGCACGCACGACGTGATCATGATCCGCGTCGCCGGCGCGAGCGGCCTCTACAACACCTACATCCAGCACGGGATGTTCGCGTTCGTGCTCGTCATGACGTGGTTCGTCGCCGAACGCTACAGCCGCTCGGTCGCGAACTTCCAGGCGCTCAACGCCGATCTCGCGCGTCGCGTGGAGGAACGCGAGCGCCAGCTGCACCGGGCCTTCGACTCGCTGCGCGAGCAGGAGCACCACCAGTCGGTCTCGATCGAGCGGCAACGGATCATGCGGGAGATCCACGACGGCGTCGGCTCCCAGCTCGTGGGCTTGCTGAACATGGTGGCGCGCAAGGGCACCGACCCGGCGGCGCTGAAGGAGCAGGTGCAACTGGCGCTCGACGAGATGCGCATGGCCGTCGACTCGCTGCAGCCGGCGCACGATGACCTCGCCACCCTGCTGGCGACCTTGCGCTACCGGCTGCAGTCGCGCCTGCAGGCGGCGGGGATCGAGGTCGTCTGGGATGTCGCGGAGCTGCCCGAACTCCGCCAGCTCTCGCCGCCGGTCGTGCTGCATGTGCAGCGGATTCTGCTGGAGGCCTTCACGAACGTGATGAAGCACGCGCGTGCCTCGCAGGTGGAGGTGCAGGTCCGCTGGCGCGAGGAGGCCTCGTCGCCCTCGCCGCGCGTGACGCTGCGCATCACCGACAACGGCGTCGGGTTCTCCACGGACCCGCGTGCACAGGAAGCGCAGGCGCACGGCCGTGGTCTCGACAACATGCGGGTGCGCGCAACGGCCATCGGCGCGGACTTCCGGATCGAGCGGCCGAAGGGCGGCGGCGTGAGCATCGTGCTGGAATGGCAGGTGGAACGTGCCCCGCCTTCCTCCGGCTTCCACGACGTCCAGGCCTAGGCGCTGCCCTCAACCGAGGTAGCGCTTCTCCCACCAGCTGAAGAGCACATCGCGCAACTGCGCCCCCCGGTCCGCGCCGTAGAACTGCCGCAGTCCGAACGAGCCGAGCACCTCGCACTCGGCGGCGCTGAGCTGCACTTCATGCTCGCGCTCCACGATCGGCACGTTGGTGAACTGCGGCACGTAGGCCGCGTCGCGCTGCAGCACGCGGTCGACCCTGATGCGGGGCTGCGCGAACTGCGCCGGCGTGCGGTTGGAGTCGTAGTCGGCGAGCGGCGGCACGCTGGCGAGGTCGCGCTCCGACGCACTGAAGACGTCGACGCGCAGGGGCTTCAGCGAGAAGTTGCTGGTGCGCATGATGTCGGCACCGCACACGTTCGGCACTGCCAGCACGTCCATCAGCGCGAGGAACTCCACGTGGTCCCCGGCCTTCGAGGTCTGGCGCTCGATGCGGCCGCGCTCGCCGGCGATCTCCGTCACCATGAAGAGGTTGAAGGAGTCGTGGACGTCGTCCGGCGTGAGCCCGTATTCGCGCTGCGCCTCGGCCTGGATGTCGTGGCAGTTGGTGTGCCGCCGAAAGCCGTAGACCGACTCGTACAGGTTGGCACTGCAGCGCGGAAACATCACGTCGTTGGCGCGCACCGTGTCGGCCAGGATGTACATCATGGCGCGCTCGCGCGGCGGCGCCGACCACAGGAAGTCGCCGGGGCCGGGGTTGAAGCCGTGCAGCGTGCGCGTGCGGCCCACGTGCATGAACTCCTTGTAGTCGTGCAGGTTGAAGCAGTTGAAATCGGCGCACTGCCCGCCTTCGACCTGGGCGATGCACACGACCTGCCCCTTCAGCACTTCCAGCGCCTTGCCGGTGCCCGGCTCGATGATGTGGCTGGCCAGGCGCTCGCGGCAGTCCGAGAGCTTGTCGAGGTCGGGTTTCGCGGCCGGCGCCGGCCGGGCCGAGGGCACGCCCTCCTTCCATTCGCGCAGCGCGCGCCGGGCCAGCGCCTGGAGGTCGTTGGCATCGCCGGCGGCAATGCAACGCACGAGCAGTTCCAGTTGCTGCTGGTTCAGGGAAAGACGCAGGGTCTCGGCGCTCATGATCGGTTCCTTGTTTGGTGTACCTGCTGGACGCGTTCAGGTATGCAAGATATCTGCCAAGCGCCGCGCGTTCCATCGGTGGCAAGTCGGTGCGGCGTTGGCACTCCTGCGCGTTTCAGGTGCGTCCACAGCGCCATAGGGAGCGATTTCGTGGGCGAAAACGGTGCGCCGATGCGGGTTGGCCGGTCGCGCAGGCTGGCCCGTTTCTCGCATACGGCAGCGCATCCACCAGGAATACCTGCGCTGTACACCATGAGCCTCCAGAACGAACCGGGCAAATCCGAAGCTGCCTACCTCGCCATCAAGCACGCCGTGATCGAGCAGGCTTTGCCACCGGGCACCAAGCTGCCGGAGGACGTGCTGGCCACCCACCTGCACGTCAGCCGCACGCTGGTCCGCGAGGCGCTGGCCCGGTTGACGGCGGAGGGCCTGATCGAGGCGGGGCGCAAGCGCACGGCCACCGTCGCCCAGCCCTCGCGCGCCGAGGCGCAAAGCGTGTTCGAGGCCCGCGCGTGCCTCGAACGCGAGGTGGTTCGCCTGGTCATCGCACGCTGGGCGCCGGCCATGGGCGCGGTGCTGGAAGGGCATGTGCGCAGCGAGGAAGAGGCCGCGCGCACCCAGGCGCCGGCCGTCTGCGCGCGGCTGGCCGGCGAGTTCCACATCAAGCTCGCGCAGATGGCGAGCAACGCGGTGATCGAGCGCTACGTGTCGGAACTGGTGTCGCGCTGCTCGCTGATCCTGGCCATCTACGGCAATCCGCATTCCTCGCAATGCGGCATCGACGAGCACAAGACCCTGATCGAAGCCTTCCGGCGCGGCGACGAGAAGACCGCCTTGCGCCTCATGAATTCGCATCTTTCAAGCGTGCAGGAGCGCGCCCTGACGCCCGAGAAGAAGCCGGTGGAGGAAGACCTCGGCACCATCCTCGGCCGCTATGCGTCGGGCCGCCCCGCAGCGGCGAAGCGGCCCAGGAGGGCCTGAGAGCCACGCGACAGATTCCCTTCCCCCTCGCATCCCAACCTCAAGAAGGACTTCACCATGTCGAACGCTTACTGGAACCGCCGCCGCTTTCTCGGCACCACGCTCGGCTCGGCCATCGGCGGCACGCTGGCCGGCACGGCCATCGCGCCGGCCCTGTTCGGTGCGAGCGCGGCGCAGGCCCAGTCCAAGGCCATCACCGTCGGCCTGATCTATGTCGGCCCGCGCGAGGACTACGGCTGGAACCAGGCCCACGCGGTCGCGGCCAAGGCACTGCGGGCCGTGCCCGGCATCAAGGTGGTCGAGGAAGAGAACGTGCCCGAGACGGTGGCCGTGCGCAAGACCATGGAGGGCATGATCCAGAGCGACGGTGCCTCGCTGATCTTCGCCACCTCCTTCGGCTATTTCGACCCCTTCATGGTCGACATGTCCAGGAAGTACCCGAAGGTCGAGTTCCGCCACCCGACCTCGCTGTGGTCGCCCGAGAAGCACCCGATGAACCTCGGCGGCTACTTCTGCTACCTCGACCAGGCGCACTACGTGAATGGCATCGCCGCCGGCCTGTCGACCAAGTCCAACAAGGTCGGCTACGTCGCCGCCAAGCCGATCGCCATCGTGCTGCGCAACATCAACAGCTTCGCCATGGGCGTGCGCAAGGTCAATCCGAACGCGGTGGTGCAGCTGGTGTTCACCGGCGAGTGGTCGATGCCCGTGCGCGAGGCCGAGGCCACCAACGCGCTGATCGCCGCCGGCAACGACGTGATCGCCAGCCATGTGGACAGCCCCAAGGTGGTGATCGAGACGGCGGAGAAGGCCGGCGTGAAGACGCTGGGCCACAACGCCTCGCAGGCCCAGCTCGCGCCCAGGGGATTCATCACCGGTGCCGAGAACAAGTGGGAGACGGTCTACAAGTCCTTCGCCGCCGACGTGGGCGCGGGCAGGAAGCTGCCCAACCAGTTCTTCGGCGGCTACGACAAGGACATGGTGCTGAGCACGCCCTTCGGCGCCGGCGCGAGCGAACAGGCGCGCAACGCCGCCACCGCCGCCATTGCCGACCTGAAGGCCGGCAAGCCGATCTGGACCGGCCCCGTGAAGAGCAACACCGGCAAGGTGGTCCTGGACAAGGGCTACGGCAACTACGACCCGATCCTCGAGAAGATGGACTATTTGGTCGAGGGCGTGTCCGGCACGCTCGGTTGATGACCAACGCGGCCTTTTTCGACTGCGCCTGGCTGCTGGCCGATCCGGGTGCCGCGCCGGCACGGCGCGATGTGCGCATCGGTGTGGCCGGTGGGCGCGTCACTTCCGTCGAGGCGCAGTCGGGCGCGGCCATCGGACGACGCCGGCTGGCACTGCCTGCGCTCGCCAACGCCCACGACCACGCGCGCACCTTTCGCAGCGCCACGCTGGGGGCATTCAACCAGCCGCTGGAAAGCTGGCTGCCGTTCCTCGGCGTGGTGCCGGGCGTGGACCCATACCTCTGCGCAGCGACTTCGTTCGCACGCTCGGTGCGCAACGGTGTCGCGCACCTCATGGTGCACTACACACGGGTGCAGGGCGGCATGCCTTACGTGGACGAGGCGCGCGCCGTCGCACAGGCCGCGCGGGACGTCGGTGTCCGCATCGGCTTCGCGGTGGCCATGCGGGACCGCCAGGGCATCGCCTACTGCGACGATGCGACGGTGCTGTCCGCGCTGCGCCCGGGCATCCGCGACACGGTCGCTCAGCGGCTCGCCGTGCAGCCGGTCGCGCCTGCGCGGCAGCTCGCACTGGTGGACGAGGTCGCTGCGATGGTGCAAGCGGAAGGATGGGGCGACCATGTCACCGTCCAGTACGGCCCGACCGCCGTCCAGTGGTGCAGCACGCCGCTGCTCGAAGCCATCGCGCAGGCATCGGCCGACAGCGGCCGCCCCGTGCACATGCACCTGCTGGAGACCCCGTACCAGCGCCGCTGGGCCGACCAGGCGCACCCCGGCGGCATCGTGAAGTTTCTCGATGACATCGGGCTGCTGAGCCCGCGACTCACGCTGGCGCATTGCACCTGGGCGCGGCCCGAGGAGCTGGCGCTGATCGCCGAACGCGGCGCGAGCATCGCGGTCAGCACGAGTTCGAACCTGGGGCTGCGGTCCGGCATCGCGCCGCTGCCCGAGATGCTGAAGCAGGGCTGCCGCGTGGCGATGGGGCTCGACGGCATGGCCTTCGACGAGGACGACGACGCGCTGCGCGAGGCGCGGCTCGCCTACGCGCTGCACCGCGGCTGGGGCTTCGACACGACGATGACGCCATCGCAGCTCTGGGGCTTCGCGTCGCGCCACGGCCCGCGCAGCGTGTCGGGTGCCGCCGCATCATCGAACGGCCGCATCGCGCCCGGCGCGCCGGCCGACATCGTGCTGCTGGACTGGGACGCGCTCGATGGCGATGCCCTGTTCGCCGACACGGACCCGCTCGATCTGCTGCTTGCGCGCGGCAACGGCACGCACATCACGGACGTGCTCGTCGGCGGGCGCACCGTCGTCGAGGCCGGCCGCGTGACAGGCATCGACGAGGCGGCGCTGCGCGCCGAGTTGCTCGCACGCACGCGCGCCGCCCTGGCTGCCGACGCGACGCACGGCGGCTGGCGCGCGACGGTGCACGCGCTCGCGCAGGACCTTGCCCCTTTCTATCGTGACGGCCGCTTCGGCACCTGTTGCGGCTGATCCCCGAGAATCCCCGCAACATGACATGGAGCGGGAACATGCAATCAGCCGGTGCCGACACCTTCGACGAAGCCTATTACCGGCGCTACTACTTCGACAAGAAGACCAAGGTGGTGGACCCCCGGCATGTCGAGCGGCTGGGCGCCTTCGTCTGCGCCTACCTGCAGTACCTGCGCGTGCCCGTGAAGCGGGTGCTGGACGTGGGTTGCGGCATCGGGCTCTGGCGCGACATCGTGGCGCGGCACTTTCCGCTGGCCAGTTACCACGGCGTGGAATTCAGCGACTACCTGTGCGGGCGCTACGGCTGGGAACGCGGTTCGGTGGTGGACTACCAGGCCAGGAAGCCCTTCGACTTCGTCATCTGCCAGGGCGTGCTGCCCTACCTCGGCCCGCCGGATCTCAAGCGCGCCCTGCACAACCTGAGCCGGCTGAGCCACGGCGGCCTGTACGTGGAGGCCGTGACGCGCGAGGACTATGCGCGCGACATCGTGGACGAGGACGTGACCGACCCGCGCATCTTTCGTCACCGCGCCGAGGTGTACCGGCACGGGCTGTCGCGGCACTTCCAGGAGGTGGGCGGCGGCGTGTGGCTGAGCCGGCAGACCGAGCTTCCCCTGTTCTCGCTCGAGTGCGTCGCGGGGTGATGTCGCCCTCCGAAGCCCTCCGGTTCAGCCGGCCCTGTCCCGCCACGCCTTCGGGCCGCACCCGAAGCACTGGCTGAACCACCGCGAGAACGCACTCGTTTCGGAGAACCCGAGCAGTCCCGCGATCGCGCCGATCGTCTTGTCCGATCGCTCGACATAGCGGCGAGCCTGTTCGCGTCGCGCCGCTTCGAGTTCGCTCGCGAAGGTCACGCCCGCGTCCGCGAGGTGCCGTCGCAACGTGCGCTCCTGCAGGCCCATCCGCAGCGCGACGTTCGCCATCGTGCAGCGGCCGCTGGGCAGCATCACGCGGATCAGTTCGCGGACCCGTTCGTCCACGGGCCGCGCCTTCAGGCCGGCCCAGGCTTCCACCTGTCGCTCGGATTCGCTGCGGAAGATCGGATCGGCCTCCGCGATCGGCAGGTCCAGGTCCTCGGGCGCGATGAACAGCGCGTTGCCGTCGGCGTCGAACGTCACCGGACAGCCGAAGTAGCGCCGGTATGGACGCTCGTCCGCGGGCGCGGGGTGCGCGAGGCACACGGCCCGTGCACGCCACTGCGGCCCGCACAGGTGCCGCATGATCTGGAAGACGCCACCTGCGACCAGGTCGATCACCTGGGTCGACGAGGCGGCAACGGCTTCTCCGTGGTACGCGCACAGCGCGACGCTGCCCTCCCCCTCCTGCAGGTCGAGGATCACCTCCGAATGCAGGTACAGCCAGGCGCTGATCGCCTGCAGCGCGTGCCGCACGTCGGGCTCGTCGCGCGCGAGCTGGCCAACCGCGCCGAAATGCGACAGGCGCCGCGCCTGCGAGAGGCGCAACCCCAGGTCGGGGCAGTCGAAACGCTGCGCCGAATCCTCTAGCAGCCGCACGATGGACGCGACAGGCACGCGGGCCTGCGGGTCGCTCAGCGCGGACAGCGGGATGCGCGCGCGCCGCAGCAGCTGCGCCGGGTCGCCGCCCTGCGCGCGCATCAGCGCCGCGAAGCCGGTCAGGACGTTGGCGCTGGCGGTGGCACGGGGCATGTCCGCGAATGTCAACAAAATGTCCGCGATGGTCAAGACGTCCCGGGCGGTCCGGCCCTAGATTGCGTACAGCGGCAGCCCCACATGGCCGCAGGAGACAACACCATGAAGATCCGCAGCTTCGGGCGCGCTGCCGCCGTGCTGGCGCTGACCTGCGCCGCCGCCTGCCTGCACGCGCAATCGAACTGGCCCACGCACCCGGTGCGGGTGGTGGTCCCGGCCGTTGCAGGGACGGGCCCCGACGCGCTGTGCCGCCAGGTCACCCAGCGCCTCGGCGACCTGCTCGGCCAGCCCTTCACGCCCGACAACCGCCCCGGTGCCAGCGGCCATGTGGGCGTGGAGGCGACGGCCAAGGCCGCTCCCGACGGCTACACCGCCGTGTGCGGCGCGTCGAGCACCTTCGTCACGACGCCGCACCTCATGAAGCTCGGGTACGACCCCAACAAGGACCTGGCGCCGGTGGCCATGCTGGCGCGCGCGCACCTGCTCCTGATCGCGAGTCCGACGGTCCCGGCCGACGACATGCCGTCGCTCATCGCATGGATCAAGGCCAACCCGGGCAAGGTCTCCTACGCGTCGCCGGGCGTCGGCTCGAACGCGCACCTGGCGATGGAGGTGTTCAAGGCGCGCACGGGCCTCGACATCGTCCACGTGCCCTACAACACGACGCCGGCGCTGACCGACCTGGCCAGCGGCCGCGTGCAGCTCCTGATCGAGCCGAGCGCGAGCGCCACGCCCTTCGTGCGGGACGGCCGGGTGAAGCTGATCGCGATCGCCAGCCCGACGCTGCTGCCGGAGTTCCCGAAGGCGCGGCTCACGAACGAGACGGTCCCGGGCTTCGAGGTGATCGGCTGGGGTGGCCTGTTCGTGCCCGCGGCGACGCCGCGCCCGATCGTCGACCGGCTGGCCGCGGAAGTCCACAACGTGCTGCAGCAGAAGGAGCTGCGCGATGCCTTCGGGACTCTCGGCTTCGTGCCCTACGACATGGGACCGGACGAATCGCGGCGCTTCATCCGCAGCGAGTACGACCACTGGGGCGAGGTGATCCGCTCCGCCAACATCCGCCTGGAGTGAGCATGATCGACAACCTGTTCGTCTTCGACAACGTCATCCACCTGTACGACCTCTCGGCCGGCAACGTGCGCACGGATCGCGACGATGCGATGCCCGCACGGGACCGCATCCTCGACTACATCCGCGCGCAGGTCCGCGACCCGAGGGCGGCGCCAGGCGGCCGCCGCGACTTCCACTGGGACACGCGCTGGAGCGTCGAGGAGATGCACGAGTTGGTCTTCAAGGGCTCCGCGACCGACATGGCGATGGCCCAGACGGTGCCGATGTTCGACTGGTTCAAGGACTGGTACTCCCCGGTCCGCACGCAGCATGCGATGGCCGCCGCCTATCCCGATCGCGTGCTGTTCTGCGGAGGCGTGGATCCGGGCTACCGGGGACTGGCGGACGCGCTAGAGCAGATCGACCACCAGGCCCGCGCGCTCGGCGCACGCTCGTTCAAGTTCTACAACGGGCACGCCCAGCTCAAGGACTGCTGGCGCTGCGACGACGAGAAGCTCGCCTACCCGATGTACGAACGGGCGCTCGCCAACGGCGTGCGCGTGCTGCAGTTCCACAAGGGCAACCCCTACGGCCTGCAGAACATGGAATGGCTGAGCCCGGTCGACCTGCAGGCGCCGGCGCGCGACTTCCCGCAGGCGGACTTCATCGTGCACCACCTCGCCTTGCCCTACTTCGAGGAGATGGTGTCGATCGCCACGCGCTTTCCGAACGTCTACCTGTCGCTGGCCGGCTTCATGGCGTTCTACCGCGTGGCGCCGCGGCGCGTGCAGGAGCATATCGGCCGCCTGCTGCAGACCGCCGGGCCCGACAAGATCCTGTGGGGTTCCGAAGCGGCGCTCGCGGGCAATCCGCAGCCGTACCTGGAAGCCTTCATGGAACTGAAGATTCCCGACGACCTGCGCGCGGGCTACGGCTACCCGCAGATCACGCGCGAGGACCGTCGCAAGATCCTCGGCGAGAACTTCGCGCGGATCATGGGCATCGACCTGGAGGCCGCCAAGCGCAGGCTGGGCCTCGTGACGGAGGCTGCATGAAAGACGCCGTCGAAGTCCGGGTGCAGGCCCTCGACCGCATGCTGCGATCGCATGCGGGGGGCCTCGCGCTGCAGTCCGTCGATGAATGCGGGGTGGTGCGCGTGCGCTTCACCGGGATGTGCGTCGGCTGCGAGCTGCGGCCGGTGACGGCGGCGCACGTGATCGAGCCAGCGCTGCGGGCACTCGACGGTGTGACCGCGGTGGAACTCGCGGGCGGCCGCGTCTCCGAGCACGCGCAGGCCGCGCTCGAGGCATCGGCCGGCTGCGCCGATCTCGAGGCGATCCTGCGGGCGGTTCGGCGCTGCGAGGACGAGGCATGAAGCTCGTCACCTTCATCGAAGCGGGCGATGCCGTGCCGCGCGTGGGCAGCCTGCAGGACGATCTGATCGTCGACCTTCAACGCGCGTACGCGGCGACGCTCGCGGGGGATCCGTTCGCGGCGCAGATCGCGGCGGTGCGCATTCCGGGCGACATGGTCCGGTTCCTGGAGGGCGGGGCGTTGTCGATGGAGGCCGCGCGCGCGGCCGACGCGCACGCGCGTTCCGCCAGCCCCGATGCGTTGCTTGCGACCCGCGTGGCGCAGCAGGCGAGCACGGTGCAAGTGCTGGCGCCGGTGCCCCGGCCGCGCAAGATCATCTCCGCGGGCGGCACCTACCGCTCGCACGTGGACGAAGTGCACCAGCAGAAGGTGAAGCTCGATGTGCCCGACTACCCCCTCGCGTTCCTGAAGATGCCCTCGGCGGTGATCGGGCCGGGAGCGGACATCGTGCGTTCGCGCCTCACCGACGAACTCGACTACGAGATCGAGATCGCCCTCGTGATCGGCGCGCGCTGCAAGGACGTGCCCGCGCAGGACTGGCGCTCGGTCGTGGCCGGGATCACCGTAGTCAACGACGTGAGCATGCGCGACATCATCATCGCGGAGCAGACGCACGGCATTCACTTCCAGGGCAAGAACCTCGACACCTGCTGCCCGCTCGGCCCCTGCATTACCACCCTCGACGAACTCGGCGACACCGGCAACCTGGCGTTCGAATTGCGAGTGAACGGCGAGGTGCGCCAGCGCGACAACACGCGCAACATGGTCTACGACTTCGGCGCGATCGTCGCGTACTGGTCGCGGGTGACGCTGGAGCCGGGCGACGTGATCACCACGGGCACGACCTCGGGCGTCGCGGGCTTCCGCAAACAGAACCCGGAGAAGCTGCTGAAGCCGGGCGACGTGGTGGAGGCCGAGGTGCAGGGCGTGGGCGTGTTGCGCAACCGCGTGGTGGACGAACTCCGCTAGCGTCCGGGCCGACGCTCGCCGATACCGAAAGCGGTGTGGCGGACGATGGCGGGGCAGGTGGCATCATCTGCCCACCATGACTTCCGCGAACCCTCGCCAAGGGCGCCGAGGTGCCCCGCCATGAGAGCGTTCCACCGCTTTCATCGCCACCTCGGCGTCGAAGCCGACAAGCCGGGCGGCAAGTCGGCGGTGTTGCTCGCCTTCGCGGCGGGCACCTCGATGGCGCTCGTGAAATCGGTGGCCGCGGTCCTCACGGGCTCCGCCTCGATGACCGCCGAGGCCGTGCACTCGTGGGTCGATGCCCTGACCGACAGTTTCCTCGTCGCCGCCTACCTCGCGGCCCGGCGCCCGGCCGACGCGCGCCGTCGGCTCGGCTATGGCCGGGAGTCCTACGTGTGGTCGATGTTCGGCTCGATCGCGATGCTGGCCCTGGGCGCGCAGGTGGGAATCTGGCGCGGCATCCGCCAGCTCGGCATGCCCGACGCGACGACCGACTACCGGCTCGGCTATGCGGTCATCCTCGGTTCGTTCGCACTCCAGAGCATCTCGACCTTCCAGGCGCTTCGCTTTCTGCGCCGGCGTGCGTCGGACCGGCAGCTCAGTGCGGTCAGGCACGTGTTCGAGACCTCCGACTCGCAGCTGCGCACGGTGGTGACGCAGGATCTTCTCGCGCTGGTCGGGCTGGCCGTCGCCGGACTCGGGATGCTGTTGCACGACATCACCGGCAACGTCGTGTACGACGCCGGCGGCTCCATCGTCGTGGGCCTGCTGATGGGGATCGCCGGGGTGTTCCTGGTCAATCTGAACCGCCGCTATCTGGCCGGGATGCCGCTGCCGGCCGACCGGCGGGCGACCGCCATCGTGCTGCTGAAGCAATCGCCCGACGTCAAGCGCGTCACCCACCTGTTCACCGAGTTCATCGGGCCGGACCGCATCCTGCTGGCCGCGCGCATCGAGATCGCCGGCGAGCATTCGCAGGCCGAACTCGGCACCATCCTGCGCCGGCTGGAGCAGCAGGTCATGGCCCACAGGAACGTCGGTCTCGCCACATTGACGCTGTCCGCGCCCGACGAGGAAGACATCCGGGACTAGGCGCTCGCCCCTTCCCGGAGCCCGGGCCATCCGCTGCCCGGCGAGCGCGAAGGCTATCGAGGCCCATCCACGGACTCGCGGGGCCAGGCGCTCGCTCAGCGCAGTGCGGCGGCCTCGACGAGGCAGCTTCTGAAGGTGTCGATCGCGCTCGACGCCGCGGCACCCGCCGGCGAGAAGAGCGACACGGGCATCACCAGTCCCGGCGTCTCCACATCGAGCATGCGGACCTGGCCGGCCATCGCCAGGCGACGCGCCAGATGTTGCGGCAGGACCGCCAGGGCCGCTCCGTTGACCACCAGCTCCAGGATGAGGTCGAGCGACAGGGTTTCGGCCAGCACGCGGGGGCGCACGGCGCCGACCTGCCGGAAGAGCGCCTCGACGGCGGCACGCACGCGCGTGGTCCGCGGGGGCAGCACCCACGCTTCGGCCACCATGTCGGGCCATCCGGTGCGCCGTCGGGCGGCCAGCGCGTGGCGCGTGCCGCACACGATGGCCGGCGCATCGATGTAGAGCGGCGTGGCGTCGAGGTCCACGGGTGCGACGCTGTCGCCGGCCGCGCCGACCACCAGGTCCAGCCTCCCGGTGCGCAGCTGCCGCAACAGATGCTCGCGGGTGCCCTCGCTCACGGTCACCGTCAGCGCCGGCAGCCGCTGGCGGCTTTGGAGGATGGCGGCATTGAGCAGGTAGCCGGTGCCCGAGCCGGCGGTCGCGCCGACAGCCACCGTCGCGGTGATGCCCTGCTCGATGCCGGTCAGCTCGTCGACGGCACGCGCGATCTCGTTGGTCATCATGTGCGCGTAGCGCAGCAGGCAGGCGCCATGTGCGGTCGGCACCATGCCGCGCGAAGTGCGCTCGAACAGCGCCACGCCGACACCGCTTTCGATCTCGGCCAGGGCCTTCGAAACGGCCGGTTGGGAAATGTTCAGCGCGGTCGCCACGCGTCCCACCTGGCGCAGTTCCTCCAGCGCCACGAGCAGGCGCATGTGCCGAAGCGTGAGCGCGCGTTGCATGAAGGCGCTCGAGATGTTGGCCATCCACGACCCCCAAAAGTCCGCAGCATAACCCGGTGGTTATGGCTCGGGCGATCGATTTCATTGGGCAAGCGCAGCCGCCCTGGACACAATTCAGGCACTGATTTCGAGCAACCGGCGCGACGCGAACGCGCAGCGCACGACGATGGAGACAGAGACATGAACAGGCCCGACCAACTCGACATTCGACCGCTCACGCCCGTACTCGGCGCCGAGGTCTTCGGCATCGACCTGTCGGCCAGTCTCTCGCAGGCGGAGGTCGATGCCATCCGGCGCGCGCTCACGGCCCACCAGGTCATCTTCTTTCGCGACCAGCACATGAGCTTCGAGCAGCACATCGCGCTCGGCAAGCGCTTCGGATCGCTGCATGTGCATCCGCTCGCACCGGCCAATCACCCGGACCACCCGGAACTGCTGCGTATCCATGCCGACGAGCGCTCCGAGCGGGCCGCGGGCGAGAGCTGGCACACGGACGTCAGTTGCGAGGAGGAGCCGCCGATGGGCAGCATGCTGTACCTCACGGAGGTGCCCGAGAGCGGCGGCGACACCATGTTCGCGAGCATGTACGCGGCCTACGACGCGCTGTCGCAGCCGATGCAGCAGTTTCTCGAGGGGCTGACCGCGGTTCACGACGGCGCCAAGGTCTGGACGCGCTATGGCCTCGCGCCGTCCCGGCCGTTCGCGCGAAACGAGCACCCGATGGTCGTCGTTCATCCGGAGACCGGACGCAAGCTGCTCTTCGTCAACAGGGTGTTCACCTCGCATGTCCCGGCGCTCTCGCCCAGGGAGAGCGACGCCCTGCTCGAGATGCTCTACCGGCACATCGAGAACCCGCGCTTCATGTGCCGCTTTCGGTGGCAGTCGAACTCGGTGGCGTTCTGGGACAACCGTTGCACACAGCACCAGGCGATCTTCGACTACTTCCCGGCCCGCCGAAGCGGCTACCGCGTGACCATCAACGGCACGCGGCCGCTTGCGGCCGTCCGGTCCGAAGTGGCGTGGAAGGCCGAGCCCTCCGCTGTCGCCGCCTGAGGTGAGACCATGCGAAACCTGACATCGACCTTCCTGCGTCACGTCCTCGGCCGTCCGCTGTTCATCGCCGCCGCGACCGTGCTGTGTGCCTTCCCTGCGCTGTCGCAGGAGCCCTACCCCTCGCGGCCGATCACGATCGTGGTCGGGAACAGCGCCGGCAGCGGCGGCGACCTGCTTTGCAGGGTGATCGCGGCGGGCCTGGGTTCGGCCCTCAACCAGACGGTGATCGTCGACAACCGGGTCGGCGCCAACAGCCTGATCGCCGGCCAGGCGGTGGTGCGGGCAAAGCCCGACGGCTACACGCTGCTTTTCGGCAATGCGTCCAGCACCGTGATCAATCAGGCCGTGCAGAAGAACACGCCCTTCGATGCGCGCACCGATCTGACGGCCATCGCGCAGGTCGGCGCCGGTGGCGTCGCTCTGGTCGCGACGCCGGACTTTCCGGCCAACGGCATGAAGGAGTTCATCGCCGAGGCCAGGGCGAATCCCGGCAAGTACGACTACGCCACCTGGGGCATCGGCTCGCAGGGCCATCTGGTGATGGAGTGGATCAGCCACCAGAACAGCATCCGCCTGAACCATGTGCCGTACAAGTCGATCACGGCGATCACCCAGGACCTGCAGGGCGGCGTCGTGCACATCGCCTTCGTGGATGTCGCGAGCGCGATGCCCCTCGTGAAGCAGGGCCGCCTCAAGGTGCTGGGCCTGACCGGTTCGCTGCGCTCGCCAGGCCTGCCGTCGGCGCCGTTGATGTCGGAGCAGGGCATCGGCTTCACCACCGACGGCTGGTATGGCCTGTTCGCTCCGAAGGGAACCCCGCCCGCCGTGGTCAGCCTGCTCAATCAGGAAGTGACGAAGATCCTGGCCTCGGCGGCATTGCGGGACCGCCTGCTGCAACTCAACATCGCCGATGCGCCGGTCAAGTCGCCGAGGGAGTTCTCGAAGACGATCGAGGATGACCTGGCGGTGTGGGAGCAGATCGCGCGCAGTTCGAGCATCAAGCTCGACTAGACCCCGCCGGTCAGGGCGTCGCGCTTCCGGCGAGGCCTTCGAGCCAGCGCCGCTCCGAGACGATGGAGATCGCGTGGCCTTCCCGTTGCAGGGCCAGCGCTTCCTTGATCGTCTGTCCGAGCGGTGTCTGCGTCCAGTCTGGAGAGACCTTCGACCCGACCACGAGGTAGCGGACATTGCGGCTTACGACGGCGGCCGGCCATCCACCGGCCCGCTCGAGAAGACGCTCGCAGGCCGCCCTGGTGCCGTGGAGGAATTCGCCGGACAGGCACACGAGGGTGTCGCGCAGCCTGATGTCGACTGCGTTGTCCAGCGGAAGCGCGGCGCCGTCCGAGTCGCCCGGATCGTTGAACACGTACTCCCCCGCAGCCAGTTGCCTGAGCGTGGTCATCAGGTAGGCGCGTTCGTCCTCGCTCACATGGCCGTCGGCCAGGACGGTTTCGATGGCACCGCTGATCGCGCTGCCGGGCCAAACGCGCGCCACCTCGGTGTGCTCGGCCAGCCAGACCTTGAGGAACTCGATCTCCAGATCGTCGAGGTCGCCGTCGGCGACCATGGCCTCGACGATCCCCAACAGCTGTTCGATGGCTTGTCGCATGGTTCGGTCAGTCCTTCGAAGGGTTGCGCGTCGTCCCTGGGGGCGCCGCGATGATCGAGCCGCCCACGTCCTTCACCAGACGCTTGAATTCGGGCGAATCCATGATGATCGTACCCGCAGCAGCGCGCAGGCGGTCCACCGCCTGGTCCGGCAACACGAATGTCGTCGGTTGCTGGTTGAGATGGCGCAGCCCCCGAGAAGCAGCATCGACGCGGCCACGCACCACGGCGCCCATGGCATTCGATCGACGGTCAGGGCTGCTTCTCTTGGGCCTGCAGGGCCAATGGGGCCTCGGCGACGGGGCCGAAGCCACCGCCGAGCGCCAGCAGGAGGTTGACGCGCTGCACGCGCCGTTCGGCCTGGACGCGAAACAGCGTCGATCGTGCGGAGAACACGGCCAGCTCCTGTTGCGTCACGGTCCGCTGGTCGCGCGAGCCCACGCGGTAGCGGGAGTTCTCGATCTCGAGCAGTCGTTCTGCATCCCTCACTTGCGCATCGAGCACCGGTTCGCGCTCGCGCAGCGTCGCTTCCTCGGCCAGCGCCGTCTCGACTTCGCCGAAGGCCTTGAGCGAGACCTGGGCCCAGGCGGCCACGGCCTGTTGCTGCTCTGCCGTGCGGGCTTCGACCTGCGCCTTCAATGCGCCGCCGTGAAACAGGGGTGCGATGAAGCCCGCACCGATGCTCGTGCTGGGGTTGTCGCGATCCTTGAGCACGAACATCTCGCTCGTGATCGATGACAGACCGGCCGTCAGCGAGACCCGGGGCAGCCGCGCAGCCTGCGCCTCCTGCGTGCGGTCGAAAGCCGCTGCCACGCGGCGCCCGGCGGCGACGATGTCGGGCCGGCGCTCGAGAAGCTCCGACGGCACGCCCGCTTCCGCGGGCATGTCGACGCGTGGCCAGGTCGCCGAAGGTCTCAACTCCGCCGCAGGATAGCGACCGAGGAGGAGTTCGAGCGAGCGCAGCGACTTCGTATAGGCCAGGTCGATCTGGTGCTCGGCATCGATGAAGGTCTGCAGGCTGGCCCGTGCCTGCACGACGTCGCCTTCGCTCGACGCGCCGATGCGCCAGCGCTGGTCGGCGAGCTTCATCGACTGGCCGCTGACGGTGATCATCTCCCGGGTGAGCTGGCGCTGCAGCGACGCCTCGGTCGCGAGAAACCACGATTTCGCGACCAGCGCCGCGATCGATTGCCGGGCAGCCGCCAGATCGGCCTGCGTCGATGCATGCAGGTCCTCGGCCGACCGCCTGGCATAGCGCACGCGGCCCCACAGGTCGATCTCCCAGGAAGCCGAGATCACCCAGCCGTTGAGGCCCGAGCCGTCGCCTCCCATCTTCCCGCCTCGGCGTCCGATGAGGTCGATCGCGGGCATCGCTTGCCCTCCCGCGACCCTCACGCCGGCGCCGGCTTGCTCGACCCGTGCGGCCGATGCCCGCAGGTCGTTGTTGTATGTCAACGCTTCGTCGACGAGCCGGCTCAGCACGGGGTCGCCAAAACCGGCGATCCAGTCGTTGCCGACGTTGCCCGGTGCCGCGCCGGCCTTCCATGCGGCCGGCGCAGGCGCATTCGCCAGGCCCTCGCCCGCCAGCGCGGCCCGGTCGGGCGGCGCCTTCAACGCGCATCCCGAGGCGACGAGTGCCGCACCTGCGATCGTGGCCCTGATACGGATGGAGCGTGAGTTCATGCGCCGGCTCAGTGCAGCTTCAGGATCAGCACGTCGAGCTTCGAGCCGACACGCAGGATGATCTTGCGGATGATGTGGATCAGCGCGAGATGTTCGGTGTAGATCGCGCCCTCGCCCACCGCCCCCGCAGCGAAGAACTCGCCCCGGTGCCTCGGGTCGACGTCGAGCCGCACGCCGAATCGCCCTGGCGGAATCGGCGCCGTGCCGGTCGCCGGCAACTGCGTCGAGTTGGCCGCCTGGCCCTGCCCTTGCGCCCACACGATGGATTCGACCCTTGCCTTGAAGATCGTGCCCGGCCGCGTCTTCAGGGAGAACTCGGCTTCGTCGCCCGGTGCAACCTGATGCAGCTCGTTCTGCTGGTAGAGGGCGATGACCTGGTATTCGTTCTCGACGAAGGTCATCGCGGGCGTGACCGGGAATGCCGCCGTCATCGCGCCGGGGCGCAACTGCAGGTTGATCGCGTAGCCGTCCGACGGCGCGAGGACGGTGGTCTGCGCCAGCTCCCACTTCGCGCTTTCGAGCTGCGCCTTGATCTGCGCGATCTCGGCCTGATCGTCATCGACGGTGGCGGAAAGGCTGGCGCGCACCTGCGCCTCGCCGGCGATCGACGCCGCGAGCTGCGCCTGCAGCTCCAGCACGTTCGCCTGCGCCTGTTCGAGCGCGAAGCGATCGCCGGCACCCGTCGCGACAAGCTGGCGGTTCTGTTCGGCCCGCTTGCGCGCGAGTTCGAGTTGCGCTCGTACCGCGGCGGATTTCGAGGTCGCCGCCTTCAGCTCTTCGCGCATCTTGCGCGTGCCGCCCTGTGCGTTCGCGAGCTGCGCCTCCAGCGCCTTCACCTGGAGCTGGTAGGGCGTCGGGTCGATGCGGAACAGCACATCGCCCCGCCTGATCGGCCGGTTCGGTTCGATCGGCACGTCGACGACTCGCCCCTTCACCTGGGGCACGATGTTCACCACGTACTTGAACACCCGCAGGTCGGCGGTCGAAGGCGCGAAGATGTTCAGCAGCATGACCAGCACCGTCATCGCCACGACGGGAATCGTGACGACGATCACCATCGAGACGTTGTTCCACGGCAGCCACTTGAGCTTGAAGAAGATCAGCCAGACGAAGAAGGCATAGATGCCGAGCAGGATCGCTTCCATTACGCGGCCCTCGCTGGCGGCATCTCGGCGGCGACGCTGATGCGCTCCTGCGCGGCCAGCACGCGCTCGCGAACCCGCTTCAGCTCGGGTGTCAGGTGGCCGTGCCGCTCGAGCACGTCCAGCTCGCCGAGCAGCGGGTCGACGTGTTCGCCGCCAAGCTCATCGCGAAGAGCCTTCTCGCCATGCTCGACGAAGAAGTCCTCGTGCTTCTCGGTTCCGAAGGCCAACTTGTAGCCAATGGGCCGGGTGTACGCCCAGAGCCAGGCGATCGGCCACAGCAAGCCACCGAAGACGAGCGACAACAGGCAAAGCGTATGGATCGCCGCCTTCTGCGGGTGGTGGCGCTTCTTGGCGATCTTCTCGGGCATCACATGCACGATCCAGAACAGCGCGATCGCCAGGCAGGGCACCAGCAGCAGCACGACATAGGACATCACGTCCGCCGCCGTGTCGAGCGCCTCCCCTTCGAGCAAGGAGGCGTGGGCCGGAGGCGTCCAGGCGCTCGCGAGGGCCACGGCTGCCAACAGGCGCGCGCGAAGGCGGCCGCCGCGCGTCTCCGCTGGCGCCTCATGACGCAGATGCATGGAATCTCCTTGTCTGATTCGATTGGGATGTCACTGGCGGGATGCCTGGTAGCCCTGGTCAGCGCATGGTGCGGCCGACCGGGCCGAGCCGGCGACCCGTCGCCCGGTGGGCGTCCTCGACCCAGGAACACAGCAGGGGCCGTGTGCTCGCCGGTTCGATGATGTCGAGCACACCGAAGCGTTCGGCCGTGCGCATCGGTGACGAGATCGCGTGGTAGTGCGCTTCGAGTTCGAGCCGATGCGCGACCGGGTCCTCGGCGGCGGCGATGTCCTTCTTGTAGGCCGCGGCGACGCCGCCTTCGACCGGGATGGAGCCCCAGCGTGCCGACGGCCAGGCGTAGCGATTGGGCAATGCGGTCCCCGAGGGGCCGTGCCACGGGCTCAGCATCGCGCCGGCGAGGCCCACGCAACGCCGCAGCACGATCGCCAGCCACGGCACGCCCGACTGCTCGATCGCGTGCAGGGTCTGCATCGCGGCCGCGAGCGTGCCTTCGCGCTCCGCGTCGGGACCGGTCATCACGCCGGGCTGGTCGGCCAGGTTGACGATCGGCAGGTGGAAGGTGTCGCACAGGTCGACGAAGCGCGCCATCTTCAGCGCCGCGGCACGCGTGAGCGCACCGCCCATCACCATCGGGTTGTTCGTCATCACGCCCACCGCGTGGCCGTTCAGCCGGGCCAGGCAGGTGATGGTCGAGCCGCCGAAGTCGGGCGACAGCTCAAACACCGAGCCCTGGTCGAAGATCGACTTCAGGATCTTGCGCGGCTGGAAGATCTTGCGCTTGTCGGCCGGGATCGCCTGGTTGAGCCAGGGGTCGCAGCGATCCGCCGGATCGTCGCAGGCCGCGCGCTGCGGCTGTTCCCACACATTGCCCGGAAGATAGGAAAGGAATCGTCGCGTGGCCTGCAGCGCCTCTTCCTCGGTGTCGACCGCGAGTTGCACGGTGCCGCTGTAGCGGTGCATCGCGTCATAGCCGCCGAGCGTTTCCTTGTCGATGTCGAGGCCGAGCGCCTGCTTCACGACGGGCGGGCCACCGGCGAAGATCTGGCTCTTGCCGCGGATCATGATGGCGAGGTGGGACGAGGCGACCCGCAACGCGCCGAGGCCCGCACAGGCGCCGAGCGCGATGCCGACCACCGGCACGGCGCCGAGCAGCTGCGTCATCGGCAGCATCGCGTAACCCGGGATCTTGGTGTGGCCGAGCTTGTCCAGCAGCTTCACGCTGCCGCCGGCGCTGTCGACCATGCGCACGATCGGCAGCTTGTACTCCCAGGCGTAGCGGTCGGCGAAGATCCACTTTTCCGACACCGACCCTTCCGAGGAGCCGGCGCGGATCGTGAAGTCGTCGGACGAGACGACCGTGCGCCGTTCGGCGATCTGGCCGACACCGAGCACGGCATTGCTCGGCGTGAAGCTCTCGCGCTTTCGATCGGCACCGTACTTCACGCCGCCGGCCAGCGCGCCGATCTCCCTGAAGCTGCCAACGTCGAGCAGGTGGTCGATGCGCTCGCGCGCGGTGAGTTTGCCTTGCGCGTGGTGGCGCGCGACCTGCTCTTCGCCGCCGAGTTCGCGCGCAATTGCGCGGCGCTGGGCTAGCTCTTCGAGGTCGTCGGTCCACTCGCCCCTGGCGGGCTGGGACGCGGTTGTCGTCGCGGTGTTCATTGGGAAGTTGCTCCTTGGGTACCTTGGGGATGGCGTGCCAGCCAGGCATCGCGCAGGTCGTTCTTGGTCACCTTGCCCGCGTGGTTGCGCGGCAGCGCGTCGACGAACTCGATCACGCGCGGTTTCTTGTAGCCGGCGATCAGCTCGGCGCAGTGCCGCGCGAGCGTGTTGGCATCGCCCGCTTCTCCGGGGCGGCGGACCACGAAGGCTGCGATGACCTCGCCCCACTGGGCGTCGGGCAGGCCGAGCACGGCGACTTCGGCCACGGCCGGGTGGGTGTGCAGCGCATCCTCGACCTCCCGGGCGTAGACGTTGAAGCCGCCGCTGATCATCATGTCCTTGTTGCGGCCCACGATGGAGAGAAAGCCTTCGTCGTCGAAGCGCCCGAGGTCGCCGCTGTAGTACCAGCCGTCGCGGATGGATTCACGCTCGAGCTCGGGGCGGCGCCAGAACGCGACTTCGCCGATGCCGCGGTGCGCGATCGCGATCTCGCCGATCTCGCCGGTCGGCAGGGGACGGCCGTCGGCGTCCCGCACGGTGATGTCCACGTTCATCGTGGGCCGCCCGCACGAGCTGATGCGATCCGAGGGCCGGCCGTCCTGCAGGTGATCGTGCGGGTAGAGCACGCACAGGGGCTGCACGGCCTCGGTCATGCCGTATTGCTGGCGCAGGATCGGGCCCAGCCGCTCCAGGGCCTCGTGCACCATGCTCGTCGGCGTGGGCGCCGTGCCGTAGTGCACCCGGCGCAGCGCGGACAGGTCAGCGGCGGGGTTGGCGGCGATCACTTCGAGCAGGCGGCCCAGCATGGTGGGCACGACCATCAGCTGGCTGATGCGGTCGGTGGCGATCTTCGCCACCACTTCCTCGGCATCGAAGCGGTCGGCCACGATGTTGCGCGCGCCGCGCAGGTAGCACGGCATCAGGTGCACGCCGGCCGCGTGGGTGAGCGGACCGACATGCAGCATGGCATCGTCGATGCCGAGGCCGTACTCCATCGCGGCGAAGTGGTTGGCGAGCCGCGCCTCGAAGCGTTCGATGCTGTAGGCCACGCCCTTGGGCTGGCCGGTGGTGCCCGAGGTGTAGGCAATGCGCAGCAGCAGGTCGGCGGGCACCTTGAGCCAGGGCGCGCGGTCGGACGCACGCTCGAGCAGCAGGTCGTAGTCGAGCACGTGGGCGTCGTGCCAGCCCACGCCGATCACGACCCGCAGCGTTGGCACGAGCAGGCGGACCTGTTGCACCGACTCGCGGAACTCCGCGCCGGCGATCAGCACCGAGGCCCCCGCGTCGTTGAGGATGCCGGCCTGCTCGCGCACCGTGTGGCGCGCGTTCAGCGCCACGTAGCCCTGTGCGGCCTTTTCGGCACCGAACTGGGCCTCGATGCTTTCGACCGAGTTGTTCAGCAGCACTGCGAGCCGTTCGCCCGGGGTCAGGCCCAGGCCGATCAGCGTGTTGGCGAGCTGATTGCTGCGACGCTCGATCTGGGTGTAGCTGTAGCTGCGGTCGCGAAAGACCACGGCGGGCCGGTCGCGGAACTGCGTCGCCGCCCAGGACAGGGCATGCCCTGCGATTCGTTCGGAACTCATGAGGATCCATCCTTTGTCTGTGTGAGGGGGTCGAGGGTCGGCCCGGCGGCCTGCAGGCGCCGGATGGCTTCGCGTCGCAAGGCGTCGATCAGGTCCTCGATGGCGTCCGCCGCGACGTTCGCGTCGCCGGCCTTCAGCGCGGTCACCATCGAGCGCCAGGTGCGCGCCGATTCGTCGCGCCGCGCGGCGCTCGCGAGACCGAGCATCGAGTAGCGCCGGGTCTGCCGTGCGAGCGAGCCCAGGATTTCCGCGAGCCGCTCGTTGCCCGAGGCGTCGGCGAGCAGCCGACCGAGCCGATTGCTGATCGCGAGATAGGCCTCGGCCTCGACGACACCGTGGGCAGCGGCCTCGAGTTCGCACACGCCGGCCTCGATGGCCGCCATGAAGTCGTCGTCGCGGGCTGCAAGGCGGCGGACCATCGCGCCGATCAGGTCGCGGCGGATCTCGAACAGATCGCCGACCTCCTTGATGCTGAGCTGCGTGACGTGCGCGCCGCGGTGGGGCTGGATGCGCACGACGGCATCGCGCTCGAGGATGCGCAGGGCTTCGCGGACCGGGCCGCGGCTGACGTCGAGCTGCTCGGCGATCGCGTCCTCGCGGATGCGGTCGCCCGGCGCGTAGTCGCCGCTCGCGATCGACAACGAGATGCGCTCGGCGATCTGCTCGGCAAGCGTCATCAGCTGGCGGCCCGCGGACGAAGCGCGCACCGGCGGCGCATCGGCTTCCGCGCCGTGGCTCTGCGTGTCGGCGTCGGCCTGCTTCATGGCGCTCACTCCTCTTCGAAGAGTGCGACGTCCTGGCCTTCGCGCACGGGCGCGCCCTCGGCGATGAGGATCTCGACCACCCGGCCAGCCTCGGGGGCCACGACCGGGATCTCCATCTTCATGGATTCGAGCACCATGAGGGTGTCGTCGGCCTGGAGGATGTCGCCGGGCTTGACCAGGATCTTCCAGACGGTGCCGGTGATCTCGGAGCGAATCTTGGTGTGGGTGGTCATGGGGGTGTGCCTCGTTGCATGGCGGTGGAGCGCCGATGCACGAACTTTACCTGACATTCAGATTGTTGACAATCGGAATGTGGCCATGATCTAATCGAGACATTGCAGCAACACGCTGCGCCAACGAAAGGCGGACACTTCCGCCGTACTGGAGACAAAGGCCATGCCCCTATCCCATACCGACGTCCGTCGCATCCTCGAAATCCTGGACAGCGCCGCGCATCTCGAATCCCTGGACGTCACGGTCGGCGAGTTCGAACTTCACGCCCGCAAGCCCGGCGCTTCGTCGGCCGGCGTCGAACGACCAGTCCCGCGGCAGGCCACTCCGAACGCCGAACCGACCGAGGCGCCTGGGGGCACCGCCCAGGCCGATGCGCCGGAAACCCTGGTGGAGGTGCCCGAGGGCCTGGTCGCCGTGCGCGCTCCGATGGTCGGCAGCTTCTATCTGCGGCCGAGCCCCGATCAGCCGCCCTTCGTCACCGTCGGCAGCACGGTGCAGGCCGACGACACGGTGTGCCTGGTCGAGGTCATGAAGATGTTCAACACGGTCAAGGCCGGCATCACGGGCACCGTCGAGCGCATCGTGATCGAGAACGGCAAGCCGGTGCAGCACGACCAGATCGTGATGCTGATCAAGCCCGCGCAGGAGGCCTGACCATGGACAAGACTGCTTCACTCCCCGTCGCGAAGCGCGACATCCGCCGCGTGTTCGTGGCCAACCGCGGCGAGATCGCCGTGCGCGTGATCCGCGCCTGCCGCAGCCTCGGCATCCAAGCCGTCGTCGGCGTCTCCGAGGCCGACACCGAGACCCTCGCCGCCAAAATGGCCGACCAGGTGGTCGTGCTCGGTCCGCCGCTCGCAGCCGAAAGCTATCTGCGCGCCGACAGGATCGTCGAGGCCGCCCTGCAGACCGGCTGCGATGCGGTGCACCCCGGCTACGGCTTCCTTTCCGAGCGCTCGTCCTTCGTGCGCGCCTGCGTCGAGGCCGGGCTGGTCTTCGTCGGCCCCTCCGCCGACGCCATCGATGCGATGGGCGACAAGATCACGGCGGTGAGCCTGGCCCAGAAGGCCGGCGTGCCGCGCGTGCCGGGTTCGGGCGCCCTGTCCGACGTGGCGCATGCCCAGCGCGTCGGTGCCGAGATCGGCTATCCGGTGCTGATCAAGGCGACCGCCGGCGGCGGGGGTCGCGGCATGCGCATCGTGCGGGACGAGAGCGAGCTCGAATCGCTGATGAGTTCGGCGGCCAACGAGGCGCGATCGGCCTTCGGCGATGCGACCTTGTACATGGAGAAGTTCATCGAGCACGCACGCCACATCGAGATCCAGGTCATGGCCGACATGCACGGCAACGTGGTCTACCTCGGGGAGCGCGAATGCTCGACGCAGCGGCGCCACCAGAAGCTGATCGAGGAGGCGCCCTCCCCCGCGGTCGACGAGGCGATGCGCCACGCCATGGGCGAGTGCGCCGTGAGCCTCACGCGCAACGCCGAGTACTGCGGCGCCGGCACGATCGAGTTCGTGGTCGACCAGCGCGACAACCGCTATTTCTTCCTCGAGATGAACACGCGCATTCAGGTCGAGCACCCCGTGACGGAAATGATCACGGGCTTCGACCTGGTGGCCGAGCAGATCCGCGTCGCGGCCGGACTGCCGCTGTCGTTCACGCAGGCCGACGTGCAGTTGCAGGGCCATGCGATCGAGTGCCGCATCAATGCCGAGGACCCGGACCGCAACTTCCTGCCGCGCCCGGGACTGATCTCGCGCTGGGAGGTGCCCGCCGGCGAAGGCATCCGCGTCGACAGCCACTGCTATGCAGGCTACACCGTGCCGCCTTACTACGACTCGCTGCTCGGCAAGCTGATCGTGCACGCACCGACGCGCCAGCAAGCCATCGCGCGGATGCGCGAGGCGCTCGGCGGCCTGCGGGTCGAGGGCCCCTCGACGACCGCGCCGTTCCATGACGCGGTCCTCGCGCACGGCGATTTCGTCGATGGCAAGGTCACGACCCGCTGGGTCGAGGAAACCTTCCTGCCCGAGCGCAAGGCGGCCCAGAAGGCCGCCGCCCAGGCCGCCAAGGCGGCCCAAGCCGAAGCCGGAGCGCAGCCATGACCGACGCCGTGCTGCCCGTGCTGCGCTACACCGACGTCAGCCTCACCGACGGCCAGAGCGCACGCTGGGCCGGCGGCATGACGACGCCGATGGCCCTCGCCCTCGCCGAGCGGCTGGCGGCCACGCGTCCCGCGGCGGTCGAGGTCGCCTCGCTGGCCGCGCTGCAACAGTGCGTGGCGCGCGGCGAGAACCCCTGGCAGCGCATCGAACTGCTGCGCGCGCGTTGTCCCGGCGTTGCGTTGCGCGCGGCGCTTTCGCTGCTGACCGAGCATGGCCGGCGCGACCGCGACGTCATCACGACCGAGGTCGCCACGCTGTGGCTGCGCGAACTCGCGCAGCGCGGTGTGGCCGAGATCGTGCTGATAGACCCGCTGCTCAACATCGAGCGCATGGCGCCGGTGCTAAGGGCGGCCCGGGCGCTCGGCCTGGCGACGATCGCCGCGCTGCCGTACGCCCAGGCCTCGACGCACGGCGACGACGCCTTGCGCGCCAGGGCCTCGGCCCTCGCGGTTGCCGGCGCTGACCGCGTAATGCTGCGCGACGAAGCCGGCCTTTTGACCGCCGATCGTATGGTCACCCTGCTGCCCGCCCTGCGCCGCGGCCTCAACGGCACGCCGCTCGATCTGCACCTGCGCTGCCAGACGGGGCTCGGGCCCCTGGTCGCGCTCGAGGCGGTGCGCCTCGGGATCGACGGGCTCGACACGGCCTTCGCGCCGCTGGCGAACGGCGCGTCGGTGCCGGCCATCGGCACGCTGCTGAGGTCGCTGCGCCTGCTCGCGCAAGGCACGCCCGCCAGCGACCAGTTGCTTTACGCCGTCGGCGAGGCCGACCGCCTGCTCGCCGGAATGGCCGACTGCCACGGCTTCGCGCCGGGCCGCGCCTGGGTGTTCGACCTCGCGCCCTACGTGCACGAACTCCCGGGTGAGGTGGCGGCGCAATTCATCCGCCAGCTGGCCGATGCGGGCCTCTTGCACCGGCTGCACGCCTTTGCCAACGAGTGCGCCCGCGTGCGCGGCGAAGTCGGCGGGCCGCCGATGCTCGCGCCGTTTGCGCACCCGATCGCCGAGCAGGCGCTGCTGCACCTCCAGGGCGTGCCCCGCTACGCCGAGATCCGACCCGGCGTGCGGCGTGCGCTGCAGCAGGTGTACGGCGCGGGCTCGAAGGACGTCGATGCCCGGCTCGCGCAACGCGTCGGTGCATTGCCGAGGACGGCCCCGACATCGGTGGACGCCTTGCGTGCGGCCCACCTCGGGACGAGCGATGCCGCGCTGGTGGTCTCGCAGGCCTGTGGCGTCGCGCCAGAAGCGCTGCCCGAAGCCGCTTCGCCCGACACGCTGCGCTACGTCAGCGTGACGCCGGCCGAAGCTCTTCTCGCCGGACTCACGGCACGCGCCACACCCTACGCGCGGCTCAGCGTGCAGGGCCCGGGCGTCTCGATCCAACTCCAAGGCACGGAAGGCTGAAGCCATGCTCGACCCTCTCAAGAAACGCGTCGCCGCGGAAACCGCGCGCACCGGCCAGCGCCGCACCGTCCACCTGACCGACGACACGCTGCGCGACGGCCAGCAGTGCCTGTGGGCGACCCGCATGCGCACCGAGCACATGCTGCCGATCGCCGAGCGCATGGACCGCGCCGGCTTCCTGTCGATGCAGGCGATCGCGCTGGTCCAGTTCGATGCGAGCGTGCTGTTCCTGAACCAGGACCCGTTCGAGCGCATCCGCCTGCTGAGCCAGCGGATCCGCCGCACGCCCCTGCGCGCGGCCGTGCGCGGCAACCTGATGCGCGGCTTCTTTCCGGTGGCCGACGACATCACCGAGCTCTTCGTCGAACGGCAGGTCGCCAACGGCATCCGCGAGATCGGCCTGTTCGATGCCCTGCTGTGCTCGGACAACCTCGCCCCGAGCATCGCCGCGGCGCACCGGCTCGGCGCCGACGTGACCTACCTGCTCGGCTACAACATCGCGCCGGGCTACGACGACGCGCTGTATGCCGCCAAGGCGCGCGAAGCGGTGGAGCGCTTCGGCGTCCGGACCATCGCGCTCGCCGATGCGGCCGGTGTCCTGACCCTCGAGCGCGTGCGCACGCTCGTCCCGGCGATCAAGCAGGCGATCGGCGACCGCGCACGACTCGAGTTCAACACCCATTGCCTGACCGGCCTCGGGCCGTTGCTCGCGATCGAGGCGGCCGCGCATGGCGCCGACACCATCCTCACGGCGGTGGACCCCCTGGCCAACGGCAACTCGCTGCCGGCGGCCCAGATGATCGCGCGCAACCTGCGCGAGATCGGCTTCGACGTGGCCGTCGACGATGGCCTGCTCGACGAGGTCGGCGGCTACTTCGGTGCGCTGGCCGAACGCGAAGGCCAGCCGGTCGGCGTGCCCGCCGAGTACGAGCCCAGCCACTACATCACGCAGTTCGCAGGCGGCGCGATGAGCAATCTCGAGTCGCAGCTGAAGCTCGCGGGCATGCCCGACAAGCTGCCGGCCGTGCTCGAGGAGATCGGCCGCGTGCGCGTGGAGCTCGGCTCGCCGATCATGGTCACGCCCTATCCGGCGATCGTCTCGGCGCAGGCCGTGATGAACGTGCTCAACAACGAGCGCTACAAGGTCGTGCCGGACGAAGTGAAGAAGTACGTCTGCGGCTATTTCGGCGAGCTGCCGCTGCCGGTCGACGCGAACGTGAAGGACCGCATCATCGGCAACGGCTCGAAGGACGTGGCGCTGACGCCGCCCGCCATCGAACCGGTGCTCCCGGGCCTTCGCCAGCGCTACAAGGACATCGGCGACGACGAGCTGCTGCTGCGCTACATGTACGGCGACGAGAAGATCAACGGCCTCGGGCCGACCGCGACGGACGATCATTTCAGCCTCCGGCATCCCGTGGTCGACCTCGTGGACGGCCTCGCGAAGCGCGGGCGCAAGGCCCAGGTGCAGCTGTCCGGCAACGGCTTTTCGCTGAGCGCGACCTGATGCGAGCCAACGCCGGCTAGGGTAAATCCTGCATCGCGAGTTTCGCGACATCGCCGGCACGCTCCGACAATCCGGGTCATGTCTACAGTCACCCTCCAACGTCTTGCCGCCGCGCGCGGTGCAGCGCCCCGCACCACCGCGGCGCCGGGGCCGTTTGCCATCGAAATGATGGAACTCGGCACGCCGTCGAACCCCATGCACGTGCGCGTCGGCCGCAAGCCAGGCAACGGCAAGGGCGTGCCCTTGCTGCTGTTCAACGGCATCGGCGGCAACATCGAGCTGCTGGCGCCGCTGGCAGCGCTGATGCCCGAGCGCGACATCGTCATCTTCGACATCCCGGGCGTCGGCCAGTCCGAGTTGCCGCGCTGGCCTTACCGGCTCGGCGGCATCGCGCGCCTGGCTGCGCAGATCCTCGACCGCTTCGGCATCGGCGAAGTCGACGTACTGGGCGTCTCGTGGGGTGGCGCCGCGGCCCAGGAGTTCGCCTACACCTGCCGCAAGCGCTGCCGGCGACTGATCCTCTGCGCGACCGCGCCAGGCGTGGTGATGGTGCCGGCCAGCCCCAGCGTGCTGTGGAAGATGGCGACACCCAGGCGCTACATGAATGCCGACTACGCGCGCAGCATCAGCGGCGACATCTACGGCGGCGACTTCCGCAAGGACCCCGCGCTGGCGGCCGAACTGTTCCGTCACGTCAAGTACAAGTCGAAGCTGGGCTACTACCTGCAATTGCTGGCCGCCTCGGGCTGGACCAGCATCCACTGGCTGCCAGGCCTTCGCCAGCCCACGCTGCTGATGGCAGGTGCCGACGACCCGCTGGTGCCCTTGGCCAATGCGCGGCTGATGCACAGGCTGATCCACAAGTCGGAGCTCAAGGTGTTCGACTGCGGCCACATGTTCCTGATGACCCGCGCCGATGAATCCGTCGCGGCCATCCGCGAGTTCCTGGACAGGCCCTGAATGGTTGGACCCCCGAGAAGACAGAAGGAGACAGGAATGAGGACAGCTTCCACCACGGCAGCGAAAAAAGCGGCCCCGAAGAAGACCCCACCGGCCGCAAAGACCGCGAAGCGCCGCGCAGGCGCGTCCTCCGATCCGACGGCCGTCGTCAACGAACTCAGCGACCTGGTCGCACGCGCGAGCGAAAACACGCTGGTGCCGAACCCGCTCCTCGGGCTGCGCGCCGCCGACTTCGCGGAGGCCACCCAGTCGCTGCTCAAGCTGGCCACGGTGTCGCCGGGTGCCACCGTCGGCTCGCTCGCCAGGTACGCGAAGGCGCTGGGCAAGATCGTGCAGGGCAAGTCCGAACTCGCGCCGGACCCCAAGGACCGGCGCTTCGGCGATCCCGCCTGGCAGGGCAATTTTGCCTACAAGCGGCTGATGCAGAACTACCTGCTCACGCACAACGAGTTCCACAACCTGATCGCCGGGTCCAGGCTGGGCGAGCGCGAGAAGGGCCAGGCGCAGTTTCTCACCGCCCTCGTGACCGACGCCCTGGCGCCGAGCAACTGGCTCGTGGGCAACCCCGCCGCGGTGCGCAAGGTGGTCGACACCGGCGGGGCAAGCGTGGTGAGCGGCCTGAAGAACCTCGTGCACGACATGCGGCACAACCACATGATGCCGATGCAGGTGGACAGCACGCCGTTCAAGATCGGCGAGAACATGGCCACCTCGCCCGGCCAGGTCGTGTATCGCTGCGAGACCTTCGAGCTGATCCAGTACACGCCGACCACGCCCAAGGTGTACCAGCGCCCGCTGGTCATGGTGCCGCCTCAGGTCAACAAGTTCTACGCCGTGGACCTCGCCCCGGAGAAGAGCCTCGTCAAGTGGACGGTGGACAGCGGCGTGCAGATGTTCATGATCAGCTGGCGCAACCCTACGCCGGCGCATCGCGACTGGGGCCTCGAGCACTACGCGATGGCGGTGGACGAAGCGGTCGATGTGGCGCGCAAGATCACCGGCAGCCCCGACGTGAACATGTGGGGCTCCTGCTCGGGCGGGATGACGCTGGCGGGCTACCTCGGCTACCTCGCCGGCATCGGTGACAGGAAAGTGGCCAACGTGTCGTGGGCGGTGTGCGTGCTCGACGGCGCCGGCGCGATGAACGAGACCACGCTGGGACTCTTCAACTCGCCCACGGCGGTGCGCGCCGCGCGGGCCCGCTCACGCAGCAAGGGCGTGATCGAGGGCTCCGAGCTGGCTGCCATGTTCGCCTGGCTGCGTCCCAACGACCTGATCTGGAACTACTGGGTCAACAACTATTTGCTCGGCAACAAGCCACCGGCCTTCGACATCCTCGCGTGGAATGCGGACACCACGCGCCTGCCGGCGAAGTTCCATTCCGATCTGCTGGACATCATGGAAAAGAATCCCTATGTCCATCCGGGTGCGATGACGATCAAGGGCGTGCCGATCGACCTGTCGAAGGTGGACATCTGCGCCTACGTGATCGGTGGGCTCACCGACCACATCACGCCCTGGAAGAGCTGCTATGGCACGGCGCGCCTGTTCGGCGAGGACTCGACCTTCGTGCTCGCGAACGCCGGTCACCTGCAGAGCCTGATCAACCCGCCCGGCGCACCGAAGGCCTTCTTCTCGACGGCACCGGGCCGCGAGGCCGATCCCGAAGACTGGGCGCGCGCCGCGGTGCGGCACGAAGGGAGCTGGTGGCCGCACTGGCGCGCATGGATGCAGGAGCGCTCCGGTGCTCAGGTCGAAGCTCCGAAGAAAGCGGGCTCGCGCACCCATCGCCCGCTCTGCGCGGCGCCGGGAACGTACGTGCTGGAGCGTTGAGGCGCTGTCAGGCGCGCTTCTCCGGACCCCCCTGCGGGACATCGACCGTCAGGCCGCGCGGCTCATCCTGCACGTGGTCGGCATCTCGGCGCGATCGGCCGGGATGGTCTTGACGACCCGGAAGCCGTAGCCGGATCCTTCCACGTCGAATTTCACGCCGGGCGTGCCCTGCCTGTCCATCACGCCGACCACGAGGGTCTGCTGGAACTGGTGGTCGGCCGCACGCATGTGGCCGCTCTGGCCCGCGAGCGTGACGTTGGCCTTTTCAAGCGCGCGCGCGACGGCCGCCGTGTCGACGCTGCCTGCGCGTTCGATCGCCTGCGCTAGCGCCTCGATCATCAACTGCATGCGCATGTGGACATAGTCGTCGGACGGCTTGGGGAAGCGCTCGCGGAAGGCCTTGTAGAAAGCCTCGGACTGCGCCGTCTGCACGTTCGGCAGCCAGTCGGCCACCGCGACCACGCGCCCGATGCCGGCATCGCCGAGCGCCGCCGGCGCGCCCAGCGCATTGCCGTAGAAGGTGTAAAAGGTGCCGTTGAAACCGGCTTCACGCGCGGCTTTCACAAGCAGGGTCAGGTCATTGCCCCAGTTGCCGGTGATCACGGCCTGTGCGCCGCTCGCGAGGATCTTGCTCGCATAGGGCGCGAAGTCCTTGACCCGCCCCATCGGGTGCAACTCGTCGCCGACGATCTTCACGTCCGGGCGAAGCACGCCGAGTTGTCGCCGGGATTCGCGCAGCACCGCCTGGCCGAAGCTGTAGTCCTGCCCGATCAGGTAGACGCGCTGGAGTGCCTTGTCATCCTTGAGGACATCCATCAGGGCCGTCACGCGCATGTCGGCATGCGCGTCGAAGCGGAAATGCCAGAAGCTGCAGCGCTCGTTGGTGAGCACCGGATCGACCGCCGAGTAGTTGAGGAAAAGCACCCGATTCGACGGGTCACGCTCGTTGTTCTTCTCAATCGCGTCGATCAGCGCGGCGGCGGTGGCCGACGAGTTGCCTTGCAGCACGATCCGCGCGCCGTCGTCCATGGCGGCGCGCAGGGCCGACAGCGCCTCTTCGTTCTGCCCCTTGCTGTCATAGCGGTCCAACTGCAGAAAGCGCGAACCGCCCGGCAGCTTGATGCCTCCGCGCGCATTGACGCGCTCCACCGCCCACAGCAGATTGCGGAACACCGCCTCGCCCGTGTTGGCGAAGGGGCCGCTCATGCTCTCGATCAGCGCGAGCCGGATCGGCGACTGCGACTGGCCGAGCGCCGGCGCGCTCATCGCCGCGCCAATGGCCGCGACGATGCATGTGAGCGCCTTGCGGCGCATCGTGTCCATGACCTACTCGGGCTTGAAATCGACCGACTTCAGCACGACGCCGATGCGCTCGTAGTCCGCGCGCAGCGACTTCGTCAACTCTTCCGGCGTCCGCGGCTGACCTGCATCGAGGCCGAACTCCCGCAGGCGTTCTCGCGTGGCGGGCTGTGCCATCACCTTCAGCGTCGCGTCGCGCAAGCGGGCCTGGGCCTCGGCCGGCACGTCCGGCGTCACGAACAGGCCCACCCAGGCCGTGGCCTCGATCTGCGGGTAGCCCAGTTCGGCGAAGGTTGGCACGTCGGGCAGGTTCGGCGAGCGCTGCGGCAGGCTCACCGCGTAGGGGACGATCTTCCCGCCCTTGATCAGCGGAATCGCGTTCGGAATCCCCGCGAACATCAGCTCGATGTGCCCGCCCATCACGTCGGCCAGTGCCGGCGGCGTGCCCTTGTAGGCGACGTGCAGCATGTCGATGCCGGCAGCCTTGTTGAGTTGCAGGCCCATCACGTGCGACACCGTGCCGGCGCTGTAGGAGGCGTAGCTCACCTTGCCGGGATGGGTCTTCACGTAGGCGGTCAGCTCCTTCAGATTCCTGGCCGGCACGGAAGGATGGCCCACCAGCACGAGCCCGCCGCGTGCGAGTTCAGCCAGCGGCTTGACTTCCTTGGCCATGTCGAAACGCAGCTTGACGATGTGCGGAATCTCGCTCACCAGCGCGTCGAGCGAGACGACCATCGTATTGCCGTCGTGCGGCGACTGCGTCAGGTCGCCGACTGCGACCGCCCCACCGCCGCCGGGCTTGGTCTCGACGATCACCGGCTTGCCCAGTTCCTTCTGCAGTCCATCGGCCAGGAGGCGCGCGACAACGTCCAGCGAGCCGCCGGGCGGCCCGGCCACGATGATGCGCGCCGCCTTGTCGGCACTCGCCTGGGGAAATGCAGCAGGCGCCGCGAGCATCGAGAGAGCGGCGGCCAGGGTGGCGACAAGGCCACGGCGACGAAGAATGGAAGTCATGTGTCTCTCCGGTGGATTTCAAACGTTGGGGGAATGCTGGGAGGCCGGCTCGAGGGACGGCAGATCGTCGAAGAACTCGACCCGGCCCGTCTCCAGCGAATACTCGGCGCCGATGACCTGAAGTTGGCCGGCGTCGATGAGACGCTCGAGAATCTTCGAACCGCGCCGCAGCTGCTCAACCGACTGGTCGACGTTCGCGCGAACGCTCTTGCGGATCAGGGTCTCGCGGTCGTGGCCGAGTTCGGGGGCCAGCAGGTCGGCCACGGCAGGCCGGATGCGTTCGGCGATGAAGCGCATGTGGGGCGAGCGGGCCTCGGTCGGCCGGCGCAACTGTTCCAGCGTCCCGAGGATCGCGCCGCAGTGCGTGTGTCCCATCACGACGACCAGCGGCGTGCCGAACTCCGCCGCCGCAAATTCGATGCTTCCGAGTTGCGAAGGGGCGGCGATGTTGCCGGCCACCCGAATGACGAACAGGTCGCCGAGGTCCTGGTCGAACACGATCTCGACCGGCACGCGGGAGTCGGAGCAGCCGAGGATGATCGCGAAGGGCTTCTGCTCGACGTTGGTCTTCGCGCGCCGCATGCGTCCGAGGAAGCGCTGGCCGGTGTGAACCTCGGAGGCAAATCGCTCGTTGCCTTCACGCAGGCGCCGGAGGGCTTCATGGGCAGTCGTCATGGCTTCACCTGCCATTCTTCGGTTCGGGAAACGTGCATTTGGGGTCTCAGCGTGTGAAGAAGATGAAGGCGATCACGAGGACCGCGAGGAACACCGTCTCGCTCACCATCAGCGCGATGGGCTTCAGGCCGACGGTGGCGAAGTCCTTCAGGTGCGATTTCATGCCGATGGCGGCCATCGAGATCACCAGCAGCCAGGTCGACAGCGTCTGCAGCGCATGCTGCAAGACGGCGGGAATGAGGCCAGCGCTGTTGACCGCAACGATCAGCGCGAACGCGACCACGAACCAGGGCAGCAGCGGCGGTTTCGGCGCGCCGGACGGACCGGCGACATGCGCCTTGCGGTAGGACAGGGTGATGACGAGGATCACCGGCAGCAGCATCGCGACGCGCAGCAGCTTGACGATCGTCGCGACGTCGCCGGTCTCCTTGGACATGCCGTACCCAGCGCCGACCACCTGTGCCACGTCGTGGATGGTGCCCCCCAAGAAGATGCCGGCGTGCGCCCCGCCGAAGCCGAGCGCGGTGACCAGCATCGGATAGAGCACCATCGCGGCCGTCGAGAGCGTGCTGACGCCGATCACCGTGAAGATCGTGGCGCGCTCCTTCACGCCATCCTCTGCGTGGGCCGGCATCACGGCGGCGATCGCCATCGCCGCCGAAGCCCCGCAGATGCCGACGGCGCCGCCGGTGAGCACGCCGAAGCGGTCGCGGTAGCCGAGCATCCTCGCCAGCACGATGCCGAAGCCGATGGTGAGCGCCACCGACAGCACGACCATCGCGATCGGCATGGCGCCCAGGGCGGTCACCTGGGCCAGCGTGATGCGAACCCCGAGCAGCGCGACGCCGATGCGCAGCAGCGTGCTCGCGGAAAACCGGATGCCCGGCACGCACCGCCCTTCAGTCGAGAGGAAGTTCAGCGCCATGCCAAGCAGCAGGGCGAAGAGCATCGCGGAGACGTGGTAGTGGTCGGCCAGCGAGATCGCGGCGACGGCCACCACGGCCGACACCAGGATGCCGTGGAAATTGGTGCGCGCGGGCTGCCGCCAGCCGGCGAGCGTGAGGGAGAGGTTCATGGGTAAATCTCGCGGTGCGATGGCCGTTGGCGGGCTAAGCGGCTTCCTGCGCGGCCCGGGCGCGCTGGCGGGCCACGTCCGCCGCGTAGCTGCGCGAGACCAGTACGAAGCACACCGCCGCCGCGAGGGCCAGCAACGGCGTGAGCGTCAGCGCGCGCTGCAGGCCGACCACGTCGGACAGGACACCGACGATCAGCGGCCCGGGCGCCAGGCCGATCAGGTTGTTGGCCAGCGTCAGCGTCGCCGCGACCGTGGCGCGCACGCCGGGATGCGTGACGTCGCAGGCGATGGCGGCGGAGCACCCGCCCTGGGCCGCGGCGAACAGGGCGCCAAGGAATATCAGGCCCAGCCCCACCGGACCGGGCGGGAGCGCGAAGGCGGCGATCAGGATCATCGCGGTGAGCGTCGAGTAGATGGCGGGCACCAGGGCTCGACGTTCGGGATGCCGGGCGCTCAACCGGTCGGCCAGGCCGCCGCCGAAGATCATCCCCACGCCCGACGCGAGCACTGCAACACCGGCCATCAGGGCCGCCTTCTTGACGTCCATGGCGTAGAAGCGGACGAAGTAGGTCGGCAGCCACGCGATCAGCAGCGCGGGCATCGCCATCTGCAGTCCGCTCGCGAGGTAGGCGAAGTTGCCGGCGCGCGACGCGAAGACCTCGCGCGCGATGCGGCGAAGGTCCATGGACGTCGAGGCGGTTTCCTTGCGATCGCCGGGCAAGGCGGCGGTCTGGTAGTCGCGGACGACGAACGGATAGATCAGCGCGAGCACCAGCCCCGGCGCGCCGACCGCGAAGAAGGCCATGCGCCAGCCGGACTGTGCCGCGACGGCGCCGCCGACAACGACGCCGAGCACCGAGCCGAACAGGCTCGCCGACAGGAACGCGCCCAACACCGCGGCACGCTGCTTGGCCGGGAACACGTGCGCGAGCAGCGCGGCCCCGGCCGCGCCGTAGGCGGCCTCGCCGAGCCCCACGAAGGCACGGGCCGTCAGCAGTTGCCCGTGGCTCTGCGCGAGGCCGCAGGCGATCGTGGCCAGGCACCACACGATCGCCATCAGCGTGATGCTCTTGACCCGTCCCCATCGGTCCGCGATCAGGGAGATCGGCACCGTCAGCACGCCGACCGTGAGCGAGACCACGCTCACGAGCATGCCGAGCTGCGCGTCCGACAGGCCCCATTCGGCCTTGAGGGCCGGCATGACGGCGCCGATCACCTGGCGCGACAGGTAGTCGGACAGCATGAGGCCGAAAGTGAGGGCGAAGACAGCCCAGGCGTAGATGCGCGAAAGGCGCCGGGGTTCGGTGGCAGTGGGAGCGTCGGTGGCGGACAGTGCGGGATTCATGGGAAGTGTCTCTTTGTTGTCTGGGTGCTGGATTCCAGCGCCCTTGGATCCAGGGTGGTCGCTCAGAGGTAGGTGGGCCACGAGCGCATCTCGTGCTCGCCGATGCCGTCGTTGCGATCGCGCCGGTATGTGGCCAGGCCTTCGACGAGCCAGGCGCGGGTCTGCTGCGGCGTGATCACCGCCTGCACGCCGAACGCACCAGCCAGCGCGTAGGCCGAGGTGTCGCGGCCCAGCTCGGCCTTGAGTCGGTCGAAGCGCTCGGGGTCGTCCTCGCGCCGGATGCCGTGCAGCACGCTGACGCCGATCTGCGGATCCATGAAGCTGACATCGGCGCTGGTCCAGGCGGCCACCGCGTCGCTGTTGCGGCCGCCGCCCATGTTGATGTAGGCCTGTCCGTAGCTCTTGCGCACGATCACCGACAGCTTGGGCACGCTGCACAGCTGCACCGCGTGGATCATGTTCATGATGTGCGCAGGTGCCGCGTTCCTTTCGCCCTCGATGCCGACGAGGAAACCCGGCGTGTCGACCAGGAAGACGAGAGGAATGTTGAAGGAATCGCACATGACCAGGAACGAAGTGACCTTGCGGCAGGCCTCGGGGTCCATCGCGCCGGCCTTGAACATCGGGTTCGAGGCAACGATGCCCACGCTTTCGCCGTCGAGCCGCGCAAGGCCGGTGACGGCCGCACGACCGAAGCGGTCCTTCAGGTTGAAGAAGCTGCCTTCATCGACGATGCCGGCAATGACCTTGCGCATGTCGTAGGTCCGGGTTCGCGCGGACGGTACGAGTTCGGGCAACTGGTCGGGGTCCGGCGCGATGACCTCGGCCGCGGACAGCAGGGGTGGCCGACCGCCCGCGTGCGACGGCAGGTAGCCGAGGAAGCGACGGATCGCCGCCAGCGCCTGGAGGTCGTCATCGACGACCACGTCCACCAGGCCCGTGCGTTCGGCATGGAGCTTCCAGCCGCCGAGTTCTTCGGGCTGGACGTCTTCCCCGATCGCCAGGGAGGTGACTCTCGCGCTCGACACCGCGAGGAACGCGCCCTTGCGCATGACCACGAAGTCGGAGAGGCAGGTGTACCAGGTCGACGAACCCAGGCAGGGGCCGAGAACCGCGCTGACCCAAGGAGTCTCGCGGCGGCGGCAGTATTGCTGCGGATCCTGCCCGGCCGCGGCCATCGCTTCGGCACCCAGGCTGTCGGGCACCCTGGAGCCGCTCGATTCGCCAAGGAAGATGAGTGGCATGCCGCTCCGGTTTGCCGTGTCCTTCAGGCGTGCGATCTTGCGCATGTTGGTCGCCGAGGACGACGCGCCCTTGACCGTCATGTCGTTCGACACGACGGCCACGCGCCGCCCGTCGATGCGGCCCGTGCCCGTGATCTTGGCGTCGGCCGGCGAGGCATCGCGATCGGCCGGCATCGCCGAGACGGCCAGCAGGCCGGTCTCGCTGAACGAACCCGCATCAAGCAGCTGCCCGATGCGCTCGCGTGCGTCGAGGTGGCCACGCGCGCGACGCAGCGCGAGCTTTTCCGCGCCGCCCATGGACCGCGCGGTGTGGATACGCCGGTCCAGCTCCGCCTTCTGTCCGTCGTGGCTGGAGACGTCGAAGGCGGCGGCATTGACGGCCGCGTCCGCTGGTGCGAATGTGGGGCTCATGCGATTACCTCCTCGTCCGCGCGCGAGTCTTCCATGGCGCTCATTCCTCGACGAAGAGCGCGACGTCCTGGCCCTCGCGCACGGGATCGCCCTCGGCGATGAGGAGCTCGACGACGCGGCCGGCTTCGGGGGCGATGACCGGGATCTCCATCTTCATGGATTCGAGCACCATGAGGGTGTCGTCGGCCTGCAGGGTGTCGCCGGGCTTGACCAGGATCTTCCAGACGGTACCGGTGATCTCGGAGCGAATCTTTGTCTGTGTGCTCATGGGGGTGTGCCTCGTTGCATGGCGGTGGAGCGCCGATGCACGAACTTTACCTGACATTCAGATTGTTGACAATATGAATGTGGCCATGATTTAATCGAGACATTGCAGCAGCCCGCTGCGCCAGGTGGGCGAAAGCCCGTCCGACCGGAGACAAGATCATGGTCCAAACCGCAAGCAGTACCGAAGGAAACACGATGAATCCGCCCCCGGCACGCCCCTTGCCGATCCCCACGGCCGAAACGGTCCCCTATTGGGGTGCGGCGCTGGAAGGCACGCTCAAGATCCAGCACTGCCGCGCCTGCGCGCGCCACCAGTTCTATCCGCGCCGCTTCTGCACGCAATGCCTGTCGGAAGAGATCGAATGGGTCAAGGCCAGCGGCTTCGGGCGGGTCTACACCTACACCGTGTGCCACGTGGCCGGCCACCCTGCCTTCGAAACGCGCGTTCCCTATGCGATCGGGATGATCGAACTCGACGAGGGCGTGCGCATGCTGGCGGGCATCCTCGCCTCGGACCTGGACCAGCTCGCGATCGGCGCGCGCGTGCAGGTGTGCTTCGAGCGCGCGAGCACCGAGATCGCCCTGCCGATGTTCCGGCTCACCGGTGACGATGGCGCCGGTTCCGAGGGCGCCCGGGGCGCCAACCAACCCTGAATACTGGAGACCCCATGATCATCGATTCCTTCGACGCTGGCGCCGCAGCCTTTCCGGACCGCGCCTTCGTGCAAGGCGGCAGCGTGCAGCTCAGCTACCGTGAAGCGGCCGACGCCTCGCATGCCGTTGCCGCCGCGCTGGCGCGCGAAGTGCAGCCCGGCACCCATGTGGCCGTGCTTTCGCCGAATCACCCGATGGTCCTGCCCGCGATGCTCGGCGTGATGCGCAGCGGCGCGGTGTTCGTGCCGCTCAACGCGCGCGATCCGATCGAGGACATCGTCTGGTTCGCGGGGTTCTGCGAGGTGGCGGTGCTGATCTGCCACGCGCAGTACGCGCCGCACCTGGAGCGGATGAAGGCCGAGATACCGACGCTGCGGCGCGTGATCGGCCTGACCGAGCCGCTGGAGGCCGAGGGCCCGAGCATCACGCAGTGGCTGCGCGCGTTCGCCGGCCAGCGCGTGAACGTCCGGCGCGAGCCCGATGACATCGCGATCATCAAGTCGTCCGGCGGCACCACGGGCCGGCCCAAGGCGATCATGCAGAGCCACCGCTCGCTCGAGACGGCCTACCGGATCAGCAACCAGTTCATGCCGCCGCGCAAGGATCCGGTGCACCTCGTCGTCGCGCCGCTCACGCATGCCGCCGGTGCGACGATGGTCGCGCTGGCCCGCATCGGCGCACGCAACGTGATCGCGAGCTCGGCCGACCCGGGCGTCATTCTCGAGACGATCGAGCGCGAGCGGGTGACGCACATCTTCCTGCCGCCCACGATGATCTACCGCCTGCTCGCCCACCCCGATGTGGCCACGCGCGACTGCACCTCGCTCGAGTACGTGATGTACGGCGCGGCGCCGATGTCGGTCGACAAGCTGCGTGAAGGCCTCGCGCGCTGGGGCCAGGTGTTCGTGCAGTTCTATGGCCAGTCGGAAGTGCCCGGCGTGATCACCTGCCTCTCGCGCAAGGATCATTTCGTGCACGGCGACGCCGACCTCGACAAGCATCTCGCCTCGGCCGGCCGCCCTTCGGGCGCGTGCGAGGTGGCGCTCATGGACGACGACGGCAACATCGTGGGCATCGGCGAGCGCGGCGAGATCGTCGCGCGCGGCGACCTGGTCTCGCCCGGCTACTACAACAACCCCGAGGCGACCGCCGAGGCGCGCGCGTTCGGCTGGCATCACACGGGGGACATCGGCGTCTTCGACGAGAACGGCTTCCTGTCGGTGGTCGATCGCAAGAAGGACATGGTGATCTCGGGCGGCTTCAACATTTATCCGAGCGAGATCGAGCAGGTCATCTGGGGCCATCCCGCGGTGCAGGATTGCGTGGTGGTCGGCGTGCCCGATGCCGACTGGGGCGAACGCCTGACCGCCGTGATCGAGCTCAAGGCCGGCGGCAACGCGACCGCCGACGAGATCGTCGCGATGTGCCGCACGCGCTTCGGCAGCCTGAAGACGCCCAAGCAGGTGGAGTTCTGGCCGACATTGCCGCGCAGCCCGGTCGGCAAGGTGCTCAAGAAGGACGTGCGTGCCCAGCTCGCCGCCGAGTCGGCGCGCGTCTGAAGGAAACCGACATGGACCCGAAAGCGCTGAGCGGCCGCTATGCCATCGTGGGCGTCGGCGAGGCCGGCATGGGCAAGGCCCAGGCGGGCGACACCGCCCTCGGGCTGCAATGCGCCGCGGCGCGGCAGGCGATCCTTGACGCCGGCCTGAAGCCGTCCGACGTGGACGGCGTGTTCGCGCACTGGGACGACCGCGCTGCCGGGCTGCTGGTCACGGAGTACATGGGTCTGGCGCCGCGCTATGTCGACAGCACCGTCGTCGGCGGGCAGTCCAACCTCACCCACGTCGCCCACGCGATGGCCGCGATGGAAGCCGGCCTCTGCGACGTGGCCCTGATCACCTACGGCAGCACGCAGCGCCTGGACCGCAGCCGCTCGCGCGGCGGGGCGGCGCAGGACGCACGCATGCCGAGCGGCCAGTTCGTGCTGCCCTACGGCATGCTGAGCCCGATCGGCTTCTATGCGATGCAGGCGCGCCTGCACATGCACCGCTACGGCACGCGCGCGGAGGACCTGGGCGAGGTCGCGCTCGCGGCCAGACGCTGGGCCCAGCTCAATCCGAACGCCATCGCCCGCTCACCGCTGTCGATGGAGGAGTACCTGGCCGCGCCGATGATTGCGGATCCGCTGCGCAAGTTCGACATCTGCCAGGTCACCGACAGTGCCGGCGCGATCGTGCTGGTGCGGGCCGAACGCGCCCGGGACCTTGCACGGCCGCAGGTGCTCGTGCAGGGCTTTGCCGAGCAGTACATCCAGCACGCCACGCCGTTCGGCATGGACGACTGGATCGACAACGGCGTGCTCGCCGAGATGGGTCGCCTCGCGATGGCGCGCGCCGACCTGCGCCATGGCGACATCGACCTGGTGCAGATCTACGACGCGTTCACGATCAACGTGCTCGTCGGCCTCGAGGCGCTGGGCTTCTGCGGGCGCGGCGAGAGCGGCGCCTTCGTGCAGGGCGGGCGCATTGCACCGGGCGGCGCGTTTCCGATGAACACCTCGGGTGGCGGCCTCTCCTTCAACCATGGCGGCATGTTCGGCATGCCGCTGATGATCGAGTCGGTGCGCCAGTTGCGCGGCGAGTGCGGCGAGCGGCAGGTGCCGGGGGCGCGCAACTGCCTGATGCAGGCCGGCGGGCTCGTGATGTCGGCCTATATGGTGATGGTCCTGGGCCTGGGGGACTAGCCGGGGCGGCGGGCCTTCTCAACCGTCGCGGGCGGACTGGCGCGCTTCGAGTTGCTTGATCGCCTCGCGCTTCGAATCCTCGATCAGCTTCTCGGCCGCCTCGGCGGCGACGTCCACGTTCCCGGATTTCAGCGCCTTCTGCATGGCGCGCCAGTTGCGCGCCGACTCCTTGCGCCGCGCCGGCGTGGCCAGGCCGAGTTGGGTGTAGCGCAGGGTCTGCCGCGACAGGGAAGCCAGGATCTCGGCCAGCCGCTCGTTGCTGCAGGCCTCGCGCAGGGCGCGGCTGAGGCTGAACGATGTCTGGAAGTAGTCGCCGGCGCCGTCAGGGTCCTGGGCGAGGGCGTCGAGCGCTCGGATGTCGACGTCGATCGCCGCCGCCAGAGTTGCGGCCTCCTCGACCGAGAGCCGGGCGATCATCGTTCCGGACAGTTTGCGGCGGATCTCGAAGATGTCGGCCACTTCCTTGATCGAGAGCTGCGTGACGTGGGCGCCGCGATTGGGCAGGATGCGCACGACCGAGTCCTTCTCGAGGATTCGCAAGGCCTCGCGCACCGGGCCCCGGCTGACCTCGAACTGTTCCGCGAGCGCCTCCTCGCGAATGCGCTCGCCCGGCTCGTACTCGCCGTTGGCGATGGAGGTGAAAATCAGCTCGGCGATCTGCTCGGGAAGTGTCTGAAGCTGCCGCAGGGGGGTCTTGGCACGCGCCGGTGCCGCTGCGTTTGTGCGGCCGGATTCGCCGTCGGCGCTCGCCTTGCTTGGGGCGCCGGTGGAAGTCTTGGTCGCCATTCGCTTGCTTTCGGGTGTGTGGGGTAAGATTGTCAACAAACGAGATGTCGTTATGTCATTAAACCACACCCATCTTGCCCCTGCTTCGCCCTGATGGCTTCAGTACCGGGTCGCGGCGCGAATCGCTACGATCTCTTGCTCGCAATGAAGCGGAGGCGCCATGGTTGATGAGGTCGGGCTGTCTGGACTTCCCGCCGTGTTCGGCGAAATCGACGTGTCGGATCTGGCAAGTCATTCGCCGCGCGACCTGATCCTCGACCCCGCCACGCTCACCGCGGGGACTTTGGCTGCCGGGCGCGCCATCCGCTACGCCAGGCGTGAGGCTCGGGAGGCGCCCTACGACGCGATCGGCTTCCGCATGTTCGCCGCCTCGCCACGACGGGGGCCATCGCCCCTGCAGACGGCCGCGTGGACCGCCATGCAACGCGAGCTTGCCGATCGCAGCAAGGCCGACACGGTGGTGGACGAGATCCTCACGCAACAGGCGATGCTGCGTCCGCGCGCGATTCGCATGCCCATCTCCGACGGCTCGATGCGCTACGGCATCGATCGGGCGGCGATCCACATGTACACGGGTCGCGTCAACGAAGCCGGGCGCGAGATCGACGACCGCTGGACCTTCTCGCTGACGGACCTCCCCGACGCCCTCCTGCTCGGCGCGTACGACGCCGACGAGGCGCTGGTAGCGGCGCAGAGCCTGTCCGTGCGCCTGCAGGCGACGCATTGGCTGCCCTTGACGACGCTGCTCGATGACGGGCACTTCCGCCGTCTGCAGGAGGTCCGGTCGCAGCTTCAGCGAGAGACACGGCCGGGGATGTTCTATTGCTTCCTCTCGCATCGCTGGCTTGGGACGACCCATCCGGATGCCGAAGGCGCGCAGGCGCGGTTCGCAGCCTGGCAGCTCGTCGCCCACCTCGTCCAGGCCGTGCGCGTGGCCGAGCAGCGGGGGTTGCACCAACCGCGCCGGTTCAGCGCGCAGCTGGGTCAACCCGTGGGGCCCCGGGGCACCCCGCTGGCCGAGGCCCTGATCGTCAACGTCCTCCGGTTCGCGCTCGACGAGACGTCGCTGCGGCAGGCCGCCGTCGAAGTCGCCTGGCTCGAAGAAGCGCTGGAAGATCTCGGGGTCGCGCGTGCTGCGACCGACGACCGACTCGCCGGACTGCGCGAGCTCCTGGCCGACCGCCCGATCCTGCGCCGGCTGACGGAGCGGATCCACCTCTGGTACGACTACGCCTGCCTCCCCCAGCCGCCGCGAGAGGGGGAGGACATCCCGCTGTTCGTGCAGGGCCTCAAGGAACTGTCAGCGGCACAAATCATGGGACGCACGGTCATCATGCTCGACGACGCCGAGGACTACCTCTCGCGCGCCTGGTGTGCGCTGGAGGCCCTGGTCGCCGACGCGTACGGGAACGCGACCGACCTCGTCGTGGGCTCGCGTCGTCCGACGACGGCATCGGGCGAGGTCGAGCACTACTTCGAAAGCCTGCTGGCCGACCTTCCGCATGTGCTGTGGCGGGCGGTGCTCGATACCGAACTGTTCGGCATCCAGACCGCGGACCGGTGCGTCGAGCGGCTCGGGCTCGCGGTGACGGATCCTGGCGACCTGCCGTTCATCTATGACCGCCTGAAGGGGCTGCGGGCGCCGGTCAAGATTCACATCGACGATTCGGCGGTCGTGACCGGCACGCTGCCGATGCCGGCCTTCGAGGACGGCGCGATCGTCTTGCGGCCCCGCCGCAGCGGCCGGGCGGTTCGCGCGGACGCGAAGCCGGTGCCGACCGCATCGCTGGACTGGACCGGCGCGCTCACCCTGCCGACGGCGTGGGATGCTTCGCGCGACGACGCTGCGGCGGTCTTGCCGTTCCGCCGGCTGGAGGTCGCCGCGTCTGCCGACGCCGTCTCCTGCCACGTCGCGGTTGTCGGGGCGTGCGAGGGCGAGGCGATTCTGCTGGCCCACTGGGTCCACGGCCATCTCGCCGAGTTGGAAGCCGTGCTGCCGGTGACCGTCACGAGCATCTCGTGGATCGCCGCCGACATCGCGCCGGTCGGGCATCTGGTTGTCGGGACGCTCGAAGGCGTGCCGGTCGCCGCGAACGCCTGGGTCGTCGTCGCGACCTCGATGCGCCTGCTGCATTGCCCGGTGGCCGGGCAGGTCATCGAGCCCCTTCGGTGGGCGGGCGTCACGCATGTCACGGTGGCCGTCGATGAAACCGGGGACAACGTCCGCGTCTACGAGCCGGAGGATCCTCCGAAGGATGTGGAAGTGGGCGAATTGATCGAGGCGGTGAACCTCGCGAAGCGGCCTGTCAGGGTGCATGCCGGGGGCTTGTTCCAGTGGCAGGTGCTGAAGGAGGTCCCATGAGCCTCCCCTATGCGAGCCCCCTTCACGCCGAATTCCACGTGGCCATCGAGGCCAACGACGCGACGGCATTGAACCGCCTGCTCCAGGCGCACGGGCAGGAGGTTGTCGAACAGTTCGGCGCCTGGCTGAATGTGCCGGCCGCGATCCGGGCCGACAAGGCGGCCGTGAACCTGTATGTCGACTCGCTCTTCCGCATTGCGCGCCTGTTCGATCAAGTCGGTGAACCGTCGCTGTTGCGGCGCATGGTGGGCGAGGACAAGGACAACCCGATCGTGCGATGGCAGCGGCGGCTGTCCAATGCGCAGGCCCTGTCCGCGGGCGGGGAGCACGGCGCGTCCGATGTGGAACTCGATGCCGTGCTGCAGGAGATGGAGGGCGCCACCGGCAACGCGGTCGACGACCTGCGGCCGAAGGTGCTCGGCACGCTCGGCACCAACGCGCTCCACCGCGGCGACTATGCCGCCGCGCTCGGCTTCACGCAGCGGGCCCATGACGCATGCATGGCGAGCGGCGACGAGGGCGGGCGCGTGGCGTACTACGAGAACCTCGTTTCGCTGCGCGTGATCGACGCGCTGGCGAATGCACCGGAGGCGGGCCAGCGTGCGCTCCATGTCCGGCGGCTGGTCGTGAGCGCGCAGGACGCGGCCGATGCGGGTCGGTATGAGACCAGCAGGCACCGGCTGGTCGAGGCGCTGTCGGTGATCGAGGGACACCCCGGCGATGCGCTCCTGGCGGCGCTGTCGCCCAAGGTCCTGGGGCTGATGGGATTTGACGAGCACCGGCTCGGGAATGCGGTAAAGGCGCGGGAGTGCACGGCGCGAGCGGTTGCCGGCGCGGAGGCGGTCGGTGACATCGAGAGCGTGCGCGTCTACAAGGCCAACCTCGACGCCCTCGGCGCGCCCTGACCTGTCGCCGCCGCGCGACGGCAGACCTCGCATCCGCTTCCACTGCATCGCGGATGCGGCGGCGTTGGACGCTGCGGCGACGGGCCCGGCAAGCCCTTCCGCCTCCGCCGCCCGAAGCTCGCGCAGATGGCTCGGGTCACGCGTCCACCAATCACCCTCGGCGCGCCAAGGACACGCGCATGGGCCATACGGGGCCTATTCCGAGCAGCCCGCCACAATGGCGCATGCCCGCCCTCCCCTCGCTCGTCACCGCCGCGGCCCTGGCACTGGCTTCGCTGTCTGCCTGGGCGGTCCAGCCTACCCTGCCGGGCGACATCGTCGATGCCACTGGCGCCATCGTGCCCGCGGCCTACGCCGCGGTCGCGGGCCAGATGGGCAGCGAGGCCGGTATGGCGTACCGCTTCGGCGCCCCTGCCGGTTCGGTCGCCAAGGGCGTGCCGACGTGGTACCAGCGGCCCGATGTGGTCGCGCGTGGTGGCGATTCGCGCTGGCAGGTCGGCGGGCCGCGCAATGTCGGGGACCAGACCAACGACCAGGTGGCAGCCGGGAGCTACTCGACCAACCAGGCCAACGTGCTGTTCGTCCCGGACGATCCCACCGCGCGCATCGGGGTCGCCGACATCCAGATCTCGGGCTATGAGTTCAACACCTTCGCGCAACGCCCGCAACTGAGCTGGACGCGCACCGGCGTGCCCGGCGGCGGCATCGATTCCATCACCGCGATGGATTACCGGGCGCAAGGATTGATCGCCGGCGGTCCGGTGGCGATCGGGCGTTGCGGCGGTCGCGCGGGCTTCTGCGCGAGCGGCCTCGTCGCCTTCCAGAACGGGCTGATTGCCACCACGGGGACCAACACGGCGACGAATCGCGCGACCGTCAAGCTCGCGCCGAACAAGGTGCCGACCGCGATCGCGATGACCGGCAACAGCGAGTTCGCCTTCGTCACGGTGTGGGACACGAAGACGCAGCGAGGCCAAGTGGCGGTCATCGCGCTGGCCGGCCTGTGCGACGGCTGCAACCCCTACGACCGGCTGAAACCGCGCGCGTGGTACGACTGGTGGCACGAGTGGATGGGCGTTTATCCGGGGCTGCCCAACATGGGCAACATCGCCTTCATGAAGGTGCTCGGCTACGTCGATCTGCCCGGGCTCGCCGCGCCGACCGACATCGCCGTGACGACCGGCCTCGATCCATTTCGCACGATGCTCGGCAACGGCAACTTCATGGGGCTCGAGACGCCGCTGTCGGATCCGTTCAATCGCGCAAGCTTCCGCGGTCGCGGCGACAACGTCGGGCGGGTCGCGAAAGGCGGGATCGCGGTCGTGGTCTCGAAGTCGGAGCGCAAGGCGGCTTTCATCGACCTGCGGCCCCTGTTCGCGTCGATGGGTCGCACCTACTTCGAAGGGACGCAGGGCGAGTTCGACTCGGCCGTGGGTCGCTTCGGGCTGCGCGACGACCAGTGGCCCTATGCCTTCACGTACTGGCCGCACCACACGCCCGAGGTCGTGAAGACGGTCTCGCTCGGCGCGCGCCCGACCGCCGTGCGCACCACACTGTTCGGTGAGGTGCAGCGCGCGTGGATCGCGACGGAGGACGGCACGCTGCGCATCTTCGGGCTCGGCGGCTATGCGGCGGCACCCGGAAGCGCCACGGTCGCATCCGCCGACGGGATCGTGCAAGTCGGCGTGGTGGCTGTCGGTCGCAATCCCACGTCGCTCGCGATCTCGAAGAGCGCGCCCGACGACGAAAGCGTCGACTCGCTCAATCGCCAGGTGCTGGTCGCATCGCGCGGCGAGCGCAAGATCCAGTGGGTGCGCTTTGCGGCCGATGGAAACAGCGGGCGTGTGGTGCGCACCCTCCAGGATTCACGGATCGTGGACCCGATCGCCGTGGAGGATGCCGACAATTTCGCGACCGCGGGTCATGTGCTGAGCATTGCGGACCATGGCGCGAAGGCGATCCTGAACTACCGATACGGGAAGGTCGTGTTTGCCGATCGGGGCCCTGCCTGGGCCTGCCAGCCGCCGCGTGGTTGCGGCATGGGAGCCGTTGGCGATGCCCCCTTCGAGTTTGGCGGCAGCATGACGACGCCGGGTCGACCGTTCGCGATCAGCACCGCCAATGTGCCTTGAGCGACGAGCGGGCGGCGTCTGGGCCGCCTTGCTCGGCGTCAGGCAGGGCGATTACCTCACGACTTCGCCGACGGGAACGCCATAACCGTTGCGGTAGGCACCGAGCACCAGACCGCGCACCGTGTCGCGCGGGCTGGCCGTCACGAACCTGTTCTCGGCCGTCTTGTAGACAACGATGGTGCTCTGCGCGCTCTTGCTGAGGGTGCGTGCAACGCCGGTGGCCTGGCTGGATGTCGGGTAGGTGTTCATACTTTGGACCTCGTTCGATGAGGCCGATGCTAACCCAAACGTATTCAAACGTAACCGTACGTACCGCAAAAGTTCTCGTTTGTGCGTTCGCCGCAACAGTGTCGAGCCCACGGTGCGGGCCGGGGCGGCTGGCTCCTCAGTCGGCAGGGGTTTGCGGCGGCGATTGCCATTAAGACATTGGAGTCTCCTCAGGCCTTCCAGAGCGAGCGCTGACTTATTGCAAAGGGTGCTACAGCCCTGGCACGCCGCGCTGCAGTGCGAAGTCGAGCAGGACGCGATCGCTGGGTGCTTCGGGCCAGGTTTCCTGGGCCAGCCACTTGAAAAAGGTCGTCGCGGCAATGCGACTGTCGGGCCCGTCGCGCCGCCAGGCGCGCGCGATCGGCGCCGCCACGTCGTCGAGTCGTTCGGCTTCGAAGCGTGTGCGAAGGTCTGCCTGCATGGGTTCCAGCATCTCCGCGAACAGCGCGCGCGCCTTGCCCATGCGGTCGTTCTCCCAGAGTTCGCGCAGCCGGCGCTGGCGGTCCGCTTCGGACAGCGCCGGCGCCGGCGCGGGCAATGCGGGTGCCGAACCGGCGGCTGAGGCGGGTGCGCCTACGACGACACCGCCGTAGCCCTTCTTGAGCGCGTCCTTGAAATAGGCCGCGGGCGACTTGAGCGGCGGCATCGCCGCGTTGCGCTGCCGCGCTTCGACGTGGTCGAGCGTCGCGCGGATCTGCCCTTCGTCGGTCGTTGCGTACAGATCCTGCGCTTCGTCCTGCTTGATGCCCAGCGCGACGAGGCGCGCGACCAGTTCAAGGTCGAACACGTTGCGATTGGGCGCGGAGATGTCGCCGAGGCGCTGCTGGATCTTCGGCACCACCCTGAACTGGATCTCCTCGATCTTGCGCCCGCGCTTGTGCTCGATCAGTTCGAGGCCGAATTCCTCGCACAGCGCGTCGATCTCGGCGATGGCCTTGGTGATGACGTCGCGTTTGAGGAAGCGGTAATCGACTTCCTTGATGTCGCTGCGCCCGGTCAGCACCGCCGCCCACCACACGACGTCCTCGCGCATCGAGAGCCGGCCCGGCGAGGTCAGGTAGCGCGCACCGATCTCGTAGAGCACCGCGGCGGAGTAGCTGCGCATCTGGCTGCTCATCTCGAGCAGGACGCGCGTGTACTGGTGGGGCTTGACCAGCCGCTCCTTGATCTCGTCGGGGTAGCGCCAGGTCACCATGCAAGGACGGCCCCTGCCCTGCTCCTCGATCGTCACGGTGCCCAGCAGCTGCGACGAGACCCAGCGCTTGAGCGAACTGCTGCTGGTCGACCATTCGATCGTGGTGGCCTGCATGTCGCGCAGGTGCGATTTGAGCAGTTCGGTGTTGTTCGAGTTGAAGCGGGCGTCGCCGATCAGTTCGCTGAGCGCGAGGCGGTACACGGGCTCGTCGACACCCTGGCGTTGGGAGTGGTACAGCAGCGCGTTGTAGATGCGCCGCGACAGCAGGGTCAGACGCCCGCGCTTGGGGCGGATCGCGATGGCCTCGTTGGCTTTGGCGACGCTTTGCTCTTCGGCCGAGGGGGGCTGGCGAGGCGCGCTTCGTGATGAGTCATCCTCGGCCATGGAGCTGGGTGGTGTTGGTGGGGCCGCACATCATGCCGCCGTATTGTGATTCGGTCAATTCACAAATTCCTCCTGACGGTGCCTTGAGCTGTTTGAAATGAACACTTGGGACATTGAAGAGTTGAGGATCGGCTTTCTTCAATGGTGACAAAGGCTTACAGTGCAAACTGTGAGCTTTGTTGGGTTTGAATGTGAGCGGCGTTGGGATTTGATGTGAGATCGATTGGGATCCAGCGTGGCGAACCGTGAGAAGCAATGGGCTCCGATGTGAGTGGATAGGGGCAATCGCCCTCCTCCGGTGCACTGCCCGCTGTCGCGTGGGGTCGGAACGCAGCTCGATGCGCGTTTGTGGCCGCTCGTCGGCATATTTCTGGCGAGATCGGTTCTTTTCGCGCCCGTGAAGACGGCCGCATCGGATGCGGATCCCCAAAGGACCTCACAATGCGCAGCGAGGGATTTGGCTCGCTCTAGGCGAAACTTGTTCATTCGACAGATTCTCATAGAATCGCTGAATTCTGTCGAATAAGGTTGTCCCCTATGTCTGTCACTGTGCCACCGGTCGGTGGAAACCAGGTTTCCACCGAGGTCCCTGCCCAAGCTCGCCAGACCATCAATATGGAGCGCATCGCGGCCCTGGCGACGCGGGCCGGATCGATGGTCGAGCAGATCCGCGGGATGTTGCTGGCGCCCGAGGCCCGCAAGATCGCCCCCACCTATTCCACGGCCCAACTGGCGGCTCTGTGCGGCGTCGACAAAGCGCACGTCGCCTACAGGATCACCAAGGACGATCTGCCGGCGGGCCAGCTGACCCCTTCCGGCGGCAAGCGGATCTTCGGGCTCGACGAGTTGCGCCGCTGGACCCGCACCTATCGTGGCGAGAAGATGCGTCCGGCCGGCCGCAAGGCGGTCACGATTGCGGTCGGCAACTTCAAGGGCGGGGTTGCAAAGACGACCACCGCGATGATCCTGGCCCAGGGCCTGAGCCTGCGCGGCCACCGCGTGCTGGCGATCGACACCGATCCGCAAGGCTCGCTCACGACCCTGCACGGTCTTCTGCCCGAGGCCGAGGTGACCGAGGACATGACGATCGGGCCGCTCTGCGACGGCAGCGAGAACGACATCCGCTATGCCATCCGCTCGACCTACTGGGACGGCATCGACCTGGTCGCGGCCGCCCCGTTCCTTTTCTCGGCCGAGTTCGCGCTGCCGGCGCGCCAGATGCAGGAACCCGGTGCCAAGTTCTGGGATGTGCTGAACGTCGGCCTGGAGAGCGTGCGCGATCTGTACGACGTCATCGTGATCGATACGCCCCCTTCCCTTTCTTATGTGACGATCAACGCGCTGTGGGCGGCCAACGGCATCGTGGTGCCTGTGCCGCCGTCAGGCCTGGACTTCGCTTCCTCGGCCCAGTTCTGGTCGCTGCTGGCGGACCTCGGCGGCAACCTCGATGGCCAGAGCAAGGATCGCGAAGGCAAGGCCTTCGACTTCCTCCACGTGCTGTTGAGCCGGGTCGACGCGGCCGATCCCGCGATGCCGGCGGTCCGGCAGTGGATTCAGGCGACCTACGGCGAATACACCCTGCCGGTCGAGATCCCGAAGACCAGCGTCACGAGCAACAAGGCCGCGGAGTTCGCGACCGTCTACGACGTGCAGAAGTATGAGGGGGCCGCCAAGACGTACAAGCGGGCGGTCGATGCTTATGACTCGTTCGTCGAACTGGTTGAGCAATCGGTCGTCGGCGCCTGGCAGGCGCAGGGCAGGGCGCAGCGATGAGAACGATGCCAGTGGAATTGCTCGCGCGTGGAAACCAGGTTTCCAGGTCATTCGACGGCCGCGGTGGCGACCGTGGAAACCAGGTTTCCACCGAAGAGTGCAAGGGGTGGCCAGCAAGCGCCGTTTCGGAATTCCGTAGCTGGACCAACGGAGTTGCCGCAACGATGAACCATGCACGGGCCGCGCAGCACGTCGCCAAGCGACGCGGTGAACACCGGGGGGAAAGCGGGGGACACGGTCGCAAGACACCTCCGCCCTTCATGCTGACATCGCGCCGTGTCGGCGTCCCTGTCCATCACGAGGAGGCCTGACATGGCAAGCACACGCAAACGCCTCGAGGCGCTGACCGCCGGCTTGTCGCTGCCCGCGGACCTGACTCGGCCGGCTATCCAGGCGGTGGCGCCAGAGACGCCCGACGGCCCCGCGCCCGCGCCTGTGATCGCGGTGGAAACCAGGTTTCCACCGGCGTCGGGCAGCGGCCTGCCGCCACGCACCGGGCCCGGCCAGATGATGGCGTTCCGCGGCCAGATCCAGCAGGTCGAGGGGGAAATGGCCGCGCTGCGCGACAAGCTGCGTCAGTACGAAGGCGCGCTGCCGACGCGCAAGATGGACCCCAAGACGATCCGGCCCAGCCGCTATGCGAACCGTCACCAGTCTTCCTTCAGCACCAGTGAGTTTGCCGGTCTGAAGGCGGACATCGAGCACGCCGGAGGCAACGTCCAGGCGATCCTCGTGCGACCGCTGAAGGAGGAACCGGGCCAGTTCGAGCTCGTGTTCGGCCACCGCCGGCACCAGGCCTGCCTCGAACTGGGCATGGAAGTGCTGGCCTCGGTATGGACCGACGAACTTGGCGACCGCGCCTTGTTCGAGATCATGGACCGCGAGAACCGCGAGCGCGCCGATCTCTCGGCCTACGAGCAGGGCATCATGTACCAGCGCGCGCTCGAAGAGCAGCTGTTCCCGACGCAGCGCCAGCTCGCGGAGGCCATCGGCGTGAGCCACACCTGGGTGCGGAAGGCGCTCCTGGTGGCCCAGCTGCCCGAGGCCGTCGTGGAATGTTTCCGCAGCCCGCTCGACGTGAGTTTTCGCCATGCCGAGCAGATCAGTGCTGCGATGGAGCAAGACCGTCGCGCAGTCCTGAAGCGCGCGGAAAGGTTGAGGGGCCAGGGGCTGTCCGCGCCGATCGTGGTCGCTCGGCTGCTCGACGCGAAGGCGGGCTTCGAGCGCGCGGAGCGCGTCGACATTGACGCGGCGGGACACAAGCTAGGCACCTTGGTGCGCGCCAAGTCGGGCGAGATCACGATCACGATCGGGGCTCAGGCCGCAGCGGATCCGAACACCGAGGCCGTCGAATCGGCGGTCGTCGCCGCACTGCGCAAGATTCGCCAACAAGCCTGACGAGGATGGGCGCCGGTCCAGAACCGGCGCTCGGCCCTTAATGTGAGAACGATTGGGATTGCCGGCGCCGGTGTAGGGCGTGGAAAACCCGTCCAAACGGGCCTGTTCATGAAATAATCATCAATGCCGAATTTACATGTCGAGATCACCCTACGATCAGATAGCTTATCTAAGTCATTGATGTGATTAGTTTTTTTGCTGCACGCCGCACAGGCAAACTGGACATCGAGGCCGTCAGGCGCTCCGCAAGCGCAGGTCCACGATCGTCGTGCCGCGCCGCCGCCATCTCCCGCAAATTCCCCTCCAGCAGGGCCTCGACCCGGTGACTGATCGCCCGCCACGCAAGCTGCACCGCGGCCATTTCGCCTTCATGCGCGCCCTGGCCCAGGGCCTCGACGAGCGCGCGAGCTGGGATCGCTATTTACGCCTGGAGGGCGAACACGCGGACTTGCGCACGGTCCGCCGAACGATCGCCTGGATCCGTGACGCTTTCGCGGCCGCCGCAAGACGCGAACAGAAGCCGGGAACAGCCCGCCTGATCCTGCTCGACCCGACCGGCTATTCCGACAAGGCGCCGGCGCTGCCGAGCCTGGCCGAGTTCGCGCAGGCCCAGGGCCTGGAAGACTTCTCGGAGGCCGAGCAGGTCGAGGCCTACGAGGAGGCGTACCCGCCGGCAAGCCGAGGAGGGCAGGGTGGCCGGTCGAGCGGCGGCCAGCCCTCGCGGCGTGCGCGCGTGATCGAGCGCCAACTCGAGGCGCTTCGCTGGCTCGAGGGCCTGATTGCGCAGGACCCGAAACCACTCGATGGGGTGGCCGCCTGGCTCAACCCCGCCGTGGCGGCGCGCCTCGAGCGCGCGGGCCTCGGCACCTTGTTCTCGCTGGTCGAGCGCATCAACGGGGTCGGCGCGCGCTGGTGGGTGCAGGTGCCGGGGATCGGCGAGCGCAAGGCGGCCCGGATTCTCGATTGGCTGCAGGCGAACGAGGACGTGCTGGGCGGTCTTCGGGTGGGACGCCACGCCGCACAACCGAGGGCGCAACTGAGCCCGGCGGTCTTGATGGCCGTGGTGTCGCCCGCGACTTCGCTCGTGCCCTATGAGAAGTTCGTGCTGCCTGCGCAACTCGACGGACGGGCCGGACACCATCGTGCGCCCTTGGCGGACTGCCGCTTGACGGCCGTCGACGACAAGGAAGCCATCGACGCCTGGCTGGAGGCGAAGCAGCCGGAAGAGGCCGGCGAGGAACTGGCGTCGACCCGGCGCTCTTACCGCAAGGAGGCCGAACGCCTGCTGCTGTGGGCCATCCTCGAGCGCGGGAAGGCCCTGTCTTCGCTGTCGACAGACGATGCCAGCGCCTACTCCGCGTTCCTGTCGGATCCGCCGAAGAGCTGGTGCGGACCGCGTCATCACCAGCGGTGGTCGCCGCTGTGGCGTCCGATGGAGGGCCCGCTGTCGTCCAGCGCGCGCAGGCAGTCGCTCACGATCGTGAAGGGCCTCTTCGCCTTCCTGAGCGCGGCGAACTACGTGACGATCAATCCATTCGCCGAACTGCGGCCGCCGCCCAAGCGGCGCAGCGCGCTCGGCGCGGGCCGCACGCTGAGTGCCACGCAATGGGCCCATCTCGACGCCTGCCTCGCGCGCCGCGCGCACGATGTCGTCGGCCGGCGGCTGGCGCGAGCCATGCGCTGGCTGTACGAGACGGGATTGCGTCTGGACGAGATCACCCGCGCCACCTGCGGCGACCTCCGGAGGGTCGTGTCCGCAGATGCGGGGCCGGCATCGGACCGGGTCTGGCACCTGAAGGTGATCGGCCGCGGGGGTCGCAGCCGCGACGTTCCGGTGCCCTCACGACTGGTCGAAGAACTCGAAGTCGAACTCGCGACGCACGGCCGTGAGGGCGCGGCCGATGCCGCCGGCAACCGGCACATTGCGCTGCTCGCGCGATTCGGATCGCAACGCAATGACGCGCCGCCGCGCTGGTCGGCCTCGGGCCTGTACCAGGCCATCAAGGCCGCAGTCGACAAGGCTGCCCGCGAACTCGATGACGCTGAATCGCAGCGACTCAGGGAAGCCAGCACGCACTGGCTGCGGCACACGCACGTGGTGCATTCGCTCCAGGGCAGGGCAGGGCAGTCGCCGGTGCCGATCGAGGTCGTGCAGCAGAACGTCGGGCACGCGTCCGTCGCGACGACCGCCCTGTACCTGAAACCCTGAGCGCACTGGACCCCTGCGCCCGAGGCCGGACCGCCCGGAAGGACGCTCTCTCGCGTAGAAGAAAGTTTGACACTGGCCTGACCCCCGCTGACACTGCCCCCGGAGACGCCGCAACGGCTCATCGTTGCATCGTGTGTTCTCCCGCCCCACGTCGAGGAGCAGTTGATGCAGAAGTTCGTCAATGTCCAGACCGTCAACTTTCGCGGTGTCCCGAGCACGGAGGGCAACGATCCGCTGACGGTCCTCTCGCTGGGCGATTCCATCGTCGAGATCGGCGACGGCCCGCCGGGATGGAACCACATCCGCGCACGCGTCGGCACCAAGGAGGTCGATGGCTTCTGCGTGGACGGGTTGGTCGATGCAAGGATCCGGTGGACCGACAAGAAGCAGCCGACATTGCGGGACCCGGCCTCGCCGGCGCGCGAGGCGCTGGTGGCCGCGGCGACCGAGCAGTGGCTGCTGTTCAAGAAAGGCGAGGGCAAGGAGAACGTCGAGCCTTTCAGCACCATGATCGGCAAGATGTGGAAGGCTTTCGGAAAGAACCTGACCGGCAAGAACACGGACGTCCCCTGGTCCGCGGTCGCCATCTCGTTGATGGTGCGCAACGCCGCGAAGACCGTGGCGGGCTACAAGTCCTTTCCCGAGTCGATCGGCCACTCGCGGTACATGTGGGAGTCCATCCGAAAGGCCGCGAGCGGCGACATGACTGCGCCTTTCTGGGGAGTCCCGCTTTCCAAGGCGCGGCCGCAGGTCGGCGACATCATCGGGAACTGGCGGAACACGCCGTTCAGCTTCGACAGCTTCCTGACGGCGACCGAGAACCCGGAGACGCCCTGTCATTCGGACATCGTCGTGGCCGTGGGCCCCGACCTGGTCCTCGCCATCGGCGGCAACATCAAGAACAGCGTCTACGCAACCGGCTACCAAATCGACACGAACGGCTTCCTGACCCCCAACCGGCGCATCGACGCGGACGGCAAGGTCGTGGGCGAAGCCATCGTGCTGATGACCAACCGCGTCTGAGCGAGTGGCACTGCCATGCACGCGTCGGCGCGACCCGCACATCCCGATCGATGAAGGATCCCGTCATCGTCGGCGCCATCCTGAGCGCCGGCATCCTGCTCGTGCTCGCCGTGTGGCGGGCGCCGGTGCTCCGCTGGGCAGCCATCTGCATCGCGCTCGGGGTGCTCGCATGGGCGATCAGCCAAGCGGCGCTGGTGGCTGATCTGCAGCATCCACGTCCGGCGTGCACTGCCGCGATGGCACACGGCCACCTCGGCGCTTTGTCAACGCAAGCAGTCCCGCACCGAACCACCCTCCGCGCTATTTGAAGCACGCGACGGGGGAAGGTCGGGCTGCCAGCATTCGGTCCCGCGACGCCGATCGAACGAGCAGCCCTCGCTTCAAGGCCTCGCGTTGTGCACTTCTTCACGGCCACACGCCGTCCTTGCGCGGATCACTCAACAACGCGCGGGATGCGTCAACCGAAGGAGCTCGGGCACGATTGATGCAAGACAGGTTCAGGAGAACATCATGCTGAAAGGTCCTTCGATGCGTACTGCCACGTCGTTCGAGATTCGCTTCCGCTCACTGTTCCACGAGGGGCGCGCGTTGGCTTTTCCGTGCGACAGCCAGGGCGAGGTCGATCTCGACGCGATGGGTGAGAAGGCCCGCAGCAACTACCTGTTCGCGCGCGACATGATCGGCCGCGAATACGCGATGCCTTTCGTCCAGGAGAGCACCACGCGCGGTCTGGACCCGCATCGCCATCTCGATCGCGAACCAGCCTGAGGCCTTCGTTTGCACCCGGCGCTTCATGCGGCCGGGGCGTCGTCCCTTTTCAAGAGGCCACGCACCGCATCATGTCTTCCGAGAAAGTCCCCGAGGCATTTCACTGCCCCGGGGGAAATCCACCAAGATAGGGTGGAGGAGACAAACGACGCACCAGAAAGGGATGGTTGACGGCCCTTTCCGCCTGCTTGCAATGAACCATGCAAGGCGTGTGCCCAGGTCGTGTTGATTCAGGCTTCGATGGCATCCGCAGTGTGGCGCTGACGGAATCGCGCGCGCAACACGGCCGTCGACCACCACAGCACCGCGGCATTTACAACGAGGCCGATGCACACGACGACGGCCGCGCGATCCGCGAAGCCTTGGCCGAAATCGAGCAACAGCAGCACCAGCGCCCAGGGCAGGGCGCAGAGGATGGCCACGGTCAGCAGGATGCTCTGCTCCGACGGTCGAAGGGTCGCAGCGACCAGCGCGATGGCGAAGGCGGAGCAGGCACCTGGCAACCACCAGGCATGGCGATACCAGAGCGGCAAGTGAGGGGTGGACATGCGGAAATTGTGAGCCGTGGCGACCGCCATGCCCCGAGCAATTTCACACGAAGGCAGGTTGTTCGCGTGTTTGTCGCATGCCGCCCACAGACCTTCGCTGCTGCCGGGCGTCGAAGCCGATTCAGTGCGCCTGCTTCGGCAAGTTGAGGCTCTGCAGCACCGGCAGCCACCGGTCGGATTCGACCTTGACGAACTTCGACAGGTCCTGGGGCGTGCCACCGCGCGGCTCCATGCCGATGGCGCGCGCGCGGATGACGAAGTCGGGATCCGCAATCACCTGGTTGACCGCCTTGTTCAGTCGGTCGATCGCATCCTTCGGCGTGCCGGCCGGAACGGAAAGCGAGTACCACAAGGTCGCCACCATGTCGAAGCCCTGCTCCTGGAAGGTCTGCGCGTCGGGCACCTGCGGCAGGCGCCGGGTGTCCATCACGCCCAGGACGCGCAGCTTGCCGGCCTGGATGTACGGCAGCGAGCCGGTGATGGAGGTGCCGTGGATATCGATCTGGCCGCCGAGCAGCGCCTGCACGGCCGGGCTGTCCCCGTTGAACGGGATGTGCGTCGTGCTGATGCCGAGGTTCTTCTCGAACACCATGGGCGCGAGGTTCGTCAGGATCGCGGCGCCGGGTGAGCCGCGATTGATCTTGCCGGGATTCTTCTTCGCGTACTCGACCATCTCCTTGATGTTCTTGTAGGGCAGGTCCGCGCGGCCCACGATGATGGCCGGCTGGTAGGCGATCTGCGTGACCGGCGCGAAGTCCTTGACCGGGTCGTAGGGCAGCTTCTCGTACAGCACGCTGTTGTTGGCCAGCGTGCCGAGCGACGACACCAGCACGGTCTGCCCATCCGGCTTGGCGCGCGCCACGTAGTCGGCCGCGATGATGCCGCTGGCGCCGGGCTTGTTCTCGATGATGACGTTCATGCCGTGCTTGCCGAGCTCTTGCGCGAGGATGCGGCAGTACTGGTCGGTGCCGCCGCCTGCCGCGAACGGCACGACGATGCGGGTGACCTGCTGGGCCACGGCCGAACCGATGGCACAGGCCCCCATCACGAGGCCGAGGACGAATTTGCGGTAGTTCACTTCTCTTGTCTCCTTGTTCCGGTCCATGGTGGACGGGCTGAATTCAGTCTAGTTCTCGGTGCCGGCGCCGATCCTGCAGGCCCTGAAAAGCTGCTTTCCGCGAAGTGCACGCCGGCCCGGCGTGGGTGTCAGCGGATCACCTTCTGCGTCTGGAGTTCGCGCAAGCGGTTGGCATCCATCCCCAGCAGCTCGTGCAGGATCTCGCCCGTGTGCTGGCCCAGGTCCGGCGGCGTATGGCGCACGTCGCAACGTGCGCCATCGATGACGTAGGGCGGCGCATGGATCGCCTGCGCCCCGGCTTGCGCGTCCTCGAAGTGGTGCAACAGTTGCGTCTGCGCTGTCCGCTGCGACTGCATGGCTTCATAGAGTCCCAGCACTTCGCCGCAGGGAATGCCGGCGGCGCGCAGGCGGGTCAAAAGCGTTTCGCGCGTGTGCGCGCGGATGCATTCTTCGAGGGCGGGGAGCAGTTCGTGGCGGTGTTTCGCGCGTTCGGTGTTCTTCTCGAAGCGCGGGTCGTTCGCGAGTTCCGGTCGCCCGATGACGTCGACGCAGAATTTCCTGAACTGGCCGTTGTTGCCGACCGCGATGACGAGCGGCCCGTCCGCCGCTTCGAACACGCCGTAGGGAACGATCGAAGGATGCGAGTTGCCGAACTTCGCCGGGTCGCGCTTGTTCGCCCACGCGGTCAGTCCGTAGTAGGAGCCGATCATCATGCCGCTGTCGTAGAGCGACATCTGGATGTGGCGGCCCCGGCCGGTGCGATGGCGCTGGTGCAGCACCGCGAGGATGGCCTGTGCCGCGTACATGCCGGTGAACATGTCGACGGCGGCGACGCCGAACTTCAGCGGCCCCTGGCCCTCTTCGCCATTGGTTGCCATGAGCCCGCTCTCGCCCTGTACGACCAGGTCATAGCCGGGCCGGGCCCGCTCGTCGCCAAGCACCGAGTAGCCGGAGATCGAGCAGTAGATGAGCCCGGGGTTGGACGCGCTCAGGTCGTCGTAGCCCAGGCCCATCTTCTGCGCGCCGCCGAACTTGAAGTTCTGGATGACGATGTCCGAGCGTGCCGCGAGATCCCGGGCGAGCTCGACGCCGGCCGGTTCCTGCAGGTCGATGCACACCGATCGCTTGTTGCGATTGCAGCTGTTGAAGTAGGAGGTGTTGTGGCGCCCGATGCGCAAGCCCCAGTCGCGGGTGTCGTCGCCGCGTTCGGGATGCTCGACCTTGATCACGTCGGCCCCGAGGTCGGCGAGCGCCATCGCGCACAGGGGGCCCGCCATCACGCGGGACAGGTCGAGGACGCGAAGGCCGGAAAGCGGCTGCATGGAAGTCATCGATCGGGAAAGAGGGCGCTCATTCACTGGGCCTGCTTCGGCAGGTCGAGGCGCTGCAGCAGCGGGATCCAGCGCGCGCTTTCATCTTGCACGTACTTCGCGAACGCTTCGGGGGTGCCCCCGCGCGGCTCCATGCCGATGGCGCGGGCGCGGCTGATGAAGGCCGGATCGGCGAGCACCTGGTTGACGCTGCGGTTCAGTCGCTCGACCACATCCTTGGGCGTGGCCGCCGGCGCCGAGAGGCCATACCAGAGCAGCGCCTCGATGTCGTAGCCCTGCTCCTTGAAGGTGGGGGCTTCCGGCACCTGGGGCAGGCGCTTGGCATCCATCACGCCGAGCACGCGCAGCTTGCCGGCGCGAATGTGCTGCTGCGGGCCCGTGATCGACGTGCCCTCGATGTCGATCTGGCCGCCCAGCAGCGCCTGCAGGCCCGGCGAGTCGCCGTTGAACGGGATGTGGGTGGTGCTGATGCCCGCCATGCTCTCGAAGGCCATCGGCGCTAGGTTGGTCAGGATCGAGGCCCCGGGCGAGCCGCGGTTGATCTTGCCGGGGTTGGCCTTGGCGTAGGCCACCATCTCCTTGATGTTCTTGTAGGGTACGTCCGGGCGTGCGACCACGATCGTGGGCTGGTAGGCGATCTGGGTCACGGGCGCGAAGCTCTTCACCGGGTCGTAGGGCAGCTTGTCGTACATGACGGTGTTCGTGGCCAGCGTGCTGAGCGACGACATCAGCAGCGTCTGGCCATCCGGCCGCGACCGGGCGACGTAGTCGGCGGCGACGATGCCACTGGCGCCCGGCTTGTTCTCCACGATGACCTGCAGGCCGTGCTGACCGAGTTCGTTGGCGAGCAGGCGCGCATACTGGTCGGTGCCGCCGCCGGCGGCAAAGGGCACGACGATCCGGGTGGGTTGCTGGGCCTGGGCGGCGCCGAATGCGGCAGCCAGCCCGAGAAGCAGGCCGCCGATGTGTTTGCGAAAGGGCATGTCGATGTCTCCTGATCGGGCGGCGTCCGCCCTGTCGATTCAGTCTAAGTGGCGCTGCCCCGGGCCATGCTGCATGGCATGAAAAGCTGCTTTGCAGCCCGCGTTGCCTCCATGCGCGAAGCCTCGGCACACTGCCCGGCATGGACGTCACGATCACGAGAATCGGTGAAACGAAGGACCAGCTGGGCGAAAGCCCCTGCTGGGATGCCGACGCGCAGGCCCTGTGCTGGATCGATGCGCTGGCGGGGGTCCTGTGGCGCTGGTGCCCGGAAAGCGGGTCGCTCGAACGGCATGCCGTGCCCGCGCCGATCGGCTGCATCGCGCCGTGCCGCAGCGACGCGGTCGTGGTGGCGCTCAGGAACAGCTTCGCGCGCTACGACTTCGGATCGCGCAAGCTGGAAGTGCTGGCCAGACTCCCGGTCGACCATCCCGATGTGCGGCTCAACGATGGCAAGTGCGACCCCGCCGGCAATTTCCTCGCGGGCACGATGCACATGAACCGCCAGGCCGCTGAGCGTGTACGGGGCGGCCTCTTCCGCTTGCGATCGGACCTCAGCGTCGAGCAGTTGGCCGACGACATCGGCTTTGCCAATGGCCCCTGCTTCAGCCTCGACGGGCGCACGCTCTACCTGGCCGACAGCCTCGAGCGCACGATCTGGGCCTACGACTACGACCCCCGCGGTCCACTCGGCCGCAAGCGCGTTTTCGCGACGACCGACCGCTTCGAGGCGGGCCCTGACGGCGCCACCGTCGATATGCAAGGTTACGTCTGGTCGGTGCTGCCGCGCGCCGCCCGACTCGCGCGCTTCGCGCCCAATGGCACGCTGGATCGGCTGGTACCCGTACCGGCCAGCTTCCCCACGAGCCTGTGCTTCGGCGGGCCGCGCTTCGAGGAGGCCTTCCTCACGACGATCTCGCGCAGTGCCCGCCTCGAGGGGCCGCTGGCGCACGACGGCGGGCTCTTCCTGATCGAGGGCCTGCCCGCCGCAGGCCGGCCGCCGCACCGCTTCGCCGACCGTTAGGGCGCCTTCTCGTCGTGCAGCGCCTCGGCGATGAAGTCGACGAAGGCACGCACCTTCAGCGGCAGCGCGCGGCTCTGGCGGAACACCGCGAAGATGCCGTTGGAAAACCCACGCACCGCGAAACGGTAGTCGGGCAGCAGCCGCACGAGCGACCCGTCCGCGATGTTGCTGCGCACCGTGGGCTCCGACAGCAGTGCGATGCCCATGCCGCCGAGCGCGGCCAGGCGCAGCAACTCGCCGTTGTTGGCACTGAGCACGCCCTGGATCGCCAGCGCCTGCTGCTCGCCCTGTTCGTCGATGTACTTCCAGCTCGTGGCCTCGTGCTCGCGCCGGTAGGTGAGGCAGCGCACGTTCGGCAGGTCGGTCGGGTGCTTGATGCGCGTGTAGACTTTCAGAAAGGCCGGGCTCGCGACCAGCACCTCGTCGCTCGACAGCAGCCGCTTGATGACGAAGCCCGAGTCGTTCGATTCGCCGGTGCGGATGTCGACGTCGAAATCGTGCTCCACGAGGTTGACAGGATGCTCCGACAGCTCGACTTCGACCCGGATGTCGGGGTAGCGCTGCGCAAAGCGCGGCAGCAGCGGGGCCACAACGCGCAGGCCGATGTGCGTGCGCGAGTGCACGCGCAGGCGCCCCTCCGGCCGCTGGCGCGAGACGCGCGCCGCCTGCTCCGCCTCGGCCATGGCCTCCAGCACGACTTCGGCGCGCTCGATGAAGGCCTGCCCGGCTTCCGTCATCTTGAGGTTGCGGCTGGTGCGATCCACCAGCTGGACGCCCAGTTCCTCCTCCAGCGCACTGATGCGCCGAGAGATCGTCGCGGGCGACAGGCTCAGGCTGCGCGCCGCCGCCGACAGGCTGCCCTTGCGCTGGGTCGTCACGAAAATCCGCAGTGAATCGAGGGCCTTCATTACAGAAGCCGCAAAGAAGCTGTGCGCACGTTGGCGATCCGCGAGGGCCCGGCGTTCCTACGATTGGCCCACGTCAACAGCAGCCAACCAGGAGCAAGCGCAATGGATTTCGGAATCTTCATTCTGATGCAGCAGAGAAACAAGCATAAGACCTCCCACCAGATCCTGCGCGATGCCGTGGAGCAGACGCGCGTCGCGGACGAACTCGGCTTCGGCGCCGCCTGGTATGCGGAACACCACTTCAGCAACTACGGCATGTGCTCGTCGCCGCTGACCATGATCGCCCACTGCGCCGCGGTCACCCGCAACATCCGGCTGGGAACAGGCATTGTCGTCGCACCCTTGTACACCCCCGCCCGGCTGATCGCCGATGTGGCGATGGTCGACCAGCTCTCCAACGGGCGCCTGAACCTGGGCATCGGCTCGGGCTACCAGCACTTCGAGTTCGAGCGCTTCGGCGTTTCGCTGGAGACCGCCAAGGCGCGGACCTTCGAGATGCTGGACATGCTCGAAATGGGCCTGAAGCAGCCCAAGTTCAGCTACGAGGGCGAGTTCTACACGCAGCCCATGAGCGCCATCAGCCAGCGCGCCGTGCAGCAGCCGATGCCCTCGACCTGGATCACGAGCGTGGATCCGGCCTTCGTCGCGCGTGCGGTGAAGTCGGGGCACCACGTGTTCGTCTCGGGCGGCGACGGTGGCCTCGAGAAGCTGCAGGGCACCCGCGCCCTGATCGACAAGGTGGCCCATGCCGAGGGCAAGGATCCGGCGGCCGTACCGGTGGGCCTGCTGCGCGCCGCCTACGCGAGCAACAACAAGGCGGAGGTGGAGCACTACCTCGACTGCGCGCGCTACCAGCGCCGCATCGCCGTGAGCCTGAAGCGCCGCACCGCCCAGATCGCCGACGACTACCAGGTCGAAGAGGGCATCGTGGAGGGCGAGCCCTCGCTGGACGAGATGCGTGCCCTGCTGCCCGTGGGCAGCATCGACACCGTGATCGAGCGCGTGGTCAACGAGATCCGCACCCTCAAGCCGGTGCACTACTGCTTCCAGACGCAGATGGGCGACTTCGACCAGCCGACAATGCTGCGCCAGCTCGAAACCTGGGCCAAGGTCATCATCCCGACGGTGCAGCAGGAGATCGCCAACGACCCGCCGCACCGCGCCGAGCCGGTGCGCGAGCTCGCGGCCGCTTGAGTCGCCCAAGCCGACCCTTTGCCAAGGAGCCGCCATGTCCGAGCTTGCAGAACGCGTCCTGCCCGCGATCGAACCCGCGCTGCTTCGGCAGCTGCTGGGATGCTTTCCGACCGGCGTGGCCGTCATCACGACGCGCGCGCCCGATGGCCGGCCCGCGGGACTGACCTGCAATTCCTTCAGCTCTGTCTCGCTGGAGCCGCCGCTGGTGCTTTTCAGCCTGCGCAACGCGAGCAAGTTGCTCGGCACCTTCGAGCAGGCCGAGGGCTTCGCGATCAACATCCTTTCGGAGCACCAGGACGCGCTGTCGGGCCGCTTTGCCTCGAGCCGGATCGAAGACAAGTTCGACGGCGTCGCCTGGCGGCCGGGCCCGCTGGGCATGCCGCTGATCGACGATTGCCTGACCAGCTTCGAGTGCAGCGTGTACGCCAGCCACGCGGCCGGCGACCACACGATCTTCATCGGCGAGGTCAGGCACATGAGCGCCGGTGCCGGCGACCAGGCCCTGGTGTTCTACAAGGGCGCCTACATGATGCTGGCCGAGTCGCTGCGCAAGCTGGTGGTGCAGGGCGAGCTGGGCACCGCCGACATCGACGAGGCGTACCGCACGCTCTATGGGACCCTGCTGCAACTGGCCTGCGACCGCGCGAGCGACAGCGAGCTCGAGGCGGTGGAAGCGGCGGTCGATGCGATCGAGGCCCATCCCGACGACGCCCCGCTGAAGGAGCGCATCGCCTCGGCCAGCGGCTTCTTCTCCGCGATCGCCGCGGCCGGCCACAACGGCGCCCTGACCCTGATGGCGCAGACCATGACCAGCGTGCTGCGCGAACGCATGACGCACGTGCTGCCGGTGCGCCCGCGCCCCGACCTCTACCCGCTGCGCCGCAACATCGCGCACAGCCTGCGCCGGCGCGACGCCGCCGGCGCCGCAGCCGCCCTGGACGAACTCATCACGCAGCTGCGCAAGGGCTGACAGACACATTCCCCGAGGAGACAACGAGATGACCATCGACTACGCCGGCTTCCGGCGCGAACTGGAAGAGTTCGCCCGCAAGTCCTGTCCTGCCGAGATCCGCGCCGTCGTGGCCGCCGGCCAGAAGATCACCAAGCGCGAGTACCAGGCCTGGCAGAAGATCCTGAACGCCAAAGGCTGGGGCGCGCCGGGCTGGCCCACGGAGGCGGGCGGCACCGGCTGGGACATTCGCCAGCGGCTCATCTTCGAGGAGGTGATGGCCGAGAACGACTGCCCGCCGCTGTACCACCACGGTCTGGGCCACATCGGCCCCGTGATCATCCGGTTCGGCACGCCCGAGCAGAAGGCGCGCTTCCTGCCGCGCATCCTCGACGGCGCCGACTGGTGGTGCCAGGGCTATTCCGAGCCGGGCTCGGGCTCCGACCTGGCCTCGCTCTCCACGAGCGCGCGCCGCGAGGGCGACGAATGGGTCATCAACGGCCAAAAGATCTGGACCTCGCATGCGCACGAGGCCAGCATGATCTACATGCTGGTGCGCACCTCGAAGGAGGCGAAGAAGCAGGACGGCATCTCGCTGCTGCTGGTGCCCATGGACGCCAAGGGCATCACCGTGCGGCCGATCCGCACCATCGACGGCTGGCACCATCTCAACGAGGTGTTCTTCGACGAGGTGCGCGTGCGCGCCGACAACCTGATCGGCGAGGTGGGCAAGGGCTGGACCTGTGCCAAGTACCTGCTCGAGCGCGAGCGCCTGCCGCCCGCGAACGTGGCCCGCCTGGACCTGGTGCGCCGCCAGGTCGCTCGCCTGGTCGAGGACGCCGCGAGCGAAGCGGCCGGCCGGCGCGATTTCAGCGGCCTGCACCACAAGCTGCTGTTGTGCGAGGCCGATGTGAAGGGCGCGCGCGTGATGATGGCGCAGGCCACCGACGACCTGATCCACCAACGTCCGCTGGGCGTGCAGCCCTCGGCGATCAAGATGACCTGTGCCGACGTGGCCCAGCGCCTGACCACGATCGCGCTCGACGCGGTCGGACCCGAGGCCGCGCACCGTTTCCTGGCCGATGCCGGCGAGGACGTGCCGGCCGCCACCTGGATCCAGAACTACATGTTCACGCGCGCCCGGACCATCGCCGGCGGCACTTCCGAAGTGCAGCGCAACGTGGTCGCCAACGAACTGCTCGGAGCCTGACCAGATGTCCACTTCCTTCCATTCCCTTTTCCCCGGCATGCTGCTCGACGCCGCGGACCGCTTCGCGCAGGACCACGCCACCGCGCAGGACCTGCGGGGCGACCCCGTGCGCGAACTCGGCTGGACCGCGACCCTCGTGCCGGAGGAGGCGGGCGGCGTCGCCGGTAGCCTGTCCGACCTGGGCTCGATCGTCGAGGGCCTGGCGGCGCACGGCCTGCACCTGCCGGTGATCGAGACCTGCGCCGTCGTGCCGCTGATGCTGCGGGCAGCCGCACCCGACATCGCGAACCGTTGGCTCGAGGCTGTGGCCGACGGCAGTGTGCAGATCGCGCCACTCACTGCACTGTCGGCCACGCCCGACGAGCTAGTAGTGCGAGCCCGGCACCTCGACATCGGGTACGAACTGCGCGGTACGGTGCACGGCGTCGACATCTCGCTGCCCGCAACGCACTACCTCGCCCCGGCCGACGCGGACGGCGAAGCCGCGATCTTCCTCGTCGATGCCGAGCGCATCGCACCCTCGGCGCGCTACCGCACGATGGAAGGCCGCCGCGGCGCCGACTTCGTGTTGTCCGGACTCGCGCTGCCCGAGGCCGCCTGCCTGGCACGCGGGGCCGCCGCTCGCGACGCACTGGCCGCGGCCACCGACGCGGCGCTGCTACTGAGCGCGACCGACACGGTCGCCGCGCTCGCCGCGCTGATCCAGCAGACGGTCAGCCATCTCAAGGAGCGCCGCCAGTTCGGTGTGACCCTCTCCACCTTCCAGGTGCTGCGCCACCGCCTCGCCGACATGTACGTGAAGTACCTCGGCGCCAAGGGACTGGTGATCCACTGCTTTCGCGAACAGGCGCAGGGCGCGGCGGACCTGCGCCGCACGCTGCGGCTCGCGAAGGTCTCGCTCGCGGAGTCGGCCCGCGCCTGCGCCGAGGCCGCGATCCAGATGCACGGCGGCATGGGCGTGAGCGAGGAGGTGCTGGCCACCCGTCTCGCGCAGCGCCTGATCGCTTCCGAGTTCCGCTACGGCGACCGCCTCACGCATGCCGCGCATCTGCTGGCGCCGCGTGACGGCGTCGACCACCTTTCCGTTTCCAACCTCACCGGGAGTGCGTGATGAGCGTCAGCCTCGAAGTTTCCGAATACGTCGCCGTCGTCCGCCTGGACAAGCCGCCCGTCAATGCGGTCGACCGCGAGACCCGCCGTCGCATCATCGAGGTCTTTGACGAGATCTCCGAGCGCACCGACATCCGCGTCGCGATCCTCACGGGCACCGGCAAATACTTCTGCTCGGGCGCGGACCTGAAGGACCGGCCGGATCCCGACAAGGCGGGCGACTTCCTCGGCCACAACCGCCTGACGCGCGAGACCGGCAACGCGATCCGGGAGTGCGCCAAGCCCGTGATCGCCGCGGTCAACGGTCCCGCGCTCGGTGCCGGCTTCGGCCTCATGGCCGCCTGCGACATCTTCCTGGCATCCGAGGATGCGAGCTTTGCGATGCCGGAGATCAACGTCGGCCTCGCCGGCGGCGTGTCGATGCTGCGCACGATGGTCGGGCGCTCGTTCACGCGGCGCATGTTCTTCACCGGCATGCGCGTGCCGGCCGCCGAGCTCTATCGGCGCGGCGTGCTGGACGAGGTCGTTCCTGCGGAGCAGCTGCTGCCGCTCGCGATGCAGATCGCACAGGAGATCGCCGGCAAGGCGCCGCTCGCGATCGCCTATGCCAAGCAGGCCGCGAACATGATGGATCTGATGCCGCAGCGCGACGGCTATCGCTTCGAACAGAACATCACGATGGCGTTGGCGAAAACCGAGGACGCGCAGGAAGCCCGCAAGGCCTTCCTCGAAAAGCGCCAGCCCGTCTACAAAGGCAAGTGAATGGATCTCCCCCAGGCTTCCCCACTTCGTGTGGTCCGCCAACCCCCTCTCCGGGGGCAACACCGGCGGCCCGGCGGAGCCGGTTCCGCGGTGTTTCCGGATCTGCCCGCATTGGAGCAATCGACATGAATTTCATTGAAGTGGGGCGCGGACTCGATGCGCTGTTCAGCCCGCGCTCGATCGCCATCGTGGGGGCCTCGGATGACGTCACCAAGATCGGCGGCCGGCCGCTGCAGTTCCTGCTGAAGTATGGCTATGCGGGCACGATCTATCCGATCAACCGCAAGGCGGGCACCGTGCAGTCGGTGCCGGCCTATGCGAGCGTGGCGGCCTTGCCCGAGACGCCCGAGCTGGCCGTGGTGGCGGTGCCGCCCGAGGCGGTGCTCGACGCGGTGAAGGACTGCGCTGCACGCGGCGTGCGCGCGGCGGTGGTGCTCTCGGCCGGTTTTTCGGAGATGGGCGAGGCCGGCAGCCGGCTGCAGGGGGAGATCGGCCAGGTCGCGAAGGCGAGCGGCATGCGCATCGTCGGCCCCAACTGCCTCGGCGCGATCGGGGTGCCGGACAAGAGCATTGCGACCTTCTCGGTGGCATTGGAGGCTTCATTCCCGGAGGCGGGTCCGGTGGGCATCGTCTCGCAGAGCGGCAACCTGGGCAGCTACACATTGCGGCTGGCGGCCGAGCGCGGCCTGGGCATCAGCCGCATGCTGACGACCGGCAACGAATGCGATGTCGACATCGCCGACGCGATCGCCTCGCTGGCGACGGATCCGGGCACCACGGTCATCCTATGCTGCATGGAGACCTGTCGCGACGGCGGCAAGCTGCAGCAGGCCATGGCGATGGCCCGTGAGGCGGGCAAGCCGCTGGTGGTCCTCAAGGTGGGCGTTTCGGAAGCGGGCAGCGAAGCCGCGGCCTCGCACACCGGCGCGCTCGCCTGTTCGGACGCGGTGTTCGACGTGGTGCTGCGCAACGGAGGCGCGATTCGTGTGCCCAGCATCGAGCAGTTGCTCGAGGTCGGCCATGCACTCTCGGTCGTCGGCCCCGGACGCGCGCCCAGGGGCAACAAGGTCGCGGTGCTGACGGCATCCGGCGGCTTCGGCGTGCTGCTGGCGGATGCCGCCAGCGCGCAAGGCCTGGCGCTCCCCAAGCTGGCAGCGACGACGCAGCAACGCATCCTGTCGGTGGTGCCGTTCGCATCGCCGTCGAACCCGGTGGACATGACGGCGCAGGTCTCCAGCCGTCCGGAAGTGCTGGCCCAGGTGCTGGCCGCGGTGGCCGACGACGAAACCTGCAACGCGCTGATCCTGCAATCGGCCAATGCCTTTCACGTGCCGCGTCTGCGCGAGGTGTTCCTGTCGGCCCTGGCCCAGGTGCGGCGGGACCACCCGACGCGCCTCATCCTGCTGTGTGCCCGCGCGCCCCAGGACGTGCGCGCGCAGCTCAATGCCATGGGATTCCCGACGGTCGAGGGCATCGACGCGGCCTGCGCGACACTTGCGGCCCTGATGCGCTTCGGCGCGCGCGAGGGCGCCCCCCGCGCGGCCCCCGCCGTGGCGCGCGAGCCGCTACCCGCCGAAGCCTTCGCGACCGAAGCGAGCGCCAAGGCGGCACTGGCGGCGGCCGGCCTTCCGGTGCTGAAGGAAGTCATCGCGACCAGTCGCGAGCACGCGCTCGCAGCGGCAAGCGGCCTCGGCTTCCCGCTGGTGCTCAAGATCGTGTCGCCCGACATCGCGCACAAGACCGAGGTAGGCGGCGTAGTGATCGGCGTCCGCTCCGAAGGCCAGCTCGTCGACGAGTACGAGAGCCTGCTCGCACGCGTTGCGCACAGGGCACCGCAGGCCCGCATCACCGGCGTGCTGGTGGCGCAGATGGTGCAGGGCGGCACCGAGCTGATCCTCGGCACCAAGAAGGACCCGGTCTTCGGGCCGATGGTGATGGTCGGGCTCGGCGGGATCTTTGCCGAGATCCTCAAGGACGTCGCGTTGCAGCCGGCGCCGGTGGATGAGTCGCAGGCGCTCGCGATGCTGCAATCCCTCAAGGCCTTCCCCTTGCTCGACGGCGCGCGCGGCCGCGCGAAGGCCGACGTGCAGGCTGCCGCTCGCGCGGTCGCTGCGCTGTCGCGCTTTGCCGTGCGGCATGCCGACAGCGTCTCCGAAATCGACATCAACCCGTTGGTGGTCCTCGATGCAGCCAAGGGCGCCTTCGCGCTCGATGCGCTGCTCGTTCCCGAACAGACTCCGAAAGGCAAGCAATGAATGCATCACTGGAAGGCCGCGTCGCCTTCATCAGCGGGGCCGGCCACGGCATCGGCCGCGCGACCGCGCGTGCCATGGCGAAGCTCGGCGCCATCGTCGGCGTCAACGACCTCAAGCAGGAGTTCGTCGACGAGGTCGTCGCCGAGATCCTTGCCGAAGGCGGCAAGGCGATCCCGCTGCCGCGCGACATCGCCAACCGCGAGGGCATGCGCGAGGCGGTGCAGCATTTCGCGCGCGACGCGGGCCGGCTCGACATCATGGTCAACAACGCCGCGTGGGTGCGCTACCAGCCGTTGGCCGAGATCACGCCGGAGGTGATGGACCGCATGGTGGAGATCGGCTTCAAGTCGGTGATCTGGGGCATCCAGGCCGCGGCCGAGGTCATGGATCCGCAGCGCGGCGGCGCAATCATCAACGTCGCCTCGATCGCAGCCTTCAAGTCGCCGATGCGCTCGGTGGTCTACAGCGGGATCAAGGCGGGGGTGCTGGGCATCACCCGCGCGGCGGCCGCCGACCTGGGCGTGCGCAACATCAGGGTGAACGCGGTGGCGCCGGGCGCGGTGCCTACGGAGGGCACGGCCAAGCATCGCAATGCGGAACTCGACGCCCGGCGCATCGCCCGCACGCCGCTCGGGCGGCTCGGCACGGTGGAAGACATCGCCGACGCGATCTGCTTCCTGGCGGGCGACGGCGCGCGCTTCTTCAACGCGGACGTGCTGCGCCTCGATGGCGGCGCGTCGGAGACCTCGCTGTGAGCGCGGCGGCGGTAGCGCCCAAGCGGCTGCAGAACGTGTTCGTCGTCGCGCAGCGGCCGGGCGAGCTGCATGCGTTCTACGAGAACGCCTTGGGGTTGCCGCTGAAGTTCCGTGACCAGGACCGGTGGATCCAGTACGCAGTGGGCAACACCAACGTGGCGCTCGCGTCGGCCGACGAGGCTGCACCCGCCAGCGCCGGCCTGGTGATGGTGTTCGAGGTGGAGGATTTCGAAGGCGCACGCGAGCGCATCGAAGCGGCCGGCGGGCAGATGATCGGCGTGCGCGACATGGGCTCGCACGGCGCCGTGCTGTCGCTGCGCGACCCCGAAGGCAACATGGTGCAGCTTTTCAAGCGCGCCGCATGAGTGCCGGTGACCTTCAGGCGCTGCTGGATCGCGAGGCGATCCGGGAGTGCGTGTATCGCTACTGCCGCGGGATCGACCGCGCGGACGAGGCCGCGCTGCGTGCGTCCTACTGGGACGACGCGACGGATTGCCACGGCGCCTGGAACGGCAGCGCCAAGGGCTTCATCGACCAGGCATTGCGCAAACTGCGCGAAGGCGGCCGGCGTGTTCACCAGGTGAGCAATATCGCTATCGAATTGCATGACGACGTGGCCGCCGTTGAAAGCGCGTTCCTCGCGCTGCAGGCGCCGGCATCGACCCCGGCGCGGGAGACCTTCCTGTGTGGCCGCTATCTGGACCGCTTCGAGCGCCGCCGCGGCCAGTGGCGCATCGCAGCGCGCACCGTGGTCTATGACTGGATCGAGGAACGCGAGCGGCCCGAGCTGGCGCTCGCCAATGCCGCCTTGTACGGGGTGCGCCAGCCGAATGGCGCTGCTGCGCCCTTCGATCCCGTCTACCGGCTGCTCGGCGAAGTGACTGAACTTCCCTGAATCGAACGTTCGTTCTCGACCACGTGCTAGCTCGCAAAGAAGACGTCAAGCGTAGGAAACCGGTCGGTACCTTCGATGCAGTCCCAGAGATACACCGCAAACCCCAGGTCCCCCGTCCATAGCGAATAGCGCAATTGGCCAAACCGGGCGAGGTCGCGTTCGGTCTGGTGGATACCGTGCATGGCGAACGCCCGAGCCCGCTCGAGCCACACGCTGCCGCCAAAACGCCGATGCAGCTTCAGGAATGCGTAGCCGTTGCCCCCGGTGCCATGGCACAAGTTGGACCCCTTGCGCAGTGGACCCGCGCTCCAGGTGGTCTCCCCGCCAGCCACAAGCAGGTCATCGAGGCTGTCCGACGGGAAGTCCGCGAGACAGATCACGAACCCCGGAGCACCGTGGCAAAACTGGACAAGGCCGGGCGATTCGCTGAGCGGCGAGCCGTCGAGTCTCGCGCGCCAGTTTGCTCTGTCCCGGTCGCACTCGACCGTCTGGCGTACGGTGTTGGCGATGCACTCCTGCCATCCGGACCAAGCCGCAGGTGTGAGGAGATGTCGTCCATTCACAAGAACGGCAGCTGTTGCCACGAACCCGTGAATCGCATCCAGGTACGTGCTGGTCTTGCCATACAAGTCCTGCGTCCAGTAGTGACAGCCATGTTCTGCGGACCAGTGAAGCTCTGACCAAAGCTGCTGGGCCGTCGTACGGTAGAGCTCAGACCAGATGGCCTCGCCCGTCTGCTGATGCAGGAACAGCGAGGCCAGGAGTGTGCCCGGTGCACCCCACATCAGTTCGCGCGCAGGATGGTCGCGCGTGCCCTCCACAAGTCGGACGAGTTCGGAACATGTCTCGCTCGAGGGCGCATGCCACTGCTGCAGCAGCTGAATGCCCGTGTCTCCCATGAGGTAGCTGCCAAATGGCTTGTCGGCCTCGTGGCCCATCTGCATTCGATTGGGCTCAAGGAGCGACTTCACGTAAGGGGCGTAGTCTCTCTTCAGGCGGACGGCGCCCCGAATTTCCAGATAGCGAAGCGCCCACAGCACGCCGCATGCACCCCAGTAAAGCATGTAGGAAGGCGCGGATTCTGAACTGTCGTTGGGGTGGGTCGGCCAGAGCAGCTCAGGGGAGAACCGAGCCTCTGCGTCGTCAACGATCTGCTCGATCTTGCTGCGAACCATTGCTTCGTCCCAGGCGTCGGGGACAAGCGGTTCGTGACGGTCCGGGTTGAAAAGCATTGCGGCCATACACACAGTCTACAAAGGAGCGCCGCCCCAGACCATACTGAAACGAGGCGATGGAACTACGTGGCGTAGTCGCCCGTGGCTTCGGGCTGGAACAGAAGGGCCGCGACCTCGGCCGCGCACGCCTCGCCGTTGGGCGTTTGCCATCGGGCGACGTCTCCTTCCTTCAGGCCCAGCAGACCGCTCCCCACAGGCGAAAGCACCGAGATGAAGCCCGCCCCAGGCTCAGCGTCACCGGGGTAGCAAACCGTGAGTACCTGGCGTCTGCGGGTGGCGACGTCGACGACTTCCACGCGCGAATTCATCGTGACGACGTTCGCCTGGACGGATCGGGAACTGGTGACCTCGGCATTCGCAAGAAGGTCCGCAAGGGGTGGCCGCAGTTGCCGGCTGAGCAGTGTTGTCAGACGGGCGAAATCAAGGTCGGTGAGCGTGCGCTCGCCGTGAATCGTTGCATGCATGAAGCACTCCATCGAATGCGGCGCCGAGGCTGGGCGGCGGCCGCTACCGCGCAAGGATGGTGCCCGGCGGTGAATGGTTGCGCTGAAAGCAAAGGAGCGGACCGCCGGGCCTAGGAATGTGCTGGCGTCAGCTGACGACGAGCCTTCCTTCCGGCCGCACGCGCGCAGGTCGCTGCGAGAAGCAGCGCGGCTACGACGTGGGTGCAAACGAGGGCGGTGATCATGGGGCGAGTTTAGGCCGCAACGGACGTCCCGCAAGCAATGACCTCGCGGTCTTTGCCAGATTGTCGATGGCAGCATTTCGCGTCCAAGCCTGTCACCGATAGGCGATAGGATCGCCGAATCCCTCAAAGGCCATGATGACCAAGCGCAACACCGAAAAGATCCTGAGGACCTACGGCTTCTGGATCCTGTCCCCGCTGCGCGATGAGTGTCGCGAATTCCTCGAAGCCAACACGCTCAAGGAATTGATCGAAAGCCCGGGCAACTTGCGGTCGGCGGCATTGTTTCGCGATCAGGCGGATGGAACGACCGAGGTGGTCATCCTGGCGTTGTGGGACTCGATGGAGAGTGTCGAGAGGTTCCTCGGCAAGCAGGACTTGCGCAAGCCCAGGATCGATCCCACGGTGCACGCCAAGATTTTCGACCGCGAGCCCTATGTGCGGCAGTACGTGCTTTCCGACCCGGACGCGCTTGCGCTGATCCCGCCGAGTTGGCGACAAGGCTAGCCGGAACGGGTCCACGTCGGGCAGGGCGGCATCTCCCGAAAGTGGCACGTTTCCCTGCCCGGAGTCGTGCCACCGGGGTCCCCATCCGAGGGGGATGCACGCCGGGCGCCCCGGCATGTTCCATGGGGCGCCCGGTGCGCGTTGCGTGCGCGGGGGCGGCTGTCGAGGCTTGCGCCTCGCTCTATCGTGCAAGTCGGGCGCATCCACTTCGAGGCGTGACGCTCGAGCCTCCTCGCGGGACCATCACTCCGACACAACCAGAACGGTGATGGAGCGAGCCATGAAAGTCACAAGTCCCTGCGCACCCGACCAGCCCTGCGCGCGTGCGAGGGATCGATCATGATCGGCCAGGAAAGAGGCGCGTCGCTCGCCTTCGCTTCTGCCCGAATCAACGTGCTCAGGTTGCTGGCCTTCCAGGCAGCGACCTCGCTGGACAATGGCCGCCTCTTCGGCGAGGTCCGGGAGCGCGATGCAAGGGCGCGTCGGCTTTTCAATGCCAACATCATCGGCATCTTCACCTGGAACCTCGATGGCCGGATCCTGGAAGCCAACGAGGCCTTCCTGCGGATCGTGGGGTACGGCAGCGACGACCTGGCTTCGGGTCGCATGCGCTGGAAGGACCTGATGCCGCCCGACTGGAGTCCCGACGACGACCTTCTGCTGGACGCGCTGAAGTCGACCGGCATCGCGCCGCCTTTCGAGGCCGAATACATCCGGAAGGACGGGAGCCATGTCCCTGTGCTGGTCGGCGCGGCGTTGTTCGACGAAATGCCCAGCGAGGGCGTCGCTTTCGTCCTCGACCTGACGGATCGCATGCGCGCGGAGGAGGCGGCGCACGACAGCCTGCGTCGCTGCCACGCAGCGCAGATGCGACTGGCCGACGCGAACCGCATCGCGAGCATCGGACAGCTTTCCGCGTCGATTGCCCACGAGATCAACCAGCCGCTTTCAGGCATCACCATCAACGCCAGCACCTGCCTGCGGATGCTGGCCGCCGATCCTCCGCAGATCGAAGGCGCCCGGGAGGCGGCCCGGCGCCTGCTTCGTGACGCCGATCGCGCATCCGACGTGATCGTGCGCTTGCGGGCGCTCTTTGCCGGGAAGGAGACAGCGCGCGAACCGGTCGACCTGAACGAGACGACGCTTGAAGCGATGGCCCTGTCAGCGGCGGAACTGGAGAAGGTCGACGTGACCTTGCGGACGGATCTCGCCGAGGGCCTCCCGCCTGTCACGGGAGATCGCGTGCAGCTTCAGCAGGTCATCATGAACCTGCTGCGCAACGCCATCGATGCGATGAAATGCGTCGAGGATCGACCCAGGGAACTGGTGATCACGACGGGGCGCGAAGACAGCGCCGGCGTTCGGCTCTCCGTTCAAGACACGGGCACAGGGTTCGATCCTGCGCGCATGCACGAACTCTTCCAGGCTTTCTACACGACCAAGCGCGACGGCATGGGGATCGGCCTGTCCGTGAGCCACTCGATCGTCGAGAGTCATCGGGGCCGCCTCTGGGCGGAAGTGAACGACGGGCCGGGTGCCACGTTTTCCTTCTGCATCCCGAGCGCAGCCGAAGGCGCGGCGGTCACGTCGACGTCGTCGCCTTCGCGCTGACTTCATGCGCTGTGCCGGCGAGGGTCGTCGCAGGTGTCCATGTAGTCCAGGCCCAGCGGGCCGATGGCGGTGACCTGCGTGACGTATTCGCCCGCCTTCGCCCAATGGAAGTGGGGCGTGTCGCCGGGCAGCACGATCACGCTGCCGGGTGGATATGCCATGAGCTTGTCGCCGTCGAATCGGTCTCCGAGGCCGATGTAGAAGACGCCCGAAATGACGGTGTAGATTCTGTCTTCCGGATGTGTGTGGGGCATCAGCCTGATGTCGTGAGGCACCTTGACCCTGATCACGTAGGGTCCCGGCTTGTCGGGCTCGCCGACAACGACGGCAAGGCGGACCGTGGGCGGGAACGCCGGGAATGGCCGCCAGTCGATGTCTTCGGGCAGCACCGATCGGAAGTCCGCTTGTCCTGGTTGATGGGTTGACGTCATGGCAGCCTCCAGTGTGTGTTGGGTCTTGCAGGCATCCATTCCATCAACACGATGCCGGCGCGTCGATTGCACCAAAGTCTCGCCGATACCTTCGTGCAATCGACGCGAGCCCCTGCGTCTGGTTTGATCCGTGACGGAAGTTCGAATCGATCCCACGAAACCAGGAGTCCGTCATGCGTCATGCCGAGGTGCTCAGTGACATTGCAGTCGAAAACCTGAAGACCCGAACGGTCGACATGAAGTTCGAGTTCATCGTCATCGCCGTCTCAAACGTGGACCGTGCGAAGGACTTCTACACCGACCTCGGATGGAAGCTCGACATGGACTTCGTCAGGGGTGACGACTTTCGAGTCATCCAGTTCACGCCGCCGGGTTCGCCGGCCTCGATCATCTTCGGACGGGGCATCACGACGGCCGCGCCCGGCTCGGCGCAGGGGCTCTATCTGGTCGTGTCGGACATCGAGACCGCGCGTGCCGAGCTCATGGCACGTGGCGCCGCGGTGAGCGAGATCTTTCACGACGGCGGTGGCGTGTTCCACCATGCCGGGACCGAAGGCCGCCTGAGCGGGCCGGCACCGCAGCGCCGCTCGTACGGCTCGTTCGCCGCGTTCGACGATCCGGACGGCAACGGGTGGCTGCTGCAGGAAGTGACCGTCCGCCTGCCGGGACATGGCAGCACAGGCGACACGACCTTCAGTTCGCCGATCGAACTTGCGGGTGCATTGCGCCGCGCGCAGGCCGCCCACGACGATCGGCAGAAGCGGATGGGCCTCGTCGAAGCGGATTGGGCCAACTGGTTTGCCGAGTACATCGTGCTGGAGCAGGCCGGCAAGCCGATGCCGTCTTGAGCAACCGCCAAGCGCGCCATCGAGAGTCGACCATGTCGCGAGATTCCACCGCGCTGATGTGGCTGCAGGCGTGCGAGCTGCTCGAACGGGCCAGCGGCCTGCAGCGCCAGTTCTTTCGCCCGACACCGACGCAGCGCACGACCGCGGTGTGGGAGCCGCCAGTGGATGTGTTCGAGGATGCGCGCGAGATGGTGATCGTCGTGGCGATGCCGGGCGTGCCGGCCGAGCGCATCCAGGTGGCGAACGAGGAGGGCGAGCTCGTCGTGCGCGGCGCCCGGCCGTTCCCGGCGGCGATTTCGAACCACACCGTCCGGCGACTCGAGATTCCCTACGGCGTTTTCGAGCGGCGCGTCCCGCTGCCCGCCGGACGACTGGAGCTGGGCATCCCCGAACTCGTCCTGGGTTGCCTGGTGCTGACGATCCGCAAGCTCGGGCGGGACCGGTGATGGATGCGCCACGCACGGGCCCGGCCATTCCGCTTTCAGCGGATGCGCAGCAGCCACGCAACGGAGCATCGGAAGGGAGCGTGGGGCAGCGCGCGTCCAGCGCCTCGCGGCCGATCCCGGAGGATGCGCTGATCATCCTGCCGGTGCGCGATCTCGTGATCTTTCCGAGCACCGTGTTCCCGCTCGCCATCGGCCCGCAGCGACAGCAGGCGGCCGTGCAGGAGGCGATGCGGCTGGAACGGCCGGTCGGCCTGCTGATGCAGAGCAAGCCGGACATCGACGAGCCGGGTCCGGACGACCTGCATTGGGTCGGCACTGACGTCGCGGTGCTGCGCTATGTCACCGCGCCCGATGGCACGCACCATGCGGTGGTGAGGGGCCTGCGCCGCTTCCGCGTGCTGCAGTTCCTCGAAGGGCATGCGTTTCCGGTGGCGCAGGTACAGTTTCTGGACGATGCGGTGACCGCGGGTTCCGAGATCGAAGGCGCCGCCAGCGCGCTGAAGATCCTGGCGCTCGAGACACTGGAACTGCTGCCGCAGGTGCCTGCCGAGGTTCGCACTGCGCTGCAGGCCATCCACGATGCAAGCCAGCTGGCGGACGTGGTGGCCAGCGTGCTGGACCTTGCCGCCCCCGAAAAGCAGCAGCTCCTCGAGACCTTCAACCTCCGGGCGCGCATCGACAAGCTGCTGGAGATGCTGGCACGCCGCATCGAGGTGTTGAAAGTCTCGCGCGACATCGCCGCGCGCACGCGCGAGTCGATCGGCGACGTCAATCGCAAGCACCTGCTGCGCGAGCAGATGCGCACCATCCAGAAGGAACTGGGCGAAGGCGACGAGACGGCGGCGGAGATCGAGGAACTCGACCGTGCCATCGCCGATGCAGGCATGCCGGAAGAAGTCGAGAGCGTGGCGCGCAAGGAGCTCAAGCGCCTGCAGCGCATGCCCGAGAGCTCGGGCGAGCAGGCCATGGTGCGCACCTACCTCGACTGGCTCGTCGAGCTGCCCTGGAAGGCCGACCCCGATGCGCCGATCGACATCGCCGAAGCGCGTCGCATCCTCGACCAGGACCACTTCGGGCTGGAGAAGGTCAAGAAGCGCATCCTGGAGTACCTGGCGGTGCGCAAGCTCAATCCCCGGGGCCGCGGCCCGATCCTGTGCTTCGCCGGTCCACCGGGCGTCGGCAAGACTTCGCTCGGCCACAGCATCGCGAAGGCCACCGGGCGCAAGTTCGTGCGCGTCAGCCTGGGTGGCGTGCACGACGAGGCGGAGATCCGCGGCCATCGCCGCACCTATGTCGGTGCGCTGCCTGGGAACATCGTCCAGAACCTGCGCAAGGCGGGCACGCGGCAGGGCGTGATGATGCTGGACGAGATCGACAAGCTCGGCGCCGGCGGCTTCCAAGGCGACCCCGGCTCGGCGCTGCTGGAGGTGCTGGACCCCGAACAGAATGCGACCTTCCGCGACACCTACCTGGCGGTGCCGTTCGATCTTTCGAAGCTGATGTTCATCGCCACCGCGAACGTGCTCGACACGATTCCCGGTCCGCTGCGCGATCGCATGGAGGTGATTCACCTGCCGGGCTACACGACGCAGGAGAAGCTGCAGATCGCGCGGCGATACCTCGTTCCGCGCCAGCGCGAAGCCGCCGGCCTGATCGAGGCACAGTGCGAGATCTCGGACGCCGCGCTGACCGCGATCATCGAGGACTACACACGCGAAGCCGGCGTGCGCAATCTCGAACGCGAGATCGGAAGCGTCTGCCGCCACGTCGCGATGCGCATCGCCGAAGGGAGCATGCAGGACCTGGCGATCGACGAACCGGATCTGCATGGGATCCTCGGTCCGAAGCGATTCGAGTCCGACGTCGCGATGCGCGGCGACATGCCGGGCGTCGCCACCGGCCTCGCGTGGACGCCGGTCGGTGGCGACATCCTCTTCATCGAGGCCGCGCGCACGCCGGGTGGCGGCCGCCTGATCCTCACGGGCCAGCTCGGCGACGTGATGAAGGAAAGCGCGCAGGCCGCGCTCTCGCTCGCGAAGGCGCGCGCGGCGTCGCTGGGCATCGCGTCCGAGTCGTTCGAGCGATCGGACATCCACATCCACGTGCCCGCGGGCGCGACGCCCAAGGACGGTCCGAGTGCGGGGGTGGCGATGTTCGTTGCGCTGGTGTCGCTGCTGACGGGCCGGCCGGTGCGCAGCGATGTCGCGATGACCGGCGAGATCAGCCTGCGCGGGCTCGTGCTGCCGATCGGCGGCGTCAAGGAGAAGGTGCTTGCCGCGCTGCGCGCCGGCATCACGACGGTGATGCTGCCCGCGCGCAACGAGCGCGACCTGGATGACATACCGGCCGACGCCCGTTCGCGGCTGAAGTTCGTGTGGCTGGCGCAGGTGGACGACGCGATCCGCGTCGCCGTGCCCGGTACGGCGGTGGCGCAGGTCGAGACACCGGACGAGCCCGTGGTCCTGTAGATCCGCCAATTCAGCGCGCCGCGCCTTTGCCGCCGTCCGCCAGCTCCGCCAGCAGGAAATCGATGAAGGCTCGTACGCGCAACGCCGTGTGATGGCGGTTCGGGTAGATCAGCGAGAACGGCCTGGAACAGCCACCGGCTTCGGACAACATTTCCTGCAGATGACCTTGCGCGAGATCGTCCTGCACGATGAAGCGATAGGTCTGGAAGATGCCGGCGCCATGGCGTGCCAGGGTCACGGCGCCCAGGTAGTCGTCGGCGCAGAGATAGGTCGGTGGCGTGTCGAGCTCGAAGTCGCGCCCTTCACTGTGGAAGAGCCAAGGGACGGGCAGCCCCGTGCTTGGCAGAACGAACTGCACGCAGTCGTGCATCGCCAGCGCATCGACGGAGGCCGGCGTCCCCGCGCGCGCGAGGTAGGCCGGGGCCGCAACCAGCACCAGGTCGGCGTCTTCGAGCTTGCGCGCGATCAGGCCAGAGTCCGGCGGCGCGCGGCCACGGATCGCAAGGTCGAAGCCTTCGCCGGTGAAGTCGATGTTGCGGTTGCTCAGATGGACCTCGATGCGCACCTTCGGATAACGCGCGCGGAATCGCGGCAGGAGCGGCAGCACGCGATAGTGGCCGTAGGGCGAGGCGACGCTGAGCCGAAGCAGTCCGGCCGGCGCTTGCTGCGCACCCGTGAGCCGGGCTTCGGCGTCGCGCATCAGATCCAGGGCCTGCCGGCATTGCTCGAAGTAGGCGCGGCCGGCGTCGGTCAGATGAATCTGCCGCGTGGTCCGCATGAACAGGCGCACACCGAGCCGGGTCTCGAGCCGAGCGATCGTCCGGCTGACCGCGGCGGGGCTCAGGCCCGCCGCCCGCCCCGCCGCCGTGAAGCTTTCGAGTTCCGCCGCGATGCAGAACAGCTCCAGGCTTCCGAGCATGATGTCGTCGAACTGTCGCGTCATACGGGCCGGTTCCTCTGAAGGCCAATGCGTGCTGCTCCCGTCATTCTGCTTCGAACGCCCCGGCCGCGGCGTGCGGCCGTATGGCGCCTTACCAGCGGCCTGCCGACTGGCCGCCGTCGACGTGCAGGATTTCGCCGGTCACGAACGGTGCGTTCTCGAGGAACAGGATCGCCTTGACGATGTCGCTGATCTCGCCCATGCGCCCGACGGGATGCAGGGTGGCCAACCCTGCATGCGTTTCCGGCGGATGCATCGGCGTCTTGATGATGCCCGGCGAGACGGCGTTCACGCGGATGCCGCGCGTCGCATACTCGATCGCCAGCGACTTGGTGGCGGCGTTCAGGCCGCCCTTGGTGATCGACGCCAGGACCGAGGGCACGCCGCTGATGGGTTGGTCGACCAGGCTCGAGGTGATCTGCACGATATGTCCCGATCCCTGGGACTCCATCTGCCTGACCGCGCGTTGGGTGACATGGAAGAAGCCGCCGAGGTTGATGGCCAGGTTGCTCGCCCAATCCTCGGCGGTGAATCCGGTGAAGGGCTTGGCGGTGAAGATGCCCGCGTTGTTCACGAGCGTGTCGACGCGGCCGAAGCGTCGGAGGCCCTCGCTGAAGATTCTTTCGGCGGTGGCCGGGTCGGCGATGTCGCCGGCCACATTCAGGATGTCCGGATCGGTGCTGGCGCCAATGGAGCGCGAGTTGGCGATGACGCGAAAGCCGGCCTCGCGATAGGCTTTGACCAGCGCTGCGCCGATGCCCTGCGAGGCGCCCGTGATCACCACTGTCTTTGAGTCGTTGCTCATGATGTTTTCCTTGAGAAGAGTCGATGTGAAACGGAGGGGAGACGGACACGCCGTCGTCACCGCCAACTCCCATATCTGTGCTTCTCCGTGGTTTAAACATCCGGGCCTGGAACAACTGCAGATACCCGATGTAATCAATCCCCCGACGCCATCGCCCGGGGGATCGGCACTCCGTCCCTCTTTACGCCTGGCGCAGCTGTTCGCCGACTGGCAGCTTGCGGATGCGCTTGCCGCTGGCCGCGAAGATCGCGTTGGTCAAGGCCGGCATCACGCACGAGGTGCCGGGCTCGCCGATGCCGCCGGGCGCCTCCAGGTTCTTGACGACATGCACGTCGATCTGCGGAATCTCGTGGATGCGCAACACGCGGTAGTCACCGAAGTTGGTCTGTTCGACGCGGCCGTTCTTGAGGGTGATCTCGCCGAACAGCGCAGCCGACAGGCCGAACACGATGCCGCTTTCCATCTGGGCGCGCACCGTGTCGGGATTCACCACGATGCCGCAGTCGACGACGCACCACGCATGCATCGGCTTGACGGTGCCGTCCTTGTCGATGCTCACCTGGACGACCTGCGCGATGAAGCTGCCGAAGCCGATGCACAGTGCGATGCCGCGGCCCTGGCCGGCCGGCAGCGGCTGGCCCCAGCCGGATTGCTGCGCGGCGAGTTGCAGGACGTTCTTCGCGCGCGGGTTCTTGTCGAGCATCGCCACGCGATAGGCCAGCGGATCCTGCTTCGCGCTGGCGGCCAGCTCGTCCACGAAGCTCTCGACCGCGAAGGTCCCGCGCGTCACGCCCACCCCACGCCAGAACGCCGTCAGGATGCCGGGGGGCTCCAGCGCAACCCAGTCGACGTGGATGTCGCCGATCCCGTAGGGCTGGTTCGCGGAGCCGTCGACCGCATCGGGATCGATGCCGTCCTTGATCCATGCGGGCGAGTAGCGGGCGACGATGGAGGAGCCGGCAATGCGATGGGACCACGCGAGGGTCTTGCCGTCGGCGTCCACGCCCGCGCTCAGGCGGTCGTAGTAGTACGGCCGGTACATGTCGTGCTGGATGTCTTCCTCACGGGTCCAGATCACCTGCACGGGGCCCTCGACATGCTGGGCGATCTGCACCGCCCGCACCGTGCCGTCGAACTCCAGGCGGCGGCCGAAGCCACCGCCGAGCAGGTGGTTGTGGACGCGGACCTGTTCGCGCTGCAGGCCGGTCACCTTCATTGCGGCGGCCTGCGTGAGCCCGGGGACTTGCGTGCCGACCCAGATGTCGCAGCCCGTCTTGGTCACTTGCACGGTGCAGTTCATCGGCTCCATCGTTGCGTGCGCAAGAAAGGGTTGCTCGTAGGCCGCATCGAGGCGCCGCGCCGCACGCCCCAGGGCCGCGGGGGCATCGCCGTCGTGACGTGCGACGGCGCCCGGCTTCTCCGACGCCGCGGTGAGCTGGGCCACGATGTCGGCCGTCGACAGCTTCGCGTTCGGGCCTGGGTCCCATTGCGGATCGGCCGCTGCGAGGCCCTGCTTGGCCGCCCAGGTATGGCGCGCCACGATCGCGATCGCATCGTCGAGCCGCACGACCTGGCTCACGCCCGGGACCGCCTTCGCCTTGGCCTCGTCGAGCGAGACGAGCTTGCCGCCGAAGGTCGGCGACGCGCTCACGACGGCGAACTTCATGCCGGGAGGCCGGCTGTCGATGCCGAACTTCGCGCTGCCGTCGACCTTGCCGGCGATGTCCAGGCGCCGATGCGGCGTCCCGATCAGCTTGAAGTCGCCCGGCTCCTTGAGCGCCACGTTCTCGGGCACTGGCAGCTTCGCCGCGGCATCCGCGAGGGTGCCGTAGCCGAGTCGGCGCCCGGTGGGCCCATGCACCACCTCGCCGTTCTCCGCGTGGCAGGTCGACGGGTCGACATTCCAGCGCTTGGCTGCCGCGGTCACGAGCATGACGCGGGCCGTCGCGCCCGCACGGCGCAGCGGCACGTACGTGCCGCGGATGGCGGTCGAGCCGCCTGTCATCTGCACGCCGATCAGCGGGTTCACGTAGATCTTGTCGTCGGGCGGCGAATGCTCGATCGCGACCTTGTCGACATTGACCTCGAGTTCCTCCGCGATGAGCATCGGGACCGACGTGTAGGTTCCCTGCCCCATCTCGATCACGGGCATCACGAACGTGACCTTGCCGGCGCGGTCGATGCGCAGGAAGGCATTCGGCGCGAACGCGGCGTCGGTGGTGAGGGTGTCGCGTATCTCGCCGCGCGCGGGCAGGCCGAAGCCGAGCACGAATCCTCCGCCAAGCATGCCGAGCGTGCCGGTGGCCGTGACGGCGAGAAAGTCCCGGCGCGAAGGCGCCGCGATGGCAGTGTCGATCAGCGCGGATTTCATCTCACACCTCCGTCACGGTGCGGGGATGGGACAAGGCGATCTTGGCGCCGGCGGCCTGGTGGATTGCCGCACGTATGCGCGGGTAGGTACCGCAGCGGCAGATGTTCCCGGACATCGCGGCATCGATGTCCGCATCGTTGGGCTGGGGGTTGGCTGCGAGCAAGGCGCAGGCCGACATGATCTGGCCCGATTGGCAGTAGCCGCACTGCGGCACGTTCGATGCCAGCCAGGCGGCCTGGATCTTCTTGCCCGCCGGCGTGGTGCCGATCGCTTCGATCGTGGTGATCTTCTTTCCCACCGCCGCCGAGACCGGCGTGAGGCACGAGCGTGCCGGCTGTCCGTCGATGTGGATCGTGCAGGCCCCGCACAAACCCATGCCGCATCCGAACTTGGTGCCGGTCATGCCCAGCACGTCGCGCAAGGTCCACAGCAGCGGCATGTCGTCCGGAACATCGAGCGCGCGGCTTTTACCGTTGATGCTGAGAGTGATCATCACGTTTCTCCTTTGGCGGGGGATCGAATCTCATCAGAGCGCGCTCGGCCAGTCCATTGGACGAAGGTGTCGGCGACAGCTCCCTCTTCGGGTTCGGGAGTTTGCGCGCCGGGAAACATCCGCGACGTCGGCAAGGAGATTGAGGGCGGGCGCCGGCGCGTTCTACATCACCTCGAAGATGAGCTCGAGCTCGACCGGGGTGCCGAGGGGAAGGCTCGCGACGCCGAGCACCAGGCGACAGGGGTTCCTGTCTTTCCCGAACACATCCTGGAGGAGCTGCGAAGCGCCGTCCGCGACTTTCGGATGGTCGCGGACGTCGCCCGAAGTGGCGACGGACACGCCGAGCCGGACGACCCGCGCCACCTTGTCGAGCGACCCCAGGTGCTTGCGCACGACGGCGAGGCCGTTGAGCGCCGCGAGATGCGCCGCCTGGCGTCCTGCCTCGACATCCAGCTCCGCGCCGACGCGGCCCTGGAACTTGGCCTCGCCGCCCTCGATGGGCAGCATCCCGGTCAGGAAGAGCAGCTGACCGGACTGCACCGACTCGACGTAGGTGCCGAGCGGCTTGGGCGGTGACGGCAGCCGGATGCCGAGCGTCTTCAGCCGATGTTCGGCACTGTCGGAATCGGAGGCGGGGCGGGACGACGACGAGGTGGACACGGTGACTCTCCTTGGTGTTGCAGGCAGTGGTGGGATCAGAAGAGCGAATGGCGCTCCGTTGCTGTGCGTCGGGCCGCCGAGCGGCCGTGCGGGCCCCGGTCAGGCGAACTGCGCCCGCAGCTCGACCATGGGCGCACGCGATGAGGAGAACACTTCGCTTCTCGATCCGGACTCATCCACCAGCCCGCGATTCACCGCGATGCTGGCGGCCTGCGTGCGGGAGCTGGCGCCGAGCTTGGTCATGATCGCGCTCACGTGCGACTTCACCGTCCCGAGCTCGATGGCCAGGAGCTTGGCGATGGCCTTGTTGGACTGACCTTCCGCGACGAGTCGCAACACCTCGTTCTCGCGCAGCGTGAGCGTGACACCTGCGAGGCTCTCGGCGAGGCGCTCGGCCACGGCCGGACACAGGCATCGCGCGCCGTTGCCCACCGCCCTGACAGCGTCGATCAGTTCGTGCAGGGATCCGCCGAGCAGCAGGTACCCGCGGATCCCCGCCTGAAGCGCCCGTCGGATGTCGGCCTCGCGGTCCCTGGCGGTGAGGGCCAGGATCCTCGGTTCGGCGAGTTGCCCGTGCGTCTTCCGCACGTCGATCTCGGCGAGCAGCATCGCATTGGCGTAGTCCGCGATCACGACGTCGATCGGGAGGCTGCTCGATGCCGGGTTGTCGACGCCGTGGACCAGGATCTCGAAGTTCGCCTCCTGGCGCAGCGCTGCGACCAGCCCGGCGCAGACGATGGGGTCGTGGTACATCACCAGGACGTTGAGGTGACGGGACGAACTTGGGTTCATTGACTTCTCCGACTGTTGGGACTTGGCGCATTGCCAAGGTCAGTGTTGCGCGACAGTTCGCGATCTGACTACAGACGGGAGGGAATCGCCATTGCACGTTGGTATCGCTCGATGCCTGCGAGTGTCCGCCCGTCTGGCGTCGCATCCAACTGTCTCCAGGGCCATCCGCTTGTCGTGCGGAAGTTCGACGCACGAGTCGGCTGCACAACGTTTGAAGCGTGGCAGTCCATACCATCGTTCAATAGATCGAGAGGGAGGGCTCTGATCTGATCGCTTTCGATGCGCCGCATTTCGAAAGCCCCTTCCCTGGCCGCAGTCCTGCTGATGCTCGGCGTGGCCGGCGCGCACGCCGACGACATCGCGTCGCGTCCTTATCTGCTGGGCGACTGGGGAGGACAACGCACGCGTCTGGAAGGTGAAGGACTCGCCTTCAATCTCGGCTATGGCGGCCAGCTCGCGCACAACTTCAGCGGCGGCAGCGAACACCTGACGCGCTACGCCGACCAGTGGGTCTTCGGTGTCACCGCCGACCTGAACAAGCTGTGGGGATGGAAGGGCGGCACCTTCCAGGGAACCGTGACCGATCGCAACGGGCGCAACCTCGGCGCGGATGCGAACATCGGCAACAGCATGCTGCTTCAGGAAATCTACGGCCGCGGGCAGACGTGGCATCTGACGCAGTTCTGGGTGAACCAGCGGCTGTTCGACGACCAGCTCGAAGTCAAGTTCGGCCGCCTGACGGTGGGCGAGGATTTCGCCAGCTTCTCGTGCGACTTCCAGAACCTGACCTTCTGCGGTTCGCAGCCGGGCAACCTCGTCAGCAGCTACTGGGTCAACTGGCCGACCAGTCAATGGGCAACGCGCATCAAGTACCAGCCGTCTCCGCAGGCCTACGCGCAGGTCGGCGTCTACCAGGTCAATCCGGTCTACGTGGACGACGGCTATGCGCAGCGCAGCGGCTGGAAGCTGGACAACCCGGCCGGCACAACCGGCGCACTGATTCCGCTGGAATTCGGCTGGTTGCCGAGCTTCGACGGCCGGCCCGGTTCGTACAAGGTGGGCGGCTGGTACAACACCTCCGACGGCGTCGACCTGTACGACGACGTCAACCGGAATCCTCGCGGCATCACCGGCCTCGAGCCGCTCGAGCACAGCGGCCAGTACGGCGCATACCTCAACTTCCAGCAGCAGGTCACGGGCAGCGGAGGAGGCCGTGGCGCCACCGTGTTCCTCAATATCTCCCAGGCCGATCGCGCCACGGCCGTTCTCGATCGGCAGATCGCCGCCGGGGTGATGTACCAGGGGCCGTTCGATCGCGCGCGCGATGCCATCGGCCTTGCCGTCGGGGCCACCCACAACAATGGTCGCCTTGCCCGCTTCGTGCGCGAGAACAATGCGCGCACGGGACAACGGGCGGTTGCCGGCGATGGCAACGAATACGCGATCGAGCTGTACTACAGCTGGTCGCCGATCCCGAGCCTCTACCTGCGTCCGAACCTGCAGTACGTCGTGCATCCCGGCGGCACGACCGCCAATGCGAATGCCTTCGTCATCGGGTTGAAGTCCGCAGTCTCGTTCTGATCTCTTTGGCCGGGCACGACAAAAGGTCCGCCTACCGGCGGACCTTCATTGAGCGGCGCGACGCACCTACTTCAACAGCTTGAGCAGCGCCTGGCCGGCCGAGGTCGAGGAGGCCGGGTTCTGGCCGGTGATCAGGCGACCATCGGTGATGGCGAAAGGCTTCCAGTTGTCGACCTTCTCGAAGAGGCCACCCAGTCGCTTCAGTTCATCCTCGACGAGGAACGGAACGATCTTCGTGAGCTGGACTTCCTCTTCCTCGGTGTTGGTGAATCCGGTGACGCGCTTGCCCTTGACGATCGATTCGCCCTTGTACTTCACGTGGCGCAGCACGCCCGGCGCATGGCAGACCGCCGCGACCGGCTTGCCGGCGTCGTAGAAGGATTCGATGAGGGCGATGGACACGGGATCTTCGGCCAGGTCCCACATCGGGCCGTGTCCGCCCGAGTAGAAGACGGTATCGAAGTCGGCGGACTTCATGTCGGCCAGCTTGACGGTGCTCGCCAGCACGGCCTGCGTGGCCTTGTCGCCCTTGAAGCGCGTCATCGAATCGGTCTGGTTGGCCGGATCGTCGCTCTTGGGATCGATCGGCGGTTGCCCGCCCTTCGGCGAGGCCACGGTGACCTTGACGCCCGCGTCGTGGAAGACGTAGTAGGGGGCCGTGAACTCTTCCAGCCAGAAGCCGGTCGGTCGACCCGTGCTGCCGAGGATGTTGTGCGACGTGAGAACCATCAGGATCTTGCTCATGCGTTTACCTCAATGAATGGTGGGTGGGACTGCCCATTGTTCGACCCGTCGACCGCCATCGAATCCGGAGCAAGACCCACCCGTGGATCGTCCGGAAGGCGGACCGGGCCGGCGTCTCAGCGCGGTGGAAGGACGACCACGCGACGCCCGAAGCGGTACGAGTCCACCGAGTACGCCCCCGGGCCGAGAAGCGCGAGCGCCAGCGCGTCCAGCAGGACGATGCTCGCCACGAAAGCGCTGTCGATGCCCTGGAGCCACCAGATGAGCACATGGAACACCAGCGCCATGACGGCGGCGACCGGTGTCAGGTAGCCCGCGCACACGGCCACCGAAAGCAGCAGTCCGGCACCCTCCACCCATTGGGACATGCCGTGCCCCTGACCAAGGATGTCGATCAGCAGCGCAAGCGTGACCGAGGCCCGCAGTGCGAGCAAGGCCATTCCCGGCCATCCGGGAGGGAACATGTTGAAGAGGCGCTGCACAATGCCGAGCGTGCACCAGGAGGGGGCCGGACAGTACCCGAGATCAGGGCGTCACCGTCTGCCACTTTCGGGAGAGCCGCGCTTCCCACGACCGAAGTAAAGTGAGTCCCCGGCCTGTTTCCGATCGGAGTCGTTCCATGCAGCAGCGAGACGCCAAGGTCATTCGCATCCTCACCGTCGACGATCACCAGTTGCTTCGGGAAGGAATCGCCGCGGTGCTCGATGGCGAGGGCGACATGGTGCTCGTGGGAGAGGCCGGCAATGGGCTCGAGGCGATCGAGAGCTTCCGACGCCTTCGTCCGGACATCACGCTGATGGACCTGCGCATGCCCGACATGAGCGGGATCGCAGCCATCACGGCGATCCGGTCCGAATTCCCGACAGCGCGCATCATCGTGCTGACCACCTACACGGGAGATGCCCAGGCGGCCGCCGCACTGAAGGCGGGCGCGGCCGGGTACCTGCTGAAGAATCTGCTGCGGAAGCAGTTGACCGACACGATCCGCATCGTGCATTCGGGAAGGCGCTGCGTGCCGCCCGAGATCGCGACGGGCATCGCCGAACACGTTGCGGACGATGCGCTGACGGAGCGCGAAACCGAAGTGTTGCGGCGGGTCGCCGCCGGCAAGTCGAACAAGCTGATCGGCGCCGAACTCGACATCTCCGAAGGAACGGTCAAGACGCACATGAAGAGCATCCTGCCGAAGCTCGACGCGTCCGATCGCACGCATGCCGTGATGATTGCGCTCAAGCGCGGGATCCTGGATCTGTGAAGACCCGCCGTCCTACGCGGGCGGCAGTTGCGGATCGATGTAGGTGAACTGGTTCGGAATCGGCAGGTCCAGGTTCGAGTATGAGAACGACAGACTGACGTCCAGCGCCCGCACCTGGTGCCACCAGCCCAGCGGCAGGAACATCGTCTCGCCCGGCTCGACCACCACCTCGAGCACGCGCACACCCTCGAACAGGGGATATTGCTTCAGGTCGACCGCATCGAGGTCGATGGGGCTGAACACGCCGTTCGTGTTGTAGAGGCGCGGCCCCTGCAATGGCGAGATCAGGCGCCAGCGCTTGCGCCCGACCACCTGCGTGTGGAACAGCATCAAGGTGTCGTGATGCAGCGGCGTCACCGTGCCCGCAGGGCCGAACCAGAAGGACGAGCGCTCGGCCAGTTCGGCGCGGTTGCAGCACGGCGGCAGGCTGCCGATGTCGTTCAGCAATGGCGCGAAGTCCGGCCGTCGCAGCGCCTCGTTGTTGGCGGTGAGGTAGTAGTCGTTGCTCTCGCCGCCGCGCAGCACCTGATCGACAAAGTCCGCCAGGCGGGCCGAGCGCCGGTGCGACAGCTTGTCCTCCTCGTAACGCGGATTGGCCTGTCGCTCGGCCTGGATCTCGACATCGAGATGACCGAATCGCGACTTGAGATCGGCCGGCGACCATCGCTGCATGGCGGGCCAGTCGCGCGTGTGGCCGGTGAGCACCACCGGGCGACACCCGTGCACATAGCGCTGGATGAATTCCTCATCGGAGAGCACCGCCCGCTTGTCCACCGCGCCGTAGGTCGGATCCAGCTCCCACAAGGTCTGCAGGTTGGCGGCCGTCGATTCGAGCTTGCGCAGCAACTGCGCCTGACGCCTCGCCGCGATGTAGATCGGATTGCTCGGCACCAGTTCGATCACCGATGCACTGGTCTCGCGTTCGAGGCCTGCAGCCGTCATGACGGCGAGCATCGAATCCGGGGTACAGCCGCGCAGATGCTGCTCGGCGACCCAGCCCAGCCACTCGAGCGACTTGAGCGTCTCCGCGTCGGGCATCTCCGATGGAGACGCGCGGTTCGCGACCTCATTCGGGCGTGGCGGGGGAGGAAGCGGAGGCAGATTCGTCATGCGGACTTCCTCGAGATCGCTGACTTGTTGATGGAGTCGGACATTCATGTGCCACATTGTTCCATTCCCGGGCGCAACGCACTTCATGCAATGCCAGAGCCCCGGAAACCCGCTCGATACATTTTGAATCGGGAACCGCGTCATCGACACCATCGTCCAATCGACGCGAGGCCATGTGTCAGGTCTCATTGGCCAAGGAGGCTACCCCTATGCGATCCGATATCGTTCCCGGCGCCATCTTCCCGGACTACGCGCTCTCGGACCACCGCGGCAAGCATTGCACGCTCTCGGAGTTGCAGGGAGAAGATCCCCTGGTGCTGGTACTTGCGCGCGGTGGCTTCTGTCCAAAGGACAGGCGGCAGCACGAAGGACTCCTGCAACTGCACCGCGAGATGCAGGTCGGCTACTGCCGCCTCGTGACCATTTCGACCGACAACATCCTCGAGACGAACGAATTCCGCGCGGGCGTCGGCGCCCACTGGACCTTCCTCTCGGATACGGGCCGCAAAGTGCAAAAGGATCTGGACATCGCCGAATACACCGATCCGCATCACGACCCCATGATCCCCCACACGTTAGTGCTCGAGCCGGGGCTGCGGATCCACAAGATCTACAACGGCTACTGGTTCTTCGGCAGGCCGACCGTGGAGGAGTTGCGTCTTGATCTGCGTTCGGTGCTGCAACGCTGCCGTACCGACTGGAGCATCGAGAGCGAAGCACAGCGCGCGGCCTGGGCGCAGGGCGACAAGTCGGGGTTCTATCCGTACGGAAAGACGCAAGCGAACGTGCTGGCCGCGCAGGATTGATACCAAGGTATGGGACACACCTTCGTCCAATAGACCGCTCCTGCCTCGTTTGATTTGATTCCCTCCGCGCATTGCGCATCGATGGAGTCAATTCCCAAACAAGGATTCGACCATGTCCACGTCCACGTCCACGTCCTCGTCCTCCTCGTCTTCCTCGTCATTCAGCCGGCGCGAGTTCGTCGCCGGGTCGGCAGCCGCGCTGTCCGCACCCCTCTTCACGTTCGCGCCTTCCCCGGGCTACGCGCAGAGGGCGAACTCCGAAGCCGCCATTCGTCCGTTCCGTGTCAGCTATCCGCAGGCGGATCTGACGGACCTGCGCAGGCGCATCAAGGCGACGAAGTGGCCGGAGCGCGAGACGGTGACCGATGCGTCGCAGGGCGTGCAACTCGCGACGACGCAGGCGCTTGCACGCTATTGGGCGAGCAATGCATACGACTGGCGAAAGTGCGAGGCCAGGCTCAATGCATGGCCTCAGTTCATGACCACGATCGACGGGCTGGACATCCACTTCATCCACGTGCGTTCGACTCACCAGAATGCGCTGCCGCTCATCGTCACGCATGGATGGCCTGGCTCGATCATCGAGCAGCTGAAGATCATCGGACCGCTGACGAATCCGACGGCACACGGCGGAAGCGCATCGGACGCCTTCGACGTCGTGATTCCCTCGCTGCCGGGCCACGGGTTCTCGGGCAAGCCCACCGCCACGGGCTGGGATCCGGTTCGCACGGCCCGTGCGTGGGTCGTCCTGATGAATCGACTGGGCTACACGCAGTATGTGGCGCAAGGCGGCGACTGGGGCAATGCAGTCACCGAGCAGATGGCCCTGCAGACACCGCCCGGACTGCTCGGCATTCACACCAACATGCCTGCGGCCGTGCCGGACGACGTGGCCAGGGCACTCCAGTTCGGCGAGGCGCCGCCTGCCGGTCTTTCGGCCGACGAGAAACGCGCGTGGGACCAGCTCGATTTCTTCTACAAGCACGGCGTGGCCTACGCCCAGGAGATGGGGAACCGCCCGCAGACGCTCTACGGCATCCAGGATTCGCCGGTCGGTCTCGCCGCCTGGATGCTCGACCACGACGCGCGCAGCTACGCGCTCATCGCGCGCGTCTTCGAAGGGCGCCCCGAAGGCCTGACGCGGGACGACATCCTCGACAACATCACGCTCTACTGGCTGACGTCGACGGGTGTCTCTTCGGCGCGCCTGTACTGGGAAAGCAAGCTGGCCTTCTTCGCGCCGAAGCACGTGCCCATTCCGGCAGCGATCAGCGCCTTCCCGGACGAGATCTATACCGCTCCGCGGAGCTGGGCAGAGCGGGCCTATCCCAAGCTCATCCACTACAACCAGCTCGACAAGGGCGGGCACTTCGCGGCATGGGAGCAGCCCGAGCTCTTCGTGTCGGAGGTGCGCGCGGGGTTCAGGCCGCTGCGGACCTGAGGCGTCGCTCTTCCTCCTGCCGCAGTCGCAGGCCGATGCGGCGGATCTCGGCCTCGCCCTGTTCGAGCGCGGCCTGGCTGGTGTGGACCGAGTAGTACCCCGTCACGAGCACGTGCGGATGCTTCACGGCCGAGCCCAGGACGAAGGTCGTGTCACCGTGCGCCGCGAAGTCGATGGCGACGCCGGATTCCTCGAAGACCGCCAGCTCGCCCGATCCGATCGGCCCGCCGGTGCGGTCTCCTGCGTCGAGCCGGCCTTCGCTGACCGCGGCCCAGGCGACGGTGTGGTCGTCCGGTGGCACGTAGCGCCAACGTTCGCCGTCCTTCAGGTGCACGGCCAGGTAGTTCATCGACGCGGGTGCCGCAATGGCGCTGGCGGCCGCGCCGTGGCGACCCAGCAGCACGCGCGCCGGGCCTTCCTGCGGTACCTGCGAAGGCGCGAGGTAGATGCTCTGCGCCGGCGCGTTTTCCTCCGAAGCGGGCAGGGCCACCCAGAGCTGGAAGCCGCGCACCGGCGCGTTGCCGATCGGCGCGCCGGTGTGCCACACGCCGTTGCCCGCGCGCATCCACTCGACGCCCCCCGTTGGAAGTTCGCCCTTCTTGCCCGTCGTGTCCTCGTAGCGCACAGCGCCGTCGATCAGGAAGGTCAGCGTCGCGATGCCGGAATGCGGATGCATGCCGAAGCCCTGGTGATCCGGTTCGGGGGTGAAGCCGAAGAGATCGAGGAACACGAAGGGCTTGAGGAATTCGCCGAGGTCGCCCGGGCTTGCAAGCCGCGTGATCGGCCCGTGCGTGTGGCCGCGCGTGCGGTAGACGATGGCACGCTCCGTAGCGGCCAGCGTGGCGTTGACGGTCATGCGGCTTCCCTCGCGGTCTTGAGTGCCTTGGCCCACCAGGCAATGTCGTCGAGCAGTCCGGTGGCCGCCTGCGCCAGATGCGGGAAGTCCTCGAAGCGCTTGCCCTGCTGCCAGATGCCGAGGAACTCCACCAGGCCGACGTGGACCGCATGACGCACCGGCGCCATCTGGAGTTCGGTGGCCACCAGCCGAAGCTGCTCGACGGCGCGCGCCGCACCGACGCCGCCATAGCCCACGAAGCCGATCGGCTTGCGATTGAACTCCTTGTAGGCGTAGTCCAGCGCGTTCTTCAGCACCGCGCTCGGGCCGTGGTTGTACTCGGGGGTGACGACGATCAGCCCGTCGAGCGTGGCCAGCTTGTCGGCCCAGCGCAGCGCGGCCTCGTTCTTCGCCGGTGCGTAGACCAGCGACATCGCCTCGTCGAAGAAGGGCAGGGGGTGATCACGCAGGTCGATCAGTTCGACCTTGAGGTCGGTGCGCTGTCGGGCGAGTTCGTGGATCCACTGCGCGGGCTTGTCGCCAAAGCGGCCTTCGCGCGTCGAGCCAATGACGATGCCGATGCGAGGTGGTTGTGCGTTCATGTCTTGCTTTTCCTTTGCGGAGTTGGTCGGGCTGTGAAGCCGGGTGATCGGAAGGTTAGGGCCGCACCCGTTCGTCGACTAGACCGCACAATCGGATTGCACTCGTCCACCGATGAAAGGAATCGCCCGCCATGCTCGACCTGAACGACATCGCGATGTTTGTGCAGGTGGTGCGTTGCGGCAGCTTTGCCGAAGCGGCGCGACGCCTGGGGCTGCCGCCCAACACCGTGAGCCGGCGCATTCAGCAGCTCGAGACCCGGCTCGGCACGCGGCTGATGCAGCGATCCACCCGCAAGCTCACGCTCACCCAGGCAGGCCTTGCGTTCCACGAGCGCTGTGCGGGTGCCGTCGACGGGCTGCTGGAGGCCGGACAGGAGTTGCTGACGGGCAGCCAGGAACCCAGCGGCCTCGTGCGTGTGGCGGCGCCCGCCGATTTCTTCGACTTCTTCCCGATGGAATGGGTGGCTGGCTTCCTGGCCAAGCATCCGCGGGTGCGCCTCGACTTCGTCCTCAGCGATGCGAAGGCCGATCTGATCGCCGAGCAGATCGACGTCGCGTTTCGGGGTGGCCCCTTGCGCGATTCGGGCTACGTCGGGCGCCAGCTTCTCGGCGTCCGCAGTGACGGCATGGTGGCCAGCCCTTCCTACATTGCCACGCGCGGCGCCCCTGTCACGCTCCAGGATCTGGGCAGGCACGACTGCGTGATCACGGCCCATCCGAGCGGCCACGCGACCTGGCGCCTGGCCGGCCCCGACGGGGTGGAGGAAGAGGTGCAGGTCGCGGGCCGTTTCAGTGGCAACACGGCCCAGGCGCTGCGCAAGGCCACCGTGGCTGGGCTTGGCATTGCCTTGCTGCCGCCACCCTTGGTCCGTCTCGATGTCCAGGCGGGCGTCCTCGTGCCCGTGCTCCCGCAATACCGGAGGACGAGCCTGGGGCTGAGCGTGTTCTACCCGAGCCGACGGCAACTGCCACTGGCGGTGTCGGCATTCATCGAGCTGGTGCTGGAGAAGCTCAACTCGAAGGACGCGCCGCTCCTGCTCTCATGAGCGCCGGATGCGGTTGCGCCTTTCGGAACAGTCGATGCGCCCGCCGGACAGGTCCCTGACCGGCGGTGGACCTAGAGTCTCGTCCGTGCGCAGCACGACGGCTCGCGCAACTCAACCCTCTAGCGTGAGATCGCCTGAATGCCTGTTCAACTGGTCGTGGCAGTCGTCGACGACGATGTGTCGGTTCGCGAAGCGCTTCCTCTGCTCCTGGAAGCGCTGGGCTTCGCGTCTCGGGCCTTTGCGTCCGCCGAAGCGTTCCTTGCGTCGGACGAGGTCGACCAGGTGAATTGCCTTCTGCTCGACGTCACGATGCCCGGCATGTCAGGGCCGGAGCTGCTGCGCGAACTCCGGCACCGCGGGAAACGCGTTCCGGTCGTCTTCATGACCGCCCGCGCGGACAAACGGCTTCGGCAGCGCTTGCGGCAGCAGGGGGCCATCGAATGCCTGCTCAAGCCCTTCAGCGAGGCCGCATTGCTGCAAGCGCTGCGGCAGGCCACGTCCGCGGCGTGACGGCGGCTCAACGGTGGCGTACGAGCCGCCCCATGTAGGTCTTCCGACCCAGGCGTGCGTATGACGACAGCATGATGGTGTCGCTGGCTTCGCGGCCTACCCTTTCATGCATGGCCGCGCATTCGGTGCGGTGAATCATCTCTCGATGAACGATCGACGCACTTTCATGACGCTGGCCGGTGCCGCACTCGTCGATTGGCGGGGACTGGCGGCCAATGACCATCTCTCGCGACTCGACGGAGCGACGGCCTGGCTCAACACGTCACCGCTCTCGTCGGCGGCGCTGCGCGGAAAGGTCGTGCTCGTCGACTTCTGGACCTATTCGTGCATCAACTGGCGCCGCGAGTTTCCGTACGTTCGCGCGTGGGCTGCGAAGTACAAGGAACGGGGCCTCGTCGTGATCGGAGTGCATTCGCCGGAGTTCGCTTTCGAGAAGGAACTGGACAACGTCCGGCTCGCCGTGAGGGACATCGGCGTCACCTATCCGGTGGCCGTGGACAGCGAACACACGATCTGGCGCGCCTTCGACAACGCGTACTGGCCCGCGCTGTACTTCCTCGACGCGAAGGGACGCATCAGGCACCGCCAGTTCGGAGAGGGCGACTACGACAAGTCGGAAAGGATGATCCAGCGACTGCTGTCCGAGAACAGCCCCGGCACGCCCGAACTCGATCTTGTGGCGCCTGCTGCGACGGGTGTCGAAGCGCCTGCCGACTGGGGCAACCTGAGATCCCCGGAGACCTACACCGGCTACGCGCGAACCAGCAACCTCGCGTCCGACGGTGCGGTCTTGAACACGCGCCGCACCTACGAGCTTCCGTCGCGGCTTCGTCTCAATCAATGGGCTCTCGCGGGCGAGTGGACCTTGCGCGAGGACGCGGCGGTCCTGGAAGGCAAGGGCGGGCGCATCGCCTTCAGCTTTCATGCGCGCGACCTGCATCTGGTGATGGGCCAGGCCATGAACAGGCCGGTGCCATTCACGATCTCGATCGACGGCCAGCCACCGGGACCGGGGCATGGCGTCGACGTCGACGCGCAAGGACGCGGAACGCTCTCCGGACCCCGGATGTACCAGCTGGTCCGGCTGCCGCATCCGATCGCGGATCGCCGCTTCGAGATCGCGTTCGAAGACTCCGGTGCCGAGGTCTTCTCCTTTTCGTTCGGGTGATCGTTCTCGTGCGCGCGCACGGAGGAGATACGAAGGTATCGACGATACCTTGGTTCAATGGATCAATGCCTTCCCCTCTGCTCTGATGGGCTTCCGTGCGGCACAGGTCTCTTTTCGTTTCTTCCAACTCTGGAGTGTGAATCTTGACTACCCCATCGTTTCGGACCCGTCACAAGGTTCAGTCGGTCATTGCATCCATCGCCATGGCATCGGGTCTGGTTCTGATCGGCGCACAGAGCCTCGCGCAGGACAATGCAAAGCCCGATGGCGCCGGCGATGCCATTCGTCCCTTCCAGGTCCAGATGCCCGAAGAGGCCCTCGTCGATTTGCGCAAGCGCGTGCTGGCGACGCGGTGGCCGGACAAGGAAACGGTCAATGACCAGTCGCAGGGCGTGCCGGAAGTGCGCCTGCAGGAGTTGGTGCGCTACTGGGGCACGAGTTACGACTGGCGCAAGATCGAAACGAAGCTCAACGCGCTGCCGCAGTACACCACCGAGATCGACGGGCTGAACATCCACTTTATCCACGTGCGCTCGCAGCAGCCGAACGCATTGCCGATCATCATCACGCACGGCTGGCCGGGGTCGGTGCTGGAACTGATCAAGGTCATCGATCCGCTGACCAATCCCACCGCGCACGGCGGGCGTGCGGAAGATGCCTTCGATGTGGTCATCCCGTCGATGCCGGGCTATGGTTTCTCGGAGCGGCCCACCGGCACCGGCTGGGGACCCGATCGCATGGCGCGTGCGTGGGACGTGCTCATGAAGCGGCTGGGCTACAAGCACTACGTCTCGCAGGGCGGGGACTGGGGCTCCGTGGTCGCCGACGCGATGGGACGCCAGGCGCCCCAGGGCCTGCGAGGCATTCACGTGAACATGCCGGCAACCGTGCCGAAGGAAGCCGCCAAGGCGCTCGATGGCGGCAACCCCGCCCCGGCGGGACTGTCAGTGAAGGAGAAGGCCGCGTACGACGCGCTGAACAACTTCTTCAAGAAGAACGCGGGCTACGGGGCCATGATGGTCACGCGCCCGCAGACAGTCGGCTACGGCCTTTCGGACTCCCCCGCAGGGCTCGCCGCGTGGATGTACGACAAATTCACGCAGTGGACCTACAGCGGCGGCGAGGCGGAGCGTTCCCTGACGAAGGACGAGATGCTCGACGACATCACGCTGTACTGGCTAACCAACAGCGCCGTCTCGTCGGCGCGGCTGTACTGGGAGAACAACAACAACAACTTCAGCTCGCCGGCGCAGCGCACCACGGAAATCAAGGTGCCCGTGGCGATCACCGTGTTTCCTGGCGAGATCTACCAGGCACCCAAGTCATGGGCGCAGCGCGCGTACCCGAAGCTGATCTATTTCAACGAGGTCGACAAGGGCGGCCACTTCGCGGCATGGGAAGAGCCTGAACTCTTCGCGCACGAGATGCGCGCGGCATTCAAGTCGCTTCGCTAGGCGCACCACATCCGGCGAGCAATCGCTGCAAGAAAGGATTTGCCATGAGTTCGAGTCAGAAGGTGGTCATCATCACGGGTGCATCCCAGGGCATCGGCGCGGGACTGGTCAACGCGTTCCGCGATCACGAGTACCGTGTGATCGCGACGTCGCGATCCATCCAGCCGTCCAAGGATCCCGACATCCTGACGGTCGCAGGCGACATCGGTTCGATCGAGACGGCCAGGCGGGTCGTCTCTGAGGCGCTCGAACGCTTCGGGCGCATCGACACGCTGATCAACAACGCGGGCATCTTCATCGCGAAGCCGTTCACGAAGTACACGGAATCCGATTTCCTCTCGAAGATCTCCACCAACGTCGCGGGCTTCTTTCACATCACCCAGGCCGCCGTCGAGGCGATGGAACGCAATCGCTCCGGTCATGTGGTGAGCATCACGACCAGCCTGGTCGATCATGCCAACGTCAACGTGCCGTCGGCGCTCGCGTCGCTCACCAAGGGTGGCCTGAATGCGGCGACCCGGTCGCTGGCGATCGAGTACGCCGCGCGCGGCATCCGCTTCAATGCCGTGGCGCCGGGTGTCATCAAGACGACGATGCATCCCGCGGAGACACACCCCGGGCTCGCGGCGCTTCATCCGCTCGGCCGCATGGGCGAAGTCCGCGACATCACCGATGCCGTGCTCTACCTGGAGTCCGCGTCTTTCGTGACGGGCGAGATCCTGCACGTCGACGGTGGCCAGAGCGCGGGGCACTAGGATGCGCGGTTCGACCCTCTGAACGGGTCCGCCGGCCTCCAGGCCGCGCCGCGCACCCTTTTGGCGCATTGCGCGTCAGGTAAAGACTGCCTGTGCAGGTTTGACTTCCGGGGCTTTTTGCCTATTATGTCTAGAAATATAGACATAACTCGGACCCGGAGGTCTTTCCCGTGAAGACGATGGCGACAGGCGACAGCCGGCAGAACGTGCTGACCCACTTGCTGGATCACAAGTCCGGGTCCACCGTGGACGAGATCATCACGGAAGTCGGCCTCAGCAGGACGGCCGTGAACCAGCACCTGATGGTGCTCGAGCGCGAGGGCTACGTCAGCCGGGCGCCTGCCTCCCGCAGGACGGGTGGGCGTCCGGGCCAGCTGTACGTGCTGACCGAAGCGGGCGTCAACCTCTTCCCCAAGAAATACGCGTGGTTCTCCAGGTTGCTTCTGCAGTCGATGCGCGAGCAATTCGGCGAGGAGGAACTCGGCAAGAGCATGTACGACCTCGGTGTCAGGACATCGGCCGACCTGATTCCGCGTCTCATCGGCAAGAACCGGGTCGAACGCATCAACGAAATCGTCAGCGTCATGAACGAGACAGGATTCCGGGCGGTCACGATCGCGGCGGCGCCCTCCGACAAGTTGCCGCGCGTGCAGTGCACCAGTTGCGTCTATCACGACCTGTCCAAGGACTATCCCGAAGTTTGCCGGTTCGACATTGGCTTCCTGTCCGGATTGATGGGTGCCGAGGTCGAGCATCAGGCGTGCATGCAGCGCGGCGAAGACGCCTGTCGATTCCGCTTCAAGCCGAAGGCTTGACTCCCTCACGATCCAACCGTCCGAAGAGGCGACCATGAGCATCGATTTCACGCTCACCACGGCACAGCAGAGGCTGCAGCGAAATGCCCGCGAATTCGCGGTCGAGATCCTGCAGCCGGTCGTGCGCGCCGCCGACGACGAGCCCGACACGCAGCGCGCCTTCGAGATGCTCAAGGGCGCCTACGTGGAGTGCCACAAGCTGGGATTCGCCATGGGCTTCCTGCCCAAGGACTACGGCGGTGGCGGCGTCAGCAATGTCGATCTGCAGATCGTGGCCGAGGAGATCACCGCGGTCGATCCCGGCTTCGCGACCGTCCTGCTGGTCAATGGCCTCGCGCTGATGCCGCTGGCCTGGTTCGGCAGCAATGCGCAGAAGGAAAAGTGGTTGCGCGCGGCGACGAGCGATGCCCGGGGCGAGTACCTGGCCGGATGGGTCGTGAGCGAGGCCGCCGGGTCGCCGGGCGGCACCGCCAACTTCGATCACCCTGGCGCCCATCCGACGGGCATCGGCCTGGTGGCGAAGCTCGACAAGGGCCGCGGCGAATATGTTCTCGACGGCACCAAGTACTGGCCGGCCAATGCCGGCGGCTGGGACCTCAAGGGCGCGAACGTCAACGTGTGCATCGTCCGCACCGATCCGCAGAAGGGCGGGACGGCGGGGCTGAGCGCCATCGTCGTGCCGCGCGGCACACCCGGCGTCAGCTACGGCCCGCCGATCTCCAAGCTCGGTCACCGGCTGTGCCAGAACAACACGATCACTTTCGAGAACTGCAGGGTTCCCGAGGAGAACGCCTTCGCGATCGGCGACGGCGACCTGGTCATCAGCAAGGCTTTCACCTGGTCGGGGCCGGTGGCCGCGATTGCCGCTGTCGGCGTGGCACGCTCGGCGTACGAGTTCGTGCTCGCCTGGGCCAAGACGACGACCGCAGGGGGAAGCGCGCCGATCATCCATCACCAGGCGGTCGGCTATGCGCTTGCGGAGATCGCGATGAAGATCGAGGCCTGCCGCGCCTTCTCGTGGAAGGCCGCGCACTACCTGGACCTGCACGACTCGGAAGGCCATGCGGTCGGTGCCATGGCCAAGGTGTTCTGCGGGGAGACGCTGTTCAATGCGGTCTTCCGTGCCATGCAGGTGATGGGCGTCAACGCGCTCGACAGGCGCCATCCCGTCGAGAAGTTCCTGCGCGAGGCGGCCGTCTTCCCGCTCTACGACGCCGGCAACATCGGCATGCAGATGCGCAAGATCTGGGGCGTCATGCTCGATCCCGACTTCGATCCCCGAGCGATCTCGGATTCGCGCGAGATCCGGTTCAGCAAGAGCATGGAAGGTGCCGGGCTGGCGTTGCCGCCGTCCACCGGTGGAAGCGTGTTGTCGGCAAGTACGGCGCCACCGCGCCGGTCACGTCAAGTCCAGGGGTGAACCATGCATGCGCTGAGTCAAACCAATCCGGGCGGCCACATCATCGACGCAGTCGCGGCATCGATTGCGCACGAGGTCAGGCAACCGCTGACGGCCATCATCATGAGCGCCTCCGCGGGCTTTCGGTTCCTCGACCATTCGCCGCCCGACCTCGATCGCGCCAGGGATGCGTTCAAGCGCATCGTCGCCGACGGTCATCGCGCCGGCGCGGTAGTGGAGGACATCCGGGCGAATTTCCGTCGTGACCGCGACGCGGCCGTGGCGCTGCGCATCGACGAGTGCATCGAGGGCGCCATCGCGCTCAAGCGCGGCGAACTCGATCGGCACCGGGTGCAGGTCCGGATGCACGCGGAGGCGGATCGGCAACCGCCGAAGGTGCGCGGCCACCGGATCCAGTTGCAGCAGGTGCTTTTCAATCTCGTCGCCAATGCGATCGAGGCGATGGCCGAAGCCCCCGAGCCGAGGATCCTGTCCCTGCGCACTTCGGCTTGCGGCGACGGCGACGACCAGGTGTTGGTCGAGGTCGCGGACAACGGACCGGGCATTGCCGCCAGCGCAGCCGGACAGATCTTCTCGCCGATGTTCACCACCAAGCCCGACGGAATGGGCATGGGCCTCGCGATCTGCCGCGCCATCATCGAGGCGCATGAAGGCAAGTTGTGGTTCACCAATGCGTCGAGGGGCGCCGTGTTTCAGTTCACGCTGCCCAGCACTTCCATGTGACGCGCAGCGGCTTGTTCCGCTTCCTCGATCGACAGCCCGTGCTCGCGGGCGACCATGTAGGCCGCATACCAGTCCGACCAGTGGTGCTTCGCGGCGGTCGCCTCGTAGGGGCCGTGGTGGTGCTCGGTTTCGCGCAGGAGCACCGTGAGGGCCGCCACCTCCATGGCTGGCAAGGGTGCTTCCGGCATGTGCGTCATACCCGTCCGGGGAGCCGCGTCGTGATCTCCTGCAGCAACCAGCCGTTGCCGTCCGGATCGCTGAACGAGGCCCAGCTGCAATAGGAGCGCCCCTGGGGGTCGAGCCCCGGCACGCGTCCCTTCGTGCCGGCATGGTGGAAGACGCCGCCCTCGTCATGGAACACCGGGCTGACATCGACGCCGTGGCCGATGAGCTCGGCGCGCGCCGCCTCGATGTCGTGGACGATGAGCATCAGGTCCTGGATCGAGCCCGGCGTGCTCGCCGTCACGTTCTTGCCGAAGATGACCGAGCATGGCGAACCGGGCGGGGTCAGTTGCACCACGCGAAGGTCGTCGCCGTTGGCGAAGTCGGCGTCGAGTCGCCAGCCCAGGCCGCCATAGAAGCGCTTGGCGCGGTCGACGTCGGACACGGGCAGCACGACGACTTCGAGCTTCATCTCGACCGCGCCGGCCTTCGCGGCTGGGGTTGCCTGTTCGTTGCCTGTCTGGACTTTGCTCATGCTGGCCTCCGTGGGTTGGGGTGATAGGGGGACTGGGAGGGCCGTAGCCGCGGTTGCGTCAGACCAGCCGCGTCACGGGCGCGGAGAACTCGCGCCCCACCATGGCGCGCGCATAGAAGTAGTTGAGTCGTGCTTGTTCGCCCAGGCTGTCGATCTGCACGTGCCCCTCGGTGTCGCAGGGGAAGGCATAGCCGCGTCCCGCGTGGAAGAGGTCGAAGAAGCGCAGTTCGAAATGTGGGAGGCAATCCTGCGGTGTCTCTGAATGGATCATTCTCGTTCTCCAGAGTGGAGCCATCATGAGACCAGAAAGCGCGCGAGGAATCTATTGAACGATGGTGTCGGGCACGTGCAGTTTCAGTCCTGCTCCTGCGCCGAGCCCGGAGCCGACGCCTCAGGGGCGGTCGATGAAGACGGCGACACAGAGTGCCGCGCCCACCACGTACAGCAACCAGGTCTGCGGAATCACGTAGGGATAGAGCATCAGGGCGACGCCCAGCCATTTGCTTCGCGGACGACCGGCGCGCTTCCCGTAGCGGTACACGGCAATTCCGATGACGCCAAACAGAACGGCCCCAATGATGTAGGCCGGGCTTGGGAGAGGAATCCCGAGCGACTGCAGTGTCTGCAAGCTGTCCATGGGGTGGTGGCCAAATTTGGAGGGCGCCTCCGGCGGCCCAGCCGCGGGCTAGAGATTGTTGCCTGTCGCCGTGGTGGCTTGGGTCATGACGGTCGCCCATGCACCGTCAATGCGCTTCCAGACCTCCACGACCCACAGCCCGCCGCTGAAGAACCGAGTGACGACAAGGTCGCCTTGCTGTTCGTGTTGCTCGCGTTCGCGGGGGACATAGGGCCGCCGCTTCTGCGTCTGGAGGTTGCCGATCCGTTCGGTCCGGGACATGAGCTGGCCGTTCTGCTGGACAGTCGTGAAGTTGCTCGCGGTGTACTTGGACCACTGCGCCGAATCAACCGCATAGAAGGCTTCGTCGCGTTCCCGCATCGCGGCCTGAAGGTCGGGAGGGAGCGTGGTCGTGTCGGTCATGGGAGCACTGTAGCAAACGCACACCGGCCCACGATGGGCCACCGAGACTTGTGCACCGGGACATTCAGAAGAGACCTTGCTGTGAGTTCGTCAGCGCCATGAAATTCTCCCCCATGGGCTGGAGAATGGCATCGGCAATCGGCTGGAGCTGCTTGGTCAGGTAGTGGTCGTAGTCGATGCGGGAATGGCGTGTCTCCAGCGGCTCCGGGCCGTTCCGCGTCATGACGTATTGAATCCAGCCGCCTTTCTGGTACTGCAGCGGTCGGTTGACCCGACCGTTGTATTCGTCGGCAATGCGCGCGGCACGGACCTGCGGCGGCACGTTGACCTGGTACGCATCGAGCCGATGGCGCAGCCGCTTCCGGTAGATGAGAAGCTCATCCTTTTGCCCAGCCAAGGTCGACTGGGCATAGCCGGTCACGTACTCCCTGTACGGCTCGCCATGGAAGATGCGCGAGAGAAGCCCCTCCTGGAACTGGCGTGCCAACGGCGTCCAGTCGCTGCGGGCCATCTCCAGGCCGCGGTAGACCATCTCCTCCTTGCCCGCAATATCCACGCTCAGGCCTGCATAGCGCTTCTTGCTGCCCACGTCCGACCCGCGAATCGTGGGCATGAAGAACCTCTTGTAGTGGGTGTCGAACTCGATCTCGAGGAAGTTCTCCAGACCGTGCTGCTCGCGCAGCGTATGCGTCCACCAGTCGTTGATGTCCTTCACCAGATTGGCCGCGATGGCGTGCGCCTCCTCGTTGGTGTGGCTGCGCATGAGCCAGATGAAGATGGAATCGGTGTCGCCATAGATGGCCTCGTAACCCCGTTTCTCCACGAAATTGCGCGTGAGCTTCATCATCTCGTGTCCCCGCAGCGTGATGGCGGAGACGACCTGGGGATTGAAGAAGCGGCAGTCGGCCGCACCCAGCACGCCGGCGAAGGAGTTCATGAGCAGCTTCAGGGCCTGGGACAGCGACTCGTTCCTGCCCAGCTTGGCCTCGTCCCGAGCCCGCCAGAGGGTGGTCACGATTTCAGGCAGGCAATGCTTCTCGCGCGAGAACAAGGTGCCTTGCGGTCCCTTCACGAGCGTTGCCGGGTCGCTCGCGTTTGCGCCTTCTGCAAAGCCGACAGGGTCGACCAGAAACGTTCGAATGATCGAGGGGTACAGGCTCTTGTAGTCGAGAACCACGACGGAGTCGTAGAACCCTGGCTTCGAGTCCATCACGTACCCACCGGGGAAGGCCTTGCTCGGAACCTCGCCTACGTTGGGCGCGACGTAGCCGAGGCGATGCATCCGCGGCAGATAGTGGTGGCTGAAAGCGGCAATGGAGCCACCGAAGTGGTCCATCTGAAGGCCCGCGGTGTGCGCACGTTCCATCATGAACTGCAGCAGCTTCGTCTTGTCGAAGATGCGCAGGACCAACTCGCAGTCCCGGATGTTGTAGTGCGCAAGCGCTGGCTTGTCCTGCTGGTACCGCCGCTCGATCTCGGCCATCTTGTCGTACTCGTCGCCAATGGCCTTGCCCTCGCCGAGAAGTTCCTGCGAGACGGCCTCCAGGCTGAAGGAAGGGAAGCTCCTCGACGCGGCTCTGAGTGCTTCGATGCCGTCGATGACAACCCGGCCGGGCATGGCTGCGAAGAGGTAACCCTGCTTGCCCGGATGGGTCCGCCAATCGATGGGCCGCCGCTCACGGCCCAGCAAGAGCTGCGTGCCGCACGCGTCGGCACCCTTCTGCAGGACGCGCAGGTCGAACTGGATGACGCTCCAGCCGATGATGACGTCCGGGTCGTTCCTCTCGAACCATTCGTCGAGCTTCTCGAGCATGGCCTTGCGAGTCGGGCAGTAGACGAGCGAGAAGTCCGCAGGCTCGGCCGGCCCGGGTTGCGGCTCGCCCAGCATGAAGACAACGCGATCCACCGTCCCGTCCAGCGCAATGGAATAGAGCTCCTCGTCCTGGCTCGTCTCGATGTCCAGCGACACCACCTTGAGCACCGGCCGGTAGTCGGACGCAGGCTTGAGCTTGCAATCGACGATGGTGGCGCCGTCAGGAATGCCTCCCTCCACCAGCACGCCGGCGGTGATGAACCGCTCCATCAGGAAGCGGTCGTGCGGGCGCACGTCGGCTTCGAGCAGTGGTATGTCGAGGGGCCGGAGGGCGCGTGACAGTCGACCCAGGTGGCGGAAATGCTTCGCATAGACGCCAAGGACGGGTTCCTGGTGGAAAGTCTTCAGCTCCAGCTCGCGCAGCTCCAACCCTGGCATGGCGGTGAGGTGCGCTTCTACCGTTGCCCTGTGCTTCGCTTCAACGAAGGCGACGGACGTCTGGGCGGTCAGGACCACTTTCCTCGGCCCCGCATCGGTTGCCAGCCAGTACTCGATCTCCGTGCCGGCCGTGACATCGCGCCAGCGGCGCGTGAGGATGAAGCCCTTGAGTTCGGTGGGGAGCACGAAAACTTGAAGAGTCGGTTGGCGAAGGAATGCGGGCTTGAGCGCTGACCATTTTCGCTTGATTCCGGTTGCAACCCGGGCAGCCGGCGGGCCTGCTTGGCACTTGGCCAGGGAGCAGACAAAGTCATGCACGCGTCTTTGGAGCGAGAATCGTGAAATGGCTACCGCAAGGTCCTTCGAGACCACCGACTACAAGCTTTTTCCCTCGCCACGCAACCAGCACCGGGTCGTGTTCGAACACCAGGTGTTCGTGCCGCAGCCCTATGCGCTGATCGACCTCCCGAGCTATGACCTGAAGGGCCGCTACAGCCTGTTCGCCGCCTGCCGACTCTCCGACGGAAAGATGGGACAACTCGTGACCCTGGAACTGGCGGATGACATTGCGAGGTTCAAGGCGAAGTTCGTTCCGGATTAGCCCGCCTATGGCGCCGGGCGCATCAGGGCGTCGAGTGGCTCGTTCGAGAATCGGGCGCCGGCGGTGATGCGGGCGCAGAGGTTGGCAGTCGACTCGAGCTTGCGCCACAGGTCGCCGGCCAACAGCGACGCCCCGGCGGTGGCCCATGCGGCGGTTCCCACGAGCAAGATGCCGCTCGGATCCAGTGAGACAGTCGGATCGGTGATCGTCCCGGTGAGTTTCGCGACGCCGCTCGTCAGACCCAGCAGGCTGAACTGAAAGAGCTCGCGTCGCACGGCCCGGTACCCGAAAAGAATCTCGCTCGTCCTCAGGTTCACCGCGCCACCGCCCAGGATGTCCAGGTGCTTCAGTCGCAGCACGATGCCGTCGCTCGATGTGGCCACGCCATTGGCGATGGTGAACCGCGCCGCCGCGCATTCGAGCTCGGTGTTGTCCGCCGCCCTTCGGCCCGGGACCAGCGTCAGCAGGAGGTTGCCGGCGATCCGTTCGAAGCCGTAGCTCGAATTGATGGGCAACGTGCCCGCGCCCGCGGTGAGCAGGAATTCACCGCGGCCGGCCGTGAGCATGTTGCGCGCCGTCGTGCCGGACCCGGCGAGCTGCGCGCGCATCGTGAGCAACGGTGTCGTGGCGCCGGCTGGTGGTCTTTCCCGTGCCGTGTACAGCGCCTCCGTGTCGACGTCCTTGAGCGAAAGGCGAAACGCCACCTCCGGAACGGCCCGTCGCAAATCGAGGCGCAGTTCGCCGTGCAGGCCTCCCTCGGCCGCCGCGGCGGACGCCTCGATCAGTCCGTTCGTGAGCGCTCCGTTGACCTGCACGTTCTCCAGGTCGTAGCTGTGCAGGAGGAAACGGTCTGCTTGCAGCCGCAGCTGTGCGTCGCGCGAGAGCAGGGCCGGCATGCGGATGGGCCGGTCCAGCAGCGACGTCTCGTTGGCCGCGGGCGCCCCCCACTCTGTGACATCGATCAGCCTGGACTTGAGGTCCGCCGCCAGCAGCGGCCGGTCACGCCATCGGAATCGGAGTCGCCCGGACGCATCCGACTTGCCGGCTTGCGCGCTGAGCGCGTCGATGGTGATCTCCCCGTCTCCGAGCGTGAGCTGCCCGGCCGCCGTGAAGGGGAGGGCCGGCAGGTGCGCAGCGTCGAACATCGACGCCGCCTTTGCCAAATTGTCGACCTCGACGCGGGCGTCGAGCCGCGTACCGGTGAGCGCCGCGAGGTTGTTCACGTTGCCCTTCAGGGTGGCGCGCGCACCAGGCAGCGTCGCCTCCAACGTCAGCGGCACGTCACGCAGGCCGACCAGACGCTGCAGCGGCCCGCTGGTCGCAAGAACCTGGAGCGCTTGTCCGTCCACCGTCGTGCGCAGGGTCGCATCCATCCTGGGCCACGCGGTCCCGGGATTCAGCAGGTCGGCCAGCGGCCCGGCGACCAGCTTCAGATCCATCGGCGCGTCGAATGCATGTCCAACGGCGCTGGCACGGACGGGCCCGCCCGGCTCGGCGTCGATCGTCGCCTGCTCCACGCGGAGCGGAGAGCGGTCGCGACCCACCGCGAGGGAGAAGGGTGCGCTGCGAATGGACAGCCTGGCCTGCTTCATGAGTTCGCGCACGCTCGTGCCTTGCGAGCCGAACAGCAACTGCAGTCCCTGGATCGTGCCGGTCGTCGCGTCCGGCCGCTTCGGCGAGCGCAGCAGTGCCGCCACGTCGAGGCGGTCGACCTTCGCACTGGCATCGACGCGCCATGCCCGTCCGCTCGCATCGAGCGTGGCTTGGCCCGACACCGGTGCGCCGGCCACCGTGGCAGAGCTCAGGTCGACGGCGAGCTTGCCACCCCGGAGGTCCGCGAGCGCGGACAACTTGCCGATGGTCGCCGGTGCGCCCGCAATGCGGCCAACGTCGAACTGGAGCCTGGCATCGAATGCACGCAGCGGCGCGAGCGGCAGGAGTTCGTCGAATGCACTGCGCGCTCCCTTTGTCGCCGGGTTGCCACCGAGCCTGGCGACATCGAGCAGCGCGATGCTGGCATTGCCATCGATCCGCGGACGGCCGCCCCTCCAGCGAAGCGTGCCGTCTCCCGTAACCGGCGTTTCGGCCAGTGTCGCGGCAAGCCCCTTCACTTCGACAGCATCGTCCCGCCAGTGCAGCCGGCCGGCCAGATTCCTGGCCGGGACCGGCAGGCCGGTGATGGCTGCGATCCGAAGGGACAGATCCGCTTCGACGTTCCTGAGCCACGCCTGCGGGCCCGCACCGGAGCTGTCCCGTGAGCGTGATGCGGGCGCGGCCGATTCGCGAGCTTTCTCGTCCAGTTGATGCATGTCCAGCTGACCGATGTTCAGCGCCCCGGTCAGCAGCGCGCGCGGCGCGCTTGCATATGCGAGGTCTCCCGACACCTTCGTGGCAAGTACCTGGCCTCGGATGTTCCTGGCCGAATAGCCGTCCCTGGAACGCGTGACTTGGGCCGCGAGATCGATCGGCAAGGGGCGGTCCGGGCGCAGGCCCGCAAGCGCATGCAGCGGTGCCAGCGCATCGCCACGGGCCGTCAGCGCGACGTCGAAGTCCGGCGCTTCCGCTGCGGGCTTGATGCGCCCGTTGGCGCTCAGCGTGAAGCCGGCAAACTCGGCGCGCAGGGAGAGCGGCGCGGCACCGTCGATCTTTTGCAGCTCGGGCCATGGCGCGCTGCTCGCATCGAACGAGAACGCCGCTTCGCCGAGCTTTCCCTCCGCGGTCAGGCGCGTGTCGACACTTGCGCCCAGCACAGCCTTGCCCGACCCGATCTCGAGGCGCGACGGCAGCATCGGGAGCCCTTCGAGTGACAGCCTCAAGTCGTCGACCTCCAGGCTGCCTTTTGCGTAGCGCGTCTCCGCGGACAGTCGATAGGGGCCCCATCCCGGCAGGGTCCGACCGAGGACGCCGGACCATGCGTCGAGGCGTTCGCCCGTCATCTCGATGCCAAGCTGAACGTCCTCGAGCGATGCGATCGACGCCAATCGCACGTCGAGCGCAAGGGACGCGCCCTTCGGTTGCAGGCCGATGGACAGGCGCCAGGGCTTGCCGTCGAGCGCGGCCTGCAGCGAGGCGTCCGCCTCCACCGTGAGATGCATCGAGGACTCACGATATTCAGCGAGCGCCTCGACCCGAAACGGCGCACTGTCGCTGATCGTGGCCTGCGCGGTGTCGAGCCGAGCTCGCTCGACGGAGCCGCCGGCTGCCCGCCAGCCAACGTGCACGTCGGTCAGGGAGATGGTCCCGAAATCGGGCAACGTTGTCCGCTGGCTACCCTGATCGGGCGTGCCGAACGACCAATTACCTTGGCCCTCGGCATTGCGTTCGAGCAGCAGGTCGACGCCCGCCAGTTGCACGTCGCGCAATTCGATTCGACCGTTCCACAGGCCAACGAGATCGAGGTGCGTCTTGCCGCTCGCCGCGGTCACGAAGTCCGGTCGCGAGGCCCAGGGCGGATTGGCAATGCGCAGATCGCCCACGGACAAGGTCGGTCGAAGGGCAAGGTCGAACGACAGGCTGCCGATCGACACCTGTCGTGCCAGAAGGGATGAGAGTTTTCGCTCCAAGGCTTCCCGGTAGACGTCGGCGTCGAGCGTCTTCAGGAAGATCGCCACACCACAGGCCGTCGCGAGCAGCAACCCGCACGCCCAGAGCAGCAACCTGGTTGTGCGTCGATGCGGTGACGACCCGGGCGTGGTCATGGATCGGAAACGGAAGCGGCAGTCGGGTTGCGGGGTGGATGACGAACGAAGTGCCGCCATCGTATAGGCACAAACCGAACTCTCGCTGATGGTCTCCCCGACAGGGCACAGTTCGGCCAGGTGCGGACATTCGGCTCAATCAAGTCCTGCCCTTCTCAGCCGTCGGTAGAACTCACGGCAATCCTCGATCCGAAAGATTCCGTTCGGCTCGTCTTCCGTGCGCCAGTTGGTCGAGCGCACCCGCATGAGGTCCGGACGCCCCTCGACGCGGTAGAACGTGACGGCGATCAGGTAGGGACCAGGAAACGTCAGCCTGAAGAACTCATGCTCGATCGTCCGCGCCTCGTGGACTTCGAGGATTGGCTTGGGTCGCCAGTGGGCGACCAAGGAACTGGCCATTGAATGGGCGTCGTTCATGCCGAAGGAGGGGGGCGTGAAAGCGAATATTGCCACGCGCTGGATACACTCGCTCCCGTTCGTTCCAGCACCAAGGATTTCGAATGCGTCGACTCGCCGGACCTCAAGACATCGAGGGTGTGTTCTCAATCTACTCGCACGAGAAGGTGGTCCCCTTCCTCACCTACGAGCCCATGTCGCTCGCCGAGTTCGGAAGCATCTACGAAGAACTCCTCGACAGTGGTTGCTTCTACGTCTGGGATGTCGATGGCTCACTTGCCGGCTTCTACCAGGCGACCCGCTATCCGGGTCGCCTGCGGCATGTCGCCTTGCTTGGAACTGTGGCGGTAGACCCGCTACGCCACGGGCAAGGGGTGGGACATGCCATGCTCGCTGATGCGATCGAGCGGCTCAAGGCCGACGGCGTCAGGCGCATCGAACTGTACGCCGAGAGCGACAACACGTCGGCTCTGCGCTTCTATGAGAAGCTGGGTTTCGTGCACGAGGGGACGCTGCGCGAGTTCTACAAGCGAGCCGACGAGCCACACTATGTCGACGAGTACGTGCTGGGGTTGCTCGTTGGATGAACCCAGAAGATGGGCTGCTTGATTTCTGCCGGTGGCGGGCCGGGGGCTTGCCCCAGGATGCCGAGCTTAAGGCGCGATTCTTGCGGGCGCCCCCGTCCCCGGAGAGAAATCGTGGCGCGCTTGCCAATAGCAAAGCGCCAACGAGACAGCGGCGGGGAGCGACCAGGCCCATTCGGAAAACTTCAGAACCGCGGCTGCGCCCAGGACGCATCCGATGAGGAATCCAAGCAGCAGGGGCCATGTGCCGCGCCAGCGCGTCAGGGCGCTGCTTCGTTCGCTTCTCGGACCGCCGACCATGGCTCCCAGCGCAAGCGTTGCGGAAATGAGGTTGCCCGTCATCACCGCGGTTGTCGGGACCGGTCCCGACATCAAATGAAGCATCGTGTTCTGGAATGCCATCGCCGCGACCGCGAGCATGCCAACGCTCAGGCCACCATGGCTCCTCGCATGAACAGACGCATCGTTCCGCACCGCGATCCAGAAGGCTGTCAGCAACAAGATCGCCTGGATCGCGAGGAGGTATGAAGCCCTGCCGCGGTAGCGCCCCAGCAAATGACTGGCGCCGTATCCGATCGCACCGACCACGACGAACATGGGCACGGCGAGTAGTTGGGGAGTGCCTGGCGCCTCCCCTCGGACGAGGTCAGCGGATATGACGACCAGATTGCCCGTGATATGCGCGGCGAACAAGCCGCCCAGCGTAAGCCAACTGGTCACGTCGGTCAGCCCCGCGACAAGGCTCAACGCAGCCGGTAGCCGTTTCGGACTCGTCAAAGCCGGAATCTCGGCGCTAGTCTGCGCAGTCACTTGGCGACGCGATCCGTTGCAAGCCGTTGCCAGTGCTCGTACGCCCGCTTCGGCAGGACCAGACCGACTGTCATGGCAATCACGACGAGCGTGGCGGTCGTGATGTCGGCGACGATCGCCTCGAGAACGGCTGGCGTGAGGGTCGGCTCCATGAGCCCGCCGACGAACCTGAACATGTACAGCCCGGGTATGAGTGATACGACGGATGCAAACGTCACCCCGGCAAAAGGAAGCCCGAGGCGCGGCGCGAGGGGGGCCGTCAGGCTGCTGACTACGAGGCATGCAATGCCCGCGCCTTCCGGTGCGTTCAGGCCGAGGCTCGACATCGCGTACCAGCGCGCACCATGCGCGAGCATGCCGATCACCACCGGCCAATACAGGAATCGAAAGGGCATCGAGAAGAAGATGCAATAGGATGCCGCCGCCACGCCTGCAGCGGGCACATCGATCCACAAGCTGACCTCTCTGCCCGGAGTCGACGGCGAAAGGTCGGCGCCACCGAGCGACAGGCCAAGCAGAAGACCGGCACAGATTCCAATGACGATCAGCGCGGCAAATGTCAATCGAGCCAAGCCGAGCGGGATGCGTAGCCGAGTGACGTCGATGGAGCCGTTCAGAATATGAGGGCCGGGCACGAGAAGCATGCAGGCGCAAACCGCAACCAGCCGGAGCTCGGAGCTGACGTGCAGACGCACGGCCGCAGCACCGATCAGCCCAGCTACGAGGGCGGCACCAAAGGCCTGGCCCACTGCACCCACGTCCAGACTCGCCAACCACCGCCGGGCAAATGCACCGATTGCGCAACTGATCGCAAGCAGTGTGAGCGCTTGCCACTGCCGCGCGCCGAAAATGAATGCCAGAGAAAGGCCACCGGTCACACAAGCGGTCGCGAATAGAAAGACATTCGACGGCGGCTGCGCGGATGCGCTCTGAATCGCGCTCGCAGCACGTCTCGGCCTTGCGCGGCCGGAGATCAGATCATCGACAGTGCGACGTACCGCGGCGACGCGATTCAAACCTATCGAGATCGGCAGCACATCGACAACACGGGAAACCGACCTGGCACCAGTCGCCCCATTCCCGTTGATGATCAACTTGCCCCAACTTGCGTCGATGGACACGGGGACGTGCAGCGATCGAGAAAGTGCCTCGGCGCATCGCAGGCTGTCCTCGGTGTCCTCGCCGTTGCGATACAGCACCAGCGCGACGTTCTCCACGAGGGCGGATCGATCGACTTCCGATAGTTCGGCACCGATTTCCTCAGACCAGGCACTATGCCCCTGCGACGCCATGGCCGACCATGTCCAGCGGATTGACGATCTTGTCGAACTGCTCTTCGGTGACGTGGCCTGACGCCAGCGCTGCGGCTTTCAACGTCAAGCCGTTCGCCGTCGCTTTTTCGGCGATGTGAGCGGCATGGATGTAACCGATCACTGGGCTGAGAGCGGTCACCAGCATCACGCTGTTGTCCACATAGGACTTGATCTTCTCTTCGTTCAGCTCTGTTCCATCGACTGAGAACATCCGGAACCTCTCGCATCCATCCCCGAGAATTCGGGCGGAATGCAAGAAGTCATTGATGATGATGGGCCGCATCGCATTGAGTTCGAAGTTTCCTTGGCTTCCGGCGAAGGCTATCGCCGAATCGTTGCCCAACACCTGTATCGAAATCATCACGATGGCTTCACACTGCGTAGGGTTGACTTTGCCCGGCATGATCGATGAGCCCGGTTCATTTGCGGGCAATCTCAGTTCCCCCAGTCCGCAACGTGGTCCGGATGCAAGCCATCGCATGTCGTTGGCGATCTTCATCAGGGCCACTGCCAACCCGCGCAAGGCGGCACTCGCTCGAACCATGGCATCGAGCGACCCCTGCGCCATGAACTTGTTTGATGCCGTGATGAACGGTTTCCCGGTCAGCTCCGCGATCTTCGCGGCGGTCTTGACGCTGAATCCGAGTGGGGCATTCAACCCGGTTCCCACCGCCGTTCCCCCCAGAGGGAGCTCATAGAGACCCTCCCGCACCTGTCGAATCTGCGAGACGCATGCGCGAAGCTGGGCGGCGTAGCCCGACCACTCCTGGCCAACGGTCAGTGGGACTGCATCTTCCAGATGGGTCCGACCGATCTTGACGATGTTCATCCATTGGCGGGCCTTTGACTCAATGGATGATGCGAGCGCTTCGACCTTCGGCAGCAACCGCGCATCGATCTCGGTCAGCGCGGCCACATGCATGGCGGTCGGAAACGAGTCGTTGCTGCTCTGCCCCATATTGATGTCGTCGTTCGGGGCCACAGGCTTTTGGCTTCCGAGGACGCCTCCGAACAGTTGAATCGCTCTGTTCGACAACACCTCGTTGACATTCATGTTGCTTTGAGTTCCCGACCCGGTCTGCCACACGTACAGCGGGAAATGGTCGTCCAGTTGTCCAGCGATCGCTTCGTCGGCCGCCTTGACGATTGCCTTGGCCTTCCACCCGGGAAGTCGACCCTCGGTCTCGTTGACCAGCGCGCAGGCCTTCTTGACTACACCATAGGCGTGGTAGACCTCCTTGGGCATGCGATCGTCGCCGATGCTGAAGTGGAGCAAGGACCTTTGTGTCTGCGCTCCCCAATACCGATCTGCCGGGACATCGACTTGTCCCATGCTGTCGAATTCCCGGCGAAAGCCCCGTGCATCAATCCCGATTTCAATGTCGGTCAACGGGGGAATCGAGCTGTCGTCCTCGATGCGCGAAATAGCAGCGCTTGCTTGGTTCATCTTTCACTCCTCGATGGTGGTGAGTCGAGGTACCAGTCTTGCCGGAACATGACGGCGGCCAATCATTGACGTGGGCACTGCGACGGGAAGCGCGAGAGATTTCGATGGCGGGTTGGAAGAGGCGATCGCCGCCGCCCCCTACCTCATCGCGGTCTCGACGATGTCGATGTCCTGCTCGGTCGTCCCGCCGCTGACGCCCACGCCTGCGATCACCTCGTTGTCGGTCGTCAAGGGCACGCCGCCACCCATCGCCGAGTAGCGCCCGCCAGAGACCATCAGCAACGGATAGAGCGGCTGTCCCGGCTGCACCAGAGGCACCAGGTCGGCGGTGCGCAGGCGCACGAGTGCCGATGTGTAGGCCTTGCGCTCGGAGAGTTCGAGGGAGAAGAGCGGCGCTCCAGGCATGCGGTGCTGCAGCACGACATGGCCGTGCACATCGACGACCGTGATGGCCACCGGCACCTTGGCTTGTATGGCTTGCGTCTCCACGCGCTGCGCGACGCCCTTCGCGATGGTCAGAAGATCCATGATCATTCCTTTCAAAACAGGGCGCATCACGCGCCGAGTTGCCCGACGGCCACGCCGAGACGGTTCTCCACGTCACCCGGCTTCTGGAAGCCGCGCTCCATCAGCGTGCCGATCGATCGCTTCGCGGCGGGCCGTGCGATCGAGGCCATGCACGCATCCCAGCCCGCCGCGATCTCGACGTCAGGCGGGAGGCTCGCGGCGTTCACGAGGCGTTTCGTGTTGGCGATCGCCCACCGGTCGAACGAGGCGATGCGCGTCGCGAGCGCGTCGACGAAGCCGTCGAGCGCGGCATCGGGCAGCGCGCGGTTGACATACCCATAGGCTTCGGCGACGTCGCCGCGAATGTCGTCAGAACTCAGCAGCACCTCGAGCGCACGGTTGCGGCCGATCAGCCGGGGCAGTCGCGCCATCGGCCCGCCGCCGGCGACCAGACCGACGCCGACTTCCCATTGCGACAGGATGGCGCGCTCCCGGCTGGCAAAGCACATGTCGCAGGCGAGTGCGAGTTCGCTGCCGTTTCCCGTCGCGCGACCGCGAATCGACGCGATGGAGACGAAGGGCGCCCGGGTCAGGCGAACCAGAATGTCCGGCCACGCCTCCAGCCCCGTCGGGCCCTGCGGCAAGCCGGTCAGGTCTTCGAGCTTCGCCTGGAAATCGGAGTGGTTCAGGAAGAAGCCATCCACGGCGCTTTCGAAGACGACGACCTTGATTTGCTCGTCGGCTTCGAGCTCCGCCAGAAGCTTTCTGAACTGGACGACGAATTCCGGGCCCATCAGATTCAACGGCGGATTGTCGAGAGCGATGCGGCAATGCGCCGGCGATCGGCGAGTGAGTCGGACCTGGTATCTTTCGGATGCGGTAGTCACAAGAACTCCTGTTCACATTCGTGTCGGGTGAATCAGTGTGGTCCCGCATCGCCGGCGCTTCAATTGGACCAAGGTGAGACGTGCTTGCCCGTCCGGCGGAACATCTGGTTGTCGAGACATCGCTGCGCCTTCCGCCCGATTCGTCGCGGTCAGGTCGGGGGGGCTGCTTGATTGCGGCAGTTGAAGTGGAGACGCTCGGTCTCGCCTATCGCTTCGGCGCACGCGTGATGCGCAGGATATGCTGGTCCCTGATTTCGAAGTCCGGAACATCGAGGTCGGGCATTTGCAGCAGCTGCGGGTCCTGGTCCGCGTACTGCTTGATTGCGCGGCCGGCGTAGTCCCATTCGCCGAATCGGCAGGGATCGTGATAGCCGCCTTGCCACAGGCGCGCTGGCGCATAGCGGTCCGCGCCACTGGGCGAGTGTTCGACCTCGCATCCGTCGGCCGGGTTTACCAGGGAGTAGACGAAGAACGATGGGCGCCCGGCCGCGATCGGACGCTGCTTCCACGTGTGCGCCGTTTGCGCCCGAAGGTCATCGAGCATCGCGTCGGTCGTTCGCACGAGCGCCAGCGGTGTCCGTTGGAAGGTGTAGAACTTCGGGCTGCCCGCCGCAATCTCCGCGAGGTCGATCTCCAGGTAGGCCGGCTCCTTGCGTTCCATCCCCGTCATCCAGTGGACGAAGGCAACCCAGGCACCGGTGGCGGCCAGGAAGGCGATCACGAGCAGAACGCGACGTACGGTCACTGGGTATCTCTCTGCAAACGCGCCAGTATCGGCAAATACCATGCGAACCGTGCACCTCGGCGCCTTTGGTTGCACCCGGCGAAGGACAGGACTAGCATCTTGTTGGCAGCCCGAAGCATTGGTTGGCCCGATCCGTTTCCCGGTGCGGGCAATACCGCCGGTGCGGGGCTTTTCCATGGCAAGGCTCACATCATGAGTGACAGGCACATCCTCATCGTGGCGCACCGGACCGCGGCGTCGCCGAAGCTGCTCGCCGCCGTCGCCGAGCGGGCTGCACGCGAGCCGTGCAAGTTCACGCTGCTGGTCCCTCGGCCCTATTGGGACCCGGACACCGAGGAGGCGGCCATCACGCTCGAACTCGCGATTCCGCTGCTCGACGAAGCCGCGGGCTCGCATGTGCAGGCGATCATCGGGGCCACCGATCCGTACGAGGCCGTACACCAGGCGCTCGAGCGCGAGAAGTACGACGAGGTCATCGTCTCGACGCTGCCCGAGCGGATCTCCCGGTGGTTGCGCCTCGATCTCGCGCATCGCATCGAGCGGTTCGGCGTGCCCGTGAGCGTCGTGACTGCGGACCAGGCCAGGCGCACCCTCTCACCGGACGCCGGATCGGGCTGATGCGATGCCGTGTGCCTGAGGGTAAATCTGGAAACCCGCACGCGGGACAGGATGCAAACTGGGCGCCCGCAGGCCTGCGAAGACGCGCACCTGCCGCAAAGACAAGGGGCAGTCCATGATGAATCTCGATGCGCTGGTCGAGCCCGACCGCGTCCACAAGACCGTCTACACCGATGCCGGGATCTTCGATGCCGAGATGGAGAAGATCTGGGAGCGCATCTGGGTCTATTGCGGCCATGTGTCGCAGGTGCCCAATCCCGGCGACTACCACGCCGTCACCATCGGCCGCCAGCCGATGTTCATGGTGCGGCAGGCCGACGGCTCGGTGCAGGTGCTCCACAACCGATGCCCGCATCGGGGCGTGCAACTCGTGGGCAATCTGAAGGGCAACACGGGGCACAGCATCGTCTGTTCCTACCACGCGTGGAGCTTCCACCTGGACGGCAGCGTGCGTGCCATCCCGCTGGCCCAGGGCTACGAAGGCACGCGCATGACGCGCGACAACCCCGATTGCGGCGTGAAGCGTGCGGCGCGCGTGGAGAGCTATCGGGGCTTCGTCTTCGCCAGCCTCTCGGCCGACGGCCCTTCGTTGAAGGAATTCCTCGGCGAGGCGCGCGTCGCCTTCGACGACATGTGCGACCGCTCGCCGGTCGGCGAGGTGGAAGTGGTGCCGATCTGCCATCGCGTGATCCAGCATTCGAACTGGAAGTTCTTCATGGAGAACCAGCTCGATGCGCTGCATCCATCGGTCACGCACCAGTCGACCGGCATCGCGGCCGGGCGCGTCGAGAAGCGGCTGAAGGCGCAGCAGGAGAAGGTGCCGCTGTACTACCACTACCTCTCGGCCTTCGCATCGAGCTTCGAGCAATGGGACGCGGTGCAGACGATCAATTTCCCGCGCGGACACGGCATCCTGAAAGCCTACATGGGCCTGCGCCCGCAGGACCCCGACACGCTCGCGCACGAGGCGCTGCTGAAGCAGGCCTACGGCGAGCAACGCGCCGAGGAATACCTGTCGCGCAGCATTCATCACGTGCTGATCTATCCCTACCTGTCGGTGCAATCGCCGTTGCAGCAGCTGCGCTGCCTGCGGCCGATCTCGCCGGACAAGACGCTGTCGGAGATCTGGCACTTCCGCCTCAAGGGTGCGCCCGAGGCCATCTACCGCCGCAGCCTCTGGTACTACAACCTCGTGAATTCTCCGGCCACGATGATCAACGCCGACGACCTCGAGAACTGGACCAAGGGGCAGTGGGGCCTGCAGTCGAATGGCGGCGACTGGGTCAGCTTCCATCGCTGGTTCGGCGACGACCGCGAGGAAGGCGGCGTGACCTACTCCAACCACGGCACTTCCGAGGCGGTGATGCGAAGCCAGTTTCGCGCATGGTCGACCTACATGGCTTCCTAGCGAAGGAACACGCGATGAGCCAGCATGCATCCAGCGGCCCGGGCGCCACCATTCCGAACGCCGGACCCGACTTCGAGCACTTGCTTGCGCAGGACGTGGTGATCGAGGTCGCGACCGACGATGCGCCCACCGGCGCGCAGGTGATCGCGCCCGACCATTCGCCACGTGCACCGCAGGCGGGCGCCGCGCCTGCCGCGCAGGACATGCCGCGTGCCGGCCTGGTCGCGGGCAACGACCTGCAGCGCGAGGTCGAGCAGTTGCTCTATCTGCAGGCCGAGCTGCTCGATCGCAAGCTCTTGCAGGCGTGGATGGATCTGTTCGACGAACGGGGCATCTACTGGATGCCGGTGACGCTCGAGCAGACCGAGTGGGAGAGCTCGCCGTCGATCTTTGCCGAAGACAAGCTGATGATGGAGATCCGCAAGGGCCGCGTCTCGCACCCCAACGCATGGTCTCAGGCGCCGATGTGGGAGACCAACCACATCGTCGGCAATGTCGCGATCGAGTCGGTGGACGGCGGGACGGTCCACGTGCGCTCGCGCTTCCACCTGATGGAGCTGCGCCGCGACGCGGTGCGGCATTTTGGCGGTACCTACCGGCACACCCTGGCGCGCGACGCGGGCGGCGCGTTGCGCATCGTGCTTCAGCGGGTCGACCTCTTCAACGGGCAGGCGCCGTTCGATTACGTGCTGCAGATCTGGGTCTAGCGGCAAGGATCAAGCAGTGGACGGTCGCCTCGTTGTAGCAGGAGTCACGTGGCCGAGATGCCCATCACGCTCCCCGGCGACACACCGAAGCGTTGCTTGAAGACCCGGCTGAAGTGCGCCGCGGTCGAGAAGCCGCACTGCCACGCGATCTCCTGAACGGACGTGGCGCCCGCGACGTTCGCGCGCAGCAGCGCGTAGGCATGTTCGAGGCGCACCTGCCAGACATGCCGCATGAGCGAAGTGCCCTGCGACCTGAACAGGCGCTGCAGATGCTTGCCCGAGATGTTGAGCGCGGCACCGACGGAAGAGGCGTCGAGATCTTCCTGTCCGAGGTTCTGCTTGATGTAGTTCTTCGCGCGAAAGATGATCTCCTCAGCGCTGCGCCGTGTCGACAGGTCCTTCGCCGCGGCGAGGACGACATCGACCAGATGAAGCAGCTGCCCGCCGAGCCAGTTGCGCATGTCGGGGCTGGGCATGTTGGACTGGTTGGCGATGCACTGGATCAGTTCGCCGATCGCGGCCGTATCGGACGGATGCATGTCGGGGACGATCAATCCGCCCAGCGAGGGCTTCCATCCGCGCTCCTGCAGCAGATGCTTGGGAATCCGCAGCGCGATGAGGCTGGATTGCTCGGGCACCGTTTCGACGAAGCCCTGGGCCGGATCGAGCGCGAGCATGCTGCCCGCATCGAAGCGATGAAGCTGGCCGTCCTGCTCCACCACCACGTAGCCGGACGTGATGAGCTTGAAGTAGATGCACTCGGCTTGCCACGAGTCCGCCTTGTCGACCGGAGACAACGCCAGCGCGGAGAATTCGGCCCGGGTGATGCCGACCGGCCCGAGCATCCAGCCGACGACGGTGGAACCTTGGGAGGCGTGGGGGTCGAGCCTGCAGTGCAGTCCATGGTCCCTGTACATCACGTCGAGCCATTGCGCGCCGGCGTCGACTGTCGGATCGAATCGTATTTCGTGAGTCTTGAATTGCATGTTCTCGGATCAATTCGCCGGGTCGGCGAAAAGGCGGCGCCATGGTAGGCATGGCGCAATGGATCAGCTTGTCCGGGCGGTCCTTCAGCTTGCCTGCGGGGCGCAATGCGGACCCGTCCATCGGTTGCGCCTGCGGGACAAGTTCGTGCGCATTCAGGACAAGCGCTTCGGCGCCGCCGCTCCTACAGTCCGCGCATGAGCTTCCTGAAGAGCGTGGTCGCGGCGCTGCCGCACCTTGTGGAAGCTTTCATTCGTGTCGCAGCGCCCTGGCCTTTTTTCATGAACCGCTTTATCGCCCCGGCGTGCCCGAGAGCCCCCGCGCTTTGTATCTCAATGTGTGGCGAAGGCGGGGCGACACGAAACATTACCCATCTCCCGCATTGGGTCTGCAATCCGGCGCAAAAGCGCGGACAGGGTCCCGTGTGGCAGGCATGCACCGAATGAACACGAAGGAACTAACGGATATCGAATGCGCCCTCCAATTGCTGTCACAGATATTGATTGGCTTTCGTGACAACAGCGAACCCGTGGCAGCGCCGACGGATCTGGGAGGGCTGACCACGGACGTGCGCGTGATCGGGACGCGCGTGGGCGACGACGACCCGAACCTGGATCACAAACGGTTGGCGATCCGGAAGAGCCTGCAATCCGCCGTCGACCTCCTGGGCGTCGCGCATCAACTGATGTCGACACCCGAGAGCCGCTCGACGAAGGACCTCGCGGCCCGCAAGAGAGCCATGCTCCAGGACGTCCGGCTCGCCGCGCGCAGGGCCTATGAAGCGGGCCACCTGCTGATCGGCATCGACCTGGCGACGGACCAGTCCGCCGATTCGGATGTCGTCAACCAGGAACGGCGGTGATGCCAAGTCGCGCGGCCATGTTGACCAGGTCGGCCAATGAGTCGGCGCCCATCTTGCGCATGACCTGCCCGCGGTGCGCCTTGACCGTGATCTCGCTGATGCCCAGCTCGCCCCCCACCTGCTTGTTCAGCAGGCCGGACACCACCAGCGCCATGACCTCCCGTTCGCGGCGACTGAGGGAAGCGTGACGTTCGCGAAGCGAGCGCAAGCCCTCCTCGTGGTCCAGGGCCGCATGGCTGCGTTCGACGGCCTGCCGGATGGCGCTCAACAGCGCCTCGTCGTCGAAAGGCTTCGTCAGGAATTCGACGGCGCCGGCCTTCATGGCCCTGACCGTCATAGGCACGTCCCCGTAGCCGGTGATGAAGATGATCGGCATGTCGGTGCGTTCCACCGCGACCATCTTCTGCAGGTCGAGGCCATTGAGGTCCGGCAGCCCCACATCGAGGATCAGGCAGCTCGGGGCGTGGCTGCGGGGACGAGCCAGGAACTCCTGGGCGGATCCGAAAGTCTCCGGGTCCCAGCCCGCGCACCGGATCAGCAGTTCCAGCGATTCGCGGACCGAGATATCGTCGTCGACGACGAAGACGGTGGGAGTGGCGTTGGCCATGATGGGTCACCTCGGTTCAGGGTCGGGTGCGTTCAGCGCACCGGAAGTGCAGCGCGGAGCGCCTCGAGAAGATCGCTCTCGCTGAAAGGCTTGAAGAGGCATCCGACCGCCCCTTGTGCGAGCAGGCGCGCGCGAAGTGCGCCGTCCGATTGGGCGGTGATGAAGATGATCGGAATGGCGTGCCCTCGGCGCTCCATTTCTTCCTTGAGTTCGGGTCCCGACATGCCCGGCATGCCGATGTCGAGGATGAGGCAGCCGGTCCGGCGGAGGCTGTCTGAGGCAAGGAACTGCTCGGCCGACGCGAACGCCTCGACGGCATAGCCGCACTCCCGCAGCAGGTCGGGCAGCGACTCGCGCACGGATTCATCGTCGTCGACGACGGATATGAGCGCGGGGAGGCCTTGCATCGCCGCATTCTCACGCGGATGCCGCATCCGCCTGCGCGGCCTCGTCCGGCGCGAGCGGAATCGAGAACGAAAACGTGGCGCCGGGACCGTCGTTCGCCGAGGCCCACAGGCGACCCTGGTGGCGCTCGATGATCGAGCGACTGACGGACAGTCCGATTCCCATCGCATCGACCTTCGTCGTGTAGAAGGCATCGAAGAGCCGGTCCGCATCCTGCGAGTTGAGCCCGACCCCTGCGTCCTCGACGGTCAGCCGCACGCAATTGCCTTCGTCGCGGGCGGTCCGGATCACCAGCTTCCTCGGACGGTCATGGACGCCGCGCATCGCATCCGAGGCGTTCAGCAGCAGGTTGAGGATGACTTGCTGCAGCGCCACGCGATCGCCCGTGATGCGCGGCAGGTCGGCCGCCAGGTCCGGCCGCGGGATCACGCGGCTGCGATGGAGTTCGCCCAGGGACAGCGCAATCACTTCGCGCGTCGCCTCGTTCAGGTCCACCTGCTCGGCCGAACGTTCGCTCGTGCCGAACAGGCAGCGCAATCGCGCGATCACATCGGAGGCACGGTGCCCGTCTCGGATGATGCGCCGCACGGTCTCGCGCGCGCCCTCGATGTTGGCCGGGTCGGCGGCCAGCATCCGGAGGCAAGTGTTCGCGTTGGTGACGACGCCTGAGAGCGGCTGGTTGATTTCGTGCGCGATCGATGCGCTCAGCGTCCGCAGGCACGCGAGCCGGGTCCTGTGCGCGAGTTCGGCGCGGACTTTGGCGAGCGCCTCGTCCGAGAAGCTGCCGGTCGAAGTGCCTGCATCGACAAGGCCATAGAGGTCGTTCTCCATTCCGGCCCTTTCGTGACAGTCCCCGTGCCACGAGCATGCGCCAATCGATGCCGGCCGTCTATGACACTTTGGTGTTGGTTCGAACGGGCTCGGGCTTCAAAGGTGCACGACATCGACCACCGCGGCCGCAAAGGCTTCCGGCGCTTCCTGCGGCAGGTTGTGCCCGATGCCGCCCTTGACGAGCCGATGCTCGTAGGGTCCCGAGAACTTCTTCGCGTAGGCACTGGGCTCTGGGTGCGGCGCGCCATTGGCATCGCCTTCGAGCGTGATGGTCGGCACCGCGATTACCGGCGCCTTCGCCAGCTTGGCTTCGAGGTCGGCGTACTTCGCCTCGCCCTCGGCCAGCCCGAGCCGCCAGCGGTAGTTGTGGACCACGATGCTCACGTGATCGGGGTTGTCCAACGACAGCGCGCTGCGGTCGAAGGTCGCGTCGTCGAAAGCCCACTTCGGCGAGGCGATCTGCCAGATCAGCTTGGCGAAGTCGTGCCGGTTCTTCTCGTAGCCGGCACGGCCGCGCTCGGTGGCGAAGTAGTACTGGTACCACCACTGCAGCTCCGCCTGCGGCGGGAGCGGAATCTTGCCGGCCTCCTGGCTGCCGATCAGGTAGCCGCTGACCGACACCAGCGCGTTCACCCGCGCGGGCCACAGCGCGGCCATGATGCACGCCGTGCGCGCACCCCAGTCGCAGCCGGCGACCGTGGCCTTGTCGATCTTCAGCGCATCCATCAGGGCGATGATGTCGACGGCGACCACCGCCTGCTGGCCGTTGCGGACGGTGTCGTTCGAAAGGAAGCGGGTGGTGCCGTAGCCGCGCAGGTGCGGAACGATCACGCGGTAGCCGGCCGCGGCCAGCATCGGCGCCACATCGACATAGGTGTGGATGTCGTAGGGCCAGCCGTGCAGAAGAATCACCGGTGCACCATTGGCGGGGCCCGCTTCGAAGTAGCCCACATTCAGCGAGCCCGCGTCGATGCTCTTGAGTGGTTCGAGTCGCTTCTGGGGTGACGCGCGACGCGTGCCCGAAGGATTGGACGAGGCAGACTGCGCGAGCGCAGGCTTGTTCGCGAAGAACTGGGAGGCCGCGATGCCGATCGCCGCGGTTTCCAGGAAGGACCGGCGGGGGAGGGTGGAGGGAACCGACATGACAACTCCTTGAAAGCCTGGAAGAGGCCGAATCACACCAGACAGCCCGCGTCTGGTCTATTGGACGATGGTGTCGCCCCCGGGATCCTCAGCCGCGCGCGATGAACCGGTCGAGCCGCGCCGCATCGAGAACCTCTCGGCCGCCCGTCTCCATCAGATCGACAGGCGGCCTGTCGGCCAGCCAGGCGTTGGATTGCGCGAACCACAGCGCACAGCCCCAGTTGTCGAACACATCCGACAGTTCCCTCAGGATCACCGAGACCCCTGGCCGCAGTGTCATGCTGCAGGCTTCGAACTGGAAGAGCGGCAGCATCATCTGGTGATTCCATGCGAAGGCCAGGGCCTCGTTGTTCACGATCCAGCGAGCCACGATGGAGATTGGCTGCTCGGCGTACCTGCTCAAGCGCCGCGCAATGTCGTCGCCATGGCAGATGCCGCCGGTCGAGCGAAAGGCGCGCGTCATCGCGCTGAACTCCTCGTCGATCTGCCGGTCGCGCCAAGCAGGGGCGTGCCGTCTGGAACACGCGCCGGGCCCTGCGTGCGGTCGGGCCAGTGTCAGGTCATTGCTCACGATCACCTCCATCGTCAAGGCATCAGAAAACCGCATCGATCACATCAGAATGCAACGGGCCTTTCCATTGGACGATGGTGTCGCCCAAGCGTGCGACACATGTGAGGGCGGCGGGTGACACCATCGTCCAATCGACGCGAACCACGGGTTCTGGTCTTATGGACGCCGTGCGTGCATCATTCGAACGCGCAGCCGCCGTTCGGCCGCGATAACCGTCCATGGCCCAGTTGCTCTCCGTCTGCGTCGGGCTTCCCCGCGACATCGAATGGCGCGGAAGGACCGTGCACACCGGCATCTGGAAAGAACCCGTGGCCGGTCGTCGTCGCGTCGGGCGGCTCAACGTCGACGGCGACGGCCAGGGCGATCTCGGTGGCCACGGCGGCGAGCAGCGGGCGGTCTTCGTCTATCAGATCGAGTCGTATCGCTACTGGGAACAGCGGCTGGGCCGCACCGATCTCACGCACGGACAGTTCGGCGAGAACTTCACCATCGAGGGCTTGCCGGACGACGAGGTCTGCATCGGCGATCGCTACCGGATCGGGACGGGGCTTTTCGAGGTGACACAGCCCAGGGTCACCTGCTACCGGGTCGGCATCCGGACGAACGAGCCCCAGATGGCGGCGCTCCTGACTTCAAGCGGACGGCCAGGCTTCTACCTGCGCGTCCTCGAGGAAGGCGAGGTCGGCGCCGGCGACGTGATTCTTCCGGTCGCGCAGGGGCCCGAGCGCATGACCGTGGCCGAGGTCAATGCGTTGCTCTACACGGGTCGCCATCCCCGCGCCCAACTCGAGCGGGCGCTGCGAATCCCTGCGCTGTCGCCCGGGTGGCGAGGGTCCTTCGAGGCGCTGATCCGGAGCCAGGAGGCGCACCCGGACGCGACGGGCAACGCAGGGCTGATGCCCGCTGCGGTTGCGCACACGGCCGCGCCGGGCTTCCGGTCGCTGCGCGTTGCGCGGATCGTTCGTGAATGCGATGACGTGATCTCCCTGTCGCTCGAACCGGCCGATGGAGGGCGACTCACGATGCCGCTGCCCGGCCAGTTCGTCGTCCTTCGCCTGCGTCCCGGGGCCGACGATGGGTTGATCTTCCGGAGCTACTCGCTTTCAGGTCCCGTGTCCGACGAACGCTATCGCATCAGCGTCAAGATCGAGCCGCACGGTGCGGCGGGTCGCTATATCGCTGCCAGTGTTCGACCGGGCGACATCCTCGATGTCAGCGAACCGAGAGGCGCCTTCACCCTGCAAGCCGGGAACGGGCCCGTGGTCCTGCTGAGCGCCGGAATCGGCGCGACGCCGGTGCTGCCCATGCTGCAGGCCCTGGCGGCAAGTGCATCGCCTCGCGAGGTCTGGTGGCTGCACAGTGCGCGCAATGGCAAGTCGCATGCCTTCGCGGCGGAGGCAAGACAACTTCTTGGCCTGCTGGCGAACGGGCGAACTCGCATCTGGTACAGCCGACCGGATGTGGACGATCGGGCGGGGCGCGACTACGACGCGACAGGCCGGCTTGCAATCACCGAGTTCGAAGTCCTGCGCGTTCCGCGCGACGGCGACTTCTACCTCTGCGGGCCGTCGAGCTTCCTGGGCGATGCGAGGGCCGGCCTGGCGGCCTGGGGCGTGCCTGCCAACCGCATCCATTCGGAAGTGTTCTCCGGCGGCCCTTCGCTGACGCCCGGCGTGCTCGCCGGCCCGGTGCGTGCACCGCATCAGCCGGACGGCGCGCCGGGCACCGGGCCTCTGGTGTCCTTCGCGCGCAGCGGCATCACGGTGCGCTGGCGTCCTGCGCTGGACCGAAGCCTGCTCGAACTCGCGGAAGCATGCGACGTGCCTGTTCGCTGGTCGTGCCGCACCGGTGTCTGCCACAACTGCGAGAGCGGGTTGATCTCCGGCGCGATCGCCTATGCGCCGGATCCACTCGATCCTCCAGCGGAAGGCAATGTCCTCATCTGCTGCGCCGGGCCGAAGGGTGACGTCGTGATCGACATCTGACATCCGAGGCCTTCGGAGCCTTGCGCGCCCATACCAAGGTATCGCAGATACCATCGTCCTATCGACGTGAACTCGCGCGTCTGGTTTGATCCTTTTCCACATGGAAGCACAGGAGTCGGACATGCGGGATACTCGAAATGACAGCGACATCGCAATCGACGCAATCGAACTCCCGCGAGCGAGGATGGGCACATGACCTGCGCCATCGCGAGGGGATTCGCGCCGCAGCTGCCGTCCCTCGGCGAGTGGTTCGGCAACGGAAGCTGGTGCCGGGTCGTCGAATCTCGCTGCAAGAAGGAAGGTCAGATCATGAAGGTGGCCATCGTCGTGTTTGACGGCGTGCAGGCATTGGATGTCGCGGGACCGATGGATGTTTTTGCCGAGGCGAACAACTTTCTTTCGCCCGAGCAGCACTATCGGGTGACCCTGGTGGGCATGCATGCCGGGAGTGTCCGGTGCGCGAACGGTCTGGAGCTCAAGGTCGAGACCGACTACCTGCAGTACGAAGACCAGCCCGACCTGCTCCTCGTCGCAGGCGGCCCCAAGCTTCCGGAGCTGCGGCCGGAGCCCAGCTTTCTCGTCTGGCTGAGTACGAAGGCGGAGGGCGCCCGGCGTTTCGGCTCTGTCTGCAATGGCGCCTTTCCGCTGGGTCATGCCGGATTGCTGAACGGCAAGGACGTCACTGCCCATTGGCACCACGTCGATCGTCTCGCCGCGCAGTTTCCAAGGGCCCGCGTCCGGCCGGACAAGATCTTTGTTCGCGATGGCAGTCTGTTCACCTGCGCGGGTGTCACGGCGGGTGTGGATCTCTGCCTGGCCCTCGTCACCGAGGATTGGGGCCACGAGCTGGCGCTGCGCATCGCCAAGCAGCTGATCGTCTATATCCGCCGCGACGGCGGGCAGTCGCAATACAGCCCGTATCTCGCGGTGGGCCCGAAGGAAGAGACCATCGTGGCGAAGGTGCTTCGCTACGTCACGGACCATATCAGCGAGCAGCTCTCCATCGAGCAGCTGGCCGATGCCGTGGCGGTCAGCCGGCGGACCTTCTCGCGCATCTTTGCGAAAGACGCCAGCATGACACCCTCCGCATTCGTGGAACAAGTGCGTGTCGATTTCTCGCGCAAGCTGCTGGAGGAAACCGACTTGCCGCTGAAGACGGTGGCGTTCCGATGCGGATTTCACAGCGCCAATCACATGCGCGTCATCTTTGCACGGCGGCTCGACACCACCCCGCGGGAATACCGCCAGCGCTTCAGGAGCAACGAGATGGCGGAGTCGCAGGAAGACGCCATCGATCTGTCGATGATGTCTGGTGCACGAAGCGCGCTCGGCGCTTCCTCGCTCCTCGGCGCGGTGCCTCAGTAGCGGGAATTCGGGCTTAGGTAGAGGGGAATGCCCTCGGCCGCCTGACCGTTGACGCGAGGCGCCGCTCCGTGGCCTGAAACTGTTCGCCAATGGCCCAAATCCCGCTGTAGCCCGGGGATGCGGCAGCGGCGCAGCACATAGACTTTTTCTGCCGCCGCAGCGCATCACCTCAGGGCGATCGCGGCGGCGGCAATCCTCAAGCCGGGACGTTGGCTGTCGTCGCACTTCGCGCGCAGTCGTCTCTTTTTCCATCGGTCGAGTTGCGATGAGCGGACCCCGAAACGGTCTGCTGCGTCCGCTCGCGCGCGTCAATCCACGGAGCAAGTATCAGCACCACGCACACGCTGAGCCCAGCGGGAAATCCGCGGCAGGCATCCATCGAGCATTTGCCCGTCAATCTCTTCGCCTCGGTGATGGGCATATCGGGCCTGACCCTGGCCTGGCGCCAGGCCAGCCACCAGTTCGGCACGAGTCCGCTCATCGACGCTGCGATCGGCTGCATGGCCGTGGCGATCTTCGTCCTGCTGTGCGTCGCCTATGCGGTGAAGGCGATCGTCCATCCGCAAGCCGTACGCAACGAGTTCCGCCACCCGATCGCGGGCAACTTCTTCGGGACGGTGACCATCGCCACCCTGCTCATCTCATCGGTCGTGGCGCCGGTGAGCGAGGGCGGGTCGGAAGTCCTGTGGGGCATCGGCGCGGTGTCGACGATCGCACTGGCTTTCACGATCCTGAGTCGCCTGCTGCGCGGCAAGGTCGATGCGGGCCACGCGCTGCCCGCCTGGTTGATTCCGGGCGTGGCGACGCTGGACATCATCGTCGCCGGGAGCACGATGCCGATGGCCTGGGCGAAGGAGGTCAACCTGTTCGCCATGGCCGTCGGAACCATGGTCGCACTGCTCTTCTTCACGATGATCATGTCCAGGCTGATCCACCATCATGAAAAGCTCGCGAACGAGATGGTGCCCTCCCTGATGATCCTGATGGCGCCCTTCGAGGTCGGCTTCCTCGCCTATACGAGCTTCTTCCAGCGGGTGGATGCCTTCGCCGCCATGCTCTTCTACTTCGGCCTGTTCATCTTCTTCTCGCTGGTCTTCAAGGTGTTCAGGCGAAGCATTCCCTTTGCGGCCGGTTGGTGGGCCTTGAGCTTTCCGCTGGCTGCGCTCAGCAATGCGGCGCTTCGCTACGCGGAGCATGCCCGCTCGCCGGCACTGACGGCGCTGGCCATCGGGCTGCTGGCGTTCCTGAGCGTATTGATCGCGGTCTTGCTGCTGAGGACGATCCACATTCTTTTCAACGGCAAGTTGCTCGGCCGGCGCTGAACTGCGCAGTCGCGGCGGTGCTGACTCAAAACGGATCATGTTTGTCCCAAACGTGTCCGGAACGACGGTTGGCGGGGAGGGCAGCCCACCTAGACTGAGTTGGACGCACTCCATGAACTCCATTGAAGACCATGTCCGCCCTCCCGACTTCCAGTCCCGACCCCACCAGTCCCGTCGCAGCCAATCCCGCCAATCAGATTCAAGTCGCGCGCATCGCGTCCGAGCAAGCGGCTCGAAAGGCCGGCGGCGCGACGCTCAGTGAATGGGATCAAGTCGGGAACTGCAGTGGCCTCGATCAGGTGAAGGCGGCGACGCCCAAGCCCGCCGCTCAACGCTGAAGACCCCATGCGCTTCCTGCTCCTGCTCCCGTTCGTCGGCCTGCTCTGGGTCCCGCTCTACAACGCCGAACTCCCGGCAGTGTTCGGCTTTCCCTTCTTCTACTGGTACCAGCTGGTCTGGGTACCGGTCACTGCTCTGCTGATCTGGATGGTCTATCGCCACCATTACGACGCCAAGGACGAATGATGGACGGCCAGATTCATTGGACCGCGCTGGCGGTCTTCGTGTTCTTCTTCGTGCTGGTCACGGTGCTTGGCTTCGTGGCTTCCAGGTGGCAGACCGCCGGCCAGCAGAAGGACGCGCATCTCGACGAATGGGGCCTCGGCGGACGGAACTTCGGGACGTGGATCACGTGGTTCCTGGTGGGCGGCGACTTCTACACCGCCTACACGGTCATCGCGGTCCCTGCACTGGTGTATGCGGTAGGGGCCTATGGCTTCTTCGCGTTGCCCTACACGATCCTCGTCTATCCGATCGTCTTCGTCGTGATGCCCAAGCTCTGGCACGCCGCGCACAAGGCCGGCCACGTCACGGCGGCCGATGTCGTCTACGGGCGCTACGGCTCGCGGCAGCTCGAGCTCGCTGTCGCGGTGACGGGAGTCGTGGCCACGATGCCCTATATCGCGCTGCAGCTCGTCGGCATGGAGGTCGTGATCAAGGCGCTCGGCCTGACCGGCGAGCTTCCCCTGGCGGCCGCCTTTGTCATTCTGGCGCTCTACACGTACAAGGCAGGGCTGCGCGCGCCCGCGTTGATCGCCTTCGTCAAGGATCTGATGATCTATGTCGTGGTGTTCGTCGCCGTGGTTCTCGTGCCGGGCCGGCTGGGCGGCTATGGCCAGGTGTTCCAGGCCGCGGGACAGGCATTCGCCGCCAAGGGCGGCGCGACGGGACTGATCCTCAAGCCCTCCCAGATGCTCCCCTACGCCACGCTCGCCATCGGCTCGGCGCTCGCGGCCTTCATGTACCCCCACACGCTGACCGGCATCTTCGCGGCCAGGAGCGCCAACACGATCCGCAAGAACGCGGTGTTCCTGCCGGCGTACACGGTCCTGCTCGGCTTGATCGCATTGCTGGGTTACATGGCGCATGCCGCGCATCTCACCGTCAAGAGCAACAACGACGTGGTGCCGGCACTGTTCAACGCGCTCTTCCCGCCCTGGTTCGCCGGTTTCGCCTTCGCTGCCATCGCCATCGGGGCACTCGTGCCGGCCGCGGTGATGTCGATCGGTGCCGCCAACCTCTTCACGCGCAATTTCTGGAAGGCGTACGTCAAGCCGGACGTGACCCCGGCCGGCGAGGCGAAGGTGGCGAAGATCGTGTCGCTGGTGGTCAAGGTCGGTGCGCTGGTGTGCATCCTGTTTCTCCCGACCCAGTTCGCGCTCGACCTTCAACTGCTCGGCGGACTCTGGATCCTGCAGACCTTTCCGGCGGTGGTCTTCGGCCTGTTCTTCAAATGGTTCAGGGCGCCGGCATTGCTTTGCGGGTGGCTGGTCGGGCTGGTGGGTGGCAGCTGGCTGGCGTTCTCGGATGGCATCAAGCCGGTGCACACCTTCGTCATCGACGGCAGCGGCTACACGCTCTACACGGGCATCACGGCACTGGCGCTGAACATCGCGGTGGCAGCGGCAGTGCAACTCCTGCTGGGCAGCAGGGGATCGCGCCCGGCCCTCAAGGCAGCATGAGCACGCGACCCTCGATCGCCGTGTCGCTCTTCGGGATGCCGGTCGGCATCCTGGGGCTGGCCGGGGCCTGGCGTGTGGGCGCAAGGATCTGGAATCTCCCTTCGGCCTACGCCATCGGAATCGGCATCTTCGGCGTCACGGTCTGGCTGGTGCTTCTCCTTCTCTATGCGTACAAGTGGTACCGGTACCGGGCCGAGGCGTTCAAGGAATTCCGGGATCCCGTGCAGTCGTCCTTCGTCTCGCTGGTGATGATTTCCACGATGCTTGCGTCGACGCAGATCATTGAAGTGGCGGGTTCGGCCGGTACGGCGCTGTTCGGGGTCTCGGTGGCCGTTCAGTTCGCCCTGGGCGTGTGGCTTCTGGGCCGGATGTGGCAAGGCGGGCAGGGCGCCGATTTCGCGACGCCGGCGCTCTACCTGCCCACGGTGGGTCAAAGCTTCGTCGCTGCCAATGGCGCTGCGGCGCTGGGCTGGTGGCAGATCGGTGCCGTGCTCTTCGGCTGCGGCGTGCTGTCGTGGCTGGCCACCGAATCACTTGTGTTGTCGCGCGCCGCAACGCGGGAGCCCATTCCCCCCGGCCTGCGACCCGCGCTGGGTGTGCAGTTGGCGCCGCCGGTGGTCGGTGGGCTGGCCTACCTCAGCCTGACCTCCGGCGCGCCGGACCTGGCGGCGCACATGCTCTTCGGCTATGGCCTCTACCAGGCCGCGCTGCTGTCGCGCCTGTTCGTCTGGATCCGGCAGCCGTCCTTCACGGCGACGTACTGGTCCTTCTCCTTCGGCGTCACCGCGTTGCCGACGATGGGCATGCGCATGATCGAGCGGGGCGACGCCGGGCCGATGCTCTGGGCGGGGCCTGTTCTCTTCATCTTCGCGAACCTGTTCATCGGGTATCTGGTGGTGTGTTCGTTGCGGCTCCTGGTGCAGGGCAGGCTCTTCCAGTCCCCTGCGGCTCCCCGCGAAGCGAGAGCCGCTCTGTCGGGACCGGAGGGGCAGGGCTGACGCGTGGCTGGCCGCCCGCGCCACCGCAGCGCTTGATCCTGTTCAGATCCTTTCACGGCGATAGCCGCCTGGAACGTTGGCTTACCGCGCGGGTGGATGGGATCGCGTTGCGCAGTTCCCTGTAGGCAACGACAAGATCGTCGAGCGAGAAAGCGCGATTCAGTCCGCTCGGATTGGGAAGCACCCAGGTTTCACGGTCCGCGAAGCGCATCGGCTGCCGACCCCACGCGACCTGCTTCTGGCCGGTGAGGGCGGCATAGGCGGGCTTGCCCAGGAATGCGAGGCGATGCGGCCCGCATGCCCTGATCTTTTCGATGAAGCCATCGGCCGCAGCCAGGAACTCACGCCTTGCAAGCTCGCTCGCGCGCGAAGTGCACCGGTCGACGACCGTCGTGAGGCCGCAGCCGTGGGCGAGCAGCAGGCGGTCCTGTGCGGGCGTCAGCAGCTCGGGCGTGAAGCCCGCCAGATGCATGACCCGCCAGAAGCGATTGCCTCGGCCATCGAAATGATGCCCGGACGCGACCGCGCGACTGCCCGGATTGATGCCGCAGAAAACGACGTCGAGGCCGTCGGCAAGGACGTCAGGTAGGCCTTTGGTGACTGCATTCATCGGACTGCTCGAATCCAAGTCTAGATGCGTCATTGATTTGCCGATTCGATGTCTGCCGTCGTGTCGAGCCAATTCGTGTCGAATTCGGATCATGCGCCCATTGGCCCAAACCGGGATGAGATTGGCCCGTGCGACCCGCCGATGACGCCTACAGTTTTCCTTCGATTCAGATGCGCTGCAGCGCGAGTGACCTTTGCTGCACCACTGAACAAGAAGGATGAACGATGGACCGATTGACCGAAGCAGCGGATGCCGATCCGCAAGAGACCCAGGAGTGGCTGGAATCGATGGAAGCGGTGCTCGCGCTCGAAGGGCGCGGCCGGACGCACTACCTGCTGGACCAGTTGCTCGAGCAGGACCAGTTGGGCAATGGCAACTACACGGCCGCTACGACGACGCCCTACGTCAACAGCATCGGGCCGCGCGCGCAGGCGCCATTCCCCGGCAATGAACAGATCGAGGCCCGGCTCGATGCCTACCTGCGATGGAACGCGATGGCGCTGATCCTGCGCGCGGGCAAGCATTCGGGCGTCGGCGGCCACATCGCCACCTACGCGTCCGCGCTCACGCTGTACGAGACGGGCTTCCGGCACTTCTTTCGCGCCGCGACCGAGGACTTCGGCGGCGACATGCTGTACATCCAGGGCCACTCCTCGCCGGGCATCTACGCGCGGGCCTTCATGGAAGGACGGCTGTCGGAGGCCCAGATGGATCGCTTCCGCCGCGAGGTCGCAGGTGGTGGTCTCGCGTCCTATCCGCATCCGCGGACGATGCCGGAGTTCTGGCAGTTCCCGACGGTGTCGATGGGCCTGGGGCCGTTGATGGCCGCCTACCAGGCCCGCTTCATGCAGTACCTCGACGACCGCGAACTCGTTCCGGCCCAGGGACGCAAGGTCTGGGGATTCCTCGGTGACGGCGAACAGGACCAGCCCGAGACACTGGCCGCGGTGGCGATGGCGGGACGGGAGAAACTCGACAACCTCATCTTCGTGGTCAACTGCAATCTGCAGCGGCTCGACGGGCCGGTTCGCGGCAACGGCAAGATCATCCAGGAGCTCGAAAGCGTCTATCGAGGGGCCGGATGGAACGTCATCAAGGTCATCTGGGGCAGCGGCTGGGACAAGCTGCTCGCGGAGGACCACGATGGCCGGCTTCGCCGCCGGATGATGGAATGCGTCGACGGCGAGTACCAGGTCTTCAAGGCGCGCGACGGTGCCTTCGTGCGGCAGCATTTCTTCGGCGTCGACCCGGTGCTTCTCGGGCGAGTGGCCCATCTCAGCGACCAGCAGATCGGCGAGCTGAGCCGCGGCGGGCACGATCCGGTCAAGGTATTCGCCGCCTATGCGAAGGCCATGAACCATCGGGGTCAACCGACCGTGATCCTTGCCAAGACCGTGAAGGGCTACGGCATGGGTGAGGCCGGAGAGGCCGCCAACACCAACCATCAGCTGAAGAAGCTGGCGGACCCCGCGGTCAGGGCCTACCGGGACCGGTTCGCCATTCCGGTGGCCGATGAACTGCTGGAAGAAATCCCCTATATCAAGCCGCCGGCCGGGAGGGCCGAGCAGGCCTATCTTCAAGCCGGCATCGAGCGTGCGAAGGGCTTCCTGCCGCTGAGGCGCAAGGGGCCCGGTCCCTTGGCTGCCCCGGCGCGCGAAGCATTCGCCACGCATCTGAAGAGCAGCGGAGAGCGGGAATTCTCGACCACCATGGCCTTCGTGCGCGTGCTCGCGCAACTTCTTCGCGACCCGGCGTGGGGGCCGCGCGTCGTGCCGATCGTTCCCGACGAATCGCGCACCTTCGGCATGGACGGGATGTTCCGCCAGGTGGGTATCTACTCGCATGTGGGTCAGCTCTACACGCCGCAGGATGCCGACCAGCTCAGCTTCTACAAGGAAGAGCGCAAGGGTCAGATCCTGCAGGAAGGCATCAACGAGGCCGGTGCGATGTCGTCGTGGATCGCCGCCGGCACGGCGCACAGCAACTATGGCTACGCCACCGTGCCGTTCTATATCTTCTATTCGATGTTCGGATTCCAGCGCATCGGCGACCTGGCATGGGCTGCCGGCGATCTTCGTGCGCGCGGCTTCCTGCTGGGAGCGACGGCGGGACGCACGACGCTGGAGGGCGAGGGCTTGCAGCACGATGACGGGCACAGCCAGCTTCTGGCGTCGGTGAACCCTTCGTGCATCGCCTACGACCCGGCGTTCGCGGGCGAGATCGCGGTGATCGTGCAGGACGGCTTGCGCCGCATGTACCAGGAGGAAGAAGACGTCTTCTACTACCTGACCCTTGTCAACGAAAAGACCCGTCACCCCGAGCTGCCCGCAGGCGCCGAGGAGGGCGTGATCAAGGGGATGTATTGCCTGCGACGCGGCGACGCCGAGGCCGGAAAGCCGCATGTGCAGCTCTTCGGTAGCGGCCCGATCCTCAACGAAAGCCTGGCTGCCGCCGAGCTGCTCGCCAGCGAGTTCGGCGTGACCTCGGACGTCTGGAGTGTCACGAGCTATTCGGAGTTGCGCCGTGAAGGGCTGGAGGTCGAACGATGGAACCGGCTGCATCCGATGGCCGAGCAGCGCAGTTGCTTCGTCGAGGAGAGCCTGTCCGCGCACAAGGGCCCGGTGGTGGCCGCGACCGACTACATGAAGGCTGTGGCCGACCAGATCAGGCCCTTCGTGACGGACCGACGGTATGTGGTGCTCGGCACCGACGGCTTCGGCCGGTCCGACACGCGGGAAGCGCTTCGTTCGTTCTTCGAGGTGGACCGCCACCACATTGTCCTGGCCGCCTTGAAGGCCCTCGCGGATGACGGCGCGCTGCCCGTCTCGGAGGCGGCGCGTGCGATCGCGCTGTATGCCATCGATCCGGAGGCCCGGTCTGCGGCGCTGCCCTGAAGCGCTCTCACTCACCGCAGGACCTGCAGCCGACGATCTGCGAGATGGCGGATGACCCGGGCACCGCGAGCCCAGCGATGAACGCTTCACTTCCCCCTTCGACGATGCACGCGGGCCGCGTGTGGCTCCTCGCCGCCGCAGGTGCACTGTGGCTCGCGGGGTGCGCGCTGCCCGTCCGTTTGCCTCCGCCCGTCGCGAAGCTCGACGGCGCCGACGTCGGACTTCAGCCGGATGCGGTCGCAGTGCCGGTCGACGAGGCCTGGTGGCGCGTGTTCCGCGACCCGACCCTCGACGCGCTCGTCGACAAGGCCGTCAGGGACAACCCGTCCCTCGTCATTGCGGACGCCCGGCTGCGGCGTGCCAGGGCCATTGCCGATCGCGTCGATGCCGAGGATTGGCCGCTGTTCATCGCCCGCTTCGACAACGTCTACCAGCGCTTTCCCGAGCATGCGCTGTTCCCGCCCAGCATCGGCGGTACGCAGCAGAACCTCGCGACTGCCCAGGTGGCGATGCTCTGGGAGCTGGATTTCTTCGGCCGCAATCGCGCAGCCTTCGACGCGGCGCTGGGCGCGGCACGCGCGGCGCAGGCCGATGCCGCGATGGCCCGGCTGCTGCTGTCCACGCAGGTGGTGCGCACCTACGTCCAGCTTGCGCGACTGATCGCGCTGCGCGAGGTGGCCGAACGCACGCTCGCACAGCGCGCGGAAGTGCTGGCGCTGGTCCGGCGCCGCACCGACGTCGGTCTCGACACCGCCGTCGAACTGCAGCAGGCCGAAGGCGCGATCCCCGACACCCGCCAGGCGATCGATGCGCTGGACGAGCTGATCGCGGGACGTCGTCATGCGCTCGCGGCCCTCGCGGTGCAGCCCATCGACACGTTCGCCGGTTTGCAGCCGCACATTGCGCAGCTGGAGGCCCAGGCCCTCCCTGACAACGTGCCCGCCGATCTGCTCGGGCGCCGGGCGGACGTCGATGCGGCGCGCCGTCGCGCCGAGGCCGCGGTGCGCGAACTCGACGTCGCGCACGCCGACTTCTATCCGAGCGTGAACCTGGTGGCCTTCGCGGGCTTCAACGCCCTGGGGCTCGATCGTCTTTTCGAAAGCGGGAGCCGCCATATCGGCATCGGCCCCGCGATCCGGCTGCCGATGTTCGATGCCGGTCGGCTGCGTGCCAACCAGCGCGCGAAGGCGGCCGACCTCGATGCGGCCATCGCCGCCTACAACGCTGTCGTGCTCGAGGCCGTGCGCGACGCCGCCGACCAGATCAGTGCGCTGCAATGGATCGCCCGTCAGCAGCAGGACCAGACGCGCTCGCAGGCCTTCGCGGAGCGCGCCTATCGGCTTGCCGTGCAACGCTACCAGGCGGGTGTCGGCTCCTACCTCGTCGTGCTGAGCGCCGAGACCAGCGTGCTCACGCAACGACGCGCGGCGGCGGACCTGCGGGCGCGCGCGCTCGACGGCCAGGCCGAGTTGATGCGCGCGCTGGGCGGAGGCTATGTCGCGTCCGTCGAGAGCACCGTCGCGCGTTGACCAACCGAGCGAGAACCAGTCATGGACACACCCACCGTCGCACCTTCCACGGCGCCACCCGCCCCCGGGTTGCCGCCGCCCGCCGCGCGGCGACGCGAGCTGCCATTCCTGATCGTCGGTGGCCTGGCACTGGCGATCGTGCTCGGGGTGATCGCTTATCAGGCGCTCGGCCTCGCGCCCACGGTGAGCACGGACAACGCCTATGTGCAGGGCAATGTCATCCAGATCACGCCGCAGATCGCGGGCACCGTGCTGGCCGTGCGCGCGGACGACACGGACTTCGTGCGGGCCGGGCAATCGCTGGTCCGCCTGGACCCGTCCGATGCGCGCGTGGCGCTCGACCAGGCCGAGTCGCAGCTGGCGCAGACGGTACGCGAGGTGCGCACGCTCTTTGCCAACAACGAGGTGCTCGACGCGCAGATCGCGCTGCGGCAGGCCGACGTGGCGCGGCTCGAAGCGGACCTCGCGCGCGCCCAGCTCGACGTGCGGCGGCGCGAGCTGCTGGTGCAGGACGGCGCCATCGGGCGCGAGGAGTTCGAGCATGCCACCAGCCAGCTCGTCGCCGCGCGCAGCTCGCTCACCTCGACCCGCGCGGCGTCACGGGCCGCGCAGGCGCAGCTCGCGGCGAACCGCTCGCTGACCGACCGGACCACGGTCGAACGCCATCCCAATGTCCTGCGCGCCGCGGCGCGCGTGCGCGAGGCCTACCTGGCACTGCGTCGCAGCGAGGTGTGCGCGCCGGTCGACGGCCTGGTCGCGCGGCGCAGCGTGCAGATCGGCCAGCGTGTGCAGGCCGGTGCCGGCCTCATGACGGTGGTGCCGCTGGATGGCATCTGGGTCGACGCCAACTTCAAGGAGGCGCAGCTGCGCCACCTGCGCGTCGGGCAGGTCGCCACGCTGGTCTCGGACCTTTATGGCGGCGATGTGCGCTACCACGGCATCGTGGCGGGCCTCGGTGCGGGCACAGGTGCCGCGTTCGCGCTCCTGCCGGCGCAGAACGCGTCGGGCAACTGGATCAAGGTGGTGCAGCGGGTCCCGGTGCGCATCGTGCTGGACCCGCGGGAGATCGCGGCCCATCCGCTGCGCATCGGCCTTTCCGTCGAGGTGTCGGTCGACACACGCGGGACCGATGGCCCGCGCCTCGGCGAGGTCGTGCGCCCGGCCGCGGCCGCCAGCGCGTTGTCCGAAGGAGAGGACAGCGCCGCCGAAGAGGCGGTGCGGCGGATCATCAGCGAGAACGTCGCGCCCGGTAGCGAAGGCGCCTTGGCCCGGCCTGCGGGCCGCACGCCGCTTGTCCGCGACGACCTGCGTCGCACGTCCGCGTCCACGCCGCGCTGACGCTCACCCGAGGTCCCCATGCCCACGCCTTCGACGTCTTCCGGCAATGGCGCACCGTCGCGCCTCAGCCAGTTCGCCCTGCTGATGCTGATCGGCGCCCTTCCTTTCAGCGACTTCCTGCAGATCGGCGTGTACGCCTTCAATGCCGCGCCGATCGCGGGCGACCTCGGTGCCAGCCCCGAGGAGTACAGCCTCGTCGCGACCTTCTACGCCATCACCGCGATCGGCATGATCTTCAACCACCGGTGGATCGTCGAACGCGTCGGCTGGCGCTGGTTCATGCGTGGTGCGAGCCTGACGTTCGCAACCGGCGCCGTCCTGTGCGCCACGAGCGACACGCTGCTCGGCTTCACCATCGGGCGGCTGGTCACGGCATTGGGCTGCGCGTCCTTCTTCACGGCCGGTCGCGTGCTCGTGAACCTGATGCCGCCTTCCCCGAAACGCTTCACCGGGATCCGGTTCTTTGCGTCGGGCGTCGCCTGGGGCGGCGTGTGCGGGCCGCTGCTGGCCTCGACGGCGCTGTCGCTGCAGGACTGGCGGCTCGCGTTCGCCGCGCAGGTGGTGCCGGCGGCACTGATCGCGCTGTTCGGCGAACTGGCGCTGCCGCGAATGCCGCTGCCCGTGCGCACGCCGTTCGATGCGCGCGGCCTCGTGACGCTGGTGGGCGGCAGCGCGTTGCTGCTGTTTGCGCTTCAGCGCAGCAGCTTCGACTTCTTCTCGCAGCGCCAGCCGCTCTACGTCTACGTCGCGGTCGGCCTGTTAGTGCTGGTGCTGGCGGTGTGTCTGGTCCTGCACCGCGAACGGCCGGCCCTGCGCCTCCAGGACATGTCGCAGCCCCGCTACCTGATCGGCCTGGCCGCCTTCGCGGTCGGCTATGCGCTGCTCGGCGGCAACAACACCGCGATTCCTTTGCTGCTGTTGAACGGCCTCGGCCTGCCCCTGGAGATCATTGGCCGCTACGTGGCCCTCGGTGCACTGGGCGGCGTGATGATGTGGATCCTGCTGGCCCGGCTGGTACCGCGCAACCCTGGTCCGACGCGCTATTTCGTGCTCGGCTTTTCGCTGCTCGCGCTCTGCGGCATCCTGCTGGGCCGCCTCAGCGAGGCGGCCGACCCGGAGAGGCATGTGCTGCCGGCGCTGTTCTGCAGCAGCGCCTTCGTGATCGCGGTGCTCTCGACCACGGCGGTGCAGACCTTCCGCGACGTGCAGAAGGACGAGACCGTGTTCTCGCATGCCAATCAGGTGAAGAACGTGCTCGCGCAGTTTGCCGTGGCGGCGGGCTCCAGCATTGCGACACTCTTCATCCAGTGGCGCACCAACCTGCACTACGGACGCGTGGACGAGTCGCTCGCTTCCACCAACCTCGCGCTCCAGGACGCGTTGCGCGTGCTCGCGCAGCGCTATGGCGCGACGACCGACCCGGAAAGCGCCCTCCGGATGGCCACGGCCACCGTCCACAACCTGCTGGCGCAGGCCGCGAGCTTTCTGGCGTTGCTGGACTACTTCGTGGGCGTCGCCGCTTTTGCGGGGCTGTGCCTCGTCGTCGTGCTGGCGGAACACGTGTGGCGACAGAGCCGCCTGCGCGCGCTGCAGCCGGCACCTGTCGGCGGCAAGTCCTGAAACGGGACACGCGACTCAGCGTGTCCGCGCGTCCGCCCCCTTGCCGAAGCGCTTGACCCGCGAGGCCATGAAGTCCAGCAGCGCACGCAGGGCGGCGCTGTTGTAGCGTCGCTGCAGGTAGGCGGCCGAGAGCCACAGGTCGCTGCGGACGTTCTCCTGCAACACCGCTTCCAGTTCGCCCTTGTCGATGCGGGACTGCACGAGCAGCGTCGGCATGTAGAGCACGCCGTAGCCTTGCAACGCGACGTCGATCAAGGGCGCCAGTTCGGTCGCGTCCATCCGGCTCCGCACGGGGACCTCGACCGCCTTGCCGTCCACCTGGAAGCCCCAGACGGCGGGCTGGCCCTGGCCGAAGTTCGTCAATGCATCGTGCAGGGCCAGATCGCCGGGGTGCGACGGCTTGCCATGCTTCTTCCAGTAGGCGGGCGATGCGCAGACTGCCATGTCCATGAGCAGCAGCGGCCGCACGATCAGGTTGTCGTCGGCCACGGGGCCGAAGCACAGCGCGACGTCGACGCCTTCCTCGGCAAGATCGACGACACGGTTGGTGAACTGCACGCTGATATGGACCTCGGGGTAGTAGCCCATGAACTCCGCCAGCAGGCCGGGAAGGTTGCCGTGTCCCATGTCGTGCGATGCGGAGATCTTCAGGCGTCCCTGCGGTGTGCCCGCGTGGTCCTTGAGCTCGGTCTGTGCGACTTCGATCATCTCGAGCACCGGCGTGCTGCGCTCGAAGAGAAGCGTCCCGGCATCCGTGAGGCTCACAGATCGCGTGGACCGGTGAAAGAGTCGCACGCCGAAGCGCCCTTCGAGTTCCGAGACGTATTTGCTCACCGTGGCTTTCGACACGTTGAGTCGCGTGGCGGCGCGCGAGAAGCTGCCTTTGGCGGCGACCTCCCGGAATGCCTTGATGAGTTCGAGACTGTCCATGAGTGACTCAATTCCATTCAATTCGATTTGACAGGGCGCTTTGTTTCGCGCGCACAAACGGGGTGATTCGGTCTCGCGCGAGTTATTGCGCAATGCCCCGGACAGAATCGATTCACGGGCAGGCACTCATGCAGGCCCGAGTGAAAGAGGCCTCGCGAAAGTGGCGCATTGACTCCACGCCCGATCGCCAGGCCAGTCCTATTCAACTGTCTTGCTGTGCAAAGGAAACTTGATATGAAGACTTCGAAAGTCATTGCCGTTCTCGTGTTCGTTGGCGTCTCTGTCGTCGCCGCCCAGGCCGAAACCTATGGCGGGGTGCACCCGGCGACCAACGGCCGTGCGCGGGCCGATGTCGCTTCGGAAGCCGAGCGGTCCGCCGCCGGAACGAGCGCTTACGCGGAGGCGGCTTCCGCAGGCGTTGCCCCGGCCCTGGTCACGCCGAGGGATGACGCCATGGTGCGCAAGGAAGCCGTGGAAACCGCCCATCGCCCCAATCAGAATGTCGACGGCAAGGCGTTCGTCAACAGCGTCGTGCCCTCGCAGTACTCGAACGGCAGTCTGAAGATTCGGTCGAGCGCTCAGGCCGGTATGTGATCCCAGGGTCGCGCTCGACGCGCGATCCAAGTCCTCAGGGGGCCTCCACGGGCTCCCTGGCTTGGCGCGCCGGGTCGCTGTCCGGCTCCAACGTTTCGATGGCATCGGCGTTCGGGTCGCGGAATGCGTCCGCGATCAATGCCGCCTGCTGCAAGGCGTGCGCGGCCGGACCGCCCGGCGCGGTCGAGGCGGCAGCCGGCGGGCCGGCGTACTGCAGGGACGCCCCGCCCGCCAATCCGTGCAGGGTGCGCTCGACCGCAACCCACGCGCCCTGGTTCTCCGCTTCTTCCTGGCACCAGACGATCGTCTCGCACTTCGGGTACAGCGCGAGTTGCGCACGCAGTGGCGCGTCGGGAAACGGGTAGAGCTGCTCGAGTCGCACGATGGCCGTGTTGTGGAGACCATGGGCACGTCGATGCTCGACGAGTTCGTAGTACACCTTGCCGGTGCACAGCACGACGCGCTCGACCGCGTCGGCGGCCGGCTTGAGGAGCAGTGAATCACCGAGCACTTCCTGGAACTTCCCATCGGCGAGTTCGTCGAGCGAACTGACCGCGGCAGGATGCCTCAGGAGCGACTTGGGTGTCATCACGATGAGCGGACGGCGATGCGGGCTTACGGCCTGCTTGCGCAGCAGGTGAAAGAACTGGGCCGGTGTGGTCGGCTGGCAGACCTGCATGTTCTCTTGCGCGCAGAGTTGCAGATAGCGCTCGAGGCGCGCCGATGCGTGCTCCGGGCCCTGGCCGTCCTGCCCGTGCGGCAGGAGCAGGGTGAGGCCGCTGCGTTGGCCCCACTTGGCCTCCCCCGCGGACAGGAACTGGTCGATCACGACCTGCGCCCCGTTGGCGAAGTCGCCGAACTGCGCTTCCCACAACACGAGCGCGCTCTCGTGGACCAGGGAGTAGCCGTACTCGAAGGCCATCACGGCCGCCTCCGAAAGAATCGAGTTGGTGACGGTGAAGCGTCCCTGTGACGGCGAGACGTGCGCGAGCGGCTCGTAGACCCCATCCGACCGACGATCGCGGTTCTGGTTGTGGAGCACGGCATGGCGGTGGCCGAAGGTGCCGCGTGCGCTGTCCTGTCCGCTCAGGCGGACATCGGTGCCTGTAGCCAGGAGCGACGCGAACGCCAGGTGCTCGCCCATGCCCCAGTCGAGCGGGCGAAGGCCAGCGGCCATCTCGCGGCGGGCGCTCATCACCTTGGCGACGAGCGGGTGCAACTGATAGTCGTCGGGGTACGCCGTGATCCGCTTGGCGAGCGCCTGCAGGTGATCGCGTGCGGGTGGCGAAGACGGCATGGGCGCGGTGTCTCGCGGCGAAGGCTGCACGTCCGATGAGGGCTGCTCGCTGCCGGCAGGGGAGGAGGCCGAGTGTGCGATGTCGAGTCGTTCGCGGTAGGTGCGCTGCAGGTACTCGACGTCGAGCGACGAGAGCACGCCTTCATCCACCAGCTTGTCCGCATAGAGGCTCCTGAAGCCCGGATGCGCCGCGATCGATCGGTACATCAGCGGTTGCGTCATGTTGGGCGTGTCCTGCTCCTGATGCCCATGGCGACGGAAGCAGACCAGCTCGATCACCACGCTGCGGTTGAAGGTGGCGCGGTACTCGACGGCGAGCTGTGCCGCCATCAGCACGGCTTCCGGGTCGCCGCCATTCACGTGGAGCACGGGCGCCTCGATCATCTTGGCGATGTCGGTGCAATAGAACGACGATCGTGCGTCGCGCGGGTCCGAGGTGGTGAAGCCCACCTGGTTGTTCACCGCGACGTGCACGGTGCCGCCTGTCCCGTGCCCGCGTGTATAGCCCAGGCTCAGGGTCTCCATCACGACGCCCTGGCCGGCCATGGCGGCGTCGCCGTGGATCTCGACCGGAAGGACTGCCGCCGGGTTGTCCAGGGCTTCGCCACGCGCCCGCGCCATTCCCTGCACAACGGGATTCACGACCTCCAGGTGAGAAGGGTTGAAGGCGAGCAGCACCTCGACAGGGCCGGCGTCGGTCTGTGCCTCTCCCGCGTAGCCCTTGTGGTACTTCACGTCGCCCGCGAGCAGCGACCCATCGGCGCGTCCTTCGAATTCATCGAAGAGTGCCCGCGGCGGCTTGCCCACGGTGTTGACCAGCACGTTGAGGCGGCCGCGGTGCGCCATGCCCATCACCAGGCTGCGCACGCCATGCGAAGCGCCGGACTGGATCAACGCATCCAGCAGCACGATGAGCGATTCGCCGCCCTCCAGCGAGAAGCGCGTCTGACCGACGTAGCGGGTGTGGAGGTGCTTCTCGAGGCCTTCGGCCGCCGTGAGCCGTTCGAGGATCCGCAGCTTCTTCTCGCGCGTGAGCGTCGGTCGGGCGCGTGTGGACTCGAGTCGCGACTGCCACCAGCGGCGCTGCGCCGCGTCGGCGAGATGCATGAATTCCGCGCTGAGTGTCCCGCAATACGTTTCCTCCAGCGCGGCCACGAGATCGGCGAGGGGGACGTCATCCTCGAAGAGAAAGGTGTCGCCTCGGCTGAACGTCGTCAAGAGATCCCCGGGTGTCAATCCGTGGTACGAAGGCGCGAGATCGGGCACGTCGGGAATCGGAGCCCATGCCAGCGGATCGAGACGCGCCTTGCGCGTGCCGACCATGCGATAGGCCGCGATCAACGACTGCACGGCGACCTGTTTGCGGGCAAAGCGGGTCACCTCTCGCGACGAGACGGCGTTCGAACTTCCCTGTCTCGCCAGCGCCGCAAAATGATCGACCACGGGGCGGTGGGCCACATCGCTTTTCGAAGACCCGTCGACTGCGGGAGCCGTCTGAAGAGCGTCGAAGTAGCTTCGCCAATCGTCCGATACCGCGTTCGGGTCCGTGAGGTACGCCTCGTAGAGTTCCTCGACGTAGGGCGCGTTGCCACCGTACAGGAATGAGGTGGTCCGGTTCCTCTTGAGCATGCGAGATACCTTTTCGTGTCCGGCGACCCGCTTCATTCCGTGAAGCGCAGTTCGAGGCGGCGAGCCGTCGCGCAATCGAACCGACATGTGACAAGCGAAGGCATTGACGACCGCAGGATGCTCGCGAATGGAGCGCGCTGCGCGGGGTCCGGTCACATCGCACCGGTTGATGAAAGTCTAGGTTCGCCTCGCGATGTGCGGATGGTTCGATGCCACGCTCGACGGCCAATGTGTGACTGTTTCGGGCCATGCCCATGGGCGCCATCGACGCTGCGCCAACAAGCAAGGCGGAGGTTGCACGTTCGCATTGGACCTCCGTTCGAAGGATCGATCCGGATTCGGCGGGATGCCGCGTGCCACATGCGCCCCGCACACTCATCCCCATCGCCCTGGAGACCCACCATGAAGTCGCATCTGCTCGCCACGACGCTTCTCGCCGCCGGCATCGTGTTCACCCTGCCCGCTCCTGCACAGAATGCGCCTGCGGCGCCGCAGGCCGCGAAGCCTCGCTCGGCCACCGATGCCAAGGACCAGGTTCGCGTGACGCGCGTGACGCCCGAATACTGGCGCGTCACCTTTCACAACCCGCCCTTCAACATCTACGGCCCGAACACGACGCTGCAGTTGAACAAGGTCGTGACCGCGATCGAAGCCGACCCGCAACTGAAGGTCGTGGTGTTCGACAGCGACGTGCCCAACTTCTTCCTGACGCACTACGACTTCGTGCCGCCGCTGACCGATACGACGAACCTGCCGCCGGGCCCGACCGGTCTGCCGCAGCTTCCGGACATGCTGGTGCGGATCACCAAGGCACCCGTGGTGTCGATCGCATTGATCCGCGGGCGCGCGAGCGGGGTCGGCAGCGAGCTCTCGCTGGCCAGCGACATGCGGTTCGCGAGCCGCGAGAAGGGCATGCTGTCGCAGTTCGAGATCGGCGCCGGCTTCGTGCCCGGTGGCGGGCCGATGGCGCGACTGCCGCGCCTGATCGGAAGGGGCCGCGCGATGGAAGTGCTGATGACCGGCAGTGACATCAGCGGCGAACTCGCCGAGCGCTATGGCTATGTCAATCGCGCGCTGCCCGATGCGGAGCTGGACGCCTTCGTCGACGCGATGGCCCGTCGCATCGCAGGCTTCGACAAGCAGTCCATCGCCGACATCAAGACCCTCGTGAACCTCGCCAGCCTGCCGCCGAACGATCAGGTCGGCGCCGAGTGGGAGGCTTTTCTCACCTCGGTGAAGCGCGCGCCCGCGCAGCAGAGGATCGGAGAGTTGATGGAGATGGGCCTGCAGACCAACCCGGATGTCGAGCGGCGGCTGCCGGACTACACCGGCAAGCTCGGCGCGGCGGCGAAGTAGGCCCGGCGCGCGAACGCGTCCGAGCGTCAGCTCTCCCGGCCGGCGTCGCTGATATGCCGCGCATAGACCGCCAGCACGATGCGCTCGGAGTGCACGAGGTAGTCGTTGAGCGCGGCGGCCGCGCCTGCGTAGTCGCCGGCTTCGGCGAGCTGGAGGATCTTCACGTTCATGTCGACGTACGGCGCGTGCAGGAACTCGGGATCGCGCAGCAGCCCGAAGGCCAGCCGCAGTTCGGCCAGGACCGGCGCGAAGAGTTGGTTGAGGCGCTCGCTGTCGGCCAGCTCGACGACGGCCATGTGGAAGGCCATGTTCGCGGTGCCCACGCCCAGCCAGTCGCCTTCGGCACGGCAGCGCAGCGAGGTCTCGACCGCGTCGCGCATCTTCTTCTTGGCCGGATGGCGCGGGTAGGCCTGGGCGAGGGCCTGGCATTCGATGAGCCGGCGCACGCGGTAGATGTCGATGATCGACGCGATGCTGGGGACCGCGACGAACACCCCGCGATTGGGCGCGTGCTTGACCAGGCCGTCCTTGGTCAGCACGCGGAACACCTCGCGCAGCGTGTTGCGCGAGATGCCCATGCTGTCGCTCAGCGCCTGCTCGGAGAGCCGCTGGCCGGGTGAGAACTCGCCCTGGGTGATCTTCAGGCGCAGCTGTTCGGCCACGCGCTCGCTGAGCGTCTGACCTTGCGTCTCGAGGGGGACGGGGGAAGGGGAAGAAGGGGGTGCGGCAGGCCTCATGGGGTCCCGGTTCTAACAGATGCTCGACCACGGCCCGGCCGATTGCTCAACAGGATTGGGGTTTTTACCTAGAAATTGGCATGCAACTTGCGAGCAATGTTTCTGCAATTGTTCAACAATCACGTGCCTTTGACTCAATCGATCGTTCAGTCTGTTGAGCCAACCACACTTCACCAGGAGTCACTGCCTTGCCCACCGACATCAACCTTTGGCCCATGCTCGGGGTCGCCGTCATCATCGCGGGGTTCATCCTGCGCTTCAATCCGATGCTGGTCGTGATCGTCACGGCCATCGTCACCGCCTTCGCCGCGCACTTCCCGGTCGACAAGATCCTCGCGGCGATCGGCACCGGCTTCATCAAGACGCGCAACCTGCCGCTGATCATCCTGCTGCCGCTGGCCGTGATCGGCCTGCTCGAGCGGCACGGGCTGCGCCAGCACGCCCAGAACTGGATCAGCACGATCAAGTCGGCGACGGTCGGGCGCCTGCTGATCGTCTATCTGGGTGCACGGCAACTGACGGCCGCGGTCGGCCTCACGAGCCTGGGCGGGCATCCGCAGATGGTGCGGCCGCTGTTGGCGCCGATGGCCGAGGGAGCGGCCGAGGCGCGCTACGGCAAGCTGCCGGAGCGCATCCGCCACAAGCTGCGCGCCTACGCCGCGGCCACCGACAACGTCGGCCTGTTCTTCGGCGAGGACATCTTCGTGGCCTTTGGCGCCATCGTGCTCATGACCACCTTCCTGCGTGAGGCAGGCATCGACATCGAGCCGATCCGTGTCGCGCTGTGGGGCATTCCGACGGCGACCTGTGCCTTCCTGATCCATGCCTGGCGCCTGCGCCGGCTCGACCGCATGCTGGCACGCGAGCTCGGCGGCGCCGCGCCTGCGGCGTCCACCGCCGACGATGTCGCAGTGAAGGGCGCCTGATCATGACGCTCTCGATCGTTCACCTCTACTACCTGGTCGGCGGGATCCTCGCCATCACCGCGTGGATGACGCTCAGGGACCGCCAGCATCCCAAGCGTTATTCGAGCGCCTTCTTCTGGGGCCTCTATTCCCTGGTGTTCCTGGTCGGCGACCAGTTGCCGCCCGTATGGGTCGGTATCGGCGTCGTGATCATGGCGCTGATCGCCGCCTTCGGCGGTGTGGGCGTCGGACGCCACAGCGAGCGTTCCGCGGCCGACTACGCGGCCAGCGCCAAGCGGCTGGGGAACAAGCTGTTCATTCCGGCGCTGGCGATTCCGCTGGTCACGATGCTCGGGACCGTCTTCGCCAAGTACCTCGTGTTCGGCGGCACGCCGCTGCTCGATCCGAAGAACAGCACGCTGGTGAGCCTGGGTGTCGGCTGCCTCTTCGCGCTGGGCCTGGCGTGCTGGCTCACGAAGGAAACGCCGGTGCAGGGCATCCGCGAATCGCGCCGCCTCACCGACGCGCTCGGATGGGCGCTGGTGCTGCCGCAGATGCTCGGCATGCTGGGGCTGGTGTTCTCCGATGCGGGCGTGGGCAAGGCCGTCGCGCACATCACCACCAACTACATCAACATGGACGTGCGCTTCTTCGCCGTCGTGGTGTACGTGGTGGGCATGGCGCTCTTCACGGTCATCATGGGCAACGGCTTCGCGGCCTTCCCGGTCATGACGGGCGGCGTGGGCGTGCCGATCCTGGTCGGCGTGTTCCACGGCAACCCGGCGGTGATGGCCGCCATCGGCATGCTCTCGGGCTACTGCGGCACGCTGCTGACCCCGATGGCCGCCAACTTCAACATCGTGCCCGCCGCGCTCCTGGAGCTGCCCGACAAGAATGCGGTGATCCGCGCCCAGGTGCCGACCGCGCTCACGCTGCTGACCTGCAACGTGTTCCTGCTGTACTTCCTGATGTTCCGCTGAAGGAGCCGCGATGAAGATCGACCTGAACAGCGACCTCGGCGAGAGCCTGGGCGCGTGGCGCATGGGTGACGACGACGCGATGCTCGGCATCGTGAGCAGCGCCAACGTGGCCTGCGGCTTCCATGCGGGGGATGCGGCCGGCATCCTGCAGACGCTGCGCCGCGCGCAGGCACTTGGCGTCGTGGTCGGCGCCCACGTGGCCTACCCCGACCTGGCCGGTTTCGGCCGGCGCAACATGGACGTGGCCAGCACCGACCTGGTGGCGGACGTGATCTACCAGATCGGTGCACTGCAGGGCCTCGCGACGGCCGCGGGTACCACGGTGCGCTACGTCAAGCCGCATGGCGCGCTCTACAACACCATCGCGCACGACGAGCGCCAGGCGCGCGATGTGATCGCCGCCCTCCGCGCGATCGACGCGCGGCTGGTCCTGGTCGGGCTGGCCGGCTCACCCTTGCTCGGATGGGCCGAGGCGGCCGGGCTGCGCACCGTGTCCGAGGCCTTCGCCGATCGTGCGTACATGCCGGATGGCTCGCTGGTCTCGCGTCGCGTGCAGGGCGCCGTGCTGCACGACCCGCAGGCGGTGGCGGCGCGCATGTTGCGGCTCGCGACCGACGGCGTGATCGAGGCCATCGACGGCAGCACGGTGCGCATCCGGGCCGATTCGATCTGCGTGCATGGCGACAGCCCCGGCGCCGTCGAGATGGCGCGGCAGGTGCGCAGCCTGCTCGAGCACGCGGGCGTGACCATTCGGCCCTTCGTCGACGCCGCGGCCGAAGGCGCGCCGCGATGATGCGCTTCCTGCCCGTCAACCTCGACGCGCTGATGGTCGAGCTCGACGACCTGGCGCAGACGCTGGCCCTGCTCGAATCGCTCCAGGCCGAGCCGATCGCGGGCATCGAGGAACTGGTGCCCGCGGCACGCACGCTGCTGATGCGCTATCGCCCCACGCGGGTGTCGCACGAGGAACTCGTCGAGCGCATCGGCGGCCGCAGCCTGCACGCGCCGGTGGCGCGCACGGCGACGCGCGTCGAGATCCCCGTCGACTACCAGGGCGAGGATCTCGACGAGGTCGCGCAGATGCTGGGGATCTCGCGCGAGGAAGTGATCCGTCGCCACACCGGCAGCGACTACACCGTCGCTTTCACCGGCTTCGCGCCGGGCTTCGCCTACCTGAGCGGCGGCGACCCGGGCCTGAACGTACCGCGGCGCACGACGCCGCGCACGCGCATCCCGGCCGGCGCCGTCGGGCTGGCGGGGCTGTTCAGCGGCGTTTATCCGCAGGCCAGCCCGGGCGGCTGGCAGATCATTGGCGTGACGGCCACGCCCATGTTCGATCTGGGCCGCGAGGTGCCGGCGCTGCTGCAACCGGGCTTCAAGGTGCGCTTCGTCGACGTCACCGGCCGGCCCGCTCCGGTCCCGCTGACGACGCGGATCGCACCGGCCGAACCGGCCGTCGCCGCCGTGCCCGACGGCGCGGCGCTGGAGGTCGTGGCCACCGGCTTGCAGGCCCTGTTCCAGGACCTGGGCCGGCATGGACAGGCGGGGCAAGGCGTATCGGCGTCGGGCGCGATGGACCAGGGCGCCTTGCGCGCCGCCAACCGGCTGGTCGGCAATCGCGCGGACGCGGCCTGCCTCGAACTCGTCTACGGCGGGTTCCAGTTCGCCTGCCGGGGCGAGGCCGTGGTCGGCTTCACCGGTGCCGATGCGCCGGTTCGCCTCGTGACTGCGGCCGGCACGGCGATGACATTGCGTCGCCATGAAGCCGTGGCGCTCGCCGACGGCGACACCGTGACGCTCGGCGAACCGGTCGCGGGCATCCGCACGTACCTCGCAGTGCGCGGCGGCTTCGTCGTGGCGCCCGTCCTGCACAGCTGCTCGACCGACACGCTGGCCCGCATTGGCCCGCCGCCCGTCCAGGCCGGCGATCGCCTCGGGGTGCGGCCGGTCGAACGCGGCGCCGTGGTGGGCCTGCCTGAACCGGCGCCCGGTGACCTGCCGACGTCGGGGGACGTCGTCGTGCTCGACGTCGTGATGGGTCCGCGCACCGACTGGTTCACGCCCGAGGCGATCGCGCTGCTCGCGACCCAGTCGTGGACCGTGACGCCGCAATCCAACCGCGTCGGCCTGCGCCTCGCGGGCGAAGCACCGCTGGCGCGCGCCCGTGCGGGCGAACTGCCGAGCGAGGGCACGGCGCTGGGCGCGATCCAGGTGCCGCCGAGCGGGCAGCCCGTGCTGTTCCTCGCCGACCACCCGTTGACCGGCGGCTACCCGGTGATCGGCACCGTGGCGCCGCATCACCGCGATCGCGCCGGCCAGATCCCGATCGGCGCCATCGTGCGCTTCAACCCGATCCGCGCCTTTCATCCGATCACCCGTTCCGTCCCGCGAGAGAACCCATGAAAAAAGTCCTGATTGCCAACCGCGGCGAGATCGCCGTGCGCATCGTTCGCGCATGCGCCGACTATGGCGTCCAGTCGGTCGCCGTGTACGCCGATGCCGACCTCGACGCGATGCACGCGCGCATGGCCGACGAGGCCTACGGGCTCGACGGTCAGCGGCCTGCCGACACCTACCTGAACATCGACAAGCTGCTGACCGTGGCGGCACGCTGCGGCGCCGACGCGGTGCATCCGGGCTACGGCTTCCTGTCGGAGAACGCGGGCTTCGCGCGCGCCGTCATCGGTGCCGGCCTCACGTGGATCGGCCCGCCGCCCGCGGCCATCGAGGCGCTGGGCGACAAGGTGCAGGCCCGCAAGATCGCGCTGGAGGTCGGCGCGCCGCTGGTCGCCGGCACGTCGGAGCCGGTGCGCGACGCGCAGGAGGTCGTCGCCTTCGCCGAGAAGAATGGCCTGCCGATCGCCATCAAGGCGGCCTTCGGCGGCGGCGGGCGCGGGCTCAAGGTCGCGTGGCAGCTCGACGAGGTCGCCGACCTCTACGAATCGGCCGTGCGCGAGGCGGTCACCGCATTCGGGCGCGGCGAGTGTTTCGTCGAGCAGTTCCTCGACCGGCCGCGCCATGTCGAGGCGCAGGTGATCGCCGACGCGCACGGCCACGTGGTCGTGCTCGGCACGCGCGACTGCTCGCTGCAGCGGCGCAACCAGAAGCTGGTGGAAGAGGCGCCAGCGCCGTTCCTCAGCGACGCGCAGCGCGAGCGCATTCACCAGGCCGCGCGCGACGTCTGTGCGCGTGCCGGCTATGTCGGTGCCGGCACCGTCGAGTTCCTGCTGAGCCCTTCGGGAACGATTTCCTTCCTCGAAGTCAACACGCGCCTGCAGGTGGAGCATCCGGTGACCGAGGAAACCACGGGCATCGACTTGGTGGTCGAGCAGCTGCGCATCGCCGACGGGCTTCCGCTGTCGATCACCGAGACACCGCGGCCGCGCGGCCACGCCTTCGAGTTCCGCATCAACGCCGAGGACGTCGGGCGTGGCTTCCTGCCAGCGCCCGGACCCGTGCATCTCTTCGAAGCGCCCTCGGGTCCCGGGGTGCGTGTCGACACCGGCGTGCGTTCGGGTTCGACGGTGCCGGGCACTTTCGATTCGCTGATGGCCAAGTTGATCGTCACCGGTGCGACGCGCGCGCAGGCGATCGCGCGAGCGCGTCGCGCGCTCAGGGAATTCCGCATCGAAGGCGTGCCTTCGGTGCTTCCCTTTCACCGCGCGGTGATGGCCCACGCCGACTTCGTCTCCGACGCTGAATTCAAGGTCCACACGCGCTGGATCGAAACCGACTTTGCGAACACCCTGGCCGCGGCGGTGCGACCCGAGCCGTTGGCGGACGTGGCGCTCGTGCGGACGGCGGTGGAGATCGACGGCCGCCGGGTGGCGCTGGGCCTGCCAACCGTGCTGTTGCGCGGGCTGGGCTCGGCGGCGGGCACTGGCGCGGCGAGCGAAGGCACGGCGGAGGCGCCGGCGGCCGATCCCGCCTCGATCGCGGCACCGATCTCCGGCACGCTGCATGCGTGGGGCGTGGCCGACGGCGACACCGTCGCAGCGGGCGACACGATCGGCACGATGGAAGCGATGAAGATGGAGATGCAGGTCAAGGCGCATCGCCCCGGACGCATCACGCTGAAGTCCGTTCAGGGCGCCTACGTCGCCGCGGGGACCAGCATCGCGGAGATCCACTAGACCAGCGGAATCGGAGTCAGGCCGTCCGCTGGACCCATTGCGCGCGCCAGGCAGGCGCCTCGAAGGGATCGGCGAAGTATTGCGTCTCGCGTGACACCTTCCCGTCGCGGAACTCCATGATGCTCACGGTGAAGGCGCTCTTGCCCTGGTAGTCGATCGCGTATTCGGTGATCCAGAGATCGCCCGTGCCGACGATGCGCCGGACCGCAAAGCCCGACGGCTTTCCCGGGTGATGGCTGCGAAGCGCCTGCAGGTTGTGCCGGCCGTGGATCACCTCGCCCGACTGCGGGTAGCTGCACACCGCATCGTCGTGATAGATCTCGTGCTCCACGGCTTGATCACCGGCGGCCGAGGCCGCCCAGTGCCGATCAATGGCCGTCCGAATGCGGTGCTCATCCATCGTTGACCTCCATCCGAGTCTGTTTGCCGCGATGCCGGACGATCGCCAGCGTGAGAAAGACCCACGCCACGATGGCGACACCGAGCCAGACCTCCTTGCCTTCCGACCAGGCCTGTGCCGAGGGCACGATCAGGGTGGCCAGCACCAACCCCGCGGTCAGCAGGCTCACGCTGGCGACGGTGAAGGCCATCACGCGCGAAGCGACGAGGGCGGTGCGGTCCCGGCGGCGCAGCAGCCGGGCGATCCAGTAGCCATTGAGGCCGTCCGTCAGCACCATGCCGACGGTGAAGAGCAGCCCGAGCAGGAGCGCCGATTTCCAGCCCCCGAACTGCGACGCCGTCATGGCGAACAATGCGGCCTGGCTGAAGGTGTCGAACGACAGCGCGAACGAAGCGCCCACTGCCATCACGGTCAACGGATGGCCGATGCGCAGCAGGCCATCGAAAGCGCTGCTGCGCCAGCCCCTGAGGCGGACGACCTCGCCCTCGGGTGCATGGAAGACGGCGGCAATGTTGATGCCGCCCAGCAGCAGGAGCACGGCGATCGAGATCCCGGATCCGGTAAGTTCGAGCCACGCCGGCGGATGCCAGGCGTCGGCGAGCAACGACACGCCGAGGGCGACGGCCACCACCACGAGACCGTGCCCGAGAGAGAACAGCGCGCCGCAATAGCGCGCCAGTACCGGGCGCACCTTGTCGTTGTGACAGGTCATCCCGTCGATGGCGGCGATGTGGTCGGCGTCGAAGCCGTGACGGATGCCCAGCAGCAGGACCACCAGGGCGACGCCGAGCAGGTCGGCGGGAAGGGCGGTCGAACTGGACATGAGCATCACTGGACCTGAAGGACGGCGTTCGATCAATAGGACCAAGGTGTGGCTTCCCGCCTTTCGACACCTTCGTGCAATGGATTCGCGTCGACGCATCTGGTCTGATTCTGGCAGGCGTCTCGGTCGTTCGAGACGACCTTCGAGACCACCTGCTAAACGACGGAAGCGAGGATGTATGTCGCACCACTACTCCGGACCGGACTATGGCTTTCCCCACGGCGACGCCCGGCTCGACCTGACGGACCTCTATGCCTTCCCCAAGCCCGGCGACGGCGACAAGTCGATCCTGGTCATGAACGTGCACCCTTCGGTGGGCGTCAACCCCGAAGGGCCCACGACCGACGAGCCCTTCGCGTCGGAGGCAATCTATGAAATCAAGATCGACACGGACGGCGATGCCGTCGCCGATATCGCCTTCAGGGTGCGCTTCACGCGCTTCGAGGGCGGCGGCCAGACGGCGACCCTGCGTCGCGTCGAAGGCGCGCAGGCCGCCGGGACCGGCGACGATGGCGAGATCATCATCGCCGGCGCACCCGTCTCGACCGGGCGCGATGCGCGGTTGGCGCAGGCGGGCGGCTATCGCTTCTTCGCGGGCTGGCGCAGCGATCCTTTCTTCTTCGACACACTGGGCGCTCTGAACAACATGCAGTTCACCGGCACCGATTTCTTCACCGGACGGGACGTGTGCAGCATCGTGCTCGAAATTCCCAACGTGGCCCTGGGCGGCGGGAAGCTCGGGATCTGGGCGCGCACGGTAGACGGCGCGGGAGGCCACTGGGTTCAGGCGGAGCGTGGCGCACGGCCCTCGCAAGCCGTGTTCCTCACGGGGGACCAGAAGGCCGCCTACTTCGCTGCGGAGCCGGCGGACGATGCCCGGTTCATCGCCGTCTATGCCCATTCGCTGGAGCACACGGGTGGGTACACGCCCGACGAGGCCAGGCGCGTGGCAGCGACCCTGCTGCCGGACATCCTCCGCTTCGATCCGTCATTGCCGGCGTCCTACCCGGACAACGGCCGCGGCCTCTACGATGACGTGATGGACATCTTCATTTCCACCATCACCAATGGAAAGGTGACGAGCGACAACGTGGGCCCCCACAAGGATCTGCTCGCCGCCTTCCCCTACCTGGGCTCGCCGCACCAGGAACGATTCACGGACCCGGTGGCTCCCGCTTGACCCGGACGATGCACGGCGGCGGAGGCCCAGTCGACGCCATCGACGCCATCGACGCGATCATCGACTTCGAAGACGCCTCCGAACTGGTGGCGCGGCACCTGATCGGCGTCACGCTGCTGGTCGACGGCGTTGGCGGGCGCATCGTCGAGACGGAAGCCTACGACCGCGACGAGCCGGCCTCGCACAGCTTTGCAGGTCGCACGCCGCGCAACGCGTCGCTCTTCGGGCCGCCCGGTCATGCCTACGTCTATCGCTCGTACGGCATCCACTGGTGCCTGAACTTCGTTTGCCGCCCGGTCGGCCACGGTGCCGGGGTGCTGATCCGTGCGATCGAGCCCACGCACGGTCTCGCGCAGATGCAACGACGCCGGGGCCTCGAGAACCCGCGGCTCCTGTGTTCGGGGCCGGGGCGGCTCGGGCAGGCGCTCGGCATCGATGCGCGGCTCAATGGCCTGCCGCTGGACGCGCCGCCCTTCCGCCTGCTCGCCGTGCCCGGCGACCAGCCCGCGCCCGTGCTGGTCGAAGGACCCCGCATCGGGATCTCGCGGGCCATCGACCTGCCCTGGCGCTTCGGCGAGAAGGGCTCACGCTACGTCAGCAAGCCGTTCAAGCCTTGAGCGGGGCCTCACAGGGAACTCAGGAAGGCGATCACGGCAGCCCGGTCGTCCTTCGACATCGCTTCGAACTTGCCGCGGCTTGAAGCGGCCTCGCCCCCGTGCCAGAGGATGGCCTCCATCAGCGTGCGCGCGCGACCGTCGTGCAGGTAGCGCGCGTTCTGCACGCTGCCCTGCACGTAGGCGAGCGACCCCAAGCCCCACAGCGGCGCCGTGCGCCACATGCTGGCGCTCGCCTTGCCTTCGGCCAGCGTGTCGGCCAGGCCCGGACCCATGTCGTGCAGCAGCAGGTTCGTATAGGGGTGGATGGTCTGGTTGCGCAGTTCGGCGAAGGGATGCTTCGCGCCCGTCTTCATCTGCGGCGTGTGGCAGGCCACGCATTGCGCCTGCGCGAACAGGGCGCTGCCGCGGTTGATCTGGCCGGGGTTCACGTCGTGTTCGGGCGAGACGCGCGTGTCGGCCGGGAAGCCGCTGCGCAGGCTGCGCTGCGCCGGCACGGCCAGCAGCGACAGGTAGTCCGACAGGCGCTCCAGTTCGGATTCGGAGATCGACGTGCCGCCGCTCGTGTTGCGGCAGTCGGAATCCAGCCGCTGGCAGCCGCGGGACGGGAACACCGGGCTCGTGACGCCGATGTCCTTGAGCAGCGCATCGCCGACCTGCTGGCGCAGCGTGGCCTTCGCGGCCTTCCAGCCATAGCGGCCGAGGTGGACCTTGCCGTTCTCCGGATTGGTCACCCAGTTCGGCACGCCCCGCACGCCGTCGCCGTCGCGGTCGGTCGGATCGGCCAGGGCCAGGATGGTGGCTTCGTCGATCGCTTCGATGAGGCCCATGCCCACGACCTGTGCAGCCTGGCGTACCGAGAATTGCGCCGGTGCCGGGCCCTTGAATGCATAGACCGGCTTCTGAAGATCGACCTTTTCGCCATCGGGCAGCGTATAGGTCGTGGTGGTGTATGACTGCACGCTCACGGACAAGTCGGTCGCGCTCGCGTCGCGGCTGCGCTGCTGCACGTTCAGCCCATAGGTCGCATCCGGCACGGGACTGGCGCCGGTCGAAGCAGCCGCCGCCGTGAGAACGGCCATCGAGTCCAGCCGCGCGCCGATGCCGGGAATGATGCTGCGGCCGTTGAGCGTGTGGCAGGCGATGCAGCGCTCCTGGTTGTAGCGCGGGCCCAGCTGGTTCACGTGCGCGGCGAACACCGGGTTGTCGTCGGGATGCTCCGAGTGCTTGCCCGTCAGGAACGAGGTATGGAACAGGCGCCGGCCCTGCACGAAGCGCTTGGCGTTGACGATGCCGATGTTGTTGGACATCTGCTGGAAGACGCGCATCGGCTCTTCCGAGTAGTTGTACGAGAGGCTCGTCGATCCGCCCGACAGCGTGTCTTCGGGCAGCGGCGCGGAATTGAGCCGCGGTGCCACGCCATACCACGGCACCAGGCCCTGGCCGACGACGTAGAGCTGCTCGAACGAGTAGTAGCGGCTGCCGGCCCCATCGACCACCGCCTTGCCCTTCAGGCTGTCGGAGACCGGCTCGCCCGCGTGCATGCCGTCGCCGTAGCGCTCCAGGCGCTCGGCGGGCGACAGCTCGATCACGTCGCCCATCTTGAGCGCGCGGTGGGGCTCGCCCTTGGGCACGTCCCAGTAGGAATCGAAGCTGATCTGGCAGTCGCGGCTGCCCGCCATGCAGATCGACTTGCCGCCCATCTTCGGATTGTTGAAACCGGTGTTGAGCGACCAGCCGTAGTCGCGCACGCCTTCGTCGTTGCTGTTGCGGAACAGGCTGAACGTGGTGCCGTCGAAGGTGCCGTCATTGACGATCAGCACCATCTCGATCAGCTGCTTGCCCGCGGGGACGTGGTCGCGAATCTCGATGCCGTAGGTGCGGTTCTGGAAGTAGGCCGACGGGAAGGTGAGATAGCGGCCCGGCCCTTCGTCGGGCGCGGTCCACGATTCGCCGCGTTCGCGCGCATGCCGCTCGGTGGGGCGCATCCCCATCAGCGTGACGAGCGTGCCGTCCGCCTCGCGGTACTGGATCTGCTCGGTGACCGGCGAGCCTGCGGCGTACAACGGATAGAAGCTCGTGATGCCGAGGCTCGCGTCGACCGACACGGGCTGCGTCGGCGGCAGGACGGGCGAGGGGGGCACCGGGTTCGGCGCGTCGTGGTCGGTGCCGATGTTCTCGGGCTCGCCGGGGGCGCTTTCCACCGGCGGTGCGGAGGAGGGCGGGACCTGCGCGACCGGCGGCAGCTGGCCGCCGCCTGCGAAGCCGCCGGAGCCCGAACCGCCGCCGCACGCACTCAGCGCGGCAGCGGCGAGCAGCAGGCCCGCCAGGGCGAGCGTCGTCCGCGCGCGTTCGGCGTCGACGTTCGTGTTCTTCTTTTTCACGATGGGTTTTCCTTGCAATGTTGTCGTGGTCGTGTCCCGTCCGGCGCGGGCGCGTCGGCGGATGGGCGTTCGGAGGGTCAGGAACCTTGGCCGGCGAAGGGCAGCGTCACGTAGTGCCGGCCGAGCTCGGTCAACTCGCCGCTGGCACCCAGCAGGCTCGTGAAGTGCACGTCCGAAGCCCAGCGGCCGGTGAACCAGGCGTAGCGGAACACGTCGCTGCGCGATTCGCAGGTCGCGACCATGTCGGTCATCTGCGCCTTCTGCTTCGCCACGGTGTCGATCTGGGCGCCGTCGGTGGGGCTGTGCCAGTTGGCGAATTCGGTGACCCAGAATGGCTTGCCATATTTCGTCAGGCGATCGAGCTGGGCGCCGAGTCCGTAGTCGTACCAGTGGAAGGCCAGGAAATCGATGCGCGGATCGCGGTTCGCGTTGGCGGCGCGATAGGCCGCCTGGAAGGCATCCAGCCAGACGACCGGGTCGCCGAATCCGGGCATGGTGCCCCAGGTGATCGCCGGACCGACGAGCTTCACGCCGGTGCGGTCGGCGATGGCCTCGTAGCTTGGCCAGAGCTGTGCGGCCTGCGAGGGCGTGAGGTTGGCCTGGTCGCTCAGGTTCGGCTCGTTGAGCAGCAGCAGGTGCTTGATGTCCGGACGGGCCAGCAGGTAGGCCTCGACCTCGGCGGCATCGAAGTTGCCGTTCCACAGCATCGGATGGAAGTCCATGCCGTAGCGCGTGCGGAAATCGGCCGGCACGGAGGCGTGGGGCCGAAGGCCCCAGTCGTACCACCAGCTCACGCCCGGCGCGAGCACGGCCAGGTCCGCCGGATCCGCAAGGTCGTAGGCCACGCCGCGCTTGGCGCTCTTGGGCGCGGGCGCCGGTGCATCGGGAGAAGGCGCCGAGACCGGGTTGTCGGCCGCTGGCGTCGAGCCACCGGAAGCGGGCGCCGCGGGGCTGGGTCCGGCGGCGCCGGCAACGGGCGCAGCGAAGCCGCCGCCACCGCCGCCACAGGCCGCGAGGCCGAGGGCAGCCACCGAGGAGAGTCCGAAGCCGAGGAGGCGCCTGCGGCGCGCGTCTTCGATGCGAGAGGCATGTTCCGCCTTCAATTCCATTGCGTTCATCTGGTGTTCCGGAGATCGATTCGTGCGAGAGCGACGTCATCGCAGCGCGCTGGATCGGGGTCCCCGATCGCGTTCCACTGGCGAGCAATTCATGTACCGGTGCGGCACGAAGGGCGGGCGGATCGGAAACGAAAACTTAAGGTTCGAGTCGCCTGTCAAACATGTAACGCAACCTTGAAAAGTGCTGACAATGTTGTCAGCGCTCGGTCAGCCATTGACAGGCGAGAAGGCGCAATTGCCCGGGGGCGCACGGAAAGAGCGCAAGCCTTGTAAGCTGCTCGCCGGTCCCCAAGTTGGAAGCGCACGCCCACATTCACAAGGACACCCCATGCCTGACTACCGCAAGACGCCCGAGGCGCTCGCCGCTCTGTCGCCGGAACAGTTCCGCGTGACGCAGCAGAGCGCCACCGAACGCCCCGGAACCGGCGGATACCTCGACAACAAGGAGCCCGGTATCTACGTCGACATCGTTTCGGGCGAGCCGCTGTTCGCTTCATCCGACAAGTACGAGTCGGGCTGCGGATGGCCGAGCTTCACGAAACCGATCGAGCCTGCGCACGTCAACGAACTGCGCGACACCACGCACGGCATGGTCCGGACGGAGGTGCGATCGACGCACGGCGACAGCCACCTCGGTCACGTCTTTCCCGATGGCCCCGCGGATCGCGGCGGCCTGCGCTATTGCATCAATTCGGCCTCGCTGCGCTTCATCCATCGCGATGACATGGAAGCGCAGGGCTATGGTGCCTATCTCGACCAAGTGGAGAACATCTGATGAGTCACGAAAAAGCCATCCTTGCCGGCGGTTGCTTCTGGGGCATGCAGGACCTGATCCGTCAACAGGACGGCGTGGTCTCGACGCGCGTGGGCTACTCGGGCGGTGACGTTCCGAACGCGACCTACCGGAACCACGGCACGCATGCCGAGGCCATCGAGATCGTGTACGACCCCGCGAAGACCAGCTACCGCAAGCTGCTCGAATTCTTCTTCCAGATCCACGACCCGACGACGCTCAACCGCCAGGGCAACGATCGGGGGCTCAGCTACCGCTCGGCGATCTTCTACACGAACGACGAGCAGAAGCGCGTCGCCGAGGACGCGATCGCCGACGTGAACGCCTCGGGCCTGTGGCCGGGCAAGGCGGTCACCGAACTCGCGCCGGCCGGTCCGTTCTGGGAAGCCGAGCCGGAGCACCAGGACTATCTGGAACGCATCCCGAACGGCTACACCTGCCACTTCATCCGGCCCGACTGGAAGCTGCCCGTGCGTGCGGGATCGGCGCAATCGGCGTAGGCTGCCGGCATCGAATCGTCGGAGGCATCCAGCATGAGCGACAAGTCCATCCTCGAGCACATCACGACGCTCGTTGCCGAGGAGCATCAACTGCGATCGGAGCCCGTGGCCTCGGAATCGAACGCGACGCGGCTCCGGCATGTGGAAGAACAGCTCGACCAATGCTGGGACCTGCTTCGGCAGCGGCGCGCCAAGCGGGAGTTCGGAGGCAATCCGGCCGACGCCAAGGTTCGGGACGCGGGCACCGTCGAAGGCTACGAGGGCTGATCAGCCGGTGCCGAGGCCGTAGCGCCGGCGCAGCGCATCGGCCAGCGCCTTCAGCAGCGCCGAGACCGCGAAGATGAAGACGATGTAGATCGCCGCGGTGGCCGTGAGGATCTCGATCGGCTCGTACCAGCGGTTCACGAGCTTTTGCGACTGGAACATCAGGTCGGGCACCGCGATCACGGACACCAGCGCCGACGACTTCACGATCACCGTGAACTGGTTGCCGATTGACGGCGCCGCGTCCAGCAGCACCTGCGGCAGCACGATGCGCCAGAAGGCTCGGACGCGCGACATGCCGAGCGAACTCGCGGCCTCGGTCTGTCCGCGCGGCATCGACTCGATGGCACCCCGGAAGGTCTCGGCCAGATAGCCGCTCGACTGCAGGGCCAGCGCCACGCAGGCGGCGGCGAAGAAGGAATTCGGCCAGCCGATGAGCTCGGGCCAGACATAGTTGACCCACAAGAGCTGCACCAGCACCGGCGTCGCTCGAAAGAACTCGATCAGGCCGATCGCGACGGGACGCAGCGGCTTCACGTACAGCCGGACCAGCGCCAGCAGAAGACCGCCGAGCAGGGCGAACACGAAGGATACGGCGCAGACCTCGAGCGTCACCTGGAAACCCGCGGCGAACGCGTCGCGCTGGTCCCAGACCAGGCGCTGCCAGTTGCTCATGCCATGGCCTCGCTCATGCGAACACCTTTGCGCGCCAGCGCTTCGACAGCGCCTGCAGCAGCGAGGCGGCGCAGAACACGATCACGAAGTACACCAGGGCCGCCCCCGTGTAGAGCGGCATCGGCTTCATTTCCTGCGAGCTCACCATCGAGACCTGGTACATCAGGTCCGGCACGGCGATCAGCGAGACGATGCTCGTGGCCTTGAACATCGAGATGAACTGGTTGGTCGATTCGGGCAGCATGCGCCGCACGACCTGGGGCAGCACGATGCGCCACATGATGTGCCGCTCCGACATGCCGAAGGCCTGCGCCGCCTCGAAGTGTCCGCGCGGCACGGCCTCGATGCCCGCACGGAAGGTCTCGGCGAAGTAGCCGCTGTAGACGTAGCCCAGCGCGATCACGGACGAGACGAAGGGATCGAATTCGAGCCGGCGCGCCAGCAGGGCGCCGATCAGCAGCGGCAGCACGAAGTGCACCCAGACGATCATGATGTAGTCCGGCGAGTTGCGGGAGATCTCGGTGTGCAGCGTCGCGATCCAGCGGACGGGCGCGAACCGGCTCCGGCGCAACAACGCGACGCCGAGCCCGGCGAGGACCGCGATCGTGGCCGCGCAGGCGAACACGCCCAGGCTCATCGCCAGTCCCTTGAGCAGGGCCTGGCGGTACTCCCAGAACAGCGACAGGTCGAAGGTTTCGCGCAGCACCTCGGGCATCGTGCGACTCCTAGCCGCCGGTCTTGCTGAGGAACTGCCGCAGCCGTTCCGAGCGGGGCGCGCCGAACAGCTCGGCGGGCGGGCCCTGCTCCTCGACGAGGCCGTTGTGCAGGAACATGACGTGGTCCGAGACTTCGCGCGCAAAGGCCATCTCGTGCGTGACGACGATCATGGTCGTGCCGTCCCTCGCCAGGTCGCGCATCACGGCCAGCACCTCTTCCGTCAGCTCGGGGTCGAGTGAGGAGGTCGCCTCGTCGAACAGCATCACCTTGGGCTGCATCGCGAGCGCGCGCGCGATGGCAACGCGCTGCTGCTGCCCGCCCGACAGCCGCGCGGGATAGGCATCGGCCTTGTCGAGCATGTGCACGCGGTCCAGGCAGGCGGCGGCGATTTCCCTGGCCGCCTTGCGCGAGAGGCCACGCACATGGCGCGGCGCCTCGGTGACGTTCTCCATCACGGTCATGTGCGGCCACAGGTTGAACTGCTGGAACACCATGCCGAGATCGCGCCGGATCCGGTTCACGTCGGTGATCGAGCGCGGCCGGCCTTCGCGCTCGCAGAGGGATTCGCCCTCGATGAGCACGTCGCCGGCGCTCGGGGTCTCCAGCCGGTTGATGCAACGCAGCAGCGTGCTCTTGCCCGATCCGCTCGCGCCGATCATGCTGAGCACGGTCCCGCGATGGACGTCGAAGCTGATGCCCTTGAGCACCTCCAGCGCGCCGAAGTGCTTGTGCAGGCCCACCACCCGGATGCACGGCGGGCTGCCCTGCGGTGCTTCGGGCAATGTGGCTTCGCGCGGCATGACGGCGGCGGCCGGATGGTGCGCCGGCTTCACGCGCTGCCGAGCCTTTCCATGTGGAGCTTCATCAGGCGCTCGGTCTCGCCGTTGGTGCGCAGGAAGCCGGCCCAGAAGTCGAGGAAGTTCTTCCATTCGTAGTCGCCGTAGCGCACGGCCCAGCTGCTCGGCCGGCGGTCGATGGGATGCTCCGGGTCGAAGGCCACGGCCCAGTTGACCCGCTTGGCCATGAGTTGCACGGCCACCTGGCTGCTCATCCAGACATCCGACTTCTTCGCGCGAACCGGCTCGGCGCCGAGTTCGGCCTGGCCGGTGGTGGTGATCAGCTTGGCCTTCGGGAACAGCACCGGGATGCGCGGCTCCTCGCTGCCGCCCGAGACGACCGAGAAGGTCACGCCCGGGTCGTTGAAGTCCTCGAGCTTCTTGAAGCGGCCCGCGTTGTCCTTGTGCACGAGCAGCAGGCTGCCGACCTCGTAGATCGGGCCGATGTAGTCGACCGCCATCGCGCGCGCCATCGTGTAGGTGAGGGCGGAGCCGAACACGTCGTAGTCGTCGCGGCGCAAGGCGACCGTCGCGTTCTGGAACGTCACCTCCTTGAACTCGACCTTGACGCCCATCTGCTTGGCGAGTTCGGTCGCGGCGTCGAAGTAGATGCCGCCGAGCTCGCCGGTCTTCGCGTTCTTGTAGAAGAAGGGGCCGGTCTGCGCATAGCCGACGCGCAGCACGCCGGACTTGAGCACCTTCGCCAGCGTCGATTCGGGGCGGATGCCGCTGTCGAGCGACTGCGCGAGCGCCTGCTGTGGGATCAGTCCCGCAGCCGTCGTCGCGAGCCCCGTGGCCGCGGCGCCGAGCAGTGCGGTGCCCTTGAGAAAGTCGCGTTTGTTGCTGGCGATCTGTGAGTCCATGGTGGGTTTCTCCGGTGGTGGCCTAGGGGTGGGGAACGGGCTGCACGCCAGGGCGTGCGTCCGGCAGCGGGAAACGGGCCTCGATCGTGCCGCCGCGCAGGCCGACGATGTCCCGGTGCAGGAAGAGGGTGGCGTCGGCATAGCCGACATCGAAATCGATGCAGTCGCCGACGGCGGGCAGCGTCGCGTCGGCTTCGAGTTCGAGCGTGAAATGCGAGGCCGCATGGGCGACGTGCGCCACGTTCCCGATGCCGAGCGCCCGCGGCGCCTTCGGATACACCGCGAGCGATTTCCAGCCGGCGTCGCAGACGATGCGCACCGGCGTTGGCCGTGCGAGCACGCTCGCGCGCAGTCCGATCGCGCGTTCGAGGTCCACGCCGAAATCCTCGCGGCAGCGCAGGTCGCCGAACACGCCGCCGCCGGCCTGGATTTCGGTGACGCCGTCGAGCGTCGCGGTCGTCTCGAAGGTTCCGGTGCCGCCGCAGCTCACGATGCGCGGGGCGCGGCCGGCCTCGGCGCACAGGCGCGCGCTTCCGGTCAGCAGCCCGACGGCCTCGGCGATGGCGTCGCGCCGGGCGCTGCCTTTGGCGACGCGTGTGGTGTGCCCTTCCCAGGCCATGAGGCCGTCGAAGCGCAGGCCGTCCTCTCGCGCCAGGCTTTCGGCCAGTTCGACGGCGGCCCGGCCCGGCGCCACGCCCGCGCGCCGCAGGCCCACGTCGACCTCGATCAGGACCGGAACGATCACCCCCGCGCCGCGCGCCGCGTGGGCGAGCGGCAGGGCCTGGGCCATCGCATCGACGGCCACCGCGACATGCGCATGCCGGTTGAGTTCGGCCAGTTGCCGCAGTTCGACCGGTTGCACGACCTGCGATGCGATCAGCACGTCGTCGATGCCGCCGTCCACCATGCTCCGCGCCTCGTCGAGGGTCGCGCAGGTCACGCCGCGCGCGCCGGCATCCAGCAGGCGCCTGGCCAGCGCGGGCGAGCGGATGCCCTTGACGTGGGGACGCCAGTGCTTGCCGCCACGCGCGATCGTGCGGGCGATGCGCGCGACGTTGCGGTCGAACGCGTCGAGGTCGAGCAGGAGAATGGGGGTACGCAGTTCCATGTCAGTCGCCGGGCCGGCCCGCGGGCCGGCGGGAGTCTCGCATGAACTGGCGCCGTTTCAGCGTGGCGGCCGCGTCGACGCGCCCGTCGTCGTCGAGACACACGCCGTAGTCGCGCAGGGCCGCTTCGCGCGAGACCTTGTCGTCGACGACGTCCTCGCGCACGGCGTGCGGATCGCGCTCCAGCGGATCCCCCCAGCCGCCGCCGCCCGCGAGCACCGCCTCATACAGTTCGCCGCGCTCGAAAGTGCGCATGAACTTCCCGGGCAGCTGCCTGCGCTCGCCGCCGTTGCCGCTCAGGTAGTTGGCGGCGAAGGCACCGTCATGCCCGCCCTGCAGCCCATAGGGCCGGAACTTCTGGCGGTCGCTGCGCACCTGCAGCACCGCGTCGGGCACGCCGGTGAGGCGATAGCTGCGCATCATGCCGACGCCACCGCGGTGCTTGCCGGGTCCGCCCGAGTCGGTGCGGAAGCCGTAGGCCTCGATGCGCAGTGGCTGCTCGCCTTCGACCACCTCGACGGGCGAGTTCGAGTAGTTGACGGCCAGCGAGGAGAGCCCGTCGTTGGTGTCCTTGCCCGGCCGGCCGCCCCAGGTGCCGAAGAGGAATTCGAGCAGCACGAAGGGTTCGTGCCGGGCGTCGTAGCCCGCGATCGTGACGCCGAAGTCGCCCTGGGCGCCGCAGGCGAAGACCTTCGACGGCAGCATGCGCGCGAGCGCGCCCCAGATCGCCTCGGTGGTGCGCATTGCCGTGAGGCCGCGCGCCGCGACCGGCGCCGGCGTCGTGGGATGGACCACCGACCCGGGCGTGGCGAAGACCTCGATCGCCCGCATGAAGCCGCTGTTGGTGGGCAGCCCGGCATCGAGGATGCAGCGCACGCAGGCGTAGGTGCACGACTGCGTCATCGAGAACGGCAGGTTGATCGAGCCGCGCACCTGCGGAGAACTGCCCGTGAAGTCGACCTTCAATGTGCCGCCCTTCTTCTGCAGCTGGCAGCGGATGCGGATCGGGTCTTCGCTGAAGCCGTCGTCGTCGAGGAAGTCGTCGAAGCGCCATTCGCCGTCGGCCAGTTCCTCGAACGCGGCGCGCGTCATGCGCTCGGTGTAGTCGAGCAGGTGCGCCATCTCCTCGCGCAGCACCGCCGTGCCGTACTGGCGCGCCAGCGCCTGCATGGCGCGTTCGCCGCGCGTGCAGGCCGAGACGGTCGCCATCACGTCGCCGTGCACCTTGTCCGGCAGGCGCACGTTCAGCCGCAGGATGGCCATCAGGTCCTCGTCGAGCACGCCGCGATCGAACAGCCGCACCGGCGGGATCCGCAGGCCCTCCTGAAAGATCTCCGTGTTGTCGCAGGCGTTGCCGCCCGCCACGCGACCGCCGATGTCGGTCTGGTGGCCGATCGCCGCGGCGAAGCCGAGCAGCTCGCCGTCGTGGTGGATGGGCTTGAAGACGTAGATGTCGGGCAGGTGCGTGCCGCCTCCGGTGTACGGGTCGTTGGTGATGTAGACATCGCCCTCGTGCATGTCGCCCGCGAAGCGTTCGAGCACCGTCGCGACGGTCGGCGGAAAGGACCCCATGTGCATGGGCAGACACAGGCCCTGGGAGATCAGCTGGCCCTGGGCGTCGATCAGGCCGGTGGAGAAATCCATCGCCTCCTTGATCACGTAGGAGCGCGCGGTGCGCACGACGGTGGCGGCCATCTCGTCGGAGATCGCCGCAAAGGCGTTCTTGAGCAGTTCGAGCCGGATCGGGTCGCGGGAGGGGGTCATGGTGCTCACAGGATGGGGGTCAGGTCGATGCGGATGCTGCCGGTGTCGTCGAGATGGGCGCGTGCACCGGGCGGCACCACGACGGTGGTGTCGTATTCCTCGATCACGAGCGGCCCGTGGCAGGGTGCGAGGCCGGTCCGGCGGATGATGGGCGTGTCCTGCCATCCCCAGCGGGCGCCGAAGTAGACCTTGCGGCTGCCGAGTGCGCCACTGCGCAACGGCGCCAGCGCGGGCTTGACGCTCTCGGCATTTACCGCCGCCGTGCCGCCGCTGCGCGAGCGCACACGCAGGCGCAGGTTGACGATCTGCACGGTCTCGTCCGGGCTGCAGTAGCCGTAGGTGCGCTCGTGCTCTTCGTGGAAAGCCTTCGTGGCCACCGCGATGGACGCGGGCTCGATCGGCAGGCGCAAGGGCACCGCGATCTCCGAGCTCTGGCCCCGGTAGCGCAGGTCGAGCTGGTGCGTGAGTTCGCTGTGGGCCGGCGCGACGCCTTCGGCATGCATCAGCTCGTCGGCCTCGGCGCGCAGCAGGTGGAGCAGGTTGCCGATGCGTTCCAGGTCGGCGCTGTCCGCGTCCATCGCGCAGGTGCGCACGAGCCGGTGCTCGATGCGCGTGAACAGCAGGCCGAAGGCACTGAACACGCCCGGTGCCGGCGGCACCACGATGTGGGCGATGCCCGCGTGCAGCGCGAGCGAGGCCGCATGCACCGGTCCGCTGCCGCCGAAGGCGACCATCGTGAAATCACCGGGCGCGCGGCCGATCTCGCTGGTCACGGCCTGCACCGCGCGCACCATGGTGGCATCGGCCACCGCGTGGATGCCGTGCGCGGCTTCATGGACCTCGATGCCGAGCGGTTGCGCGATGTGCCGACGGATCGCGGCCTCGGCCGCGGCGCTGTCGATCGGCATTGCCCCGTCGAGCAGATGGCTGCGGCTCAGGAAGCCGAGCACCACGTTCGCGTCGGTGACGGTCGGCACGTCGCCGCCGAGACCGTAGCAGGCGGGGCCCGGCACCGAGCCCGCGCTCCGGGGTCCGACGCGCAAGGCGCCGCCGGCATCGATCCACGCGAGGCTGCCGCCACCGGCGCCGATTTCGGCCAGGTCGATGGCCGGCGCGCGAACGACGTAGCCGCCTCCGCTCAGCAGTCGCTGGCCGGCGTTGAGCGCGGCGCCGACCTCCAGCTCCGCGGTCAGCCGCGGCTCGCCGTTCTCGATCAGGCAGGCCTTGGCGGTGGTGCCGCCCATGTCGAACGCGATGATGTTGGCGATGCCGAGCAGCTTGCCAAGTGCCGCCGCGCCCACCGCGCCCGCGGCCGGGCCGGATTCGATGCAGTACGCGGGCAGTTGCCGGGCGGTGCCCGCCTTCATCACGCCGCCGGCCGACTGCATGATCATCAGCGGCGCGGTGACCCGTGCGGCCTCCAGGCCGCGTTCGAGCCGTCCCAGGTACGCGTCGACGACCGGCTTCACGAAGGCATTCACGACCGTCGTGCTCGTGCGTTCGAACTCCCGGATCTCGGGCAGGACCTGGTGCGAGGCCGAGACCACCAGTTGCGGTGCGCGCTGGCGCGCGATTTCGAGCAGGCGCCGCTCGTGGCGGGGATCGACGTACGCGTGCAGCAGGCAGATCGCAATGGATTCGACACCGGACGCCACCAGCGAGTCGATCGCGCGGGCGGCATCGTCCTCGTCGAGGGCTGTCACCACCTCGCCCGTCGCCGACAGGCGTTCGCTCACTTCGAGGCGCAGGCTGCGGCGCACCAGCGGCACGGGCTTGTCCCACTCCATGTCGTAGAGCCGGGGCATGCGCAGGCGGCCGATCTCGAGCACGTCGCGAAAGCCTCGCGTGGTGATCAGGCCGACCTTGGCACCGGTGCGGGTCAGCAGGGCGTTGGTGGCGACCGTGAAGGCATGGACCATGCGCTCGACCGAGGCCGGCGCGAGCACCCCGCCGGAGACCATCCGGGCGATGCCGCCCAGGATGCCCTCGCTGTAGTCGTGGGGCGTCGAGAGGACCTTGAGCGTCCGGATGTTGTCCTTCGCATCGGTCACCACCAGGTCGGTGAAGGTCCCGCCGACGTCGAATCCGATCTGTTGCATGCTGCCCTTCGTGATAGGCCCCGGGAATCAACGGGGCGTGCTGGGCGCAACTTTAGGAGGGCGGCGGGTCGGGCAGGTAATCGGAAATCGGCGTGCCGGTGATAAGATTTTCTGATCATGCGCGCCTCCATCGCCCAGCTCGAAGCCTTCTACTGGATCGCGCGTCTCGGCAGTTTTCATGCGGCGGCGCGCCACCTGCACGTCACGCAGCCCACCATCTCGGCGCGCATCGCCGAACTCGAGGCCACCCTCGACACCAGGCTCTTCCATCGCACGCGCCAGCGTGCCGAACTGACCGCGCGGGGGCGCGGCATCGTCGAGCCGGTGGACCGCATGCTCAAGCTCAGCGACGACATCGCGGCGCACAGCCAGAGCGGGCGGAGCCTGCGCGGGCTGTTGCGGCTGGGAGCGGTCGAATCGGTCGCGCTGATGACCCTGCCGAGCCTCCTGCCGCGCTTCGTGGCCCGCTATCCGGAGCTCAAGGTCGAACTCACGCTCGACGTGGGCGCCGCGCTCAATCGAAAGCTCAATGCCAGCGAACTGGACGTCGCGGTGCTGACGGACCCGCAGGTCAGCGACGCGGTCACCGTCGAGGCGGTCGGCCTGATCGAACTTGCATGGTTCGCGGCACCGCAGTTGAAGCTTCCCCATCGCGCGCTCAAGCCTGCGGACCTGCGCAATGTCCCGATCCTCACGATGCCGGAGCCGTCGACGATCTACCGGGCCATCCGCAACTGGTTCGACGCCGCCGGCATCGAACCCGCGCGCATGAGCACCTGCAACTCGTTGACGCTGATGGCGCGCCTGGTGGCGGCCGGTCAGGGGGCCGCCGTGCTCCCGACCGCCATGGTGCGCAACGAGGTCGAGAGTGGCCAGCTGCGCTTGCTGCCCGCGACGTCGCCGGTGGCGCCGGGCACCCTCGTCGTGGCTTATGCCGGGCCCGCGCATCGCTACCGGCCCTTGGTGCGAACGATCGTCGAGTCATTGCAGGAAAGCGAATTGACGGCGCCGGCCCCGTAGCGCCATCGCTCCTGCGCCTGAGCGTTCTATTGGGCGGCCGGAACGGGAAAGCGCGCCGCGCCCGGCTCAGCGGGCAGGCGCAAGGCGTTGGTCAGATAGCTGACGGTGCGATAGAAACCGGCCAGCAGGAGCAGTTCGAGCATCGCCTCGTCGCTGAACGCGGACTTCAGCGACGCCCAGAGCGCGTCGTGGATCGTGCACTCGCCATGCAGCATGTCGCAAAGCTCGAGCAGCAGCCTGTCCTCGACGCTCCAGCAGGAATCCCCCGGGCGCCCCGAGGCCAGCGAGACGACCTGGGCCTCGTCGAAGCCGGCGTGCGCGGCGAACAGCGCGATGTGCACGCCCCATTCGTATTCCGAGCTGCACAGTGCCGTGGTTCGCGTGATGACGAGCTCGCGCTGTCGCAGCGTGAGGTTGCCGCGGTCGAGCAGCCCGCCCGCGAAGAACTTGTGAAACAGGCGAGGGTCCCTGGCGAGCGTCGTGAAGAGCAGCAGGGGCGGTTTGCCACGCATGAGCCCGTCGAGCGCGGCCTGGATGCCGGCGGCGAAGGGCGGCTCTGCAGGAGCGATGCGAGCAGTCATGGTTCGACCTCGAGCGTCTGCTACATTTTCTAAAGCACCGACTCTATCGATCCCGCTCTGAAAAGTAAAGCATGACTGTTCCGAAGCCTGGCGCCCCCGTGCGCGGTTCGAAGACCGGTCGCCCCATCATGGTGGCGCTGGACCTGCTGGGTCGACGCTCGACGCTTCGGATTCTCTGGGAACTTCGCGCCGAGCGGCTGACGTTCCGCGCGCTGCAGGAGGCGTGCGAGACCAATTCCAGCCTGTTGAACACCCGGCTCGCGGAGCTGAGGGAACTGGGTCTGGTGGCGCATGACGAGGGGGGCTATGGCCTGACCGAGGAGGGGCGCAAGTTGAGCGTGGCGCTGACGCCTCTGAGCCATTGGGCGCGGCAGTGGAAGCCCACGGCGCGTTGAGCCGCGCCTCTCAGCCTTCGGCAGGACGCGCCGACCTGCCCGACGTGCCGCGCACGCTGCCTTCGGTGAGGAATGCCTGGATGACCGGCGCGACCTGTTGCGCGCCCGTCAGCAGAAAGAGGTGGCCGTCGTCCACCACATGAAGCCGCGCATGGCGCATCAGCAAGGCCTGCATGCGCGCATTGACCAGCGGCACGAGCGGATCGTCATTGCCGGCCAGGATCAGCGTCGGGTGATGGATGCGCCAGAGCCAGGGGAGGCTGCTCCAGCCCAGCATGGCCAGCATCTGGTAGCGGTAGCCGCGTGGGTGGCCGCCGCGCGCGTGCCGCGTGAAGTGCTCGATGGCCTGGGGGCTACGCCGCAGTTTGCCCCCGTAGATGTCGGGCGCCACCCGGCGCATGTAGCCGCGGTCGGTGTAGCGGCGCGGGCTGATCATCTTCCACAGCACGCCGGGACGGCCCGGCACCATGGTGATGCCGCCCATCGACGTGGCCGCCAGGATGAGCCGCCCGACCCGCGCCGGGTACTGGATCGCGAACTGCTGCGCCAGGCCGCCGCCCCAGGAGACGCCCAGCACGTCGACCTGTGCGTAGCCCAGGTGGTCGAGCAGCCGCGCTGCAATCCTCGCGAGCCAGAACAGGCGGTATGGACCTTTGGGCGGCGGCGACTGGCCGGCGCCGGGCACGTCGAAGACGAGTGTCTCGATCCCATCCAACGCCGCAAGCAGCGGCCCCACCAGTTCGAGGTTGGCACCGATGCCGTTGAAGGCAAGCAGCGGCCGGCCGCCCGAGCCCGGACGGATGCCGACGCGCAACGTCTGGCGGCCGATGCGCACCGTGCCTACATGCAGCCCGGTGACGGGGTCGAGTCGGGCCTCATCGAGGCGTTCGACGGCGGACGCGACGCGGGTGTCCGGATCTTGTGCTTTGGAATGGGCCATGCGACGCACTCAGGCCTCCAGCACATAGTCGCCCGGCGCCGCGGCACCCGGCCTGTGCACCCGGCTGCCCAGCTTCTTCGGCGCCGGCACGCGGCCGCCCGAACGCGCATGCATCCAGTCCATCCAGTGCGGCCACCAGCTGCCGTCGACGCGCTGCGCGCCGGCCGCCCAGGCATCGCAGTCTTCGCCGCCCACCTGGCCGGTCAGGAAGAAGGACTTCGCCTGTCCCGGCGGGTTGATGATGCTCTGCAGGTGCCCCGCGTTGGCCAGGGTGAAGGTGCTCTTCGGGCCGTAGATGCGCGCCGTGGGGTAGCAGGCCTTCCACGGCGTGATGTGATCGGTGATGCCGGCCACCACGTAGGCTTCGACATCCACCTTGCGCATGTCGATCGGCTCGCCCAGCACCTTCATCTCGCCGGCGTTCACGAACGGGCTGCGCTCCATGATGTCCAGCAGGTCGGAATGGAATGCGGCCGGCAGTCGCGTGGTGTCCGCATTCCAGTAGAGGATGTCGAAGGCCGGCGGGTCATTGCCCAGCAGGTAGTTGTTGACCCAGTAGTTCCAGATCAGGTCGTTGGGCCGCATCCAGGCGAAGACGCGGGCGAGTTCGGCGCTGTCGACGTAGCCCTTGCGCTTCACGTTGGCCCGCAGCAGCGCCAAGCTCTGCTCGGAGACCAGCAGGCCCATCGCGGTGTCCCGCGTCAGCTCGGGATCGAGCGTGCAGACGGGGCTCACGATGTTGGCCACCTTCTTCTGACCGGTCGCGGCAAGCCAGCCCAGGTAGGACGCGGCGGTCATGCCGCCGGAGCACGCGCCCCAGAGGGAGATGTCCGGGCTGCCGGTGATCTGCCGGGCGGCGTCGACCGCCTCGTCGAGCGCCTGCACGTAGGTCGACATGTCCCAGTGGCGATGTTCGAGCGTCGGGTTGCGCCAGCTCACTGCGAAGAGCTGGATGCCATTCTTCACCGCGAACTGCACCAGGCTCTTTTCCGGCGAAAGGTCCATCGCGTAGAACTTGTTGACCTGCGGCGGGCAGATCACCAGCGGCCGGGCGTACACCTCGGACGTGCGGGGCGCGTACTGGATCAGCTCGAGCACCTCGTTCCTGAACACCACCCGGCCTTCGGACAGCCCGAGATTGCGGCCGAGTTCGAACTTCGACTTGTCGACCGAGGACGGCAGGCCGTGGTTGTGGCGCAAGTCGTGCACCAGGTTCTTCACGCCCCGGGCCAGGCTCGCGCCGCCCGTGTCGATCGCCTTCTTCAGCGCGCCGGGGTGGAGCAGGGTGTTGCTCGGCGAAATGCTGTCGACGTACATCGATGCCACGAGTTGCGCGCGCGCCTTGTCGCGGGCGTCGAGCTTGCTGTCGCCGATAAAGCGGCCGAGTTCGCTCGACGTCGCCGCGTGCGCCTGCACGAGGCGCCTGAGCACGGCGTTGCTGCGCCATGCCGGGTCGGCGAAGCGCTTGTCGTTGTCCTCGGGCGCGTGCGTCGACCGGCCGGTCGCCACCTTGCCCAGTTCCAGGGCATAGGCGCCCCAGTGACGCGCCGCCGAGATTGGCTGCCTGACAGCGCTGCCCACCAGCGTCTGCGCGGCCGCACCGATATCGGCCAGGCGCACGCCGATCAGCGGATTGATCGCCAGCGTCGAGCGCGAGGCGACCTCGGCCAGCCGGTCGATGGTCTCCTGCACGGTGGCCTTGGTGTCGGCGGCCTGCGTCGGATCCGCCGGCACCGTCAGGGCCTGCGCCGACGGCCGGGCGCGGGGCTTCATCTGTGCGCGCTTGCGGGCAACCGGCGCCGCGCGGTTCGGTTTCCGGGTGGTTCCAGTGCCGGCGGCGTTGCCGCGGGGGGTGGTGCTGTTCATGCTTTGGCTCCGAAGGTTGGGGATGCGTTCAGGCTGCGCCGACCAGCACGGCCAGCGTCTCGGCGATCAGGGCCGGCTTCTCCTGGCCCTCGATCTCCACCGTGTTGTTCATGCGGATCAGGCGGCGTCCCTTGCCCTGGTCGGCGACGTCGGCCAGCGTGATGCGGCAGCGCACGCGGGCGCCGGACTTCACCGGCGCGATGAAGCGCACCTTGTCGAGGCCGTAGTTGAAGCAGGCGACGGCGTCGGCCGGCGCGATGCCGATGTCGCCGGCTGCGCCTGCGAGCAGCGAGAGCGTGAGATAGCCATGCGCCACGGGCCCGCCGAAGGGGCTTTCCCGGCGGGCCCGCTCGACGTCGGTGTGAATCCACTGGTTGTCGCCGGTGCAGTGCGCGAATTCGTCGATGCGCGGCTGGTCGATCGTGGTCCAGGGCGAGACGCCCAGTTCCTTTCCGATCCATTGCGGCAGGGTGTCCATTGCATAGCGCGTGGTGTCCATGGCGGTCTCCGTAGGTGCTCTTGAGGCGGGTTGTCGGGTAGAGGTATGCTAGGAATTGCCTTGCGCAACGTCATTGCCCGGCGCGGCCAGATTTATGGCTTTGCAGCGCTGGCATTGACCTGATGCGGCGCGCCAGGCCAGAAAAATCGGGAAACGGAGACAGCGCGCAATGAGCAGGAACACGACGGCTGGAGCCTGGGTGCGGGCGGTGGGCGACTTCCTTCGCGCGCAAGGCATCGACCTGCACCTGCTTTGCCGGTCCGCGGGACTGCCCGAGGAGACCCTGGATGGCGCCGCCGAAAGCATGGCAACCGAATCCATGAGCCGGGTCTGGGAAGAGGCGGTGCGCGTTTCGGCCAACCCCGGGATCTCGCTGTCGCCCAACTCGGCGGTGAGGCCGGTCAACCTCGACGTGGTGGGCTACGCGATGATGGCCTCGCCCCACCTGCTCGCCGGCATCGAGCGGATGGTGCGCTACACGCGCATCGTGAGCGAGGCGGCGACCACCGGTCTGGCCCAGGTGCCGCAAGGCTACGCGCTCACCTTCGACCTGTACGGCGGCGACCGGCCGGTGCCGCGCCAGCGCTTCGAATTCGACTTGCTGGCGCTGCTCAACTACTTCCACTGGATTTCGGGTCGCCGGCTGGCGCCGCTGGCCGTCGAGTTCGCTCATCCCGCGCCGCCGGATCCGACGCAGCACGAGCGCGCCTTCGGTTGCCCGGTTCGCTTCGATGCACCGGGGTGCCGGATGCTTTTTGCGAGCGAAGACCTCCTGCAACCGCTGTGCACCTCCAACGACATGCTGGCCAGCATGCACGACCGCTACGCCACCGAGCGGCTGGAAAGCCTGCGCAGCGACCGCATCAGCCTGCGGGCGCGTGACGTCATCATCCGCAAGCTGCCCGATGGCGAGCCGCGGCGCGAGGATGTCGCCGGGATCCTCTGCATGAGCGAGCGCACGCTGCAGCGGCGCTTTCACGACGAAGGCATCTCGTTCCAGCAGCTGCTGGACGGCACGCGCAAGGACCTTGCGCAACAGTACCTGCGCCAGCCGAACCTCTCCCTGGCGCAGACGGCGTACCTGCTCGGGTTCTCCGACCAGAGCAACCTCCACCGCGCCTGCAAGCGCTGGTTCGAAATGTCGCCCGGCCAGTATCGCGCGCGCTCCGAAGCCGACCGGCGCAGCCTGCACACGACCCATTGAGCCGGGGCGCCGATTGGCGCTTCAAAGCAAAGAAGTTGGCCGCTTCGACCACTGACGCGGCAGCCCGGGTTCCCTACGATCGACGCCAGTTCGGCAACAAAACTTCTGGAGCAATCACCATGACTTCCCGCCCCTGGTTCGACACCTACAGCAAGCTCGGCCTGCCCGCCACCATCGACGCGGATCGCCACCCTTCCGTGGTTCATCTGCTCGAAGACGCGATGACGGTCTACGCCGACAAGCCGGCCTTTCGCTCCTTCGGCCAGACACTGAGCTACGCGGACGTCGACCGCCTCTCCGCCGCGTTCGCGGCGTGGCTGCAGCAACGGCTTGGCGTCCAGCGCGGGGATCGCGTCGCGGTGATGATGCCCAATCTGCTGGCCTTCCCGATCGCCTTCATCGGCATCGCACGCGCCGGCGCGGTGCAGGTCAATGTCAACCCGCTCTACACGCCGCGCGAGCTGGAACACCAGCTCAACGATGCGGGGGCCGAGGTCATCGTGATCTTCAACGGATCGACGCCGACGCTGGCCCAGGTCATCGACAGGACCGGCATCAAGACCGTGATCACCGTCGCGCCCGGCGACGGCAGTGCGGCCGACGTGCAGGCGCCGCCGATCGATGCGCGGCTCACCGGCACCCACAACTTTGCCGACGCCCTGCGCGAAGGCATGACGATGCAGCGCCGGCCCGTGGCGCTCTCCGGCGACGATCTCCTGTTCCTGCAGTACACGGGCGGTACCACGGGCTTCTCGAAGGGCGCATGCCTTTCGCATCGCAACCTCGTGGCCAACACGGAGCAGTTCAAGGCCGTGGTCACGCCCTTGCTGGTTCCAGGCGATGAAGTGATCGTGACCGCGATCCCGCTCTATCACGTCTTCGCGTTGATGGTGAACTTCCTCACCTACTTCTCGGCCGGCGCCGACAACTGGCTGGTGGCGAACCCGCGCGACATCGACGGACTGATCGACGTGTTCAAGGAAGCCAGGCCCACCGCCTTCATGGGGGTGAACACGCTCTATGCCGGGCTTGCCATGCATCCGCGCCTTGCGGAAGTCGACTTCTCGAACCTTCGCCTCGCCGGCGGCGGCGGGGCCGCGGTGCAGGCCGCGACGTCGGAACGCTGGAAGGCCGTCACCGGCCATTTCATTCGCGAAGGCTACGGCCTCTCGGAAACCTCGCCGGTCGTGTCCTTCAATCCGGCGTCGATCGAGGAATTCAACGGAACGACCGGCCTGCCCATGCCCGGCTCCGACGTCCGCCTGCTCGACGACGACGGGAACGATGTTCCCGAGGGACGGGCCGGCGAGGTCTGCGTCAAGGGCCCGCAGGTGATGTCCGGTTACTGGAACCAGCCCGCGGCCAACGCCTCGGCCTTCACCCGGGACGGCTACTTCCGCACCGGCGACGTCGGCGAGATCGATGCCCAGGGCTACCTGAAGATCGTCGATCGCAAGAAGGACATGGTGATCGTCTCGGGCTTCAACGTGTTCCCGAACGAGATCGAGGCCGTCGCCGCCTCCTGTCCCGGCGTCGCGGAATCGGCCTGCATCGGCGTGCCGGACGAGAAGACGGGCGAGGCGCTGAAGCTGTTCGTGGTGAAGCGGCCGGGCGCCGAACTGACCGTCGAGCAGATCGGCGCGCACTGCCGCAGCGAGCTCACGGGCTACAAGATCCCGCGCCACATCCAGTTCGTCGACGCCTTGCCGAAGAGCACGGTCGGCAAGATCCTGCGGCGCGAATTGCGCGCGCTCTGAGCTCCCGCCGGGGACGCACGGAACAAGACGGGGCTACCTTCGGGGTCTTGTCGCTGCTTTGGCTGGCCTGTGTGGGCGCGTGGTTGAATGCGCTGATCCAGATCCTTGGAGCGCGCCGTGGCGACGACAGACCCCGACAACATTCTTTTCTTCATCCCGGACATCAGCGGTTTCACGAAGTTCGTGACCGAGACCGAGGTAAGCCATAGCCAGCACATCATCCAGGAGTTGCTGGAGTTGATCGTGGACGCCAACCAACTCGGGCTGGAGGTTTCCGAGTTCGAAGGCGATGCGGTGCTTTTCGTTCGTCCCGGCGCGCCGCCGTCGCTGGACGAGCTACTGGCGCAGGCACGGAAGATGTTCGTGGACTTCCATTCGCACATCAAGCGGATCGAGATCCTGCGCACGTGCACTTGCGGCGCCTGCTCCAGCGTCCATTGCCTGTCGCTCAAGTTCGTCGCTCATTTCGGGCCGGCCAGGACCATGCAGGTCAAGGGACATTCCAAGTTCATCGGCAAGAGCATCATCGTCGCGCACCGGCTGTTGAAGAACCAGGTGCCCGAGTCCGAATACCTTCTGGTGAGCGAGGAGACGCTCGACCAACTGGCGGACGCGGCCGAGACGGCGTCGTCGTTCGAGCGTGGCAACTGCAGCTACGACGAGATCGGGGAGGTCGCGTACCGGCACCATTCGATGGTGCCTTATTTGGCCGAGGCGAAGGCAACGGTCAGCGGGCCCCGTACCTGAAAGGCGCTGTCACAGAACCGTCATGACGAGCCGCGAGCATCTGCCCACGCCAAACACGGCGCACTGGAGAAGCCAATGCTCAACAAGATGTCGTTGCTGTGTGCGCTGGTCGCCGCGGCCCTGGTCCCGGCCGCGCATGCAAGCGTCGATCTGATCGCGATCGGCAGCATCAGCGGCGCCTACGAGGATCTTTCCACCCGCACCGCCGCACCGCTCGAGAACGGCGTCCCGGGCAATCGGCTGGGCGGGATCGGCTCGGGCCTGGCCTATGCGGGAGGAACGACCTTCCTGGCGTTGCCCGACCGCGGACCGAACGCCAAGCCCTACAACCCGCTCGTCGACGACACGGCGTCCTACATCGTGCGCTTCCACACCTTGCGCCTCGCGCTGTCACCGAGCGATGCCGGCTCGGCGCTGCCTTTCACCCTCACGCCGACCTTGAGGAAAACGACCCTGCTGTCGAGCCCGACGCCGCTGGTCTACGGGACCGGCGCGGGGCTCGGCAATCGCATCGATGGCGTGACGCCGCTCGGATCGGGCGCGCCGGCCCTGAACGGACCGCGCCGCTTCTACTTCACCGGTCGATCGGACAACTTCGATCCTGCCCAGCCCTCCACCCATGCGCTCAACGCGCGTCTGGACCCGGAAGGCATCCGCGTCTCCAACGATGGCGACCGTGTGTACGTCTCCGACGAGTACGGCCCCTATGTGTATGAATTCGAGCGTTCGACCGGCAAGCGGGTGCGCAGCTTCAAGCTGCCGGCAAACCTGGCGGCGACCAGGCTCAGTGCGCAGGGCGCGGTCGAGATCGCCGAGAACCCGGTCGGCCGCGTCGCCAACAAGGGTATGGAAGGACTGGCCATCACGCCCGACGGCCGGACCTTGGTGGGTTTCATGCAAGCCGCTCTCGAGCAGGACAAGAAGGGAAGCCTGCGCATCGTGACCCTCGACACCTATACCGGCGTCACCCACGAGTATGCGTACCTCCTCACCGACGGCTCGGGCGTCAGCGAGGTTCTCGCGATCAACAACCACGAGTTCCTGGTGGACGAGCGCGACGGATCCGGCAGGGCCGATACGCCGTTGCCGACCGACACCGCGTCGGCCGCCAAGATCAAGAAGCTGTACGTGATCGATCTCGACGGCGCGCGCGACGTCAGCGCGGTGTCGGGTGATCTGAGCAGCTACGCCGTGAAGAAAAGCGCGGCGCCTTTCCTCGACGTGGTCGCCAAGTTGACTGCCGCGGGCATCGATCCGCGACTGATCCCGTCGAAGATCGAAGGCATCGCGTTCGGGCAGGACGTCACGATCAATGGCGTTGTCAAGCACACGCTCTTTGTCGCGAACGACAACGACTTCCTGGCCACCATCGCGGATCCGCTCAAGCTTCCAGGCGACGGCACGCGTGGGATGGTCGACAACCCGAACCAGTTCTTCGTCTTCGCTTTCGACGATCGGGACTTGCCGCGCTATGTGCCGCAGCGGATGAACGACGATCGAGAGCGCGATCGCGATCGCGACCATGATCGCGATGAGGATTGATCGAGCGTCCGGTGTGCAGAAGCCGTGAAAGGTAGTTCACTGCTGTTGGCCGGATCGCTCCTGGTGATCCTGGCTGTTGGGCCACCCGCCTCGGCGGCCGAGGTCGATCCATTCACTGCGCCGAACGCCGCGAGTGACGACACTCCCGCAAGGCGCGCGCCGGTGACGCCAGCGAGACGGGACTTGAAAACTGCACCGGATCCCGAGTCTGGTGGTGCGATCTTCAATCCGCTGTCGCAGATGCCCGCAGCGGCAGCCAAACAACCGGAGGCCGCAGCCAAGTCCACTGCGCCGCCCGATTCGAGCGTCGCAGCCACCATCGTCGCTTTGCTCGCCGGGATTGCGACGGTGGCGCTTCTCTTGCGCAAGCTGTGATCCAAGGACAGACCCGCCCAGGGGCGACTCGGCCGATCCATTGCGGCGGGAAAAGCGCTTAGCTCAAGCCCTGGCGCACCGCCGGTTTGGTCTTCGACAGATTCGGGACCATGGCCACGCGCGCAGCTTCGTACGCGCTGTGACTGCCGGAGCGGTTCCGCGCCACGAAGAGAAACAGCCCGAGGCCCGCGAGGGTCAGCCCGAACCCCGCCCACACCGCCGACAGCAGCCCATTGCCGTGCGCGATCGTCTGGCCGCCGGCCCATGCGCCGATGGCGTTCGCCACATTGAGGGCAGCCAGGTTCATCGCGCCCATCAGCGTCGGTGCGTCCGGCGCTGCGCGAGTGAGGCGAACCTGGATCGTCGGGATGGCAATCATCATCGTGCCGCCCACCAGCATCAGGCCCACCATCAGGATCCAGGGGTTTCCACCGCCGAGCGCCAACAGCGCCAATGCAACGAGGGCACTGCCGAAGCCGGCGATCACGCCCAGTGACGGATGGCGATCCGCCATCCAGCCGCCGACGACATTGCCGGCGGTCATGCCGACGCCGAACAGGCCCAGCGCGATCGGAATCCATGCGTCTGGCAGTGATGCCTCGTCGGTGACGAAGTGTCCGATGAAGGTGTAGACGGCGAAGATGCTGGCCACGCCCAGGGCGGCCACGGCCACCATCGCCCAGACCGCGGGCCGGTTCAGGGATCGGAGTTCCTGCAGGACGGGCCCACCGTTCAGCGCCGCGCTTCGTGGCACCCACGCCCAGAGCGCCAGGAACGCCACCACGCCGAGCGCCGACACTGCAAGGTAGGCGTTTCGCCATCCGAGGTTCTGGCCGAGCAGCGTGGCGAGGGGTGACCCGACGATGGTGGCGACCGTCAAGCCCGTCATCACCAGCGCAAAGGCGCGACCGCCCTGGCCCGGCCCGACGATGTAGGAGGCGACCACCGCGCCGGCGCCGAAATACGCGCCCTGCGGAACGCCGCTCACGAAGCGTGCGAGCGTGAACATGCCCAGCCCCGTGGCCACGGCCGACAGGACATTGCCGAGAACGAAGATCGCCATCAAGGCCAGCAACAGGTCCTTGCGGTTCAGCTTCGCGGCCAGGATGGTGACGGCGGGTCCCCCAAGCACGACGCCGACGGCATAGGCCTCGATGGCATGCGTGGCGGTGGGAATATCCAGGTTCAGGCTGGCGGCGAACAGCTGAAGAATGCCCATGCTTGCGAATTCGGACGTTCCGATGCAGAACGTGCCGAGTGCGAGCGCCAGCAAGGTCAGCGTACGTCGGCTCAGTTGCCGCGCGTCGGCGCAATGCACCTGCGTCGAGGTGCACTGCGGTTCATAGGCTTCGTTCAGCATTGTTTGTCTCTCAACGGGTTGGGGGTCATGGGCGTCGCGGTGACAGGGATCAGATTCCGTGGGGCAACGGTGCGTCCGCCTGCACGAGACCGGCCTGGCGCAGTTCGCGCCAGAAGTCCGCCGGCACCACGGCTTCGAGTGCGGCGCGGTCCTCTGCAATGCGGCCCGGCTGGCTGGCGCCGGGGATGACCGCGGCGACCGCGGGGTGGGCCAGCGCGAACTGCAACCCGGCTGCCTTCATCGTCACCTCGTGGCGCTCCGCGATGGCCTTGATGGCCTGCACCCTGGCAAGGATCTCCTGGGTGGCAGGCGCGTATTCGAAGTTCGGGCCCCCGACCAGCGCGCCCGAGCTGTACGGGCCGCCGACGACGATGCCGAGCCCTTGCGCCGCCACCTGCGGCATCACGCGCTGCAGCGCCCGGGCGTGGTCCAGCAGCGTGTAGCGGCCTGCGAGCAGGAAGCCATCCGGACGAGGCCCTTCCAGACCCAGCAGCAGTTCGATCGGCTCGACCCGGTTCACGCCCAGGCCCCAGGCACGGATCACGCCTTCGTCGCGCAACCGGTCCAGCGCCTTGAAGGCGCCCTTGCGCGCCGTCTCGAACACGCCGAGCCACTCGTCACCGTAGAAGTCCTGTGCGACGTCGTGCACCCAGGCGATGTCGATGCGGTCGGTCTTCAGCCGCTTCAGGCTGTCCTCGATGGAGCGCAGGGTCGCGTCTTCCGAATAGTCGTTCACGATCCGGTTGGCGCGGCCATGCCTGAAGACATCGCCTTTCTCTCCGAGGTCGCGTGCGTTGACGTCCTCCACCTCGTCGAGGATGAGGCGGCCGACCTTGGTGCTGATGACGTACGCGTCGCGGTTCCGGGCGGCCAGCGCCTCGCCCAGACGGGCCTCCGCGAGCCCCGCGCCATAGAACGGCGCAGTGTCGAATAAGCGGATGCCGTCGTTCCACGCGGCGTCCACGGTGGCGCGTGCTTCCTCCTCGGGAATCGCGCGAAACATGTTGCCCAGGGGTGCCGTGCCGAAGCCCAGTCCGCCGGGAAGGAAGCTCTTCAAGTTCATGGTGATCTCCTGTGAATGGCCGAATGATCGGCGTCCACAAGAAATTGATCCAATGTATTTCCTCCATTCCAGATTTATCGTCAACAATATGGCTGCATGCGATACGACCTCAACCTGTTGCCCATCTTCGTGGCCCTGTTGGAAGAGCGAAGCGTCACCCGCGCCGCGGATCGCCTGGGCATGACCCAGTCGGCGCTGTCCAACGCGCTGAATCGCCTGCGCGACATGCTGAAGGACCCGCTGTTCATCCGGGAGCGCTACGGCATGCGGCCCACGCCGAAGGCCGAATCGCTGGCGCCGGCGCTGACATCGGCACTGGCTGCGCTGGACGCCGTGGTGCTTGGCCAGCAGGCCTTCGACCCGTCCCGCGCGGATCAACTGATCACGATCGCGCCGAACAGCTACGTGGAATTCGTGTTCGTGCCCGCGCTGGCGGCGCGGCTGCGCGAGATGGCGCCGGGCATCCGCCTGCGCACCTTGCCCTTCGGCGCCGACCTCACCGCGACCGGGGTCACCTCCGGTACCACGGCGATGGTGCTCGGCCGCATCACCGACGCGCCGGACAACCTGGTCGTGCAGCACATCGCGGATGACGGCCTGGCCTGCGTGGTGCGTGCCGACCATCCGAAGGTCGGCACGAAGATCACCAAGGCGCAGTACGAGCGGATGAAGCATGTGAACCTGCTGCCGGCGGGTGGGCGCCTGCGCGCGGGCCTTTTCCAGGCGCTGGAGCGGCGGGGGCTCAAGCGGGACGTCGCGGTGTCGGTCACCCACTTCATGTCGATCCCCGAGATCGTGGCCGCCACGGACTACTGTGCGACGCTGCCCAAGCTGATCTGCCGGCGCCTGGCCAGCGACACGAGGTTGAAGGTGCTGCCTGCACCGCTGGATCTGGGTACGTTTCCGATGCAAATGGCCTGGCACGTGCGCTATCGCCACGACCCCGCGCACGTCTGGCTGCGCAACCTGGTCGCGGACGTCGCGGCGTCGCTGTGACGCAACCCCGGCGTCGCGGTAGGCACGCGACTCGGAAGAAAAGGCGGGTTCTCAGGTTTTGAGGGCCGCAGCGGCGGCACGGCGCTGCTTTTCCATGGCCTTCATCCGCTTGTCGGCGAACATGCCCAGCGCGGCCATGACGCCCAGTGCAGCGAGCTTGGGAACGAGCGACGAGGCGGCCTTCGACAAGCGCAGGTCCACGTCCTTCTGGATTTCAGCGGACCGCGCCAAGTGCGCGTCGTCGGGCCGCAGCCCCCGCTGAGGTCCGACCGGCTCGGTTCGGGAAACCGGCGCAGGCGATTCGGCGCTTGCCGATCCATGCTCCTGCGCATAGACCTTGGTGAACTCCGCCCCCAGGAGAAAGATCTGCGCGGCGTAATACACCCATGCCAGCAGCAATACCAACGAGCCGGCGCCTGCGAATGCATTCGCCATCCCGCTCTTGCCCAGGTACAGCCCGATCAAGGCCTTGCCGATTTCGAACAGCACCGCGGTGACGATCGCGCCCATCCAGACGTCGCGCCATTCGACCCTGGTCGTCGGCATGAACTTGAAGATCATCGCAAACAGCACCGTCGTCACGCCGATCGACACCACCATGTTCAGGACCTGCAACAGGATCTCCTGACCTGGCATCAGTCCGCCGATGAACTTCCCGAAGGCCGCCAGCGCCGTGCTGATCGACAGCGACACCATCAGCAGGAAGGCCAGCCCGAGGATCAGCCCGAACGAGAACACGCGCGCCCTCAGGATGCCCCAGATGCCGCTGGGCTTTTTCGATTCAGGCACATGCCAGATGCGGTCCAGGGCGCTTTGAAGTTCCCCGAATACGCTCGTCGCGCCGACGATCAGGATGCCGATGCTGATCGCGGCGGCCAGGATGCCATCGCCGCTGATGGCGGCACTCTTGACCATCGCCTGCACGGCGTCGGCGGATTCCTTGCCGACCATGCCGGACAGCTGGCTCGCGATCTGCGCCTGGACGGCCTCGGCCCCGAAGGCCAGGCCCGCCACCGCAATGACAAGCACCAGCAGGGGCGCCAGCGAGAACATCGTGTAGTAGGAGATGGCTGCGCCCATGCTTGGCGCGAAGTCGTCCGACCAAGCCACCGCCGCCTTCTTGCAGAGACCGGCCCATTGGGATAGCTTCATGTTGACCTCTCGACGTGGCTGGGAAGCAGGTGCACTCACGTGACCGGAACGGGCTCGGTGGGTCGGACCCGATGCAGCTTGAAGGGCTGCGATACCAGTGGCCTCTCTCCGGGCGGGGCCGGCGCGGCAACTGGAATTGGCGCGGCTGCGGCGACGGCCGGAGCCCGTTCAGGCACGACATCCGCTTCGGCCTCCGGTTCTTTCGTTTCGGCGAAGAGCGACCAGGCCGTCATGAACAGTGCGGCAATGACCGGACCCAGGACGAAGCCATTGATCCCGAAGACCGCGATGCCCCCGATGGTGGACATCAGGACGATGTAGTCGGGCATCTGGGTTTCCTTGCCCACGAGGAGGGGACGCAGCAGGTTGTCGATCAATCCGATCACGACGACGCAGAAGGCGATGAGACCGATGCCCTTGAGCACCGACCCGATCGCGAGCAGGTAGAGGGCCACAGGCAACCAGATGAGCGCCGCGCCGACGGCCGGCAGCAGCGACAGGAAGGCCATCAGGACACCCCACACCAGCGCGCCCTGGACGCCGAGGAACCAGAAGGCCAGGCCGCCAAGGCCGCCCTGAACGACAGCCACCGCGACGTTGCCCTTGATGGTCGCGCGCGTCACGGTCGTGAACTTGTTGAGCAGGTAGTGCGTGTGCGGCTTGGCCAGCGGGAAGGAGTCGCGCAATGTCTTCGACAGTTCGGCGCCGTCGCGCAGCAGGAAGAACAGCAGATAGAGCATCACGCCAAAGCTCACGACGAACTCGAAGGTGTTCTGTCCGACGCTGAGCGCCCGGGCTGCAATCAACTGGCTGCCCTGGGCCGCCGCACCCTCGATGCGTTGCTGGATGCCCGTCATGTCGCCCAGCCCGAACCGGTTCATCAGGCCCGTCAGCCAGCGCGGGGAGGCGGCGACGATCTGCTCGAGATAGGTCGCGAAGTTCAACTGGCCGGACTTGATCTTTTCACTCAGGACCGAGATGTCCTGCACCAGCGACGCGCCCACTGCGGCGAGGGGCAGCACGACGACCACCAGGCAAAGCAGCAGGGTCGTGAGCGCGGCAAGCGACTTGCGTTTGCCCATGGTCTTGCACAGGCGTCGGTAGAGCGGACTGAAGAGGATGGCCAGGGCAATCGCCCACATCACCGCGCCGAAGAACGGCTGCAGGATCCACAGGAATCCGATGGACACTGCCGCCAGCAAAACAAAGAATACGGTGCGCTGCACACTGGTGGTGTTCATCGATGGGACCCGGTCGGCTTCTGCAGAGCTGATGGCAGGTGCCATGCGATGGGCTTCTGCATGCCCAGTGAAGATGCGCCCGCCGGTACCGGCCGGTTGTGGGACTGCGCGCCGACAGAACCACGGCGGTTGCAACGGTCACCCGATTCACGCATCCGCTTTCCGGCATCGACCTGTACGGGAAGCCCTACGCGCGCTGACTCACATTTACGACAGCCCGGCGTTCCGCGCCGACGTCATCGTTGCTTTTGTCCGAGGAGTCCGAATGATTCATCCCATCTTCAAGGCCCTCCTCAAGCGCCCTGAATTGGTCGTCCAGCATCTCGCCAACTATGTCGATCTGCTCAAGTACGAACTGACGGATGTCGGCAAGGGGCTATTGGTCCAGGCAGTGGCCGGCGTTGTCGCGGCCGTGTCCCTGCTCTTGGCGCTGGGCCTCACCGGCATCGCCGTCATGCTGGGACTTCTGGCGGGCCGTTTCCACTGGTCGCTGGTGGGTGTGCCGGCGGTGGCATGGGTAGGGGCGCTCGTGGGAGGGTTGCTCGCCACGCGCTCGAAGCTCCGCGAGGACGTCAAGGGTGTGAGCGATGAAATCGAACGCGACGTGAGAGTCTTGCGTCTTGCAAAGGAATTGAACGATGAATGATCCGATAGAGGTCCTGAGTCCGAAGGCCAGGCTGGCGCTCTCGCGCGCCGAATTGTTGGAGGCCATGGGCTATCGACAGACCAGCAACGCCCTTGACGACCCGGTGATCCAGGCGTTGCCACCCGCAGCGACAGAGCCGGGGGAGTCCGCCATCGCTCGAAGCTTCCTGGGACGCTGGTGGCGTCGACAGCCCGCACGCTCCGCGCTGGAGTTCATCACGCCTGGATTGGAGCGCTATGCGCAGCGCAACCCGGGTCGACTGGTGACCTATGCGGCCGGCGCAGGCGTCGTCCTGGCCGTGCTTCGGCCCTGGCGCCTCATTTCGCTGGGAGCGGCGGTCACGCTGCTCTTCAAGGCCACGAACATCGCAGACGCGGTGTCCGCCGCGCTTCGGGCGCCGGCTGCCGAACCATGGCGGGAGCCCCATTCCCCGTCGTCCCAACTTGTGCCTGCGGCCCGGCGCGCCATTTGAAGTGGCGCAACGCTGAAATGGCGCAACTCGCGCGCCCTTTCCACGTTAGTTCGTTGCCTACAGACCGGCGGGTCGAACGCCACCGACCGCGTCCTGGCCCGAACGCGATCCTCCATGTCCCACATTCATTGCTGCTCGTGCCATGTCCAACCCTGCATCCACGCCCCTTTCGGTCCAGGAGGGCTCGCCGCATCCACTGGGTTCGACCTTCACCGGCGACGGCGTCAATTTCGCAGTCTTCTCGGCGCACGCGACCAGCGTCGATGTCTGCATCTTCGACGAGTCGGGCACCCATGAAATCGGCCGCGTCACGCTGCCCGAGTACACCGACGAGATCTGGCACGGCTTCGTACCCGGACTCGGACCCGGTGCGCGCTACGGCCTGCGTGTCCGGGGACCCTACGAGCCCGAGCGCGGTCACCGTTTCAATCACAACAAGCTGCTGCTCGACCCTTACGCGAAGGCGCACATGGGGGAACTCCGTTGGGGCCCTGAAGTGTTCGGCTATACCCTGGGTCACCCGGACGGCGACCTGAGCTTCGACGAGCGTGACAGCGCGCCCTTCGTGCCCAAGTGCGTGGTGGTCGACTCCCGCTTCGAATGGACGCAGACCGATCTGCGGGTGCCGTGGAACGAAACGGTGATCTACGAGACCCACGTACGCGGCTTCACGATGCAGCACCCGTCCGTGCCGGAAGGCTTCCGCGGAACCTTTGCAGGCATGGCGCGCGACGAGGTTCTGGCCCCCATCCGCGCCATGGGTGTGACCAGCGTCGAACTCTTGCCGGTGCAGATGTTCGTGACCCAGTCCGGGCTCGAGGACAAGGGCCTCAGAAACTACTGGGGCTACGACACGCTCGGCTTCTTCGCGCTCGAACAGCGCTACATGGACGGCCCCAACATCGACGAGTTCAAGAACATGGTCGACCGTTTCCATGCCCATGGCCTCGAAGTCATCATGGATGTGGTCTACAACCATACGCCCGAAGGCAACGAGCTGGGGCCGACGCTTTCCTTCAAGGGGATCGACAACGCGAGCTACTACCGGCTGATGCCTGAGGATGGCGGACCGGGTCCGCGCTACTACATCAACGATACGGGCACCGGAAACACGGTCAACCTGAGTCACCCCCGCGTGCTGCAGATGACGATGGACAGCCTGCGCTACTGGGTGACCGAGATGAAGGTCGACGGCTTCCGCTTCGATCTCGCGACCATCCTGGCGCGCGAACCGCACGGCTTCGACGAAGGCGGCGGATTCCTCAAGAGCTGCCGGCAGGATCCCGTGCTCTCCAGCGTCAAGCTCATTGCCGAGCCCTGGGACGTCGGTCCCGGCGGCTACCAGGTCGGCGGCTTTCCGCCCGGGTGGGCCGAGTGGAACGATCAGTTCCGCGACACCGTGCGCGCGTTCTGGAAAGGTGACGAAGCCATGGCCGGCCCCATGGCGAAACGGCTGACCGCCAGCGCCGATCGCTTCCACCAGCGTGGAAGGCGCCCCTGGGCCAGCATCAACTTCATCAGCGCCCACGACGGATTCACCCTCGCCGACACCACGAGCTACAACGACAAGCACAACGAGGCCAACGGCGAGGACAACCGCGACGGTCATTCCGACAATCGCTCCTGGAACTGCGGCGCCGAAGGGCCGACCGACGACGCGGCCATCCTCGAGCTGCGCGCCCGCCAACGACGCAACCAGCTCGCAACACTGCTGCTGTCGCAGGGAACGCCGATGCTGCTCGCTGGCGATGAGTTCGGTCGAAGCCAGGGCGGCAACAACAACGCCTACTGCCAGGACAACGAAATCTCCTGGGTGGACTGGTCGCAAGCGCAATCGGAAGCCGGGCGCTCGCTTTCGGCCTTCACGGCCAGGCTGCTCGGCCTGCGACGCGACCTGCCGGTGCTGCGGCGCAGTCGGTTCCTCGCCGGCGACTACTTCGAAGGGGTTGGGGCGAAGGACGTCACGTGGCTCACTCCCTCATGCGAAGAGATGGAGGACGCCCACTGGCAGGACCCTCAGACGCGATCGTTTGCGCTCTTGCTGGACGGAAGAACGCCGGTGTCCGCGATTCCGGTCGCTGCGCATGAAGCGAGTGTGCTGATTCTTTTCAACGGGTGGAGCGATGCGCTGCCCTTCACGCTCCCCCCGGCGCCCGCGGGCCGTTGGCAGCTGGCGTTCGATACGACGAATCCAGGCCTCGGCCTCGACAATTCGACCGCGTTCGACGACTACGTGGCGACCGGTCGATCGGTGGTGATGTTCATCTGCGTGTGACAGCCGTCCGGTTCCTCGGCAGCGCACGCGGCCGAGGCTATCGGCGAGCCAGGAACGCGATGCCGTCCCAGCCGTGAAAAGGCTGCTCTCCGGCGACGACGACATCGAGCATGGACTCGGCTGCGAGCTTTGCGAAGTCTGAACGATCGGCTTCCAGGCTCCGGCCGTAGCTCAGTTCGAAGACCGCCAACGCACCACCGGGACGCAGCACCCGTCGGGATTCCTCGAAGTGCCTTGCGAGAAGCGCACGACCGGACTGGAAGAGATAAGGAAAGCTGTCGACCGCGAGCACCAGGTCGAAGCTTGCGTCATCGAACGCCGCGAGGTCGCGCCCATCGGAAAGCCTCACGGACACGTTGGGCAGGCCCTGGCAACGGCTCTGCGCACGGGCCACCATCTCTGGCGACAGGTCGACGCCGGTGATGGAGCGCAGCGCCGGTGCGAGTGCCTCTTCGAAGCGTCCGATGCCGCATCCGATCTCGAGGCCGTCCGATTCGTGATCAAGAAGCCCCTGTTGCCGCAGCCAGACCACGATCTCGTCGGTCGCGGCGGCCAGGAGCGTCGGACTGCCGAGCGAGTACAAGGCAACGCTTGCCTCGCTCGACTGTTGCGAAGACCAGTCGAACAGGCGCTTGCAAAACGCCAGGCCCTCGTCGATCGTGCGCGCCGGCTGCTCCGTATCGACACCGCTGCCCACCATGCTGGCGATGCGCACGCAGCCCTCGCGGTGAAGCGCGAGCATCGCGCCGAGCTCGGCGAAGTGCAAAGCGTCGTCCGCGGACGACTGCAATGTCAGCGTTGCCAACTCTGCTTCGATCTCCTCGACCGTCCGGCCGAGCTTCAGCCAATACATCAGGGTCATCTGGCCTGAGAGATTACCGTTCCTGAAACGCGTGACCAGCCGCATGACCTTGGGATGAATCTCCGGGGAGCTTTTGTCTTTCATCGGGCGCGTTTCGTTGGTCATTGGTCCGACAGCCTGAGGCCATCACCGAGTGATTCCTGTAGGCAAAGACACAGGTCCATGCCGTAGGCACTCTCCCACGGGGTCCGGGGACGATGCCTTATTACCTGGCCCGCGAACGCGCCCATAGTCCAGATTTGCCGATCCGACCATGATCTCGATTTTTCAAGGTTTCGTCCCGCCGCACCGACTGATGCCTTCGGGCAGTGCGGCCAACTGCGGCGCGACCTCAGAGTGTGCGGGTCGTACCGACGCGTTGCCGACGGTGCCGGGTACGAGGGATCTGTACGACCGGCTCATGCATCCCGTCGGCCTCGTGGACCCGGGGTCACGAAAAGCTGCCCGCGACTTCCTGGATGTCCGACTTCAATCGGCTGCTGCGTTTCACTGTGATCTGCCGGAAAACACCGAAGGACTTGAAGCCTGGGTCACTGCGGGGGTCGCGCGCACGGGCCGGCTTTATCAGGACTACCTCGCCCGACGCAACCAGGGCGGTCCGCGCGAGTATTTTCGCAACCGGTCGCACGCGCTGGGTGTGCTGCGCACGATAGCGCCGACAAAGCTGGTGGATGGCGCCTGGCTCTACGGCATGCTCTGGCGCGCGGGGGATGCAAGCAGCGGCGAGCTGGTCCAGACCTATCTGGAGGAGCTCGGTGACGGCGTGGCCGACAAGAATCACGTTCTGCTCTACCGCAGGCTCCTGCACGCGCATGGCATCGATGACTGGCACTCGCAGCAGGACGCCTGCTTCGAACAGGGGGCGATCCAGCTTGCGCTGGCGGCGTGCTCGGACGAGCTTTTGCCCGAGGTGATGGGTTTCAATCTCGGCTACGAGCAACTTCCACTTCATCTGCTCATCACCGCGTACGAGCTGAACGAGCTCGGGGTCGACCCGTACTATTTCACCTTGCACGTCACGGTCGACAACGCGGCCGGTGGCCATGCCATTCGGGCGGTCCGGGCTGTCCGCGATGCAACCGCAGCGGCCGCCGACCCCGAGAGCTTCTGGCGGCGCGTACGCCGGGGGTTTCAGCTGAACGAGCTGGGCGTCGGCACGAACAGCGCCATTGCCAGCTTCGATCCTCACGCCGAATTCTTGCGGGTACTGGCGCAAAGGACAGTCGAAGGCCAGTTCGCCCACTCGAACTACTGCCGCATCGAAGGCCGAACCGTCAATGACTGGCTGGCCGCTCCCGATGGCATCCAGGGCTTTGTCGAAGCGCTGGAGCGCAAGGGGTGGCTTTCCCGGAACGTGGATCCGGGAACCACGCGATTCTGGCAATTGCTGCAAGGCGAGCGCGCGGAGATGTTCGGGGTCTTCGGATCGTACGAACGGCAGGTCATCTATGATTGGATTCGAGGCACGGCGAGCAGCGATGGCGCATCCGCCCCCGCATCGACGGCGGTCGATGCGGTTCCTCATCCTCCGAGGTCGTTTCGCCATCAGCAGCGCGCAGCGTCCGCGGTCGAGGCCGGCCTCGGCGAGCGCATTCAGCTCGAATCCATGGCCGCAGACGCCGAGCTTGCCGCGCTCACTGAACGTCTTGCATCGACGCCCGACGCCGGGGTCCGGTTGAATACGTTGCGCGAAATGATGGGACCGTCCCGGCATTGGACCCCCTCGGGTCTCCATGCGACCCGGCTCTTCCGCCGGGCCGTTCTGGGCGTGGACGCGTTGTAGGTCGCCATGGACTCTGCCGAAGCAGGCGGCCCAAATCGCGAGGCATTGGTATCGCTGGGCCGCGCACTCCTTCGATCGGGCTATCGCTTCACGACAGTTTCGCCCGAATCGCACCGTCGCTTCCTGGCGCGCTTTCCTCGGGAGATGGGCACTTCATTGCGCGATGCCTTTGGCTGGAACTTGCCGATTCGACCCGCGGACATGCCCGATGACATCCGGCTGCTGTCGCAGGAGGCCGGGATTCTGACAGCGGCGGGGGCCTGCGTTCGCAGCCGCGTTCGCTTCTCGACGATCGGTGACGCCATCTACCTGCATTCCGCCTACCCGACGCTCGAAAGCGATTCGGTGTTCTTCGGACCGGACACCTATCGCTTCGTCTCGATGATCCAGCGGGAGATCGGGACGATGCCATCGGTCCGGCGGGTCGTGGATATCGGATGCGGGTCCGGCGCTGGTGGGCTGGAGGCGATTCGCAGCCTGCATGGCGTGGGCCAGCCCGCGCTGCTCGAATTGACCGACGTCAACCCGCTTGCCTTGCAGTTCGCGGCGGTGAATGCGCGGCTGGCCGGCGTCGAGCCTGTGGAACTGCGCCGGGCCGACCTCTATGCCGGCATGTTGCCGGGCGTCGATCTGATCGTCGCCAATCCGCCCTACCTCATCGATCGTGATCGACGGGCGTACCGGCACGGGGGCGGCTCCCACGGGGCGGCGCTGTCCCAGCGGATTGTTTCGGAAGGGCTCCCGCTGCTCGCACCCGGCGGCATGCTGTTGCTCTACACGGGATCCGTCGTGGTGGGAGGGAGAGATCTGTTCTTCGAATCCTTGCGGCCGGTCCTGGAGCAGTCGCGCATGCACTTCCACTACGCCGAAATCGATCCGGACGTCTTCGGTGAGGAGCTCGACGATGCGGCCTATGCGGATGCGGAGCGCATCGCGGTGGTCTCCCTGGTTGTTCAGGCACCGAAGGACCGCGAATGAGGGTCCTGGGCATCGGCGAAACCTGCGATCTCGGGGACATGTACTGGCGTCTGTTGCGCGCTGGCCATGAGGTCCGCGTATGGATCGAGGATGGCGCGTCGCACGATGTGTTCGGTGGCATGGTGGCGCGGACGAACGACTGGCGAGCCGACCTGGCCTGGGTGCGGGCCGCAGGTGCGGAGGGTCTCGTCGTCTTCGAGTCCGCCGAAAAAGGGGAGTGGCAGGATTCGCTTCGGCGTGAGGGTTACCAGGTCGTGGGCGGCAGCGGTTATGGCGACCGCCTCGAAAGCGATCGCGAATTCGGCCAGTCGGCGTTGCGGCAGGCGGGACTTTGCACGGCGCGCACGCACGAGTTCAAGGGCTTCGACGACGCGCTCCGGTTCCTCCAGCTTCGGCCCGGCCGCTACGTCTTCAAGAACAACGGTGCCGGGGCGTTGCGCACGCGAAACTACGTGGGCCAGCTGGAGGACGGCGCGGACATGAAGGCCTTCCTCGAACTGCAGAGATCGCGCACCGGGCCTGAATCGGACGTCGATTTCGTGTTGATGAAACACGTGGCGGGCGTGGAGGTGGGCGTCGGGGCCTATTTCAATGGCCAGTGTTTCCTCGATCCGCCGCTCATCGACTGGGAACACAAGCGCTTCTTCCCGGGCGATATCGGCGAACTCACCGGCGAGATGGGCACCATCGTTTCCTATCAGGGGGCCGCCGGGATCTTCCGGAGGACCCTGGCCTGCATGGCGGAGGCACTGCGCGCGGCCGGCCATTGCGGCTACATCAATCTCAACATGATCGCCAACGAGGAAGGCTTGTGGCCGTTGGAGTTCACGAGCCGCTTTGGCTATCCGGGATTCGCGATTTGCGACGCGCTGCACGACGAAGACTGGGCCACGATTCTTCGCAAGATGGTCGACCCGACTTCGAGCCGCATCCTCACCCGCCCGGGCTTTGCTTGTGGCGTGGTGTTGACGGTTCCGCCCTTTCCGTACCGATTCGGCTACGACGAACTCTCGAAGGGTCTGCCGATCACGTTTCGCGAAGGTGCATCGGCCGCCCACAAGGATGCACTTCACTTCGGCGAGGTGGCCACCATCGAAGGCCAGCTTGTCGCGAGCGGGCAGTTCGGTTATCTCGGCGTGGCCACGGGCACCGGGATCGATGTGCACGAGGCGCGACGCGCTGCGTACGCTGCGGTCCACCAGGTTTGCATTCCCAACATGCGCTACCGCGACGACATCGGCCTTCGACTGGCGAACGGCGAGTTGGACCGTCTGAAGTCCTGGGGCTATCTGGAATGAAGTCGCCTGGAGCTGCGGGGTAGCGGCTCGCGTTCCCCTTCATTGGTCTTCACGAGCGCAGAAGACGCTCGCCGGCCGCGCTATCGGATCGCGGCAGAAGGCGGCGACATAGCCCTCTCCACTGGGGTCGAGGTAATGCACGCCCGTCGCCCGGTTCAGCAATGCCTCGAAGGTGAAGTCGCCCGCGTCGATCCGCGCCATCAGGTCCGATCGGTCGAAATCGATCGAGAGCATGGTGACCGGCGTCTTGCCGGGTCCGAAAGCGGTGATCGGCGGGGCCTTGACGATGAACCGGATGGTCTGTTGGTCGAGGTCCGGAAAGAGATCCTTCAGCCCGTGCGATACCGCCAGCGCATCCTGGGACAGTTCGGTCACCACGCTCTCCGGGTACATGGGCGAGGACTGGACCAGGGTGATTTCCAGCGCGCCATCGCCGGGAGCCCTCGTGACCACGGAGCGGATCCGCGGGTGGATGTCGGCGATCGTCAAGGGTGTCGCCTGTATCAGCGGCCGGGGAAGCTGATCGGCGTTCTCGGTTCCGCGGAAAGCAAAGGCGCAGGTCAGCAGGATGGCTGTCATCGCGAGGATAAACAGCAATTCCGAGCGGGCCTTGTCTCGCGGGCTCGTGGTCTTGATCGGCAGTTCGAGAGGTGGCCGCGAACTGACCCGTCCGCCGGGCAGAGAACCCTGGTCATCATCGACGTCTGGTCGCGCGGACTTCATTTCCGTTCTCGCCGATCTGATGGCCACGGGCTGCAATGTGAAGGACGGCTCGCGAGCTCGTGTCCCGCCTGGGGAAGCGCAGGGGTGGCAGAGAGCCTTGGGGCATTTGACATCGCGTCTCCATGATTGAGTTTCAAGCGTCGTGCCCTTTGAGGCCGTGCGCTGTAGGAAAGCGCCGGTAAGTGCGGGTCTTGCCACGTGGATGCCCCGAAGAACGTCATCCGGCAACAGGTTCAGGGGTCCTCCTACGACGAAGCGTGATGCGGCAAACAAGATGCAAGCGTCAGCAATACCAGGAACTTCCATGTCTTCCCCCCAATTCGCGGTCTTGATGGCAACGGCGTTGATCGCCATGCCCGGGATGGCCGCTCCCGGCGACGCAAGCCGAGGTCCCGTTTCTTCACCGGCAGAGACGGTCGGGCCCACGCCCAACATCGCGCCCGTGGACAAACATCTGATCACGACAGTTCAGATCGCCCCGGCCAAAGGGTGGCCTTCGGGTGGCAAGCCCGTTGCGGCCCAAGGGGTTGCGGTCAACGCATTCGCGAGCGGGCTGGATCATCCGCGCTGGCTGTACGTCCTGCCGAATGGCGACGTGCTCGTCGCCGAGACCAATGCGCCGCCGAAGCCCGACGACAGCAAGGGCATCAAGGGCAAGATCATGAAGAAGGTCCAGGGCAGGGCCGGCGCGGGGGTGTCTTCTGCCAACCGCATCAGCCTGCTGCGCGATGCCGATGGCGACGGCGTGGCGGAAACAAAGACGGTGTTCATCGAGAACCTCAATTCGCCTTTCGGCATGGTGCTCGTGGGCTCGGACTTCTACGTTGCCGACAGCGATGCCATCCTGCGATTTCCCTACACCCCGGGGCAGACCAGCATCACAGCCAAGGGCGTGAAGCTGACCGACCTTCCGGCGGGCACGATCAATCACCATTGGACCAAGAACATCATCGCGTCACCGGATGGCTCGAAGCTCTACGCCACGGTAGGTTCGAACAGCAACGTGGCAGAAAACGGCATGGCCGCGGAGGACGGGCGCGCGGCCATCTACGAGGTCGATCGGACCAGCGGGCAGAAGCGCCTCTTTGCGATGGGGCTGCGCAACCCGAACGGGATGGCGTGGGCGCCTGAGAGCGGCGTCCTGTGGACGGTCGCCAACGAGCGTGACGAACTCGGAAACGACCTCGTGCCCGACTACCTGACATCGGTCAAGGAGGGCGCGTTCTACGGGTGGCCGTACAGCTACTACGGCCAGCATGCCGACGATCGCGTGAAGCCGAAGCGGGCCGACCTGGTCGAGAAGGCAATCCCGCCGGACTACGCCCTCGGCGCCCATGTGGCCGCACTCGGACTCGTCGCTGCCGGGAAGACGGACTTGCCCGACCCGTTCTCCAACGGGATGTTCATCGGAGAGCATGGCTCGTGGAACCGCAAGCCGCCCGTCGGCTACAAGGTCGTCTTCGTTCCGTTTGCGGCGGGCAAGCCGAGCGGGCAGCCAGTGGACGTGATGACCGGCTTCGTCAACGAAAAGGGCGAAGCCTTCGGACGGCCGGTGGGCGTGGCCATCGATGGCAAGGGCGCGCTGCTCGTCGCTGACGACGTGGGCAACGTCATCTGGCGAGCGGTCAAGGCGTCGAATTGATGGGCCCTGCCTGGCGTCTCACTGCATCGCGCCGGATGGCAGGATCGTCTTGCCTTTTGCGGACGGCACTGCAGCCAGCAATGCCCGCGCAACAGCTTCCCCTTCGATGGGCTTGTAGTTCGCCGGAATCAGGAAGCCGAGCACATTTCCGAGCGCGAGCCCCAGCGCTTCCCCACGCCGGGTAGGTTGTCCCACGGCTGCCCGGTTCCCGACCAGCAGCGATGGGCGCGCAATGACCAGGCCCTCGAACGGCACCTGCGCCAACGCGTCTTCGAGTTCTCCCTTCACCCGGCTGTAGAAGACCTTCGAGCCGGGGTCGGCGCCCATGGCGCTCACCAGTCCGGCCCTCCGGGCCCCGGCCGCCAGGGCCGCCGTCGCCACCGCAAGGTTGGCGTCGTAGTCGACTGCGCGGAATGCGGCCTGACTCCCCGCGACCTTGATCGTGGTCCCGAGCGCCAGGTACGCCTCGTCGGCGGGCGGCAGGGTGGGCAGTGCGGCGAAATCGACGACTTGTGCGACGAGCTTGGCATGCTGCATCGGCAGCGGTCGGCGCGAGAGGCTGAACACCGTGCCTACGCTTTCGTCTGACAGCAGGCCCTTGAGGATTTCGCTGCCCACGAGGCCCGTGGCCCCCGCGATGATGACGGTTCTGTCAGTCATGCAGATTCCTTCCATGCTGCGTGTTTTCGATGAGCCTTCGAGCCCGACGATTTCGTCATACTTCTCTCCCCCGAATTCAAAAGGATATCCATGTCAGCAGGCGGTTTTCATGTCCACGGCCCCCACGATCACGAACTCGAGCACGCAGCCGCTCACGGCCACGCTGATTCATCTGCTGCTTCCACGGAGTCCGGTCGCAGGAACATGACCAGCCAGATCGCCGTATGTACCGCCGTCATCGCCACAGTGGGAGCGATCTTTGCGTACATGGGAGGGCTCACCCAGGCCAACGCGGGACTCTACAAAAACAACGCCGGCATGAAGAAGACCGAGGCCTCCAACCAGTGGAACTACTTCCAGTCCAAGAGCACGAAGCAGGCGCTGGCCGAGTTCGCCCGGGACACGTCGCCCGATGACCGCAGGCCAGAGTGGCAGAAGAAGGTTTCCCGGTACGAGCAGGAAAAGGCCGAGATCCAGCTCGTCGCGCAGAAGCTCGAAGCCGACGCGACCGATTGGGACCAGAAGTCCGAGGCGCAGATGCACCAGCATCATCGCTGGGCACAAGCGACGACGGCGCTGCAGGTCTCCATCGCCCTGGCAGCCATGGCGCTGCTGACGCGAAAGAAGTGGCTGGAGTGGGGCATGCTTGCAGTCGCCGGGGTCGGCCTGGTCGTTGGCGCGCTGGCGGCAATGCACATCTGACCGCGGCGCGATCCCGTTGCCGCTTCTCGCGGCTCTGAGGTGGCCGCCGCATCCGTCGGCGTGCAACAAGGGCTACCGGACGTAGTCGGACGGGACATATGGATACGTCCATCGTCAAGCAGACACGCTTCGAGGTCGGGCCGACGCAAAGGCCGCTCACAATGAACCGATGAACAAACACCTGCATCGCGCTCTGCTTGCCTTGTCCGTAGGCGTGGTGCTCTCCTGCGGCGGCGGGGGTGGCGGAAACGGTGGCGTTGCGTTGGTTGGATCGGGTGGCACCACTGCGGCCCAGGGTCCCGCTGCGACGACGCCGATCGAATTCGGCTTCAAGGGCGTGGATGCTTCGGGCGCGGGTCCCGTTGACGCAGCGGCCGGCTCGAGCGGCGGGCCTGCAGCAACCGCCACGGCTTCGGTCGAGGGCGGTTCAGGGGTCGGGTCTGGCGGCACTGGCGTCACGGCGTCGGGGGGCGACAGTTCCGGCGTCGGTTCGGGCGGCACCGGGGCTTCCGCGTCGGCAGGGGACAGTGGCGACGCGGGCGTCGGCGGCGTCGGCGGTGTCGGCAGCATCATCATCAACGGTGTTCGCTACGACACCAGCTCGGCGATCCTGAAACTGAGAGACGCGCCCGCCTTGCAGCTCGGAATGACGGCCAAGGTGACCGGGCCGACCAATTCGGACTTCACCGAGGGCGTGGCCATCCAGGTGGAATCGTCCGTGGATCTGCGCGGTGTGATCACCTCCAGGGACCTCGCTGCCGGCAGCTTCGTGGTCCTCGGGATGAACGTCATCACCGAAAGCGGCACGGTGTGGGGCAACATCTCCGCGCCTTCCGCGCTCGCGCCGGGTGTCGCCGTGAGGGTTTGGGGCCTGCCTGCGGGCCCGGGCGTGTTGCGTGCGACACGCCTGGAGCAAAACACCCTCGAAACGCCCATCCTTTCAGGCCCGGTGCAAAACGTGGCCCCGGGCAGATTCACGATCGGTGGACTGACCGTCGACGCAACGGGCGCGACCGTCGAAGCGGCTGCGCTGACACCAGGTGCCAATGTGCGGGTTCGTGCGGACGCGCAGCCCTCGTCCGGGCTGCTGAAGGCCAGGTCGGTCGAGCTGTGGTATCCGCTGTCGCTCACCGACGGCGCGCGAAGGCAAGTCGGCGGCGTGGTGACGAACTACGCCGGGGCAAGCTTCTTCCGCGTCCTCGGCATTCCCGTGGACGCTTCCTCTGCCAAGGTATCCGGGGGGCCGTTGTCTTCGCTCGGAAACGGGGCGGAGGTCGACGTCGCCGGAGTGGTGTCCAACGGCATCCTGATCGCGGCCAAGATCAAGGTCAGGAAGGTGCCGGGCGGCGGCAGCAGCCTCGACGACGACTTCGAGGTGATTGGTCCCATCGGGGCGTTCAAGTCGTCTTCGGACTTCAAGGTGAAGGGGCAGCGCGTCGACGCAAGCCAGGCCGGCATTCAGTTCATCAACGGGACCCAGGCGAGCCTGCGCAACGGCACGAAGGTCACGATCACGGGCGATCGGATCGTCAACGATGTCTTGATGGCAACGCGCGTCGTTTTCGACTGACGGGTTACGGCGGGCGAGAAGCCATCCTGTGGCCGCGTGCCGAGGGTCATCCTTTCTTAACTGAGGATGGGGGAGGTGCCGCCGGGGCGGCCGCAGTGTCTTCGTAGTAGGTGTAGATGCCGACCCGGATGCGACCCGAAGCCTCCTTGTCTGCCGACTCGTAGGCGCGCCGCATCTCACGCGTGAGTTCGTCGTGCAGACCGCTCCAACGTTCACGCGTGAGCTGGTGGATGCGCTCGCAATCGTCGAGCGAAATGCCAGCCGCGAACACCGAGCGCTCAAGCATCGGAAGCCTTTCGCCGATGGTGTTCGACACGCCGGCCAGAAGGTGGTCGCGGGCGTTGTCGCCGAGGAACGAGAGCATTGCCCTCAGGTCGCTCGCCGGCACGAAGCCGGCCACGGCAAGCTCCGTCCTGCCGTCGCGTTCGGTCGCCATGTGCAGGCGCACGAGTTCGTCCAGGATGACCCGGTGATGCACGTTGCCGCGGCTGGCGCGTCGCGCGACGGCCTCGAAGGACGGCACCGATTCGTCTTCAGACACGATCGCCAGCGAGCGATGGGAAGGGTCGTCCGCGAACATCTGCAGCCACAAGGTCAGCGTCTTGGCCTCCGCCGAACTCTCCGTCTGGGGCAGCGGTGTCGACTCTTCACGCACCATCGCGGTCACGACCTTGCGGTTCAGTCCGGTGGTTACCGACAACTGGCTGATGTTCGGTTCCGTGCCTTTTTCGATCCATGCGCGACGCGCTTCATCGACCAGGATCTCCCGGAGCAGTTCTTCCAGATGCGCGTGCTTGACGCCGAAGGCGAGCGCCAGCCGCACCAGGGGGCGCAGCACGCGGGCGCAGGCCGCGAGGACCCACCCCAGCTGGCCTTCCCTGCCTTGCGCCATCCGATTTCCGAGGGCGCCCCGCGCTCCTTCATGCTTGGCGTTCTTCGATCCAGTGTGTGTTGGGGCCATGGAGTTTGTTGGCGAACTCTGCGGCCTGGTTCAGTCTTGCGCGGTTGTGTGCGTTATCAGGAATCCACAAGCTGAGTCGCTCGTCCGTTGTCGCATCATGAACGATATCTGAACGACCCAAGCGGATCTCGACAAGTATTCGCAAAGCCTTCACGCACCTGCTCCTGTTTGATGACGACGGCGCTAACCAGTGGTTACCAGCGGGACAGCGACATCAGCCTCTGTCTTACACGCCTTTCGAGGTCGCTCCAAGACAAGCGTACTACGGATGTGAAGTATTCACATGCCTTTCGGATGCCTGTTTTCTTGAGGAGATTGCCGATGCGCACACCCGACCTGCGAGGCTGCAAGTCGGCGCCCCCGCCGCCGAGATATGCCCCGGGTGCAACACCATCAACATGGGGTCGATGCGCAACCGCAGTTGCTGCGCCCAATCTGCCGGCGTTCGACGCACCTGTAATCCCATGTCTCGTTTGACCACCATCATCAAGCAGGTGCTGCCAGATCCCATGGTCCAGGCGATCCGAAGCTACCGAGGTCGCACCCGGCTCAGGCAGTTCGCCGGCCTCTCCACCGAGCAAGTGTTCACCAAGATCTACGAAGAAGGCGCCTGGGGATCGGCGGACGAAGCCGAGCAGGTGTTCTTTTCCGGCAGTGGATCGCGCGCCGACGCGATCGTAGAGACCTATGTCGACGAGGTAGGACGTTTCCTCCGATCGCTGGGTCACAAGCCGGATGTCGTGGATCTCGGTTGTGGCGATTTCTTCGTAGGGTCCCGCCTGCGCCCGCTTTGCGCCCGCTACGTGGCGTGCGACATCGTCGCGCCGTTGATTGCCTTCAATGCCGAGAAATACAAGGCGCTCGACGTCGACTTCCGAACCCTCGACCTCACGCGGGATGAACTGCCGTCGGGGGAAGTCGTGTTCCTTCGCCAGGTCTTCCAGCACCTGTCGAACGGAGAGATTGCCCGAGCCCTGCCGGCATTGCAAAGGCGGTATCGGTACATGGTGCTGACCGAACATGTCCCCAACGGTGCGTTCGCTCACAACCTCGACAAGGCCTGCGGGCCCGACAGTCGCATGGACATTCACAGCGGCGTCGTCCTGACAAGTCCTCCGTTCAACCTGGCATCTGGCGAAGCGTCGACCTTGTGCCAGATGGCGGAGTGGGGCGGCCTCGTCAGGACAGTCCTCTACCGGCTTCACTGACGGCCCAAACGGACGGGCGCGCCCTGGCTGACCACGCCCGTGCGTTGTTGACGAAGCCGCAATAGCGCTTTGCGCTGCATCGTATTGCCGACGTGCAGCGGTTCTCCTAGAGTTGTCCGGACCGTTCGACAGTGGTCCCGCTTGTGGACCGGCCCGGTCCGATGGCCATACGTCGACAAGGAGATGACGTGTTGCAACTTGGCTTGATCAACAGCTGGCACGGTGCGGGCATGTGGATGGTGCTGAACATGGCGGCGGCGCTGCTGCTCGGCTGGTTTGTCGGTTACGAGCGCTACTTCAGCGGGCGCGCTGCCGGCAGCCAGGTCTACTGCCTGGTCTGCGCCACCTCCTGCGCTGTCACGCTGCTCGCGGGCTTCCCGTCGATGTGGTACTGGGGCAGCGGGCAAGCCGTCGTGGCGGCTGATCCCACCAAGGCCATCGGCGCCATTCTCACGGGCATCGGCTTTCTGGGCGCGGGCATCATCGTGAAGAGCGGCCACAACGTGCGTGGCCTGACGACTGCGGCATCCATCTGGGGATCGTCTGCGATCGGCATCCTGGTGGGCGTGGGGTTCTACGTGCCGGCCATCGGCCTGACGGCCTTGTTCGTGGTCTGCACGGCCATCGTGCCTCGGATCGAACACCGCCTGCCCGCCCATGCGACCATGACGGGAACGTTTCGCTTTCGCAAAGGGCACAGGCCGAGTCCCGAGGACGTTCGCAGCTTTCTGGTCAAGCGCGGACTTCGCATCCCGCCCGAGAGCCTCTCCATCAGCTTCGACGGATCCCACTTCGAAATCCAGTGCCTGATCTTCGCGAGTTCGAACGCGCGGACCAGCGCGTTGAGCGCGATCGGGGACGATCTGTCCCAGCTCGCGCATGTCGAGGGGTTCACCCTGACGCACTCGAGCCGCGCGTGAGTGCGGATCAAGGCCGGCCGGCGAACGCCGTTGTGCTGCGCCGTCCCCGACCCCACAATCCATACGCTCCAATGATTGTCATGGATACGTGAGGGATGCCACAGGCTCGCTACAAGCAATTGGTCGACCGGCTCGCCGAGGACATTCGTGCGGGCCGATTGCGCCCCGGGACGTCGCTTCCCACGCATCGCAAACTCGCGGCGCGCGAAGGCATTGCGCTTGTCACGGCCACCCGTGTCTACGCCGAGTTGCAAGCCATAGGACTGGTCAGCGGCGAGACCGGGCGTGGCACGTTCGTCAAGGAGCCTCTGCATCCCGGCCAGGGCGTCGATCTGCATGCCGTGAGTGCGGACATGGTGGACCTGAGCTTCAACTACCCGGCCTTGCCGAGCCAGACCGACCTGTTCAGGACGGCGCTGCGCCAGCTTGCAGCGACGGGAGACCTGGCGTCGCTGCTTCGATACCAGCCCCATGGTGGTCGCCCGCATGAGCGCGCGATGGTGGCGAGCCACCTGGCCAGCCGCGGCCTCGCTGTGTCGGGCGACACGGTGTTGCTCGTGAGTGGTGCGCTGCACGGACTGGCGACGACCGCCATGGCCTTGCTCGAGCCCGGCGATGTCGTTGCCGTGGATGCGTTGACCTATCCGGGTTTCAAGCTGGTCGCGGAGACCCAGCGCCTTGAACTCGCGCCGATTCCGACCGCAGGGAAGGGTCCGGATCTGGACGCGTTGGCGAAACTGTGCGGCCGGCGGCGCGTGCGCGCCGTCTACACGATGCCGACCCTGCACAACCCGCTCGGTTGGGTCATGAGCGCCACGCGTCGTCGCGAACTCGTCGCCATCGCTCGACGGCATGGACTGATCCTGATCGAGGACGCAGCCTATGCGTTTCTGGCCGAGCGTGCGCCACCTCCATTGGCGGCACTTGCGCCGGAAGCGACGGTGTATGTCTCGGGCTTCTCGAAGAGTGTCGCGACCGGCCTGCGCGTGGGCTTCGTCTGCGCGCCGCTGCCCTGGGTGGACAAGATCGAACGGGTCATCCGGGCGACGACCTGGAACACGCCGGCCACGATGACTGCCATTGCCTGCGGCTGGCTGGAGGACGGCACAGTGGCCCGCCTCGAAGAGGAAAAACGACTCGATGCCTCGCGGCGGCAGCGCCTTGCCGCCGACATCCTGGGCGGGCTGAACGTGGTCAGCCATCCCAACTCGTACTTTCTCTGGCTCCCGCTCGCGCACGAGGTCCGGGCTGATTCCGTTGCGATGGCGTTGTCCCGCGAACGCGTTTCCGTATCGACCGCCGCGCCGTTCTCCGCTTCGGCTCGCGTGCCTCACGCCATTCGACTGGCGCTCGGCTCCGTCGACTTGCACGGGCTCGAGAAGTCCCTGGAAACGGTGGCCCGCGTGGTTGCCGATCACACCTACTTAATCGTCGCTGCCGGCCCGAGTGGCGCTGCGACGGGGTCATCCGGCAATGTATCCATGACAATTATTTGATTGTATGGAATCGGTTGCCTACGATGCGCCATCGCTGCAAACGTATTGCAGAGAGGACATCACCATGCACATCGCCATCCTCACCTTCGAAGGTTTCAACGAGCTCGACTCGATGATCGCGCTCGGCATCCTGAACCGGGTCAAGCAAGCAGACTGGCGGGTGTCGATCGCCAGCCCCACGGCCCGCGTCCGCTCGATGAACGGCCTGGTTGTCGAAGCCCAGGCGAGCTTGCGCGAGGCCGGGGAGGCCGATGCGGTCATCGTCGGCAGCGGCAGGCTGACCCGGCAGGTTGTCGCCGACCCGGCCTTGATAGCGCAACTGCAGCTCGATCCCGGGCGGCAACTGCTGGGGGCGCAGTGTTCCGGCACGCTCGTGCTCGCCAAGCTGGGGCTGCTCGGCGATGTACCGGCCTGCACGGATCTGATCACGAAGCCGTGGGTCGAGGAAGCCGGCGTCTGCGTACTGAACCAGCCGTTCGTCGCCAAAGGCAACGTCGCTACTGCGGGCGGCTGTCTCTCGTCGCAGTACCTGGCCGCATGGATGATCGCCCGCCTCGAGGGCATCGAGGCCGCAAGGAGTGCGCTGAGCTACGTCGTCCCGGTGGGGGAGAAGGACGAATACATCGGGCGTGCGATGCGAAACATCACGCCGTTCCTGGAAGAGGTTCCGGCAACGGCCTGAAGTCCTGGAGGTCCACGTCCACATCGCACGGCAACTGCCACGGGCAACGAGAAGAGGGCGCTCGCGGACGCACTGAGCCTCGACCTGCATCTCTATCAGAACGACGTCTGAAAACGAGGGAAATACGGCGTTCAAGAAACGGCGAGCACCTCTATCTTCCCAATGCGAGTGCTTGGCGGCTCGAGGGCCACGTGTCATTGACCACGTTGCCTTCGGAGCCGATCAACGTTGAATCGCTACGCCTTTTCCCTGAACTCCAACTCATCTGAAGGAACATCATGATCACTGAAATCGACAAGGTTCTGTACACGGCCAAGACGCACACCACGAGCGGGCGCGATGGCGCTGGCAAGTCCAGCGATGGCGCGCTCGATGTGAAACTGAGCAGCCCTGGCAGCAACAAGCCGGGCACGAATCCGGAACAGCTCTTCGCCGTCGGATGGTCTGCCTGCTTCATGGGTGCCATGGGCCTGGCGGCCAAGGCGCGGAACATCTCCTTGCCCGCCGATGTCGCCATCGACGCCGAAGTGGATCTTGGCCTCACCGGGGAGACCTATTCGCTGCGGGCGCGACTCAACGTCCACGTGCCCGGACTGAATCGCGCGCTTGTGGAGGCCTTGGTTCGCGAGGCGCACCAGACCTGCCCGTACTCGAGAGCGACCCGCGGCAATCTCGACGTGTCCTTCAACATCATCTGAGCCGATCGATGACGCCATCGACCGATAGAAAGAACGTCATGACCACGACCAAGACTTCGCTCCGGACCCTCCAGAACGCCTTCCTCGCGCTTCTGGTCGTCTGTGCCGCTTTGCTTCAAACGCAAGCGCAAGCCGCTTCGCCCTCGGCGAAGCCAACCATCGTCCTCGTCCACGGCGCCTTTGCCGAGTCCCTCAGTTGGGAATCCGTCATCGAACGGCTTCTTGCGAAAGGCTACCCCGTGGTCGCGGTGGCCAATCCCTTGCGCGGACTGAACAGTGATTCGGCCTATGTGTCGAATCTGGTCGACACCATCCCCGGCCCCGTGGTGATGGTGGGCCACTCGTACGGTGGCGCGGTGATCTCGAATGCCGCCGAGGGCAAGCCCAACGTCAAGGGCCTCGTGTTCGTGGCCGCATTCGCTCCGGAAAGCGGGGAGGCGCTCGGTGCGCTCGGCGCGCGGTTTCCTGGCAGTACCTTGGGCTCGGCACTGGTGCCGGTGAGCTTGCCCGGCGGAGGCAAGGACCTCTACGTCCAGCAAGCCAGGTACCGCGAGCAGATTGCGGGCGACGTTCCCGAAATCGTCGCAGATCTCCTCGCGGCCACGCAAAGGCCGGTCGCCGAGGCGGCGTTCACCGAGAAGGCGGGTGCCCCTGCGTGGAAGGAAGTGCCCTCCAGGTTCATCTACGGCACGGCTGACAAGGCTATCGCGCCGCCGCTGCTTGCGTTCATGGCGCAACGCGCGGGCTCGAAGCACACCGTTGTTGTTCAGGGCGCGTCGCACGCCGTGCTGGCCTCTCACGCCGACGAGGTCGCCGCGCTGATCGAAGAAGCCGCCGCCGAATGAGCGCCGCGTCGGCTCCCCAGTTCATCCAGATTGAAAGGCCATCCACATGAGCTCCCTCGAGAATCCGCAGCCCTCACCGCTGTCCCGACGCCACTTTCTGGCCGGCTCGGCCGCAGCGCTTCTTGCCAGCCCGCCGGTGTTCGCCCTTGGCGATGCCCGCAGCGACGATGTCGTCGCGGACTCGCCGGGCGACGACGTCCGAATCCGCCCCTTCGCGCTCCACGTGCCCCAGGCCGAGTTGACGGACCTGCGCCGGCGGATCGCCGCGACCCGATGGCCTTCGCGCGAACTCGTCACCGATGCGTCGCAGGGCGTGCAACTCGCAACGATGCGTGAACTGGCACGCACCTGGCAGTCCGACTATGACTGGCGCAAGTTCGAGACCAGGCTGAATGCGTTGCCGCAATTCGTGACGACGATCGACGGCGTGGACATCCACTTCATCCACGTTCGCTCGAGGCATCCGAACGCGCTGCCCGTGATCGTCACGCACGGCTGGCCGGGTTCGGTCGTCGAGCAGATGAAGATCATCGATCCGCTCACCAACCCCACAGCCCACGGCGGCGCCGCATCGGACGCTTTCGACGTCGTGATTCCCTCGCTGCCGGGTCATGGCTTCTCAGGCAAGCCCACTTCGCTGGGCTGGGACCCGATCCGCATCGCCCGTGCCTGGGCGGTGCTGATGAAGCGCCTGGGCTACTCGCACTATGTCGCGCAAGGCGGCGACTGGGGCAATGCGGTCACGGAGCAGATGGCGCTGCAGACGCCTCCGGGCCTGGTCGGCATTCACACCAACATGCCTGCCACGATCCCTGACGACATCGCGAAGGCGCTGCAGGCAGGTGGTGCGCCACCGGCCGGGCTCTCGGCGGAAGAGAAGTACGCGTACGACCAGCTCGACTTCTTCTACAAGAACGGCCTGTCCTACGCGCTGGAGATGAGCAAGCGTCCCCAGACGCTCTACGGCGTCGAGGACTCGCCCATCGGGCTCGCCGCCTGGATGCTCGACCACGACGCGCGCAGCTACGCGCTCATCTCGCGCGTCTTCGCGGGCAAGTCCGAAGGCCTGACGCGAAACGACATTCTCGACAACATCACGCTCTACTGGCTCACGAAGACGGGTGTCTCCTCGGCTCGTCTCTATTGGGAAAGCAAGCTGGCCTTCTTCGCGCCCAAGGGGGTCGCCCTGCCGGTCGCGGTGAGCGCCTTTCCCGACGAGATCTACACGGCACCGCGCAGCTGGACGGAGCGGGCCTATCCCAAGCTCGTCCATTACGGGAGGCCCGACAAGGGCGGGCACTTCGCAGCGTGGGAGCAGCCCGAGGTCTTTGCGGCGGAACTGCGCGCGAGCTTCAAGTCGCTGCGCGCTTGAGTGGAATCCCGGTGGCTGGCGCCTTGGCCGGCGCCCTGGCGGATCAGCTGAGGCGGATATTGCTGAGATGGATGAACACCATCTCGGCATCGAGCACCGGTCGACCCCGTTCGCCCATCATGTACGCCCGCCGCCGGGTGGGAAACTTCAGGCCGTCGAACGCCTGCACCTCGTCCACGTATTGCGCCGCAGCGAAGCCGCCCGCCACGTCGACCCGGTAGTCATGTCGCCGCAGCAGGCCGTCGTCCCCGAAATAGAACTCCTGCCTCGTGCTGTGGCTGGCGATTCCGTCCGGAAAGGTTGCTCGCAATCCGCGCCATGTCTCCTTGCCTTCCTGCCAGGGCTCGATGTCTTCGATGACGAATCCCGGCATCGTCAGGGCGAACGGCGAGGTGAGATAGATCCACAGCGCGTAGCCGTTGAAGTAGGCGCGCTGCAGCGGATCCCACGGTGTGGTCAGCACGTGTCCGGCAAAGGACGCTCGCGGATCGCTGCGCTCGGCGACCACGGTACCGTCGAGCTTCTCGATGGCGACGTGATCGGCCGTGAAGCTCGTGCGCTGGTCAGGCGCGCCGAAGGGCGCGAGGGAGGCCTGCTGCGTGTGCAGCGAGACCGTCATTTCCCGCGGTGTGGGGTCCTGCGGCATGCCCTTTCGGATGAACAGTTGCCCGCCACTGACGATCGTGGCCTGCACGCTGTTGAAACTGTGCCAACGTTCGAGGCCGCCATGGGCTTTCACGGCTTCTGCCAGGAGCTTGTTCATTGCTTGTTCCTTGTTTGGACGATGAATTTCAAAGACGCGTCACATCGACGACGGCGGCCGCGAAGGCTTCCGGTGCCTCCTGCGGCAGGTTGTGACCGATGCCGCCGCTCACGAGCCGGTGCGCGTAGGAGCCCGAGAACTTGCCGGCATAGGCGCTCGGTTCGGGATGGGGCGCACCGTTGGCGTCGCCCTCCAGGGTAATGGTCGGTACGCCGATCAGCGGGGCCTGCGCCAGTCGCGCCTCGAGGTCGCGATACTTCGCCTCGCCCTCTGAAAGCCCGAGCCGCCAGCGATAGTTGTCGATCACGATGCTCACATGATCCGGATTGTCGAGCGCGGCCGCGCTGCGTTCGAATGTGGCGGCATCGAAGGCCCATTTCGGCGAAGCGGTCTGCCAGATCAGCCTCGCGAACTCCTTGCGGTTCTTCTCGTACCACCATTGCGCTTCGGCCTGTGGCGGCAGGGGCGTCTTGCCGACTTGCTGGCTGCCGATCAGATAGCCGCTGACGGAGACCAGCGCATTGACGCGATTCGGCCACAGAGCGGCCATGATGCAGGCCGTTCGTGCCCCCCAGTCACATCCCGCAACCGTGGCCTTCTCGATGCCGAGCGCGTCCATCAGCGCAATGCTGTCGACAGCAAGGACACTCTGCTGGCCATTGCGGGGCGTCTTGTCGGAAAGAAACCGGGTCCCGCCGTACCCGCGCAGGTGCGGAACGATCACCCGGCGACCGGCGCCGGCGAGCAGCGGAGCCACATCGACATAGGTGTGAATGTCATAAGGCCAGCCGTGCAGAAGAACCACCGGCGCTCCGTCGGCCGGTCCCAGCTCGACGTACTCCATGTCGAGCACGCCAGCGTGGATCCTCTTCAACGGCTGCAGACGCCTGGCCGGCGAGGCCTCGCGTGCGTTCGATGAATTCGCGGCTTGAGCGAAGGCCGTGCCGGGGGTGAACTGGGAGGCAACAAGGCCCATGGCCGTGGCGCCCAGGAATGAACGCCTGGGTAGGGATGGGGCGTCTGACATTCTGAGAAAAGCTCAGAGAGACTCGACTGCCGCCGCGCGCACAGGACTGACGCCGTAGCGCGGCGCTGCGACGGCGCTTGAAAGCCTGCCCGACATGGCACGGCGAGCGGCTTCGTAGGCGTCCCACTCCGCCTCGTCGTGCAAGGCCGGAATCGTGACTTCCTCGCCCTGATCCAACCCCGCCAAGGCCGCGTCGACCATGTCGTCGGCCGTCATGACGATCTCCCGCGGCAGATGCTCGATCGGCCGGCCGGCGATGCTCCAGAAGTCCGTCGCCGTCGCACCGGGCAGGACGGCCTGCACGCGCACGCCCTGGTCGGACAGCTCGTGCTGCAAGGACTGGCTGAACGCGAGCACGTAGGCCTTGCTGCCGCCGTAGACGCCGTTGAGTCTCTCGGGAGCGATCGCGACGATGGACGCGATGTTGATGATCGTGCCGGCGCCGCGGCGCACGAAAGACGGCGCGGCCGCATAGGCGAGGCGTGTGAGCGCAACGACGTTCAGCGTGATCATCTCCTCCATATTCCTGACGTCGGAGGACAGCAGAGGCGCGGTCGCGCCGACGCCGGCGTTGTTCACCAGCATCGTGATGTCGTCGCGGGTGCGAAGTGTTGCCTCGACCCGCTCGAGGTCTTGCGGGGCCGAGAGATCGGCCGCGAGGGTCTCGATGCGGCGTCCGGTCGACTGGACAATGCGACTGGCAAGGGCGCGCAGCCGTTCGGCGTTGCGTGCAACGAGGATCAGATTGAAGCCGCGCCGGGCCAGGCGGTCGGCGTAGACCGCGCCGATGCCGGACGACGCGCCGGTGATGAGGGCGGTACCTGGGCTGTGCTTGAGAGTCATGGCATTTCCTTTCGCTGCTGGCGTGTGTGTTGAGGGGAATCGTTTGACCAAGCTTTCATGCCATGTGCATGACGGACGGCAATGTCAGGTTGGAGGCTTGCGCAACAGCGCTTTGCCTGGCCATCCTGCGCATGCTTTGCGGCGGGTGGCCGAGAGATCGAAGGAAGGCGCGGCGCATCCGCTCGGGATCGCCGAAGCCTGCCTCGTCCGCAATGACACCCAGCGCCAGGTTGCCTGCATGGATCATCTCGCGGGCGGCTTCCACGCGCAGGTTCTCGATCGCATGCGCAGGCGATTGCCCGGTCTCCGACTTGAATGCCCGGGTGAACTGACGCGGACTCAGATGGGCGACTTCGGCGAGGTCTTCGACGGACAGCGGGGCGCGCAGGTTCGCGCGTGCATGCGCCAGCGTCTGCTGGATGCGATCGGACTTCGGCTCCAGCTCCAGCAGTGCCGAGAACTGCGACTGTCCGCCCGCGCGCCGGTGGTACACGACCATCTTCTTCGCCACCATGCGGGCCGTCTCGACGCCGAGGTCGTCTTCCACGAGCGCGAGCATCAGGTCGATGCCGGCGGTCATGCCGGCCGAGGTCCATACCAGCCCATCACGGATGAAGATGCGATCGGGCTGGAGCTTGACCTGCGGATGGCGCTTCTGCAGCTCGTTCGCGAACGCCCAATGGGTGGTGGCCGAGCGCCCGTCGAGCAGGCCGGCGTCGGCCAGGCCGAAAGCGCCAGTGCAGATGCTCGCGATGCGGCGTGCGGTGCGCTGGCGGGACCGGAGGTAGCGGCACAGCCTTTCAGGCGTCGGTCCGATCGTCAGCGATCCTGTCATCACGAGCGTGTCGAACTGGGTCGAGTTGAGGCGCTTCGATGCGACGCGCACCCCCGACGAACTTTCGACCATGCCACCTTCCGCCGAAAGCACCTCGACCTTGTAGAAGGGCTGCTCGAGCGTCCCGTTCGCAAGTTCGAAGGCGGCGATGGCCGCCAGGTCCAGGATCTGGAAGCCGGGGAAGACAAGGATGCAGATGTGCTTCATTGCTTCTCCTCCCATCCGCCCCCGAGCGCGAGGAACACATTGACCTGGTCGGAGGCGAGCTTGCTGTCTGCCGCGGCCACGGACTGCTCGACGACAGTCAGCGTGCGTGTCGCATCCAGCACGGGCAGGTAGCCTTGCCTGCCGAGCGCGAACAGCTGCTGCGTTTCGTCGGCCGCGCGACTGGCCTTCTGGCGGGCCGCCTCGAGCAACGCGCGCCGCTCCAGGTCGCGGGAATAGGTCTCCAGCGCGCTCTCGACCTCCTTCAGCGCATTCAGCACGGCGCCATCGAATCGGGCGAAGGCGATCTGCTGCTCGGCATCGGCCCCGCGAATGCGCGCCTGGATGCGCGACCGGTCAGGAAACTGCCAGCTGATCAGCGGGCCCAGGGAGAACTTCAGGGTGTCGGAATCGAGGAAGTTCCTGTTAAGCCCGACCGAGCCGATCGACGCGCCGAGCGTGACCTTCGGGTAGAGGTCGGCCGTGGCGACGCCGATGCGGGCGGTGGCCGAATGCAGTTCGAACTCGCTGCGACGGATGTCGGGCCGACGACGCAGGAGGCTGGCGCCGTCGCCGACGGGAATCGGGTGCGTCAGCTGCGGCTCCTGTTCGCAGGACTGGACCGCGCGCGGGAAGTCCTCGGGCGCATGGCCGGTCAGCACGGCGAGCCGGTAGAGCGCGACACGCTTTTGGGCGTTCAGCACCGGCAGGATCGCGCGCACCTGGTCCGTCTGGGCCGATGCGCGCGTGACGTCGAGCGTATTGCCGCGGCCGCCCTGGAACAGCGTCCGGGTCAGCTCCGTGCTCTTCTCCTGCAGCGCGACCGAGCGCTCCGCCACGACGATCTCGCGACCGAAGGAGCAGACGTCGAGAAAAGCACGCGTGGTCTCGGCCACGACCGTCACACGGGTCGCGTCGTAGGCGGCACGTGCTGCGCCGGTATCGGCCTGGGCGGATTCGATGGTTCGTGCGATCTGCCCGAACAGGTCGAGCTGGTAGGACACGCTGGCGCCGAGGCCATAGACCGCGTTGTTGGAGAGCGCCTTGCCGGGCCTGAGCTCTTCCTCTGCCGAACGGCGCCCGTAGGTGGTCGTGGCCAGCAGGTTCGTGGTCGGGTTCCGTGCGGCGTCGGCGTAGTCCAGGCCGGCGAGGGCGCGCTCGATGTTGCCGGCCGCAGCGCGCAGATCGGTGTTGGCGGCCAGGGCTTCGTGCACCAGGGCCTCCAGCGTGGGGCTTTCGTAGAGGCGCCACCAGTCCTGCGGGACGGGCTCGGGATCGAAGACGGGGTTGCCTGCGCCGAGGAATGGCCCGTTCGCGACCTGGCTGCTGGCCACCGCGTCGGCCGGGCGTTCGTAGTTCGGCCCCACGGCGGCACAGGCTGTCAGGAGCGCAGTGACCAGGAGCATCAGAAGCCGCTTCATCATCTTCCTCCCTGTGCAAGGGCCATGGCGGGGTCGCCGCGCGGCCCCTCGATCACCTCGACGGTCGCGGTACGTCCCATGATCAGCCGCGTGTCCGATGGCACCCGGTCCAGATGCACGCGCACCGGAATGCGCTGCGCGAGCCGCACCCAGTTGAAGGTCGGGTTCACGTTGGCGAGCAAGTTGGTGCTCCCAGTTCGCTCGCGGTCCTCGATGCCGGCCGCGATGCTGTCGACATGGCCGTCGAGCCATTGCGTTTCGCCAACCATGCGCACGCGCACCGGCGCGCCGACATGGATGCGTCCGAGCTTGGTTTCCTCGAAGTAGCCCTGCACGTGCAGCGAGTCCCGGTCCACCAGCGCGAGGACCGGCCGGCCCGCGGACGCGTATGCGCCCGGCCGCAGGTCGAGGTTGGTCACCCAGCCGTCGACCGGCGCCTTGACCTCGGTGCGCGCCAGGTTCAGCCGCGCGGTGTCGAGCAGCGACGAGGCCTGCTGCAGGCTGGCGCGGAACTGGTCCACCTTGGTGGCGCTTTGCTCGCGCCCCTCGGCCGGCACCAGGTCGCCGAGCGTGGCGTTGCGACGGTTCTCGCGCCGGGCCTGCTCGATCTGCACGCGCAAGCCCTGCACAGTGGCTTCGGCCTGTTCGACCGCCAGCCGGTAGCGCGCGCGATCGATGACGAACAGCACGTCACCGCGCTTGACCGACTGGTTGTCGTGCGCGACGACCTGTTCGACCAGCCCGGACACGTCGGGTGCGATCTGGATCACGTCGGCGCGCACGCGGCCGTCGCGTGTCCAGGGCGACTCGCGGTAGTGGTCCCAGCCGAGACGGCCGACGACGATGGCGGCGGCGACGATGGCCAGCGTCAGGACGACGCGGCCGATGGTTCGTATCAAGGGGGTCATGACAGCCTCATCCCAGAAGAGCGAGCAGCCGAACGTCCAGGGCGCTGGCGGCGAGGGCCACCCCGCCCCACAGCAGCGTGAACAGCGCGAGGTCGACGAGCGCCGGATGCCAGACCAGGCGATAGGCGCCGATGAACATCAAGGCCTTGCGCAGCGGGAACAGCAGCACAGCGGCCAGCAAGGCGGACACCAGGCCCACGTTGACGAGAACTCCAAAGAGACTGATTTCGGCTAGCACGTCACACGCTCCTTGTCTTCAAAGGCCGGCGCGTCGGGAAACAAGCCTCGACGAAGGCCCGTCGCCGCAGCCAGGCCCTTGAGGCGCAGCGCCCCGCCGCGAAGGGCGAGGACTTGCCGGATGGTGTTGTCCAGCGCAGCGAGCAGCGCGCTCGACGGCTTCACTTGCCCCTTGCGCGCCTGGACGCCGAAATATGCCGAGAGGTGCTTCATGAGCGCATCGACTGCCGGCGCGACGGGGCCGCCTTCGGGACCGCACGCGAGCTCGCGCAACGTTGCCGTGTTGACGCCGAGCCGCAGATCGTTGAGTGCATCCACATGGGCAAGTCCCGCGACCCCGCCCACGCGCGCAAGGCGCGGGATCAGGAGGCCGACCCGGTCGAGCATCCGACTGGCCAGTGCATCCGCGCCCGGCGGCATACGTCCCGCGGCCAGCGCCGAGAGATCGCGCCAGCCTGCGCGCAGGATGCGTGACGCGCTCGTCTCGGGACCCACGACGCGCATGAGCGAGGTCACCAGGAACGCGATGGCGCTCCCGGCCACGGCCCCGATGGTGACGTTCATGAAGGTATCGAAGTCGGCGCGCAGCGAGGGCTGCAGTGCGAGCAGCGTCTGCGAGATCAGCGCGAACCCCAGGGCACGCAGCCAGTGTTGCGGCGTGGCGAGGTACAGCGCCGTGCCGAAGTAGAGCGGAGACAGGACGAGCGCGAATGCGCCGAAGCCGTCGACCGCCGGGAGGATCGCGAACACGTAGAGCGCGGCGACGGGCGCGGCGATCAGCGACCACACGACCATCAGCTTCTGCATCGGACGGGGATCGTCGATGAAGGCGAAGACGGAAGAGCCGGCGGCCGCAAGGCCGATCATCGTCGCGCCCTGCGCCCACCCGATCGTTATCGCCACTGCCCCTGCGATGCCCACGGCCACGCCGGCCGCCAAGCCGGCGTAGGCCGCCAGCCCATGGTCCACGTGAAGCCGCCGCGGGCGCTGCGCGTCGGCGAGTTGGCGTGCCCGCCCATCCAGGGTGCGCTGCGGGTCGCGAACGAAAGGCATGAGATGAAGGCAGTCGTTCCAGGCTTCCGCGAGTTCCGCCAGACGCTCGACGGCGCTCGTCGCCAACATCTCGGTCCACGCAGGCAGAGTGCCGGGTGCCGGCAGCGCCTGCCTCCCGGCTGCGACCAGTTGGTCGACGCGCTCCGGGTCGGCTTGCGTGGCGTGCGCGATCCATTCCCGGACCTGTGCCACGTAATGCGCCACGGCCGGCGGCAGGGCCCCGGACATGGCGCCGAGCCGGTCCTCGACGGCAGACATCAAGGGCAGCAACGCGACCAGGCGCGCTTCGAGCGCCGAGACGATGCGAGGGTCCGCCGCGCCGGCATTCGCATCGAAGCGTTGACCCTTGGCAAGCTGGTGCACCTCCGTCAGGTCGGCTGCCATCCGCCGGCGTGCGGCCTGTTCTTCAGGCGTCGATCCCTGGAGCGAGAGCGCCGCACTCATCCAGGCGCGTGCATCCTTCAGGCTCGCGCCCAGCCTGGCCTCCATCTGGGACTTGAGCGCACGGGGAAACAGGAGGCTGTGCACCAGCGCCGCGCTGGACGCCCCGATGACGATTTCCTCGATGCGCGCGACGCCCGTGTCGAAGAGCTGCGAGACGTCGCTGATCAGCGGCAGCCCCACCAGCGCGACGGTGTAGCCCGCCAGCAGAAACGCGTAGCTGCGCGGGCTGCGGTCCAGCAGAGAGGCGTAGATGCACAGCGCCACCCATGCGGCAACGCCTGCGACCATCAATCCGGGCGTGTGGACCAGCGCCGGCAGGATCAGCATCGAGGCGATGATGCCCATCACCGTGCCTGCGGAGCGATACAGCGCGCGCGACACGACGGAGCCGGACGCCGCGCCCAAGGGTTGGCTCACGATGAACACCGTCAGCGATGCCCAACCGGGGTTGGGCAGGCCGGCGCTGAGAGCGACGTACAGGGCCAGCAGCGCCGCGAGGGTGCAGTTGGTCGCGTAGACGAGGCCGCGGGTGTTGAAAGCGCTCATGGCGAGGGTGGTTCGTGGGTGCCAGGCCGACGGGACCGGGCTGGCTCGAAGGTTAGATCGATGCGTCGGGTTGAGTTAGCCCGCGCCGTGCAGAACGCTTTTGCGACGGTTGCAACAACGGCTGAGGCTGCTTTTGCATTTCCGCGCCACGCTCATCGTTGTTTCTCGTCGAGAGCCATGGGCGACGAGAATGCTAGGCAATCGATTCCATACGATCAAATAATCGTCATGGATACATTGCCGGCTGGGGCTCCGGTCGCCTGGCTTCAGGGCGCAGCACGGAATGGAAGACACGCGTGCTCCAACGAGACTGATCACGCGGGGGCGAGGTGACAAGAGGAGCGGATCATGGATCGAATTGCTGCGATGAACGCCTTCGTCCGCGTGGTCGAGGCGGGTACCTTCACGAAGGCCGCGGACTCGCTCGACGTGCCCAACGCTACCGTCACCCGCCTGATCCAGGGCCTGGAGCAGGACCTGAAAGTGCGCCTGCTCCACAGGACCACGCGCTCGGTGACCGTCACGCCAGAAGGCGCCAACTACTACGAGCGCGTGGTCCGCCTCCTGGCGGACCTTGCCGACATCGAGGCCAGTGCGAGCCAGTCCCTCGCCAAGCCCTCAGGCCGCGTCCGCGTGGAGACTGCCGCAGCCGTCGGTTCAATGGTGATAATTCCCAGGCTGCCTCAGTTCTATCGGGACTTCCCGGACGTGGAGATCGAACTCGGTGCGAGCAACCGACGGGCGGACCTGATCGCCGAGGGGATAGATTGCGCCATTCGCATGGGCGAGGTCACGGAGCAGATGCTCGTCGCCCGACGCATCGGCGAGTTTCACTACACGACCTGCGCCACACCGGCGTTCCTCGCGCAGCACGGCATTCCCGCGAGACCGGAAGATCTCCGGGAGCGCCCGACGCTCGGCTTGAACTCGGCCCGCGCGAGTCGGGCCTTGCCGTTCCGATTCAAGAATGCCGCAAAGGAGGTGGAACTCCAACTGTCGCACCGTCTCGTGGTCAACGACACCAACGCCTACCTCGCTGCGGGACTCGCGGGTCTTGGAATCATCCAGGCACCCACGTTCGTCGCCCATGCAGCAGTGCGAAGCGGCCACCTGGTCCCCGTGCTCGGTGAGTGGGGCACACCGGACATTCCCGTTCACCTCATCTATGCACCCAACCGATACCTGAGCGCCAAGGTGCGTGTCTTCATCGACTGGGTCGTTGCGCTCTTCGAGCAGCACGAGGACCTCCGGCGCCGCTGACTCAACTCTTGCAGTCGGCCCGTGTGCCGTCAGGGCGGAGCCCGGACATGAACGCACACGCACTGTTGCGCTCCGATCAAAACCGCATTGACGGAGACTGCCTTGGTTCTCGTCGCGGCGGTGTCAACATTGAGCGCATCGATCTTCAATCGGGAGATGCAATGACCGACGCAGCACGCATTGACATACCTGTCCCCAGCGATGCGAACGCGTGGGAACATCTTGAACTTCCGGATGTCCGGCTCCGTCGCACCCGGTCAAGGCCTGACGCCGTAGCGGCCGCTTCTTCCGCAGAGGACAGCGGCCTTCCCTTGGATGTCGACATCTATCGAAGCATCACAAACCCCAGAAAGTTCGTGGCCGTGCCCGCCGGTCTGTCGCCCGCAGCGATTCCATTCCCCGACGCGGACCTCGCCAACCTCGCGGGTTACAGGTTGCGCCGTCGCTTCAACCCGGAAGCGACCTACAAGGGCGCCGACGCCGCGGACATCGCCCGGCAATTCGAACGCAACTGCTTTGCCGTTTTCTATGGGCCGTGAGGAAGCGCCTGAGTGGAGTTGGGCAGTTGCAGCCGATGGCGCGGCGATCTCGCTGCCGAGTCGCCTGTTCTCTCGGTGCCCGGGTACCTTGGCCAGCGAAATGCCCATCCACAGCAATCCGATGGCGAGCAACACTCCGACCAGCCAGTGGTCGTCCCACGTTCTCGATGGGCCGGGCGCCCGGTGATCGTCGACATCGGACTCTCGCATGTTCATCCTCGCCGGCGGGACGCCACCACGGCAGGACAGCCATAGTCTCGCCCCAGCAAGGCGAGCGCAAACAGATAGTCCAGTGTCCGTTTGCTCAGCGCATTGAACTGCACGGCGCCCTCCTGCATCGAGAGCAAAGTCCAGTGCGCGCGGCCGCTGTACAGGGCGAACGCAATCGCAGCGCGGAGGAGGGAACGGTCGTCTGCGTACAAGGTCATCTGCCGTCTCATACCTCGCCTCGTTATTCAACGCTCAACGCGCTGGTTGATGGGGCCGCGCTGGCGCCATTCGACCTGGACGCGGATCGAAGTGCACGGCGTCGGTGTCGTTACTGTCGCTGGTAGCGGCCCCCGGGGTCGTCTCCCGTTGGTCCAGGGCACTCACGAGCCATTCGGGAGACGCGTCTTGCACCACTGTCGCTGCTCGCGGACTTTCATCCGTCTGCTGACGGGAGGGGTCGTCCGCTCCGCTTGGCATGAGGGGAATGTCTTACCTGCAGCATTGAACCGAGCACGTCGAGACCCCTGAAGGGGCCGCCGACCCTTCCATCGGGAGACGAACTCAAGACCGCAAGCAGCGACAGTGGCGACACCAACACAGTCGCATCACCCATGAAAGTTCTTGTTCCCGCAGCGGTATGACGACCAGAGTTGGAGATCGCCACGACGCGAGCGGAAGACAACCAGCATTGAGGATGAAAAGATGATTGCCTATCGATTGGTCCATGCTCAGGAGCCGCCACTCCTCCAGGACGTGCCAAGGCCAGTGCCCGGACCGGGCCAGCTGCTCGTCAAGGTTGGAGGCTGTGGGCTCTGTCATACCGACTTGGGTTTGATGAAACGCACCAGGGCGGAATGGTCCGACACGCCGCCTCCCTTGACGTTGGGTCACGAGATCGCTGGCTGGGTCGCGCAGATCGGCCAGGGCGTCGTCGGGTTCAAGCGTGGAGAGCCGGTTGCCCTCGTACCCCTATGGGGAAGTTGCGGACACTGTCCTGCATGCCGGCGCGGCGAAGAGAACTTCTGTTACTACATCTCGCGCCTGATCGGCGCCGGCGTGGGATTCGATGGTGGACTCGCCGAGTACGTCCTGGTCGAAGCGCGCTTCGTGGTTCCCATCGGTGACTTCGACCCCGTTCTCGCCGCACCACTGACCGATGCCGGCCTCACCACCTATACCGCGATCAAGCCGGCCCTCCCAGCGCTCGTCCCCGGTTCCACCGCTGTGGTGATCGGCATCGGCGGCCTTGGATCCCTCGCTGTTCAATTCCTGCGGACGCTCTCCGGTGCACGAGTCATCGCGGTCGACAACGACCTGGCGCATCTGGAACTGGCCAGGGAACATGGCGCAGACGCGGCGCTTTGCAGTGACGCAAGCACGGCGGACCAGATACGGGATATCACTTCGGGTGCCGGTGCGAATTTCATTCTCGATTGCGTGGGTGCCGAAAGTACGCTCAAGACTGGAGTTGCCGCGATGGCAAGACTGGGTCGGTTGACACTCGTCGGCGCGGGCCTGAAGACCGTACCGTTCGGACTGCACGAAGTGCCGTGGGGTGCTCAACTCACCACGAGTCTCAATGGCGGCACGCTGAACCTGCGCGAGGTCATTGATCTGGCCCGCATTGGAAGAATCCAGACGATCGTGGATCGCTATCCGCTCAGTCGCGTAGCGGACGCCTACCGCGATCTTGCCAACGGAAAGCTGCGCGGCAGAGCGGTCTGCATTCCCGAAGCTTCGGAGCAGATGTCATGAAGGCTGAATTGGCGATCCCCGTGCCCGGCGAAGCGCGGATGACTTCCCAGATTCGCGAATTCTTCGAACGCTACGGTGCCACCTTCGTGGACCTGGCCCTTGGGAAGCGCACGGACGTGGACGCGCTGCTCGAGTTCTATGGCGCGCCGCTCAGATTCATTGGGTCGACATTCCACATGGTCATGAACGACAGCGCCGCGATCACGGGCTCGGAGGGCATGGGTGGCGAGATCGATCGGCTGCGTCACGCGGGCTTCGCGGGTTCCACGCTCGACAGATGTCAGATCAGCGTCCTCAATTCCCGGGCGGCACTGGTCGATGCGCTGTGGTTGCGCCGCGATGGCGCAGGCGTGCTGATGGCACGGTTCGGCGTGATCTATCTCGTGACTCTGACGGCAGGCGGATGGCGCATCACGTCGGCCGTCGAGACATCGGAATGAACGCTCGCGGGCACGAGCGAAGGCAACCAGGCGAAATGGAGAAGGCAGGCGAAATGGAAACGCAAGTTGAAGCAACTTTGGCGACAAGCGATGGGATCACGCTTGAAATGAGCGACATCCAGGCGACGGTCCTGCGTCCGCGTCCCTCTCCCTACAGGGGAGAGTATGTGATCCTTCGCATCGACGATGCGGCGCAAGGTCGTGAAATGCTTCGCCGCATCATTCCCCATGTGGCGCCGGCAAATGACTGGTGGGTAGCAACGCTCCCTGGCTGGCTTGGCATTGCCTTCACCTACCAAGGCTTGAGGGCACTGGGAGTTCCCCAGGCATCGCTGGACAGCTTCCCTCAGGAATTCCGGGAAGGGATGGCGGCCCGAGCGGCAGTTCTAAATGACGTCGGCGGCAATGCGCCAGTCAACTGGGAGTATCCGTTCGGCACGTCCGACATGCACGTGGCGCTGGCGATCTATTCGAAAGACGATGAAGACCTGGAGCGCGTGCTTGAATTGGCGAGACAGAGCCATCGCGACCTGCCTGCAGTTTCGGTCGTCTACCGCTTGAAGTTCAGCGAGCTACCCGACGGACGCAATCCGTTTGGATTCAAGGATGGACTGCACAACCCTCATGTCGAAGGCAGCGGCGCCCGTGCACATCCAGGCTATGGAGCTTCGCTCAAGGCAGGGGAGTTCATCCTGGGCTATCCGGACGAACTGGGTGAGACCGCGACAGTCCCCGAGCCTGAAGTCTTGCGACGCAACGGTACTTTTCTGGCCTTCCGCAAGTTCCACACGCGAGTCGCCGACTTTCGATAGTACCTGATTGAGAACGCAGCGTCGGCCGAAGAACAGGAGTTGATCGCCGCGAAGATGGTCGGCAGATGGCGTAGCGGTGCACCGCTGGTTCTCGCCCCCGAGCGTGACGATGCCGTGCTGGGCGCAGATGCGCAGCGCAATGACGTCTTCGGCTATGCGGATGACATGCAGGGATTGAAGTGTCCCTTCAGTTCGCACATTCGGCGAGTGAATCCTCGCGATGCTCTGAAGGACGAGGTCGCCGCTGTGAATCTGCATCACTTTCTGCGACGAGGCACGAACTACGGTCCTGCACTGCCGGAAGGCGTCCTGGAGGATGACGGCGCGGATCGCGGCGGGGTTTTCCTGTTGATCGGCGCACACCTGAAGCGGCAGTTCGAGTTCGTTCAGTCGCAATGGATGACCGACGGCAACTTCATCGGGCACGCAGGGGAGCAGGACCCGATAGTGGGCAATGGCGGAGGTCCAGGAACTTTCACCATCCCCAAACGTCCCGTCCGCCGCCGCCTTCAAGGACTGCCGCAGTTCGTTGCCGTCCGCGGAGGCGAATACTGCTTCATGCCTGGCCTGCGTGCCTTGAAGTGGTTGGCCGGCCTGCATGCCGAAGCGCCATCTCTTCAAGACTCAATGGCAACCAACGGATAGGCCCGAATTTTTCACCCCTAACGGAGCAACCATGACTCACACAACGACAGTATCCCCAGCTCGGCCCGGCGCAACGGCCGGACAAGCGCAAGAGTTCACGATGATCAGCAAGCTCAAGCCAGGTGGCGCGGAACGGATGCGCAAGCTCTTCGCCGATGGATTCACGGGCGAGCGCCAGAAGAACACGGATCGCATCGGTACGGTACACGACCTGCGCTTCGTCATCTTTGACAATGACACCCGGGTTTTCTTCGCCTCGACCTTTGACGGGAGTTGGGACTCTTACATGGACGATTTCGGCACCATCATTCCGGACGAAATCGACCTGCTCTTTCATGAATGCGTCGACTATCCGGGCATCCACAGCCCGCGCTTCAAGGACTGGGCCATGAGCGTGCAAATCACCGCAGCGGGCTTCTACAGCGCGTATCCGGAGGCGCCCGTTCGGGAGGTGTGGAAGGCGTTGAAGGCCAAGAAGGCCTTCGATGCCCTGCTGGACTCGGCTGCCAGCTAGGCAGTCCCAATCGAATCGAGCAAGGGGCGAACCATGGATCACTACGAAAACCACGGCCAGTACCACCTGGCCGCGAAGCTGGTGGGAATGATCCACCGGGACTTTCAGGGGTTTCATCCCGGCTATCGGGATGTACACGCCTCGGGTCGCTACTACGCAGGCATGTTCAAGGCGACGCCTGAGGCGGGAGAACTCAGCCGAGCCGTACACCTGCAGGGTGATTCCGTGCCCGTGACAGTGCGCTATTCGAACAGCCGCTCGGGGAATCCCTGGGGGCCCGCCACCACGGCCTCCATGGCGGTACGGTTCTATCTTGCCGATGGCACGACGACGGATCTGGTCTCCCTGCCGATCCCGCTGTTCTTTGCGCGGACGCCCGAGGAAACCCTCGAGTTTCTCGAGGCCGTGCAACCGGACCCCGAAACCGGCGAGCCCGATCCCAACCGGGTCGGACCGTTCCTGGCCGCCCGACCATGGGTCGCGCGTGCGGTGCGGCTCGCCAAAGGCCTGCCGGCATCCGTCAGCCTTGCCCAGACAGCGTTTCACATGCTTCACGCCTTCCGCTTCGTCAACGCAGCGGGCGAGGCGCAATACGCGCGCTATCACTGGGAGCCCGATGCTGGCGTGGCTGGTCAGTCGTTGGACGACCTACAAAGGCAACCGCCGTCCTATCTCTTCGAGGAACTCGAGGCGCGGCTGCGCAAGGCGCCGGTGACCTTCAATCTTGTTCTGCAGCTTGCCGGTGCGGGTGACCCCACGAACGACCCGAATGCACTGTGGCCCGAGGATCGCGCCCGCGTACGCATCGGACAGCTCCAGATCGTTCGCACGACGACCGTCGAAGAGATCGGCGATCCGGTGATGATGCACGATCCGACCCGGCTGACCGACGGTATCGAGCCGTCCGACGACCCGGTGCTGGCCGCGCGCCGCGGCGTGTACGAGGTCTCGGTCGCAAACCGCACGGGCGGCTGGAAGGGGCGGCTGGCCGCTCTGGAGCGCGCAGGTCGTCCCTTTGCACCAACACCGTCTGATGATTGAGCCCACCAACGCGAGGCGATCTCTCAGGGCCGGTGAGCGCGGGATGTTGTCGGAATCCTTGGCGGCCCGTCGACGGCCCCCTTCTTAAGGCCTGCCAGCGCCTCCTCCTGAGAACGGTTGGCGTGCAGGGTGCGTTTGACTATCTTTGCCTGCCATGAACGTTCCAACCCGAATCCTGCTCGCCGATGACCATTCGATCATTCGCACAGGGTTGCGCGCGTTGCTGTCATCGCAGGCCGAGCTCGCCGTTGTGGGAGAAGCATCTGACGGGCACGAAGCGATCGCGTTGTGGCAGGAGACCCGACCCGACGTCGGATTGTTCGACATCCGGATGCCTGTTCTGGATGGCGTCGAAGCGCTGCGAAGGATCCAAGAACAGCATCCGCAGGCCGCCGTCATCATGCTCACGACTCTGGCCCGCGCAGGCGATGTCGAACGCGCGTTCGGCGCCGGGGCGCGTGGCTATCTCGTCAAGGACGCCGCCATGTCGGAGATCGTCGCCTGCATCCACTCGATACGGTCCGGAGACGCGCGGGAATTCGGTCGCATGGCGAGCCGTCTGTCGAATCGGGACACGGCAAACCCACTGACGCCCCGTGAAACCGAAGTGCTCGAGGGCATCGCTCTCGGAAGAAGCAATCGGTCCGTTGCCGAGGCGCTCGGCATTGGCGAGGGTACGGTGAAGACGCACCTCAAGCGGGTCTACGGGAAGCTGTATGCACGCAACCGTACCGAGGCGATCGTGGTGGCACACAGGAAGGGTTTGCTGTAGCCGCGCGTCGGAGCATTGTTGGCAGGCCTGAAAAAGCGTTCTGCAGCTTTGCCTCTCGCGCCGCGGGAAGTCCGCGCCTAGACTGCCCTTCGTCCCCACTTATGGCGGAGCGCAGGCAGATGAAGCACATCGGACTCGACCGCAATCCAGCAACCAGCTTCGAGTTGGTCCACGATGCGTTGCGCGCATCGAGCGACCGGCTCGAATCCGAAGGCGTCGACCGCTTCCTGGAAACGATCGTCCGGCATGCCGTCGAGATCGGCGGCGCCTCGGCAGGATGGCTCGCCATGCGGTCGGCCGATGAGACGCAGCTCGAGGTCGCCGGTCTGCTGAAGCGCATACAGCGCGGAGCCCTCGTTCCCGTCCCGTCGGCCGACCGGGTCATTCCGCTGTCCGGCTTCGTGAGTGAAGTCTGGGAGGCCAGCAAGAAGGCCGGCGACTTTCACTGGCAACTGCTCGACGAGCGCCGATCTCCGGTGGCGATGCGGGGCTGGTACGAGCGCCGGCGCTACCGGGAGGCGCTGCTGGTGCCGATCCGGCTCGGCGGCACGACCTTCGGGCATCTCCCGCTGATCTTCGGCCCGCAGGGCAGGCCCTCGCAGGCGCGGCTGCACGCTGTGCGCGTGCTTGCCCAGCAGGCGGCTGTGGCGATCAGGATGCGGCACCTGGGCGACAGCGCCAGCGAAGCCGCGAGCCGGTCGGCCATCGAGGCGGAACGCTCGCGCATGGCCGGCGAGATCCACGACGGTCTGGCGCAGGCCTTTCTCGCCGTCGTCGTGCAGGCGCGCGTCGCGCGGCTCGGTGGCCGACAGCACAAGCAGCGCCTGCTGCAGTCGCTCGAGGAGATCGAGTCCCTGGCTGCCGGGGGACTGGAGGAGGCGCGCCGCTCGGTGTTCGCGCTTCGCTCGATCTTCGTGGAAAGCGAAGGCCTCGTGCCCGCCCTGGAGCGGCTGGTCGGCAGCCTGTCGATGGCCAGACGCACCCGGTTCGTCCTGGTCAACCGCGCCGATGCGCCCGAGCTCTTGCCAGCGGTGGAGGACTGCGCCTTCCGCATCGTCCAGGAGGCGACGCAGAACGCGCTCAAGCATGCCGAAGCCGGACTCGTGACCGTGCAGCTGGAACGTGACGGTGGCTGGCTGCGGGTGCGCGTCGAGGATGACGGTGACGGCGTTGCCAGGGACCTGATCCAGGGTGCCCGCGAGCGCGGCGGGCTCCGTGCGATGCGCGAGCGCGCGGAAGGCTGCGGCGGCAACTTCGCAGTCGAGGCGTGTTCGCCGCGAGGAACGCGCATCGACGTCCTCCTGCCCTTGAGGGACCCGGTATGAACGAACGAACCCACGATCCGGTGCGTGTGATCCTGGCTGACGATCACGCGATCTTCCGTCACGGCGTTCGGACGCTGCTCGAACACTGGGGGCCCATTGCCGTCGTCGCGGAGTGCGGTGACGGACAGAGCGCAGTGGACGCCTACGTCGCGCTGCGGCCGAACGTGCTGCTGCTCGACCTGCGGATGCCGCAACTCGATGGCCTGGAAGTCGTGCGGCGTGTGATGGCGTTCGACCGCACCGCGCGCATCCTGATCATGACCACCTACAGCACCGAGCAGGACATCGGGCACGCGCTGCGCGCCGGGGCCAAGGGCTACCTGCTCAAGGACGCCGCGGCGGAAGAAGTGGGCCGCGCGATCCTGCGCGTGGCCGAGGGCGGGATGTCCATCGCGCCGGACATCGCCGCGCAGTACGTGCAGATCACGACGCGGGCGGCACTGTCGCCCCGGGAGTCGCAGATCCTGCGCATGGTTGGCGCGGGCAAGCCCAACAAGGAGATCGCGCGCGACCTGTCATTGGAGCTCAGCACGGTCAAGGGGCACGTGAGGTCGGTGCTCGACAAGCTGGGTGTGCGCAACAGGACCGAGGCGCTTGCCGAGGCCACCCGGCGCGGCATCGTGCCTCGACACTGAGCGCGCCGTCCCGTGGGACTCGGGCGTCCCTTCGTTCGGGAGATGCTGGGCCCGAAGCCTGGGGCACTACGACCGGAGGACGCAGGCGCCCTCCCAATGGGAGACGAAGCGAAGGCCGTGAAGACCTACATTGACTACGTCCGTCACTGCTGCCGCACTACCCACGAAAGGTCTTGACCTCATGAACCCCGAGTCCACGTCGACGCACATCCTGGCTGAGATCACACGACGACAGTTGCTGGTGATGGGCGCGGGCGCAGCAGCGTCAGCGGCTTTGCCCTTCGCAGCTTCTGCTGCATCCTCCGCGCGCACCAGCGCAGAAACCCCGCAAGGAAACCCACCCATGAGCTATGTCACCACCAAGGACGGTGTCCAGATCTTCTACAAGGACTGGGGCCCCGCCAATGCGACTCCCATCGTCTTCTCGCACGGATGGCCCCTGAGCTCCGACGACTGGGACGCGCAGATGATGTTCTTCCTCTCCAAGGGCTATCGCGTCGTTGCGCACGACCGTCGCGGGCATGGCCGCTCGGCGCAAGTCTGGAGCGGGCACGACATGGACCACTACGCCGACGACCTCGCCGCTGTCGTGATGCACCTCGACCTCAAGGGCGCCATCCACGTGGGCCATTCCACCGGCGGCGGCGAGGTCGTACGTTATCTGGCGCGCCACGGCGAGAAGCGGGCCTCGAAGGCCTGCCTCATCGCAGCGGTGCCGCCGCTCATGGTCAAGTCCCCGTCGAATCCAGGTGGTCTGCCGAAGGACGTGTTCGATGGCCTGCAGCTGCAGACGGCCACGAACCGGGCGCAGTTCTTCCGCGATCTCCCGGCGGGTCCGTTCTACGGCTTCAATCGGCCGGGCGTGAAAGCTCAGGAGGGCATCATCCAGAACTGGTGGCGTCAAGGGATGATGGGCAGTGCCAAGGCGCACTATGACGGCATCGTTGCGTTCTCGCAGACCGACTTTACCGACGACCTGAAGAAGATTGGCCTGCCTGTGCTGGTGATGCATGGCGACGATGACCAGATCGTTCCCTATGGGGACTCGGGGCCGCTGTCTGCCAATCTGCTGAAGAACGGCACGCTCAAGACCTACAAGGGCTTCCCGCATGGCATGCCGACGACGCAGGCGGAGGTCATCAATGCGGACTTGCTGGCCTTCGTCCGGGCTTGACGGCGGTGAATCGATCTCGGCACTGGACGGAATCGATCGTGAACACACCGCTCGCAGCCTACGCACAGCGCATGGACGAGCGCCCCAGCTTCGAAGCGTTCTCGATTGCGGCTTTCGCGCTGACCTTCGGCTTCGCTTGCGTCGCAACCTTCGTCCTGGTGGCCCTGGGGACGGGCGCTGAACCAGTCGATTGCTGCCACGTGGACGAGATCGCAAACCAGGTCCTGGAGGCGCTACGAAGTCTGCGACCCTGACCGCTCGCAGACTCGCACACCGTGGCCAAGGACGACGCCGCGGTCGCCTCTCGCTGCCAGCCGCGTTCAGCCGGGCCGCGAGGCCCTGCGAGTCGGCCTGCCGGGCTTCAGCGGCTACGGCCGGACGCCGAGTATTGAAGGAATTATCCGATCAGGCCTTGCCACGGTCTGGTCGACGACGGTGAAGGCGAAGCCGTAACGCTACCCTGCGATCTTCGAGAAATCGGGTGGCCGCTTCTGCGCAAATGCGGCGAACGCTTCGCGCGCTTCGGGGCTCTGGAGGCGCTTGGTGAACTGAGCGGTCTCGAGGTCCATCTGCGCTGCGGTCTCTTGTCTTGCATGGCGCATCAGATTCTTCGTCGCCCTCAGTGATCCCGAAGCCTGCCTGGCGAGAGCCGTTGCAACTTGTCGGGCCTCGTCATGAAGTGACCCTGTGGGTACGACTTGATTCGCAATGCCCCAGGCCAATGCTTGCTCGGCGGAAATCGGCTTCCCCAACGCAAACATCTGGAAAGCGCGAACGTGCCCGATGCGCGCCGGAAGGAGCAGGCTCGACGCAGCCTCCGGCACAAGGGCTAGGTTGACAAAGGGCGTGGACAACAGCGCATCCTCCGCGAGCAGTACGAAATCGCAGTGGAGCAGCATGGTCGTCCCGATGCCCACGGCTCTTCCGTTGACCGCGGCCACCAACGGCAGCGCAGCGCCGGCCAGGGCGTGAAGGAAACGGACGACGGGGCGCTCTTCCTCGCCCGCCTCGCCGGTTGCCGCTGCGGCGAATTCGCCCAGATCGTTTCCGGCAGTGAACATGGCGCCTTCGCCTCGAATCAATATGACTCGGACGGAAGGGTCGTCTTCGGCACCCGCAATGGCATCGGCCATGGCTCCGTACATCGCGTTGGTGATTGCATTCATCTTCTCGGGCCGCGCCAGAGTGATGGTCAGGATGCCTTGAGCGGATTCGACGGTGACGTGATCAGTCATGTATTTCCTCTGGGTTTCGTGCCCTGTCGGGGCGATCGGCTAGCCGAACAGCAACGCAGCGCCAAAAGCGATACCGGCCATCGAAAAAGTCGCCAGCAGACACGGGAGGATGAAGAGCGCGGCTCCGAAGTCTCCGTGATGCGCTTCGATGAATTTCCATAGTCTCATTGCCGTCTCCTTGGTGGTTTCGTGGTTGCCTTGGAATCGTCAAGGTCACTTTAGGCTGGGCCAGTTCAGCTATCCAGAGGGCGCTCTGAAATTGACTTTTGGTCGGAGAGGAACAATGACGACTCGATTCGCGAAGCGAAGACGATGGTGTGCGACCGGCTATTCCAAAAACGTGAAAGCCGAATTGAGGCGAAGCGGCTTTTTCGTTCCGGGGGCGCCACCTACAGTGAGTTCGTCGTCTGCAAGACCCAACCCACTACCAGTCCGAGGAACCACCATGCATCCACTCCGCAAACTCCGCGAAGCCGGCAGTTCTACAGCCGCACAAGTGGCCACGCTGCTTGCCGAAAACGTCGTGTTCAACAGCCCGATCCTGGCCAGGTCGATCGAAGGGCGGGAACCTGTCTCGGCGATCTTTGCCCAGTCGAGCTCTACGCGTGGCAGCGGCAGCTACACCGCCGAGTTCAAGGTCGATGAGCGAACCACTTTCTTGCGCTGGGAGGGGACCATCGAGGGCCGCAAGCTCGAGAGTCTGGAGGTCATCGTGGACAACGCGCAGGGGCTGATCGTGGAGCGCACGATTTCCATGCGGCCGTATCCGGCGGTGAAGCTGTTCCGCGACGCCATGTATGCGTCGCTCAAGGACAAGCTGCCGGCGGATGTCTGGGACTACGCAACGGCGTAGGCCCAGGCGCCGCGCCAGACGGGAGTCCTATCGCGTCGCCACGGACGCACCGGAATCCGTCCTGCCAAGCACAGGCACCATCCGACCGTCGGCTGCGCGGAAGTTCGTCAACAGGCCGACGATTCTTGCTTGAGTCAGTATCGGCAGCGGCGCAAACCCGGTTCCGGCGACGGCCTTGTCGCCCAGCAGGAAAGAGCGATAGAAAAAGTTGAGTGTGCGGCCAGCGCGCTCTACGGAAGCAGGTGCGCGCGGGACGACGACGTAGGTCGCCGTCACGATGGGCCAGACACCGGCACCATCGAGGTCGAGCAATGGTGCGGCCTCGAGACTCGTCTTGAACAGCGCCCCGGCCCGGCTCGCGGCGGCGAACCCTTCGATCGTCGGCGCGACCCATTCGCCGCGCTTGTTGCGGAGGCTCGCCGCGACCAGGCGTTCGCGGAAGACAAAGTCCGACGAGATGTAGCCGATGGCCCCCGCGGTCGATTTGACGGTCTGCGCGACCTTGCCCGATCCGTCCACCGCGATCGTCGCACCTGGCCACTTGGCAAGATTCCCCTGGCTTTCGATGGACGCGGCAGCCGACGGCGCCGCCTGTTTGAGGTAGCGCACGAACACCTCCGTCGTGCCCGATCCATCAGAGCGCACGACGCGCGAGATTCGGATGTCTGGGAGCGAGATCCCTGGATTCAGCGCAGCAATCGCCTTGTCGTTCCAGCGCGGGATTTCACCCGCAAAGATTGCCGCGAGGAGGTCTGCACTGAGCCGCAACGAGCCCGACGTCACCCCGGGCAAATTCAAGACTGGCACCACGCCGCCCACCAGCGTGGGGAATTGGAAGAGTTGGTTCTTTTCGAGATCGGGCGCGCTCATCGGGACATCGGTCGCACCAAAATCCACCGAGCGCGAGACGATCTGCTTCACGCCGGCCGAGGATCCGCTAGGCACGTAGGTGACGGCAACGCCCGTTTCATGCGAATACTGTTGTGCCCACTCTGCGTACACCTGCGCCGGGAAGGTTGCCCCCGTTCCAGACACCGACACGGCATCGGCCAGTGCAGCGTGGGGCAGACAGAGCAGCGAAATGAGAAAGGCTGAAAGGCGATACATGGGAATGGGGCGACATTGCAAATGTAAGTAATTATGTCGGAACGGGAAACGCGCGCACCGGCTCGCAACCGATGAAACGAGCGCCTGAGCGGGCGATCGGTCCCGGACCGTCTCTGTCATCCCCCGGAAATGCCCCGCGGGTAGCCTACCTTGCATCGCCGCCGTCCACCCCAGCGTTCCTTCGCGAAGTCGATGGCGGACCCCTGACCCATTCACAAGGAATCGCATGAAAGTCGTACCCATCAGCAGGATCCTCGCAACGACCGCTGCCGCATGGATGCTCGCAGGCGCCGCTGTCGCTCAGTCGCCGGCTGGCAGAAGCCGTGCGGATGTCGAGGCGGAAGCCATCGCCGCAGCCCGTGCGCCGGACCAGAACGTGACGCGCGGATCGCGCGGCGCCGAGCCCTTCACGTCAGTGGCAGATCCTGCCAAGGTGCAGAAGGACGCCGTCGACACCGCCCACGCACCCAATCAGAACGTGACGCGCGGCTCGCGAGGCGCAGACCCTTTCACGTCGACGGCCGATGCCGCGGCGATGCGCGCCCAGGCCGAAGCCACGGCTGCCGCGCCGGACCAGAACGTGACGAGCGGCTCGCGCGTCAACAGCAAGGTCATCTCCACGATGCCCAATCCGGTGCAAATGCGCGCCGAGGCCAATCGGCCGACGCCGAACTGAGGCGAGCGCGCCCCGGCAGTCAGGGCGCGGTTCGCAGTTGATCGGGGTCCAGCAGGATGTAGCTGGCGGGGCGTCCGGACTTCCGGTCTCCGTCGTCACACACTAGGACGATGCGTTCCACCCCGTCGATGAGCGCCGGGCTGGCGCCCTCCGCGCGACCCAGATTCAAGAGACCGGGAACCGTGACACGCCGCGCTGGAGCGCCTCGCGATCCATTCCAGCGCCAGAGGCCGAACGGACCTGCTCCGCGTGACACCGGGCCGCCAATGAGCAGGTATTCGCCGATCGACGGAACGTAGGCCATCCCGCGGATGCCTTGGCCATCCAGGTCCAGTTCATCGAGATCGGCAGCGATCCGAGGTGCCTCGTCCGCTTCGAAGATGGCGGAGGGAGTCTCGACGCTCGCGATGAGCGCGCGGCCGTCGCGCAACGGGCTGCGAAAACCGATCAGCAGTCGCTGCGGGTCAGGGCTGATCTCCAACGCTTCGATATTGAGCCCGCCATCGGCCTTGACATCCCGGACCTCGGCGGCTGAAGCCAGCACGGGGTGCTGCGCTGTCAGTGCATCCTTCAAGCTCTCGACGACTTTGGGGTCCACGACCCGATTCCCGTCGACGCGGAAGCGAACCAGGCGCTCGCGGGATTTCTTCTCGTCACCGTCGTCGTCCCGGGAATGCGACGTGATGGCGTAGACGAAACCAGCCGGGTCGAGCGCAAGCCCTTCGAGGTCGTCCAGCTTCCAGAAGTCGCTGAAGAATTGAAGCAGTCCAGGGGTCAGGCTGGTGCTTTCGACATGCCCATCCGCACCGATCGTGACCACGCTGAACGGATGGTCCTTCTCGTCCTCGACGACCAGAAAGCGCCCGTCAGGCAACTGCTGGATGGCAGACGGCTCATAGAGGCCGGTGAGGGTCCGGAACGCGGGGGGGTCCTCATGCGACATGAAGGCATTGTCTTCCTACTTTCGCGAAAGCCTTCACTTTCTCGCCTACTTCTTCGCCTGCACGACCGACGCCCTCTTCTGGTCTTCGGGATAGGCGTAGACAACGCGCCCGCCCTTGACCTCGCCGAAAACGGCGATGCTTGCCGTGATGGCTTCATGGTCGCTCCTGGAGAACGGCTTCACGTAGGTCATGACGACTCCCTCGACGGGCGTCTTGAGGTCCTCGAGCGCGGCCTTGATCTTCGGCCCCTCGATGCCGCCGGCCTGGTTGATCGCGGCAGCCAGCAAGTAGATCGAGTCGTACCCCTGCGCGGCCGACACCGGCGAATCGATGCGGTCGTTCTTCGGCTTGTAAGTCTTCAAGTAACTGGCGATGAAGGCTTCGCGCTTCGGGTTCGTCGATTCCTGGATGAAAGTCTGGGGCATGCGCGCGCCTTCTCCGTTGGGTCCCGCGTTGTCGATGTAATTCGCCATCGAGAGGCTCCAGCTGCCGATCATCGGCACCTTCCAGCCGAGCTTGGCCATGCCGTTGGCGATCTGCGCCAGCTCGGGCCCGATTCCGTAGGTCAAGACCACCTCTGCGCCGGCCTCCCTGGCCTTGAGCAGTTGCGGCATCATGTCCACGTCCTTGATGTTGAACTTCTCGGCCGCCACCGGCGTGATGCCCTTGGCCTTCAGCGCCTTTTCCAGGTCCTCCCGGCCCAGCTGGCCGTAGTTGGTCGAATCGGCGAGGATGGCGACCTTTCGGAAGCCTCGGCGCGTGACGGCCTCCTCGACGATCATGGGCGCCTGGATGCTGTCGTGCGCCGCGTTGCGAAACACATAGTTCTCGGGTTCGGTGTTGAACTGGTGCGTGATCAGCGAACCGGTCGCGACGTTGTTCATCACCGGGATCTTCGCTTCCTGGTAGAAGCGCTGCGACGCCAGTGCAACACCTGTGTTGACGTAGCCGACCGCGGCGACGACCTTCTCCTTGTTGATCATCTCCTGCGCGATCTGCACGCCGCGCTCGTTCTTCGCTTCATCGTCGCGCTCGACCGCGATGAGCGGGCGCCCGAGCACGCCGCCGCTCTTGTTGATCTCATCGATCGCGAGGCGCACGCCATCGCGCATGCTGACACCCATCGACGACGATCCGCCAGTGAACGGCCCGCACACCGCGATCTTGATCGAATCTGCCGCCCGCGCACTTGGGCTGCCGGCGAGCAAGGCGACGCTCGCGGACAGCGCGCAGCACATCGTCGAAGCGGCCTGCAGCCGCCGAAGGATGATCGTCATATCCGTCTCCGTTCATGATCACTGGGAATTCATCGGGATCGTGTTCGGTGCCTGAGGATCGGGCAAGCCCGCCGAGGCGAAAACACCTTCCGGAAATTCTTGAAGCCGCCATCGATACGCGTTCGCCGCGCCGCTCCGGCTGGCCAGCTTCAACGATTTCCAACAACTGTTTTCTCGACATCGACATTGCGATGTTCAGTGTCCGGAGCCAACATTTCGTCGGACCTGATCGGTTCAGGCGCCCGGCGCAAGCCGACATCACAACGACGGAGACAACGATGCCCATGACAACGCCTCTCGGATCTGTGACTGCCATCGCGTTCACGCTGGCGATAACTGCGCCGTTCATGACGTACGGCGCCGACAACCAGGACAGTGCGTCGGGCCAGGGAAGCCTGGAGGTCTATGCGGAACTGAGCCAGTCGGGGATTGCCGCCATCACGCAGATGAAGAGCGGCCAACTGATCATCGGATACCACCCCTTCTATCTGACGCCGACTTCGGTGCAGGTCGCGACGCTGAATGCCGATCGCAAGTCGAGCATGCCCTATCCGCCTGCAGGCTCCGGGCTGCTGCAGAGTTGCCGGAATCCCGACGGTAGCTTCCTGCCACCGGTCAATGGCCGATACGATTTCTGTATCGACTGGGTCCTCGGATTCCATGCGGATGCGAACGGAATCCTGTGGATCCTCGATTCCGCGAAATCGACCGACCGGGCGGATCCGGCGCACCCGAGGCCGCCCGCGCTGCACGCCAAGTACGTGGGCTGGGATACGAAGTCGAACACGCTGCACAAGGTGATCGATCTCGACGCAGTGACCATTCCGCAATCCCAGCACAATGACTTCGTGATCGATCCGAGACACGGCGTGCTGGTCGATGCGGACGAGGCCATCGGCGAGGCTTCGAACGGCGTGGGCAGCAAGGCCGCCCTGGTCGTCAGCGACATCGCGACTGGAAAGAGCCGCCGGCTGCTGCAAGGCGATCCGCACATGACACCGAACGCGGATCCGATCCGATGGAGGGCGCAGGCGGGCCAATCCGCAGCATCCTGGGGCCTGCGGGTGGGCGTCGACGGCATTGCCCTGGACCACGGCCAGGAGTGGCTGTACTTCGCACCGCTCAGCGGCTATGAGATGTACAGGGTGCGCATGACCGATCTGCTCGACACGAGCCTCAGCGATGCGCAGTTGTCCGCCAGGATCGAGTTCTATGCGAACAAGCCCTACAACGGCGGACTGACCATCGACGCAAGGAACAATCTCTATCTGACCGAGATCGGCAACCACGCGATCGGCATCATCCCGCCGGACACACGGGAATATCGCCGCTACGTTTCAGACCCGAACATGATCTGGCCGGATGGCGTCACGTATATCTCGGACGGCTTCATGTACTCGGGGGCAGCCCAGTTGATACAGACCGGCGCGTTCCAGAGCAACGCGACGCCGACCGGCAAGTCGAACAATGGACCTCCCTACCGGATCTATCGGTTCCGTCCGGAGGCGCCGGGGACGCCGGGCTCCTGAGCCCTCATGGAGTGGGGCGGTTGCTGCGGAGCGTGCCCATAATTGATGGATCATGCACCTCGATGATCTCAGGCTGTTCCTTCGTGTCGCACACGCACAGTCCTTGAGTGAGGCCGCCCGGCAACTGGATCAGTCGCCTTCCTCGGTCAGTGCAAGGCTCAAGCGGATCGAAGAGGAACTCGGCGTGCGCCTCGTCGAACGCACGACCCGCGCCCTGCACCTGACCCCGGAGGGAGCGCGTTTCCTGCAGACCTGCGAGACGATGAATTCGGCCTGGACGCAGGGCCAAAGCCTTCTTCGCCAGGATGTTCGCGCGGTCGAAGGCCGCATTCATATTGCAGCGCCCACGGACACCAGCGCCCAGTTTCTTGCAGTGTGGATCGGCGACTACACGAAGATGCATCCGCGGCTGGAGGTGACCCTGCGGGTCGGCGACCGGATGCACGATCTGCCGCGTGAAGCGGTGGACATCGCGATCAGGTACGGTGAGTTGAGTGACTCGTCGATGGTCGGCCGCCTGCTGGTTCGGTCGCACCGCGTTCTCGTCGCCTCGCCCGAGTACCTGGAGCGGTCAGCGCCGCTGCGATGCCCGGCTGATCTTTCAAACCATCGCTGCCTTGCATGGCTGTCGCGCGATCAGCCCAAGGTTCAATGGAGCTTCGTTTCACCGGAAGGCGCGGGCGAGACCATCGTCGTCAAGCCGGCCCTGTGTGCAGATTCCCTTGTGGTGCGCCAGTGGGCCGTGCGAGGCGAAGGCGTCGCCTACAAAGCCAGCGTCGATGTTGCGGCCGACCTTCGGGAAGGACGGTTGGTTCGCTTGCTGGGGAACTATGAGGGCGAGGCGGTGCCGATCAGTGCGGTCATGCCGAGCGGGCGCCACGTGCCGACCCGTGTTCGCGCAATGGTCGACCACCTCGCGCGGCGGTTTGCCGCGCTGTCTTCATGACCCGACCCTGCGCATCGAGATGGCATGAAAGGGGCACTTCACGGCGCAGTCGCTGCAGCCCGTGCAACGATCCGCGTCGCCAAAGGTCGAGTACTTCTTCCAGTTGACCACTTCGAGGCTGAGCAGATGCAGGTCGCACGCGGCGACGCACCAGCCGCAGCCGGTGCAACGCGCAGCGTCGACGTCGGGCCGCCAACCGGGTCGGGTTGGGCGGCCGTCCGTCGTCGGGGCGTCGGTCGGGGGGCTGGGCTTCATGGCCTTCGATGGTAGTGCGGTCTTCCGACGTGCGGCAGAATCCCTCACCCGCGGCAAAGCCGAGACTCAAGGAACATCACACATGGGCGCGCAATGGAAAGCCAAGCACAAGGACCTGGCGGCCAACGCCAAGGGGCGCTTGTTCGGCAAGCTCGCGAAGGAAATCATGATCGCCGCGCGCAGCGGGGCCGATCCGGCATCGAACGCGCGGCTGCGGTTGGTGGTCGAGCAGGCGCGCAAGGTCTCGATGCCCAAGGACACGCTGGAGCGGGCCATCAAGAAGGGCGCCGGCCTGACCGGCGAGTCGGTGCACTTCGACCACGTGGTCTACGAGGGCTTCGCGCCGCACCGGGTGCCGGTGATGGTCGAGTGCCTGACCGACAACGTGAACCGCACCGCGCCGGAGATGCGGGTGCTGTTCCGCAAGGGGCAACTCGGCGCCTCAGGGTCGGTCGCGTGGGATTTCGACCACCTCGGCATGATCGAAGCCGAAGCGCAGCAAGCGGGGGCTGATCCCGAACTGGCCGCCATCGAGGCCGGCGCGCAGGATTTCGAGCGCGGCGACGAGGGCGTCACGGTCTTCCTGACCGACCCGACCGATCTCGATCTGGTCAGCCGCGCGCTGCCGACGCAGGGCTTTTCCGTGCTGTCGGCGAAGCTCGGCTACAAGGCCAAGAACCCGATCGATCCGGCCAGCCTGAGCGCCGAGGCATTGGAGGAGGTCGAGACCTTCCTGGCCGCCATCGATGCGAACGACGACGTGCAGAACGTGTTCGTGGGGCTCGCCGGGTAGCGCCCGCGTTTGCACCGGGCCTGCGATGCGCGATGCCATCTGGCAGACGACCTGACGGCGATGTCCATTGACCTGTTGATCGTCGGGGCCGGCTTCAGCGGTCTGTACATGCTGCACAAGGCGCGCACGATGGGCCTGTCGGCGCTGGTCCTCGAAGCCGCCCCCAGCGTGGGCGGCACGTGGTATGCCAATCGCTATCCGGGCGCTCGCGTGGACATCCAGAGCCTGGAGTACTCCTTCTCGTTCAGCGAGGCCCTGCAGCAGGAATGGCCCTGGACCGAACGCTATGCCGGGCAGCCCGAACTGCTGCGCTACGCCAACCACGTGGCTGATCGCTTCGAGCTGCGCCGGGACATCCACCTGAACACGCGCATGACATCGGCCTGCTTCGACGACGTCGCGCAGCGCTGGCAAGTCGGCAGCATCCGCGCGGACGGCGAGCCGCAAACCTGGCAGGCGCGTTTCGTCGTGCTGGCCAGCGGGCCGCTGTCGACCCCGTACACGCCGGACTTTCCGGGCCTGGAGACCTTCGCGGGCTTGGTGCTGCACACGGCGGCTTGGCCTCACGTGCCGGTCGATTTCAGCGGCCGTCATGTCGGCGTCATCGGCACCGGGTCGTCGGCGGTCCAGGTGATCCCCCGCGTGGCGGAGCAGGCGGCATCGGTGACCGTGTTCCAGCGTACCGCCGCCTATGTGGTACCGGCACACAACGGCCCATTGGATCCGGCGCATGAGGCGCGTGTGAAGGCCGACTACCCGGGCTTCCGCGCCCGCAACCGGCAGATGCGCACCGGCTTCGGCTGCGAGCTGCCGCCCAATCCGGACTCGGCGCTGGCCGCGAGCCCCGAGGCGCGGGATGCCGCGTTCGAGGCTCGCTGGCGCGTCGGCGGGTTCGGGCTGCTCGGCGCATTCGGCGACTTGATGACGGACCTGCAGGCCAATGCGCTGGCGGCCGAGTTCGTGCGCGGCAAGATCCGCGAGACGGTCCACGACCCGGCGACAGCGGCGCTGCTTTCGCCGCAGCAGCCGATCGGCTGCAAGCGGCTGTGCGTGGCCGATGGCTATTACGAAACCTTCAACCGCTCGAACGTGCGCCTGGTGGACGTCAGCGATCGGCCGATCGAGGCCATCACGCCGGGCGGGTTGCGGGCCGGTGGACGCGAACACGCCTTCGACACGCTGGTGCTCGCAACCGGCTTCGACGCCGTGACCGGCCCGCTGATGCGGCTGGACCTGCGTGGCCGGGACGGCCTGCGCATCCAGGACAAGTGGCGCGACGGGCCGGTGAATTACCTGGGCTTGACGGTGGCCGGCTTCCCGAACCTGTTCAATATCGCCGGCGCGGGCAGCACCTCGGCCTTCACCAGCGTCATCGTCTCGATCGAGCACCATGTGGACTGGATCGCCGAGTGCATCGCCTGGATGGATGCACAGGGTCTTGCGACGATCGAGGCCACCGACGCTGCCGAGCGCGAATGGGTCGCACATGTCAACGCCATCGCCTCGCACACGGTGTTCCTGAGCTGCAACTCCTGGTACCTGGGCGCGAACATTCCGGGCAAGCCGCGCATGTTCATGCCGCTGGCCGGCGGCTTTCCCTCGTATGCGCAACGTTGCGCGGAGGTGGCTGCCCAAGGCTACGCGGGATTCGCGCTCGGGTGACAGGTGGGCGCAAGGCAGCAGTCCTCGCTCTTTACGGAAGCTCCGGCTGCACGATCACCGCAGCGACCGTCGAGCAGTTGCGCGATGCGCTTCGTCCTGTCAACCGGATGGCATCCAACTTGCATACATGCATGCCGGCGATCAGCCACCCATCCGTCCACGACAGCACACCTCACCCGAACAACCCGATGACTCTACCTTCCCGCTTCACGTCTCACTGGTCGATCGCCCTGTCGGTCGCATTTGTCGTGGCAGCTGCGCCCGGCCTTTCCGCGGCGCAGACGGCACTCGATGACGTCCTCAAGGCCAAGTCGATCCGTGTCGCCATCCCGACCGACTTCCCGCCCTATGGCTCGGTGGGCACCGATCTTGCGCCGCAAGGGCTCGACATCGACATGGCCCGCTATATCGCCGCCAAGCTCGGCGTGAAGGCCGAGCTGCTGCCGGTGACGACCGCCAACCGCATCGCCTACCTGCAGACCAAAAAGGCCGACCTTGTCATTTCGACGCTGGGCAAGAATCCCGAGCGCGAGAAGGTCATCGATTTCACGATCGCCTACTCGCCGTTCTTCATCGGCGTGTTCGGACCAAAGTCGATCACGCTCAAGACGCCGGCCGATCTCGCGGGCAAGTCGATCGCGGTCACGCGCGGCTCCGTCGACGACGCGGAGCTGACCAAGGTGGCGCCGCCCGCGACCGAGCTTCGCCGCTTCGAGGACAACAACACCACGATCTCCGCCTTCGTCGCCGGCCAGACCCAACTGGTCGCCACCAGCGCCCAGGTGGCCTCGGCCATGATGAGCAAGAACCCGCAGCTGGGCGCCGAATACAAGTTCGTGCTCAAGGATTCGCCGAACTTCGTCGGCGTCGCCAAGGGCGAGGACAAGCTGCGCACGCGCGTCAACGAGATCCTCGCGGAGGCCCGCAAGAACGGCGACCTGGACAAGCTTTCGGTCAAGTGGCTGGGTCGCCCCACCGGCGACCTGCCTCAGTGAGCGTCGTTCAGCGGCGCTTCGAAACGATGTCGGCATCGGTGCAAACGCTCCGATCGCTGCCGATGGCTGCCCCGCAACGGGTGACCTGGTCGCCGGCAATCGTGTGAGCCACCGATGAACAAACCGCTCTGGCAACTCACGGCGACACAGCTCGTGGCCGGCTTCCGTGACGCGTCGTTCACGCCCACCGATGCGCTGCAGGCGTGCCTGTCGCGCAGCGAACAGGTCAACCTGCGGCTGAACGCGCTCGTCGCACGCGACCTCGAAGGCGCGACGCACGCGGCCGCGCAGAGCAGTGCGCGATGGCGCACCGGCGATGCGCTCAGCGCACTGGACGGGGTGCCCGTCACCATCAAGGACAACCTGCAGGTGCGCGGCCTGCCGACCCATTGGGGCAGCCGCGCGCTGGCCGGCTTCATGGCGGAACGCGACGAGTTGCCGGTCGCTCGTTTGCGCGCGGCTGGCGCGGTGATCTTCGGCAAGACCAACGTGCCCGAGTTCACGATGCAGGGCTACACCGACAACCCCGTGTTCGGCCCCACGGGCAATCCGTGGAACCCGGCACTGACGCCGGGCGGCTCGTCGGGCGGAGCGGTGGCCCTGGTGGCCGCGGGCGGATGCCCGATCGCGCTCGGCACCGATGGCGGCGGCTCGATCCGCAGGCCGGCCTCTCACACCAACCTGGTCGGCTTCAAGCCGTCGCGTGGACGCGTGCCGCGTGGTGACGGGCTCCCGCCGATCTTTCTCGACTTTGAAGTGACTGGGCCGATTGCGCGCAGCGTGGCCGATGCAGCTGCGGTCATGCGGGTGATCGGTCGCGGCCCGGTGGAGGAGGGGAGTGCGCCCCGCGCGCGCATTCTCTTCATCCCGCGCTTCGCCCATCATCCGGTCGATCCGCAGATCGCGGCGTTGACCGAAGCGGCCGCGCGCAAGCTGGCCGCGATGGGTCACGAAGTCACGACGGCCCAGGACTTCGACATGGCCGAGCCGGTCAACAAGCGCTGGTCGCTGTTGGCGCAGGTGGGCCTGGCCTGGCTCGTTGCGCATCCTCGGGAACTGTCGGGCCGGCCCTTCGATGCCTCGTTGTTCGGCCCGGCCATGCAGGCGAATGCCGAAGCCGGTCGCAGGGCGTCGGCGGCGGATCTGTTCGACCTGCTGTTCGAAGCCGAGCGGCTGCGCGCCGGGCTGTCGGGCGTGTTCGAACGGTATGACTTCCTGTTGACGCCGGCGGCCGCCGCGCTGCCATGGCCGGCGAACGAGTCGCACCCGCCGCGCATCGACGGACACGATGTCGGACCGAGAGGCCATGCGGTGTTTGCGGGGTTCGCCAACGCCGCGGGCTTGCCTGCCATTGCGCTGCCCTGCGGCTTCGCAGGCGGAATGCCGGTCGGCATGCAACTGGTCGCGCGCGAGGGCGCGGATGACGCGTTGCTCGCGCTGGCCCACTCGATCGAACAAGCCCATCCCTGGCAGCGATTCCCCGATCTTTGACGGTTTGCGCGCCCGCGCTTTGCCACATCACTGCGCAGCGCGGCCTGCAGCCGAAGGCGCCTCGGCGGTCATCAGCCGGGGCGATCCGGCTTGTGCCGCCCGTGCCTTGGCGTAGTGCCGCGGGAGCTCTTCGTTGAGCCTCAGGCCGCTTTCATCGTTCGCGAGGATGTCGCCTGTACGGATTGCTTCGGCCAACTCGGACTTGACTTCGGCGCGTGACTTGCCTGCCGCTACGACCTGCGCCGGGAAGCGCTGCGGAAACTCCTCGTTGACCCTCAGGCCGCTCTCGTCACTGGCCATGATGTCGCCGGTCCGGATGGCGTTGGCGAGTTCCGTCCGGACCTCCGCGCGTGACTTGCCGAGCGCGACCACCGGCGCAGGGTAGCGCTGCGGGTTCAGTTCCCGGAGGGTCAAGCCGCTTTCGCCGGCGGCGAGCATGTTGCCGGTTCGCATGGCCTCGGCCAGTTCGGCCTTGACCTGCGCACGTGTCATGCCACCGTCGGCATGCGCGGCTGCACCGAGTGCGGCGAGAAGGAGCAAGGTGGACGTGGCGCGAGCGAAGTTCCAGCGGCGCGTCGTTTTTTGCGAGCTTCCCGTCTGGGGGGCGAGTGTGGGTTCGAATGTACGCATGTTGATCTCCTGGATTGAATGGCACCACCTGTGCCGCGGTTGAGCCTCTCGGCCTCGTGATGCATTACGGCGCCCGTTTTCTGAAAATTCCCAACCTTCAACATTTCACGTGGGGTCGTGCGGACTCGGGAATATTTCGGCAACGGTTTCCGTCATGCATGAACCGTGACCGACCGTACCCGCCAGTTCGAGGCTGCCACCTTGACGCACCTGCCCGCCGCCTACAACCTTGCGCGCTGGCTGTTGCGCGATGCGCAGCAGGCCGAAGACGCCGTGCAAGAGGCCTATCTGCGCGCCTTGCGCTTCTTCGACGACTTGCGTGGGGAAGATGCCCGACCGTGGCTGATGGGCATCGTGCGCAACGCCTGCTACGACAGCATGCGAGAGCGCCGCCGACTGGGCGATCAGGTCGAGTTCGACGAGACGCGCGACAGCGACATTGACGAATCGGCCACGAGTTCGTGGGCTGACCTCAGCGTCGATCCTGCCGTGCTGTGGGACCAGCACGCCCGCGGCAAGCGCGTGAATGCGGCGATCGAGGCGCTGGCGCCGGCCTTCCGCGAAGTGATCGTGCTGCGCGAATTGGAGGAAATGCCATACGAAGACATCGCGCGGGTCGCGGGCATCCCGATCGGTACCGTGATGTCGAGACTGTCGCGCGCCCGCGCACTGCTGCGCAAGGCGCTGTGTGCGGAGCACGGAACCCCGACCGCAGCGAGGAGACGCGATGCAATCGCCTGAAGACGACGCGCTCGGCACGCTGATCCGGCGCCAAGCCACGCGATATGCGCCGCCTGCCGGGCTCGCCGCGCGCATCCTGAACGATGTGCGGGCAGCGGCCTTGCCTGCGCCTGCGCCGAAGCCTTCTCCGGCTCTGCCGACGGCGGCACGCTGGCGTCGTTGGCTGGAGGCTGCGGCCGTCTACGGCGCCGGTGCCGCGACCGCCTGGGGCATTGCATTCAGCGTGCTCGTGGTGCCCGCGCAGCACGTGACGCGCGAAGCCGTGACGGACAGCCATGTGCGCTCGCTGATGGGGGCTCACCTGATGGACGTTGCCTCGACCGACCACCACACCGTCAAGCCATGGTTTGCAGGCAAGCTCGACTTCTCTCCGCCGGTCATCGACCTGGCGACCTCAGGCTTCCCACTGACCGGCGGACGGCTGGACTACCTGGACGGCCGCGCCGTCGCTGCGCTCGTCTACCAGGATGGGCCGCACGTCATCAACCTGTTCGTGTGGCCGGCGCCGGACGGCGGGTCGGCTGCGCCCGAATTGCTCGCGCGACAGGGCTACAACATCGTGCACTGGCGACAGGCCGGCATGCAGGCGTGGGCCGTGTCGGACATGAACGCTGCTGAGCTGCAAGCCTTTGCCGGACTGGTGCGCCAACACATGGCAGCGCCTGACGGCGGGTAGCCGCGTCATGGCGCCGCCGCATCGGACCTCTTCGCATCGCGCCATCGGCCCGCAATGAACGAGCCTGCAAGCAGCAACAGGTAGGTGCCCAGCAGCGCGTGACGCCATGACGCCAGCGCCGCCGCACGCGGGCGTGCCTCTGCCGCGTGGGTCGTGAGAAGGGTCTCGCGCGCTTCGACGCTGCGACTCATGCGCACGAAGCCCGTCGCCGAGAGCAGCGGCACCGCGATGAGAACCGCGGCCAGTGCGACGCGGGTGCGGCGCGACGCAACGCGATGACGCACCGAGATCCACAGGCCCAGGCAACCATGCACCCAGCCGGGCGCGAGCAGGGCGATCTGCCAACCCTGCGACCCGCCGTTGATCAGTCCGGCGATGATCTTTTCGTAGCTCGGCTGGAAGTCGTAGAAGGAGGTCGCCAGCCGCGTGTTCACGGCATGGCCGATCAGCAGCAAGGGAAGGCTGAAGCCCGACCAGAGACGCAGCCACTCCGTGGCCGGCAACTGCCAGTCGCGGCGCAGGTAGATCGTGCGCAGTGCGAGCGAGAAATGCAGCGCGAACGCCCCGTACAGCGCCACCGTGCCCGGCGCGCTTTGCCACAGCCGGATCGACAAGCGCAGCCCTGCTTCCGCGAGCGGCAAGGACACGATGCCCAGCATGTGATTGAACAGGTGCAGCGAGATGTAGCTCATGAGCACGAGTCCCGAAGCCAGGCGCAATTGACGGGCAGTGAAGGGCATATGAAAGTCCGGTTGTCGACACACACACAAAGCATTGACTCCGCTGGGCGAAAACTATTCCGTGCGCCGCTACCCGAGTGCGCGAGTGCGCATTGGCGGAACCTGCACATCGGCGGGAATAAATCCCCATCGACCTTCGTAATGCCTCCTGCAACGATCTTCAACCCTTCGACAGGAGCAGTTCATGAACACCCACGATCCGGGCCGACGTCGGGCCCTCGGTTGTCTATCCGCATGGGGCGGCGCCGCCGTCGTCTGGACGGTGAGCGGTGGAATACCGCGCGCGCTCGGCGCGACCGGTGGCGGCATGCCGCCCGGCACTTCGCACGATGCGCTCACCTTCGTACAGATCAGCGACACCCACATCGGGTTCCGCAAGGAGGCCAATCCCGATGTCGTAGGCAGCCTGCGGCACGCGATCGCCGACATCAATGCATTGCCTCGGGCTCCGGCATTCGTCGTGCACACGGGAGATGTCAGTCACTTGTCGAGGCCTGAAGAGTTCGGCACTGCCAAGGACATCCTCAAGGAGATTCGCGTCGACCGCGTTCATACCGTTCCGGGCGAGCACGACACGATCGACGATGGCGTCACCGGCTACCTGAAGTTCTTCGACCACGACGGCAAGGGGCGCGCCTGGTACAGCTTCGATCAGGGCGGCGTGCATTTCGTCGGACTGAACAACGTGCTGAATTTCAAGGCGGGCACGCTGGCCGCACTGGGCGACGAGCAACTCGCGTGGCTCAAGAGCGATCTCGCAGGCGTCTCGCGCTCCACGCCCATCGTCGTCATGGCGCACATCCCGCTCTGGACAGTGTGGGAGCCCTGGGGCTGGGGCACGGCCGATTCTGCCCAGGCGATGGCGCTGCTGCGCCCGTACGGCTCGGTCACCGTGCTCAACGGACACATCCACCAGGTGCTGCAGAAGGTCGAGGGCAGCGTTGCGCTTCACACAGCGATGTCGCTCGCCTACCCGTTGCCCACGCCGGGTCAGGCGGGGGTCGGCGAGCCCGGCCCCGTGAAAGTGCCCGCTGGTGAACTCGGCAAGTTGCTCGGCACGCGGCAAGTCAGCGTGGTGCGCGGCAAAACCGAGCTTGCCATGGTCGACCGGCCGCTCGAAGGCTGAATCCATCGCCACCTCACTTCAAACTCATTTCAAGGACGACGCCATGTTCCGTTCATTTCTCGCAAATCATCGAAGCGCGCTGTTTGTGTGGGCCACTTGCGTCGCGCTGGGCCCGTCGGTGGGCTTTGCCGCCGGCGCACCGACGACCGTCGACGTCAGCAAGTTCACCTTCGGACCCAAGGAGATCACGGTCGCGCCTGGATCCACGGTGCGCTGGATCAATCATGACGAAGTGCCACACACGGTTGCCAGCGTGCAGGGCCAGGAAAAGGTCATGGCCTCGAAAGCGATGGATACGGACGATCGGTACGACGTCACTTTTTCAAAGGAGGGCGACTACGCCTACTACTGCACCGTGCATCCGTTCATGACCGGCGTTGTCCATGTGCACAAGTAGATCGTCGATTCGACGCGGGCAAGGCAGCGGGCAATGATCGCCGCGCCCGAGATCCATCAACCTTTCCAGCCGGCTTTGCGCAAGCCCTCGAGCCAGTGCTGGAACACCGCTTCGTCGCGAATGGTCAGCACGGAACGCGCCGCCTGCTCGGAAGTGAAGCCCGGCATCCGCGCGAGGAACTGCTCGAGCGCCTCGCGCGCCTCGTCCAACCTTCCGAGTTGACCGAGCGCATTGGCAAGAGAGCGCCATCCGGCCGCATACCCCGGGCCGCGCTGCACGGCAAGGCTCGCGACCTCTGCTGCCTTCTCGTAGTTGCGCGCGAAGTAGTGACCCGTGGACAGAAACGAAAGCCAGGCGGGCATGACCACATCGTTCGGGCTGATGCGTATGGCGGTCTCGATGGCCTGGATGGCGGCCTGCGGCTCCCCAAGGCACAGGCGCGTGAAGCAGAGAGCGTGGTATCCGAAGGCAAGGCTCGGATTGAGTTCGATGGCCTTGCTGCACATGGCAAGCGCTTCGTCCGGCTTTCCGGTGACAGCGAGCACGAAGCCCAGGGCCGCGTACGCCATGGATTCGAGCGGATTCGCCGCGAGAGCGGCCCGGGCGCTCGTCATGGCGTCGGCAAGGGCGTCTTGCGGCTTCTCCGTCCAGAGGAAGAACGCCTCGCAGAGGCGCACCATGGCGATGCCGGCGTGCGGCACCGCCTGGGTCGCGTCGAGCTCCAGGGACCGGAGAAACAGCGGCACGGCAGCGGCGAAGTCCTCGCGGGTGAATCGCTGGAAGTGCCACCAGCCGCGGACGCCGGCGTCCCAGGCGTCCAGGTTACCCGGCGCCTTGCGGCGGGCGCGCTCGCCCTCCACTCGAATGGCCGTGATTTCGAGCGCGCCGACGATGCCTTCGGTCAGTTCGTCCTGGATGGCGAACAAGTCTTCCAGCACCCGGTCGTAGCGCTCGGCCCAGACCTGGTGCCCGGTTGTTGCGTCGATGAGCTGGCCCGTCACGCGCACCCGGTTGCCGGCCTTGCGAACACTGCCCTCGAGCACGTAGCGCGCGCCGAGCATGCGGCCGACCGCCTTCGCGTCGACGTTGCGCCCCCTGTAGGCGAAGCTCGAGTTGCGTGCGATCACCGGCAGCCACCGCTGCATCGCCAGCCGGGTCAGGATGTCCTCGGCCAGGCCGTCGGCAAAGTACGCCTGGTCGGGGTCGCCCGTCAGGTTGGCGAACGGCAGTACCGCGATGGCTGGCCGGCTGCCGAAGCCGGCCACCGGCTGGGAGACATCCACCCCGGTCGTTGACAACAGCGTATCGACCGCCGCCTTGACCGCAAACGCGCGCACGGGATCCGCGATGTTCTTGACCTGCTGGTCGCCCTGGTCCTTGAATTCGGCATTGACCTTGCCCTTGACCGCAATTCGAATCGATTCGGACACGGTCACGCCACCCGGTTCGGCCAGGCCCTCCAGCCGTGCCGCGATGTTGACGCCGTCGCCATACACCGTGCCGTCGGCCTTCTCAATCACATCGCCCAGATGCACCCCGATGCGAAAGCGCATGCGACTGGCTTCGGGCAAGCCGGCACCAAGCTTCCCGAGTTCCGCTTGAACGGCGAGCGCCGCGGAGACCGCTCCCGTGGCCGAGTCGAACACCGCCAGCACCGAGTCGCCCGCCATGTCGATCACCCGGCCGTGAGTCGACGCGATGTGCGCGCGAAACACCTTGCGCGCGGTATCCAGCGCAGCGACTGTCGCACGCTCATCCACCGACATCAGTCGCGAGTAGCCCGCGACGTCTGCCGCGAGAATCGCTGCAAGTCGTTGTTTGAGTTCGGGATCGTTCATGGCACTCGGCCCCTTCTCGAGGGTGCTCGACAAAGCATCGTACAGCGGCGGCCGGCACCGAAGCGGCCGTTGATCGAGTTGCTCGGCCAATCCAGCGTGCATCGGGAGGCACGAGGGGGCCCACGAGCGGAACGGCAGTTGACTGCGATGACCGACCATCGCATATTTCGCGAGAGCGTCGAGGGAGACTTGGAAACCCACGCCAATGAATGGCATTGGACGTGCGCCGGATGAATGCTCCGGCTTGCGCAGGAGGAAATCGCGATGCACAGCGGGGTCCGGCATGTCTACTGAGCGGGTGGAAACCATCGTGATCGGCGGCGGTCAGGCGGGTTTGGCCATGAGCTACCACCTGGGGCGCCTGGGCGGTGAGCACCTCGTGCTCGAGCGCGGAGAACTTGCGGAGCGTTGGCGCAGCGAGCGCTGGGATTCGCTGCACTTCCAGTCTCCCAACTGGAACATGAACCTTCCGGGTTGGCCCCGGATGACAGCCGACCCACAAGCCGACCCTGATGCCTTTTCGCCTCTGTGCGAGGTGACGGGCTACATCGAACGCTATGCGGCGAACATCCGTGTTCCCGTGCGCACCCGGTGCGCGGCGCTCTCGCTCACCCGCCGGCCGGGGTCGCGCGAGTTGCAGGTGCAGACGGAAGGCACGCTCTACGTGGCACGCAACGTCGTCGTGGCCACGGGCCCCTATCAAGTTCCGCGGGCGACACTTCCACTTGGCGGGGGCGTGTTCGAGTTGCATTCGACCCAGTACCGCAATCCCATGCAACTGCCTGCCGGCGCCGTGCTCGTGGTCGGCAGCGGGAACTCCGGCGTTCAGATTGCCGAGGAGTTGTGCCGCGCCGGACGGCGTGTGTTCCTGTCCGTCAGCTCGCACGAGCGGATCCGGCGTCACTATCGCGGGAAGGATTGCATATGGTGGCTGATCGCAACGGGCTCCGCCGATTCGACGCTCAGTGAGTGGACGGGCGCGCGCCTGTCTCGATTGATGACCGGTGTGAATGGCGGGTATGACATCGACCTGCGCCGACTGGCGGCCGAAGGGATCGTGCTGATCGGCCGCGTCAAGGCCGCCGAGAACGGCAGGATCGCCATTGCCGACGATCTGGCCGCCAGCATGGCGCACGGCGACGAATCGCTGGATGCATTCACTCGTCGATGCGACGACGCGGCTCGCGCGCAGAAACTGGATCTGCCTCCGGCGGATCCGTCCCCCGAGCCGACGCCGGATCCGCGGGATCCGCCGGGGCTTCAGAAGCCCATCCGGACCGTCGATCTCGTTCGCGAGGACATCAAATCGGTGATTTGGGCCAATGGCGCGCAGGCGGATTTCGGCTGGATCGACCTCCCCGTCTTCGGCCAGTCACCCGGATCGAAGAGGACACCTGTGCACGAGCGCGGAGTGACCGCCGAAGCCGGTCTGTATTTCCTGGGCCTGCCCTGGCTACACAAATGGAAGTCGGCCTTCCTGTTCGGCGCGGACGAGGACGCGGGCTACCTGGCGGCGCATATCGTTCCAGGAAAGGGGAACTGATCCAGTTGGGGTGGACGCGCAGTTTGCCTGCTTCTGTAGCAAGGGGAGTGCCGCGCGAAGTAGCGAGCTGATGGGCCGCTCGCTCGGCTTCCAGGACTCGGCGGCCGACTGTGAAGCTTCGGTTCCACGCGCTGGCGTCAGCCCGCTCGCGCAGCCGAGCCCAGCAGGAGTTCGTTCGGCCCGCGCCAGCCCTGCTCGCAGCGGAATTGCTGAAGCGCCTCCTCCATTTCTCGCCAGGCCGACTCCCGGGCGTTTGCATCCAGGGGCGCGAGGACTTCCATGATCGGTGAACCCGAACTTCGAACGAAGGCGACGTAGGCAGCGGCATCAGGCAGTTCGAATGGCGCTGCAAGCGATTCCACTGCAACCTCGACATAGCCCGCTGCCGTCAGCAGGCTTGCAAGTCTGCCCGGTGCCGCGAGGCTGAACAATCCGCCATCGGCATAGGGCGAGACGCCACCGCTCAACCCCCGGTGCTTGCGGGCCACCTTCATCATGGTCGTGATGCAAGGGTTGTTCGCGGGGTCACCGAACACCAGTGCCACGAAGCGACCGCCCGGCCGCAGGACCTTGAACGCTGCTGCCAGCGCAGCGGCCGGGTTCATGCAGAACATGAGCCCGAGCCTGCAAATCACCGCATCGAAAGACGCCTCCGCATGAACCGGCTGCTCCGCGTCCGCGACGGCGAAGCGCACGTTCGTCAGGCCGGCCGCTTCGATGTTCCGGCGAGCGAAGTCGAGGATCTTCGGCGAGATGTCGGTCGCCAGCACGTGACCCGTCGGCCCGACGGCGAGCGCGATGTCCTTCGTCTGATCGCCCGCTCCCGCCGCGAGATCGAGCACACGTGCACCTGGGCGGAGGCGCGCCTCGGTCAGCATCGCTGCGGTTGCCCGACGCAACCATGCATGAACGATCGGCGTGCTTCGGGACCAGCCTTCGGCGGCCTGGTTCCACGCGCTCACCACCGCGTCCGTCATGCGTCTCCCCGGATGCCAGCCTTGACCAGCAGCGGCCCCCAGGCACGGCGGTCGTCCTCTACCTTCGCGGCCAGTCCTGCGGGCGAACTGTGCGCGGCCACCATGGCTGCATCGTCGAACCGGTGTGCCAGTCCGGCGCGGGCGACGACGCTGCCCACTGCCTCCGACGCGCGTTCCGCAGCGCTGCCCGGGGTGCCACCCGGTGCGAAGAAGGCGAACCACTCGCGCATCACCGTTCGCGCGTAGCCCTGTTCCGCAAGCGTTGGCACTGCCGGCGAGAAGGGGCTGCGCTCGAGTCCCGACGTGCCGAGCATCCTCAGGCGGCCGCTGGCGAGTTGCGGCAGCAGGAGGCCTTCCGGGAGCACCAGCACGGCGACCTGGCCGCCGAGCAGCGCCGCCATGGCGGGCGGGCCGCCCGGGTAGGGAACATGACGCCAGTCCAGCCCGGCCTGGTCGAACAGCATGACCTCGAGAATGTGCGGCAGGGTACCAGTGCCTGGCGATGCCGCGTTGGCCTCGCCGGGATGGCGCCGCATCCATTCGACCAGCATCCGCAGGTCGGCGACCCCCGCCGGCACGGCATTGCCCACGGCCACGCCAAGATTCATCTCTGCCGCGAGCGACACGGGCACGAGGTCCCGCGCGGGGTCGTAGCCAAGCTTCCCGTACAGGGTGGGGTAGAGGCTGGCGATCGCGCCTTGTCCGAGCAGCCAGGTCGCGGCATCGGCCGGCGCCGACTTCAGCGCCTGGACCGCGATCTGGCCTGCCGCACCCGGCCGGTTGTCGACGACGACCTGCTGCGCGAAGACACCGGCAAGCGCCTCGCCAAAGCTTCGCGCGACGATGTCCGGCACGCTGCCTGCAGGGCCGGTACACAGGATGCGAAGGCGTTCGTGCTTCGGTGAAGACGTCGTTTGCCCGAGGGCGGCGGAACTGCAGACAGCCGCAGCCGCTGCGGCGGCACCGGCAATCAGCACGCGGCGCCGCGGCATGTGGCGATTCGTGAGTGGGCTTGTCGTCATGGCGGCCTCGAAGTGATGTGGCAACCCAGCCTAGGCCGGCACTCCGCGGGCCACAAGGCGCAGACTTGCGGAACGGGGCCGCAATAGTGCATAACGGGTCATGCTCGATTGGAACGACCTGAAATACTTCGTGGCTGTGGCGCAGCACGGCAGCACGCTGGCCGCAGGCCGGGCCCTGGAGGTCGACCAGTCGACGGTGCAGCGACGGCTGACCGCACTGGAGCGGCACATCGGCCGTGCCCTGGTTCAGCGCCATACCACCGGCTACAGACTCACCGACTTCGGCACCGAGGTGCTGGATGCCGCGCGCGAGGTCGAGCGGGCCGTGGGCGCGTTCGAGCAGGTGCTGGTCGTTTCGAAGCGCAATGCGGCGGGTGTGATCCGGCTCACCTGCCCGGAGCCGTTGGTCAATCGGTTGACGCGATCCGGGTTGCTGGATCGCTTCCATGCGCAGCACCCCGAGCTGCATGTGGAATTCGTGATGAGCGACAAGTACGTCGACCTGCGCAGCGGCGAGGCCGACGTCGCGCTGCGTTCGGGCGACACTGACGACGCCGTGCTGGTCGGTCGCAAGGTGGGCGACTCGCTGTGGGCCGTCTATGCGAGCCTGGAGTATGTGGCGCGCCATGGCAAGCCTTCCTCCATCGAGGAAATCCCGGGACACCCGCTGGCCGGGTTTGAAGAAAGCATGGCGGGGCACCGTGCGAGCCAGTGGCTGCGCCAGGTTGCACCGAACGCGAATATCGTCGCCCGGAGCGGCAGTGTGCTCGGCCTCCTGCTGTCAGTAAAGGCCGGCGTGGGCATCGCACCGCTGCCGACCGCGCTTGGGGATTCCGAGACAGAACTGGTGCGGGTGCTCGGTCCCATCCCGGCGCTGTCGCGGGACTGGCGGCTGCTCGCGATGCCCGAGATCCGGAAGACGGCCCGCGTCAGCGCCTTCTTTGACTTCATCGCCTCGGAAATAGACGCGCTCAAACCCATCATCACTGGCTAGCGAGTGCCCGCGCGTGTGAAGAGCAGACCTTCCAGACTTGATTGATCGTGCGTTTGATAGCGCTGGCTGGACGGGGACGCTCTCGGTGGAGAAGTCTGACCTTCCCGGGAATCAACTTGCTTCGACAAAGTCGCCAAGCGGCCAAGTGCGATCGAAGTATGCTTCCGTTGGCTCGTAAAGCCGAAAGTAGGCGAACCATGATTTGCCCGGCACGGTGGGAATCCAGTTGCTTTCGAGTCCCGGCGGCGCCTTGGGCGAGCAGTAGACGTCGATCGAGCCATCCTTGTTGGCTTGCAGTGGCATCCGCGACGAGCGGTCGGCGATCTTCTGCTTGTTGACCAGCAGGGAGCGCGTGGAGACGTCGTACAGCGTCACCGACCAGAACAGCTTCATCGGCGCATTCGGCGGCACGCGCAGGCGATAGCTGCGCCCGCCGTCGAGCCACTGGCCTGCTTTGTCCTTATACGCTCCCAGATAAGCCGAAGAAGGGCCGGGCCGCTTGGGCGCCATGTCAGGACTGGCCGAGACCGCTTCGTAGAACCACGATGCGCGCTGGTCGAGCAGGTTCCAGAACGCGGCGGGATTGTCGGCGTCGAGTTGCAACGCATAGTGCCACTGCGTGCGCGGCCGGTACATCATGCCAGCGAAGCGGCGCTCGAAGGTGTTGGCGCGCGCCATCGCTTCGCCCACGACCACTGCCTCCGCCAGGATCTTTGTCTGCCGCACATCGGGCTTGAAGCGCTTGCCTTTCTCGATGCCGAGCGGCTTCAGCATGTCGTGGAAGAAGACGTCGCGGGGGTTGATCGGCTCGCGCTGCACGACCTCGTCGAGGCGCTCCCAATAGCCCATGTCGCGGCGCGGTACGCCGCTCCATGCCTTGCCCTTGGGTGAGACAAAGCGCGTCTTGGGCAGGGCGCTGCGCCTGGCATACGGGTAGACGCTGAAGCGCGCGAGCTGGGCCGCGCCTTCCTTTGGGTCGGTCGAAGTGATGCGCAAGCCGACCATGCATAGGTTCGTCGCGGTGAGACGGACCTCGTAGCCTTTGGTATCGGCCGGCGCATCCTGTCCGGGACCGATCAACAGGTATTTGGCCGGCCTGGCGGTATCGGTGACGTTGAATTGCCAGCCGTCGATGATGCCGCCTCGCACGCCGGGCGGCAGGTCGACCACCACGGGGCCCTTGGCCAGATCGAGAAAGCTGAGGTAGTACGGTGTGGTCCCGTTCGGCGTCATGATGCCGAGCTTGTCGTCGAAAGTGACGGCCGCCCCGACGGTGCCAAAGCCTGCGCCGAACGAGGCCAGGCCGCGCTGCCATTCGGCCATGGAAACCGCTGGCAGCGACCACAAATAGAGTTGGCAGGCGCGCTGGAAATCACGCTCGTCGTACAGCTTCTCGACAGTCGCCTCGGTCGGATAGCCGTTCGTGAACTCGTGCGTGAACTGAAGCGGCCCGATTCGGGTCTTCATCGTGCTAATCTTGATCTTCGCAGCGGATGCCTTGCGTGCGGCCATGAAGTTTCTCCGTTGTTGAGGGGTACGCCGACGGCAGTCGCTTGAGTTTCTCGACGTCGGGCAACTTCCATGTGGTCTTGTCGAAGAACACCTGGGCGGCGAACACAGCGCCAGCGATGCCGCACGGCATCGGAGGTTGCTGCCACTGCTCCGTCGTCGAGTACCAGACGCGAATCAGGTCGCCCTTATGCAGGAACCTCCCCCTGAGGTCTGCGTCCCCATAGGCCTCGGCAAGACTTTTTGTGGAGAAGCGCAAACTGCCGTCGAGCGAATGACTTCTACATGGCAAATTCTGCCTCAGCCTCGAAAGTCCGGAGCCGGCTGACCTGTGCCACAGCCACAGCCGTGGACGGTGCAGTTGCTTTGCATTCATTCCTCAGGAAATAGCCAAACGCGTTCGATGAGCCCGTCTGCGACGTGGTAGACCGCCACAACCTCGAATGGCTGTTCTCGCAAGCCGAACACACGCTCGTGGTCGACGACCTTGGTCCCGCACACCATTCGACCGAGAAGCTCGGCTCGATGGTTCATTACGGCAAAGACTTTGGTCGCATAGAGCTCGGAGATGGCAGCCTTGCCGGACGCGACCGGCTCGGTGGATGGCGCTCGATACAGCGCCGCATTCTCGGCGTAGGTCGCCAGGAACGCACTGAGGTCGTGTGCGTTGTAAGCCTCGAACTGGCGCTGAACAATGTGGACCGGCAACATGGACTGTTCCTCCTGAGCACGCTAACGCAAGTGTTGACCGACCTTCCGCCGCAGCAGTGTGACGAGTTCAGGCTGCATGAACTGGAAACGGTCGGGAACATCCAGGCACACAACTTTCTTTCCCTGCAAGGACGCCGCGAAGCGCTGCCTGAGCTTCAACCGGTGCTGCTTCTCCATCACGAAAATCAGGTCCGCCCATTCAACCTGTTCGGCGCTCAATACGCAGTCTGCGTCGGGCGCGAGGCCGGCGGAGTCCGTCTCGATGTCAGGCGCCGCGAACATGCTCTCGGCGGTGGGGCTGCGGAGCCTGTTCCGGCTGCAGATAAAGAGCACACGGCGCATTGATGGCGTCTGGTGGAACGTGGGTAGGAGCCGAAATTCTGGCAGAGCCCTGCCCCTCTGGTCTTGGCCGACTTGGGTTGCGCCGGGGCGCGCTACGATGACAGCTGTCCGAGCTTCGACATGGAGACGCCCGTGAAAGCCTTCCACCTGCACTTGTTGCCACCGGTCCTGGCCCTGTTGCTGGCCGCTTGCGCCAGCGATCCGTCCCGACTGGCCGTCGGCTCTTCGCGCGCCCAGGCCCTGCAGCAGTTGGGCAAGCCGACTGCCACCTACCCACTGCCCGATGGCGGCGAGCGCTTGCAGTATTCAACCGAGCCATATGGATACGAGGTCAACAACGTCGATCTGAATGCGGCTGGACAAGTAGTGGCCGTGCGCTCCGAACTCGCCGCGCCGTTGGTCAACAACCCGATCCAAATTGGCAAATGGCGCGAGGCAGACATCTTGCGGACCTATGGAAAGCCCTTTCAAGTGACGCGAGTTGATTCCTTCGACGGCACGATCTGGAGCTGGCACATACAGCAGAACTACCTGCCGTATCTGTTCTACGTCTACTTCGATCCGGCCGGTGTGGTGGTGCGCTACTCCGTCAGCCCTCAATGACGCAGATCGGGCGCTGCGCAGGCGGGCGCGGCGCCGCCAAGTACGCGCTTTGCCTGCTGACCGCAGCCCGTCCGAATGTCTGGGCGGGCGCATGGGACCATTGGATAGTCGAGTGCCTCGGGGCCACCGCGCAGACATGGCCGTCTACGCGTCAAGCGCCTGCAAGATGGCGTCCAGCATCGTCTCGGAGGGCATTGCGCCCGAGAATGCCAACGACCCGTCGAGCACAAAGAATGGCACTCCCTGGACCGGATAGCAGGTGGCCACAGGGCTCCTCCCGCCGGCGCACGATTCATCGCCCCCGAGGCTGCCGCTGACGTCTGGCTGTAGTCCGCATTCCAGCGCCAGACGCTCAAGCACGGAGCAATCACCGATGTCCTTCCCCTCGAGGAAGTAGGCCGTGAAGATGCGATCGACCAGCTTCGCCTGCTGAGTCTTGTCGGTGCGCTCGATCAATGCGTGAGCCCTGGCCGTGTTCGGCAAGACCTGGATTCGATCAAAGGCAAACTGGACTCCCGCAGCGTTGCCGGCCTGCTGCACCTGCGCGCGGCGCATGGTGACGGCTTCGGAACTGCCCAGACGCGCCAGATAGAAGGCCTGATAAGGCACGCCACCTTCTGGGGTGTCCGGAAGCAAGACATGCGACCGCCAGAAAACTTCGAGATGGACATCCTGCCGCAGTTCGGCAAGTTTGCGCGCTGCGGCGTCCGCATGCCGCTTGCCGATCAGGCACCACGGGCAGACGAAATCGAAGAAGACCTCGATTGCCAGAGAACGTCTCGCACCCACTCCTTCCGCGCTCTTCGGTACAGCCATCGATGCAGGCATTTTCATGAACCAATTCCCCATGAGTCAGAGGCCGTCGTACGACCCGGCCAATCCAGCGATCCCGCCGCCGCTGCAAATCTACCGGCCGATCGCAGGTGCCGCCCCCTCCGTCAAGGAGGGGGCGCCCGGGTGTCCCTCGCGGCAAGATTCAGTGCCATCGTGAGCGCCGATCGCCGATCGCCGATCGCCGATCCCAGAAGGAGTGCACGCTCGCGAGCACTTTCTTCTTTTTGATTTCAGTTATGCGCAAGCCATCCCCAACCGCTACCAAGCCATGAGCATTCCGCCGCGTGAGTGGTGGGTATTCGTGCACGCTCCCGATGTCGGATACATCGGGACAGTGAAGGAATCCACCGAGGAACTCGCTCGTCTTGCGGCGCTGTCGAAATACTCCAAGAAGGGTGAGCGCGCCAGGCTGTTCAAGCGCCGACAAATGCGGCGTCCTGAGAGCATGCACATCTTTGAAGATGATGACTTTGATGTGAGGCCCGAACGAACGCACCCGTCCGCTTAGCCTCTGTTTTGCACAAACCAATGCCCGCTTCGGCACATTGCGGTCACCCCTGCGAGCCGGGTGACAAAGACGGTTGATGTGGGCTAATAATGTTGGGCGGGGTGCGCTGCGAATCAGCAGCAGCGTGCATGAAGCTGCCCGCTCCGTGCGAGCGACTTTCGAGGCGCCCGTTGTTTCGAGTACCTGATCCTATCGTGCACCGCGCCGCCGCGATCATCGGTTCCGCCATCTTCCTGGTCATTGCGCCGGGCACGCTCGCCGTGTACGTCCCTTGGTACCTCACGCACTGGCACTTCGCGCCTCCGCTGTTCCCGATCGCGCGCGTCCTCGGCGCGGCCCTGATCGTCGCCGGGTTGCCCATCTTGCTCGATTCGTTCGCTCGCTTCGCGTTGCAGGGCCTCGGCACACCGGCGCCCGTGATGCCTCCCAAGCGCCTCGTCGTCACCGGGCTCTATCGCTATGTCCGCAATCCGATGTACGTCGCAGTCACGGCGTTGATCGCCGGCCAGGGCCTCCTGTTCGGGAGCGTCACGGTGCTGGAGTACGGCGCGCTCGTGTGGGCCGGATTCTTCTTGTTCGTTGTAGCCTACGAAGAGCCTGCGCTGAGCGAGCAGTTCGGCGACGAGTACAAGCGCTACCGGGCGAACGTGAGGCGATGGCTACCGCGCATCACCCCATGGCGCGGGTAGGCGGTAAGAACGCTGATCGTCAGTCGCTCATCGCTGCTCAGCCGCCGTCTCGCCGCGCGGGGTTCTGATTGGGCGGCGCCATCGTTGTCCCGGATTAGGAAAAACCCATACGGTGTATACATAAACTTACGTGTACGATTCATAAATTGAAACCAGCACGTGCCGGCATCGAGCGCAAGGCAAGGCTGATTTTGAGGACGCGGTTCTCATCAAATATTGACTCACCACGGAGACATGCAGGTCGACCAGCGAAATGCGCCAGCACAAAGATGTCATCGAATTGCGCAATCGCTTGCTCGAGGCGGAAGCCGACGGCGACCATTCAAAGCGGCGTCAAATCCTCGCCCACCTCGAGCGCATTGAACTGCGCGAACTCACGGCGCAACAGCGCGAGGAGCAGGCCAGGCACATTGCGCAGCAGTGCGATGTCTGAAACGACATGCGGCATGCACAATCACCTCTCCCAGTGATCGACACGTTCATGGTCCCTGCCGCCAGGGCGGCCTATCCGGGTTGCCGGCCTACTGCACGCTGCCAGAGTCCCGCGGCTACTTCTTCGGCGAGCGCGCCGGTCCTTCGAGCAGGCATTGCTCCACGGCGGCCACGATCTGACGGATCACGGTCGCGCGCAACGTCACCATATCGCCCCAAGGGTACCGACGGTTGAGGAGTGAAGCGTTCAGGTACCCATACATCATCGTGACGCTCACGTCGTCCGCCAGCTTGGCGTGCTTCAGGCCTGTTCCGAGCTCTGCGGCAAATTCGGCGGTGTTGCGTCGAAGGAGCGCGAGCAGTTGTGCATACACGGGTGCCTGTTCGGCCCCTGGGCGCTCGGTTCGGTGCGCGGCGTGCTTCTGTGTCTGATGAACCAGAAGATATTCATCCGGATGGGTCTCCCAAAACGTGAGGAAGGCATCCGTCGTAGCCGCCACTCGAGCCCGGCCGCTCGCCGCGCTCTCCGCCGCATTCTTCATGGCGTCGTACAGACCATGAAGGACGTGCTCCCACAGGCTGGCGAGCAAGGCGGACTTGCTTTCGAAGTATCGATACGGTGTCATGAGCGACACCCCGACGCGCTCTGCAACCACGCGGATGGAGACTGCCTCCAGCCCGCCCTCCGTGAAGGCCTCGAGCGCCGCTTGCGTGAACTCCGCCTTCAGTTTCATCGCGTCTTCGACGTTGCCGCGCCTGACGCGGGGACGTGCTGACGGTCGAACCCGGTCGCGCGGCTGGTCCGCGCTTGCGGCTCGTTCGCGAGGGGACTTGGTAGCGGTGCTCTTGGCCATGCGTCGAAGCATATTCGATGATCACAAGGTCGGATTTGCCGGGTTCTCTTGAATGTGGTTTTGTAAATTTATACGTAAAGTTTTGTCGAATGAGGCCGATAGCCAAGGAGCCAAGACGCTTTCGCGGCCAAGCCGGAGCAGACCAGCACCACCGGTCGCTCGCGGTGCGGGCGGCACACCCGTCTTGCCCTCAACCTTTTGGAGATCGGCATCCATGAACATCCTTACTCGCATGAAAATCGCGGCCCGTCTGGGCGCCGCATTCGCCGTGGTCCTGGCCGTGGTTCTATTGATTTCGGGCCTCTCTCTCATGGCGCTGGCCGATGCCAGTGCGCGCTTCGACCTGTATGTCAACGGCATCAACGCCCGAGCCAAGATGGCGGACCAGGTTCGCACGGCCGTGGATCGGCGCGCCCTCGCGGCCCGAAACCTCGTGCTGGTCACGAAGCCCGCGGATTTCGAGGTCGAGAAGGCGCTGGTCAACGCGGCACACGAGGACGTCAAGTCGAGCTTGGCGCAGCTGAAGAAGATGGTCATGGCGGCCGATGCGAGTGACAGGGCGCGCAGTCTCGTCGCCGAGATCGACAAGGTCGAGCAGTCCTACGGACCCGTGGCCCTGGCCATCGTCGATCTTGCGCTCAAGGGCAGGAAAGCCGAAGCCATTGCCAGGATGGATGACGAGTGTCGGCCGCTCTTGGCGGCGCTGATCGAAGCGACCAACAACTATGCCAAGTTCACCGAAGGGCGCTCGCAAGAGTTGATACAGGAGGCCGGTTCCCTGTACGCAAGCGAGCGCAACGTGCTGGTGATCTCATGCCTGGCTGCATTCATGGCGGCTGCGCTTGCGGGCCTGCTGGTGACGCGCTCGATCACGGTACCCATCGCCCAGGCCGTCAAGGTTGCCGAGACTGTTGCGGCCGGCGATCTCACCTCCGTCGTGCACAGCGCCAGTGCCGACGAGACGGGGCAACTGCTGACCGCCCTGAAGAAAATGAACGACAGCTTGGTGACCATCGTCGGCCAGGTCCGCAACAGTTCCGATTCGATTGCCACCGGTTCCGCCCAGATTGCCACTGGCAACGCCGACCTGTCGCAGCGGACCGAGGAACAAGCCAACAACCTTCAGCAGACAGCTGCGTCGATGGAGCAGCTGACGTCCACCGTCAAGCAAAACGCCGAGACCGCCCGCCAGGCAAACCAGCTCGCCACCGGTTGCTCGGAAGCCGCCAGGCAAGGGGGCGAGGTGGTCGAACGCGTGGTCTCCACGATGGACGTGATCAGCCAGTCGTCCAGGAAGATTGCCGAGATCATCGGCGTCATCGACGGGATCGCGTTCCAGACCAACATCCTTGCGCTCAACGCCGCGGTGGAGGCGGCCCGTGCCGGTGAACAGGGCCGTGGCTTCGCGGTCGTCGCGGGCGAGGTGCGCAACCTCGCACAGCGCAGCGCGCTGGCGGCCAGGGAGATCAAAGCCCTGATCGGGGAAAGCGTCGACAAGGTGGAGAGCGGGGCTCAGCTCGTGGGCGAAGCGGGTCGGTCGATGGGCGAGATCGTGATGCAGGTCCAGCGCGTGAGCGATCTGATCGCCGAAATCAGCGCCTCCAGTGCCGAGCAGAGCACGGGAATGGGGCAGATCGGCCACGCAGTCACTCAGCTCGACCAGGTGACGCAGCAGAACGCCGCGTTGGTCGAGGAGAGTGCTGCGGCGGCGGAGAGCCTCAAGCATCAAGCGGCCGGTTTGGCGGCGGCAGTCTCGGCTTTCAAACTGGGCACCGGTGAGGGGCGCCTCCCCTACAGCCCCGCGCTCCAAGTCTTGTCGAAGGCCACGCCCATGCGTGGGCGGGCGCGGCATGCGCCCAAGGCGAAGACAGCTTCGGGGCGCGAGCGTGCCCAGGCTTAGGGATTTCGCGTCCGTCAATGGCTGACAACGTTCCCGGGCAGACGGCTGACCCAGTTGCTCAACACGGCTGCGACGTCGAGGTTGTTCTTCTCGAGCATCACCATGTGGCCGTTGCCATGGATGCCGAGGTCGGCGAGGCGAATGGAATCGATTTCGGCACCGGCCTGCACCAGCCAGCGCACCGTGCAATGGTCGAAGGGCGCGTGATAACTGGCCTCGGTGGCCACCACCGCAATCGGAATGCCCCGGAGCCTTGGCAATTGGCGCGCGGGCTCCTGCTGCATCCAGCATGTCTGCAGTCCTGGCGCGTCGGCCGCGGCCTGCTGCTCGAGCTGCAGGTCACTCGCCTTCGTGATGGGCGGCGCGTACGTCATCGCGATATCAGCGACACCCCAAGCGGCGGTCCTCCGATTGCCCGACTGAATGGGCGGACCTTGAGGCTCGACAGCAACGATGCCCTTCACCAGTTGCGGTCGCGCATCCGCGATCAACCAACCAAAGGGGCCGGCCTGTGAATGCGTGATCAGGACGGCGGGACCGATGCGCTCGAGCAAGGCGACGCCAGCCGCCTGCATCGCTGTCTGCGTGGCGACGTTCGATCCGACATATTCGACCTGGCTTGCATAGAACTGGTCGAAGACTGGATCACCCCGGCGCCCGGTGCCCGGCCACTGCGTATGCAGCCTGGCTTGCGGCCAATCGCCGCTCGATGCGGTGAAGAGAGCCTCCACCGTCGCGACCGGGAAGTTGCGCAGTTCGCCATCGATCCCCGGATGCCAGGCCGAGCGACCTCGCGCGGGTTGGTCCACCAGGTAGACCTCGTACCCCTGTTCCACGAAGTACTGGGCCCAGCCCGTGCGTCCGTCCGGCGTGGTCATCCAGTTGACGGCCGTCTGCGCGGTGCCGGAGATCAGCACCAGCGGGTAGCTGCGCGTCGTCCTGGGTGGTCGCAGGTGCTCCACGTACATGGCGCCCCGCATGACTTCCTTGCCCGTTTCGCCGACGTAGGTGCCGCCGACAAAGAACACTTCGCGCGGGTTGCTTTTCTGCGCACCGGGTGAGGCGCAGCCTGCGGCGAGGCAAGCCGCGGCAACGAGTGCGATAAGCCAACTTCGCATGACGCCTCAGTCGACGGTGGCGCCGGAGGCCGCGACCGCCTTGGACCAGCGCGCGATCTCCGCTGCGAGGAAGGTGCGGAACTCGGCGCTGCTGCCGCCCGCAGGCTCGCCGCCCTGGGCGCGCATCTGCTCGGCAAAGGCCGGATCACGCAACGCCTGATTGACCAGGTCGTTCAGCTTGGCGACCACCGCGGGCGAGGTACCGGCTGGCGCGAACAGTCCGGACCACACGACCGCGCGGAAGGCCGGCACGCCTTGCTCGGTCAGTGTCGGCGTGTCCGGCGCATTGGGCGAGCGGGCATCGGAGGCCACGCCGATCAGCCGCACCTTGCCGTTGCGGATCTGCGGCAGGATGGAGGCGCCGGCATCGAATGCCAGCTGGATCTGCCCACCGATCAAATCCTGCAGCACGATGGGCGAGCCCTTGTACGGCACATGGACCATGTCCAGCCCCATCGTCTTCTTGAGCGTTTCCATCGCCAGGTGCTGGGTGGTGCCGCTGCCGCCCGAGCCGTAGCTGAGCTTTCCCGGGTTCGCCTTGGCGTACGCCACCAGCTCCTTGACGTTCTTCACCGGCAGGTTGTTGTTGACCACCAGGTAGAGCGGTCCGGTCGACATCGGCACGATCGGCTCGAAGGACTTCAGCGTGTCGTAGGGCAGCTTCTTGTAAAGCGACGGATTGATCGCCATCGGCCCCCCGGTGGACAGCAACAGCGTGTAGCCGTCAGGGGCCGCGTTCTTCGCCGCCTCGGCAGCAATGATGCCGTGCGCCCCGGGCTTGTTGTCGACGAAGAAGGGCTGGCCGGTCAGGGTCGCCAGCTTGGTCGCGAGCGAGCGTGCATTGGCGTCGGCGGAGTCGCCGGGCGGCGTGCCGATGACGATGCGCACCGTCTTGGCGGGGAAGTCGCCTTGTGCTCGGACAGGCGCCGCGATGGCAAAGAGGCTGGCCAGCGCCATGCTGGCGGCGAGAAGGCGGGTGGATCTGTGGGTCATGCGATGTTGTCTCCTGAGGCGGCTGAGTATCACAAATGTACCTTCGTTGCGCAAGTGGTATACCAACTGGACGCAGCGGGAATTAACGCCTACACTCGCGTCCCATGAATGCAAAAACTCCCGTCGAATCCGACGCGATCCAAGCCACCGAGCCGGCGCTGGCCCTTTCGGAGCGCGCCCACAAGGCCATGATGGGGATGCTGCTGAGCGGCGAGCTGGCACCCAACGAGGTGGTGACCGAGCGCCAGATCGCGCTCCAGCTCGGCATCTCCCGGACTCCGCTGCGAGAAGCCGTGCGCCGCCTGGAGGGCGAGCGCCTCCTCGAGCGCCAGCGCAACGGCGCCCTCGTCGTGCGCGCGTTGCCCGTCGAGGAGTACATGCACATCCTCAACGTGCGCCGCCTGGTCGAAGGCGAGGCCGCACGGCTCGCCGCCGGCCGGGTGCCGGTTGCCGAGCTCGAGCAGCTCAAGCGTCGCATCGGCGAGGCGCTGCAATTGCCGGAAGACGCTGTCACGCCGGAATTCGCGGCCAGCGATCGCGACCTGCATGCGCTGATCGCGACGGCCAGCGGCAATCCCGTGTTGCAGCAGGTCATCGCCGACCTCAGGACGCGCACGGCGATGTTCAGGTTCGGCCGGCTCCCCATTCGACGAAAGACCGTCTGCGCCGAGCACCTGGCCATCATCGATGCGCTGATCGCGGGGGATGCGGAGGGCGCCCGGAAGGCCATGCACGACCACGTCGACCAGGTCCGGCTCATGATCCTCGCGCGGCTCGGCGGCCAGTAGCGGCACACCAGTTTCTTTTTTTGCTTTCGACGAGGTGCATGCCAAGTGCCTCGTCGGCGCGGCGCTGCGCCTCGCTTTCTTCATCGTTACAGGAGACACCCATGACAGGAGCACAGATCGATGCGCAAGAAGGCGCCGCCAGAACCACCGGCGTGGCAAGGAGGCCGCATGACTGAACGGCTTCAGGACACCGTCAACGTGCTGGTACCGACCGGTGCGCTCGGCGCGGGCGTGCGCGAATCGGACGTCGCCGCCGGCCTGGCCGCCGGGGCGCACGCGATCGCCTGCGACGCCGGCTCGACCGACAGCGGACCCGCGTACCTGGCCACCGGCCGCGCCAAGTACTCCCGCGATGCCGTCAAGACCGATCTGGCGATCCTCATGCGCGCGCAGGCCCGGTCCGGCCTGCCGTTGCTGGTCGGGTCGTGCGGCACTTCGGGTTGCGACGCGGCGCTCGACTGGACGCGCGACATCGCCCTCGAAATCGCGCGGGAAAACGGCCTGCATCCGCGCATTGCCCTGTTGTATTCGGAGCAACAGCCCTCGCTGATGAGGGAGAGGGCCGAGGCCGGTCGCGTCGAGCCGCTGCCGCCCATGACGAGCACCGGGGCCGAACTCTTCGGCCGCTGCGAGCATATCGTTGCGCTGATGGGGCCCGAACCCTACATGGCGGCGCTGCAAGCCGGCGCCGACATCGTGCTCGGTGGCCGCACGACCGACACCGCCGTGCTCGCCGCGCTGCCGTTGCTGCGCGGCGCGGGTACGGGCCCGGCCTGGCATGCCGGCAAGATCGCCGAGTGCGGTGGCCTTTGCACCGTCAGCTCGCGCGACGGTGGCGTGATGATCCGCATCGGCAAGGATGCCTTCGAGGTCGAACCGCTCGGCACCTCGAATCGATGCACGCCGCAAACCGTGTCAGCGCACATGCTGTACGAGAACAGCGACCCGTTCGAACTGGTCGAACCGGGCGGCGTGCTCGACGTGACGAATGCGCGCTACACAGCGGTCGATGACCGCGTCGTGCGTGTCACCGGCTCGCGCTTCACGCCGAGACCCTACACGATGAAGCTGGAGGGCGCGTCCACCGGTGCCTTCCAGACCCTCATGCTGATCGGCATCCAGGATCGCAAGGTGCTCGCTGAACTGGATCGATTCGTCGACCAGATGCACGAGCAGCTGGTGCGGCGCGTCGACGACACGATGGGTGCGCGCGCAGGCCATTTCGATATCTCGCTGCGCACCTACGGCTGGAATGCCGTGTCGGGCCTGCCGATGGGTCCGGGCACGCCTTCACCGCGCGAAGTCGGCCTGCTCTTCGTCGCGACCGCGGCCACGCAGGAACTCGCGACGCAGGTCGCGAAGACCTGCAATCCGCTCTTCTTCCACATGCCGCTCGATCGCGAGCAGCCCTTGCCGAGCTATGCGTTCCCGTTCTCCCCCGCCGAGATCGAGCGCGGTGCGGTGTACGAGTTCATGCTCAACCACGTGGTGCATGTGGAACATCCCCTTGAACTGGTGCGGACCGAGTTCGTCGATGCGGGAGAACTGCAACATGCCTAAGCTCAGCGAAGTCTGTCGCCACGTGCGCTCCAAGAACGCCGGGCCGTTCTGGATCACGGTGGATCTGTCGTTCCCGGACCGCGAGACCTTCGACCGCTATGCCGAGGCCGTGGCGCTTCGTCCTGCCTCCATCGGTGCGCTGTTCGATGTCGACCCGACCCAGGTCAAGCGCTTTCTGGTACCGGATCTGTCTGTCGTGAAGATTTCCTATCCACGGCGGCACCCACAGGGTGGCGCGTTGGAGCGCGACATGCACGGGGGCCAGCAATACATCCGATTGCTGGATGTGGAACTGGATTAGGTGCTTCGCACTGCGGTCGAAACCAGCGATCGCAGCCGCGATACGCTGAGCATCCTTGACTGCAATGGCTCGCGCTTTCTACGCTGCCACGGCTTCGAGCGCGCTATACCCATTGCTCAGCTCGACGCATCCCGCGTGGCGCAGGCCTGCGAGGCGAAGCAAGTTCCGAAACTGGTCCTGCGTACGCTCACGGCCACCGGTCCCAATCAGCATGTTCAGATCAGATCGCGCAATGCCCTGATCGTGAGGCGAGACGGTGATTCGATCCGACAAGATCCTCTCGATCACCAGAAGCCTTGCGTGAGGACCCATGACACTTCGGCAGTTGCCAAGGATGTCTGCGCAACGGTCGTCGTCCCAGTCGTGCAGAACGCTTTTGAGCAGATAGATGTCCGCGCCAGTCGGCATGCTGTCGAAGAAGCTTCCAGCCACCACCTCGCAGCGATCGGCCACGCCAGTCTCCGCAAGCCGGGCACGGGCACCGGCCACCGCATGGGAAAGGTCGAACAGGACGCCGCGCAATTGCGGATGGGCGCCAAGCACGGCCGCGAGAAGCTCTCCGAATCCGCCGCCCACATCGACGACGCGCCAGGCACTGGAGAAATCGATGGATTGCACCACTGCCGCGGCGACAGAAGCGGTCAGCGACACCATGGCACGATGGAACAGAAGGGCGGCGTCGTGATCCTCCTGCAGGTGATCGAAACCGTCAGCGCCCCGGTGCCGCTTGCGTACGCTTTCGCCTGTGCGCACGCACTCGGCCAACTGGCCCCAGCCCGTCCATGAGCTCGTACCGCAGAACTGAGCCCATGCGGCGAGCGAGCCCGGCACCTCGGGCTGCAGCAGCTCGCCGAGTTCCGTCAGTGCGAAACGCCCGTCGTCGAGTTCCGCCACCACGCCCAGGCTCGCCAGCGCACGCAGCAAGCGCAGCAGCGAAGGCGGGTGGCATGAGGTGTTGTCCGCCAGCTCGTGCAGCGGTCGCGGTCCGTCGCACAGCCATTCGGCGAGGTGAAGCTGCGCGGCCACCGAGATCGCCTGTGTCGTCCAGTTGGCGTTGATCAACGCGAGCAGGCGCGATCGTTCATATCCGGACTCGGATTTGGTGAGCGTCGTTGTAGCGGTCAGCGTCATGGGATGCCCCCCTGGTTGCGCAACAGGCCTGCCCGGCTATTCGAGCTTGATACCGCCGTCGCGGATGAGCTTGCCCCACTTGGCATGTTCTGTCCGGATCGATGCGGCGAACACGTCCGGCGCATCCGCTCCGGGTTCCGCACCGACTTCTGCGAACCATGCACGCGCCTCGGGGGTCGTGAGGATGCCGTACATCTCCCGGTACAGCCTGTCGACGATCGCCTTCGGCGTGGCTGCGGGCACCGCCACGCCGACCCAACCCTCGAACTCGTAGCCCGGCACACCGGCCTCGGCCATCGTCGGCACATCGGGAAGCGACGGGACGCGCCGGGTTCCCGTCACCGCCAGCGGGCGCAAGAGTCCGGCCTTCACCTGCGGCAACTGAACGGTCAATCCCTCGATCGAGTAGGTGATGTGGCCGGCGATCAGATCGCTCACCGCCTGGCCTCCGCCTTTGTAGGGCACATGCACGGTATCGATACCTGCCATGCGCTTGAACAGCTCGCCGGCCAGATAGGGGGGCGTGCCGATGCCAGGTGAGCCAAAACTCAGCGTCCCCGGTTTCTTTCTGGCAAGTTGAACCAGCTCGGCGACCGTGTTCGCAGGTACATCCGGATGCACCGCGAGGAGCAAGGGAGCGACGCCAAGGTGCGTGATGGGCGTGAAGTCTGCCAGCGGGTCATAGCCTGGGCGGCTGTACAGGTGCGGGTTGACCGTCATCGTTCCCGTGTGAATGATCGTCAGCGTGTAGCCGTCCGGCGCACTGTGCGCACCGGCCTCCGTGCCGATGTTGCCGCCAGCGCCGGGCTTGTTCTCCACGATGACGCGTTGACCCAGCGCCGGCGCCAGTCGATCGGCCAGCCAGCGCGCGCGAATGTCGATCACGCCGCCGGGTCCTCCCGGCACGATGATGTGGATGGGCTGCCTGGCCGGCCACGGTGGGTCGTCTGCCGCCGCTGCGAAGACATGAAGGCTCGCTGCGAGGGTGGCTGCGAACAGCCTGATGAATTTGGTCACTTCGGACCTCCTGACGCACAAGGTGGCGCTGGACCACTCTAGGGAAGAAACGCCTCCCGTGAAATACTCTTGCGTGCGTAGCTGGTTGCAACCGTTGGTTCAAGCGCGCAGGGAAGAGGGGCAGATCATGGACAAGCTTCGCGCATTGCAGTGCTTCATGAGCGCTGCTGTCGAGAAGAGCTTCTCGGGGGCGGCAAGGGAACTCGGCGTGAGTGTTCCCGCCGTCGCCAAGATGGTGTCTGCGCTGGAATCGAACCTGGGCATTCGTTTGTTCGAACGCACCACCCGCGGAGTGACACTGACTGCCGGCGGCGACAAATACTTTCGATCCTGTGCCCCGGCCGTGGCCGCCCTCGATGAGGCCGAAGACCAGGCACGGTCATCGGCGACGCGCGTGAGAGGCACGCTGGTGGTCGGCGTGCAGCACGTCATCGCCCGCGGCTGCCTGACAGCGGCGCTGCCGCGCTTTCATGCGCGTCATCCCGACATCGCGCTCGACGTTCGAGACTTCAGGCGCGCTGCAGAGGAGGACATGGACGGCCTCGACATCATGCTTGCCTTGGGTTGGCCGAAGACGCCAAACCTTGTGCGAAGGCCGATTGCAGCGGGACGATTCATCGTTGTGGCATCCCCGGCCTATTGGGCCGCGAGGGGTAGGCCCCAACGACCGAAGGACCTTGAGCAGCACGAGTGCCTGCCGATCCGTGCCATCAATGGGACGGTGCTGGACCTTTGGACGTTCACCCGCGGTTCCGAGGAGGAATCGGTCACGGCCAAGGGTTGGCTGACGACCGCCAATGCACACCGTGACATGGTGATCGACCTGGCGCTCGCAGGACACGGTGTCGTGCGTCTTCTGGACTGGACCAATCCGGAAGAACTCGCCGCGGGTTCTCTGGTTCGGGTTCTGTCCGATTGGGAATCGTCAGAGGCAATTCCCGTCAATCTGATCTACAGCCCGAGCGTACGCCGCACGGCACGCGCCCGCGCGTTCATCGAATTCGTCATCGAGATATTCCAGGAACTGGAACATGTTCGCGGCGCCGGGCCAGTGCCGGGATCGGAGCAACCACCATGGTGGCGACGTCACTACGAGAGTTCCTCCGAGAGCGCGGTGCGCTCTTGATGGTGGCCTCGCGGCATCCGGGCGGCAATTCGAGTTCGAGGTCCAGATCCCGCAAGTCGCGAATCACAGGCTAGCGGTCGCGCGCCGGCCAATTCTGCGGGACGCGCCTCAAGCCATCGGTCGCGTATCCCAGATCTCGCAACCGGCGCACCGCTCCGGTGTAGTCCGAGTCGGTGATGTGCGGCGAACGCGCCATGATCCATGCGTAGTCTCGATCGCTGCGGCCGATGATGGTCAGACCGTAGTCATCGGAAAGGTAGACGATCACGTACTCGGCTTCGACCGGCCAGATGAACTGCATGCCCCACACCGAGTTGGCGGTTCCGGGCCGAACGCGGCCGATGGGCCGCAAGGTCTTGACTGGCGCGTCGAAACTGCCGTTGCGGTATTGGAAGGTGGTCTGGATGGACCCGTCGGGTCGCAGGGCATAGGACTCGAGTGCGTTGAAGGCGTCGCGCTCGAACCGCGTCGGGATATGTGCAATGACGTACCAATCGCCCATGAAGCGATCCAGATCGACTTGCGGAACTGCGGGAATGGTCGGAGGCGAATGCGCACAGCCCGGGAGCGCCGTCGCCAACAGAAGCACCGCCAGACCTGCCGTAGAACTCCAGATCCATTGACTCATTGCGTTCTCCCGGAAGTTTCGCGGCTAGCGCCCGGACGCGGTGCGGGCGGAATTGAGATTGGCGTCCATGCTGTCTGCAAACGCCCCGGGTGCCGTCAGTTGCCGCGCCTTCGACCAGTAGGCCGTTGCTTCATCGACAGCGTGGCGATCCATCGCATCGCTGCCTGCCAGCGCCAACGCCTTGAGGTTGTCGGGATCGATTTCCAGTGCGCGCGCGATCAGGCTCGCGGCCTTGGCACCCGATCGCCGGCCGTTCAGCATCGTGAGCACGTCGGCGCTGTCCGCGAGCAACTGGGCGTCGTCCGGCTGCAACGCCAGCGCGCGCTCGAAGGCACGGCTCGCGTTTTCGAAGCGGCCCGTTGCGGCATACGAGCGCGCGAGCATCGCCCAGCCTGCGGCGTCGACCGAGCCGGCGCGCTGCTGTTCCATGCGAGCCGCCATGCCGTCGAGCATCGCTTCCGCTTCCAGGGCCTGCGCCGATTCCGCGGGCGCAGCGCTCGCCGCCTGTTCCGGCGCCGCTGCGAGAGCGTCCAGGTTGCCCAGACGGGCGTAGACGCCGATGCTGAAGACGGCAACACCCGCGCTGAGCCATGCGACGGCGCTTCGGGAGAGGTGCGGGAGCGGGTCGGCTGGATCGAACTTCGCTTGCGCGGCCACTTCGACTTCGCCGTCGCGCGATGCACCCGGCGCGCGCCGGCGCCGCCCGACGGCAATGAAGCACAGCGTCGCGCCCAGCAGCGCGAAGGGACCGAGCCAGAGAAGGAGCGTACGCGCCTCGAATGCGGGCCGGAAGCGCACGAATTCGCCGTAGCGATCGACCATGAAGTCGAGGATCTGCGCGCGCGATTGGCCCTCTTCGAGCATGCGTGCGATCTGCGCGCGCAGGTCCGCGGCCAATGCGGACTGCGAGGCCGCGATGGTCTCGTTCTGGCAGACGAGGCAGCGCAGTTCCCCGGCGATCTCCATGACGCTCGCCTCCAGGACGGGATTCGGTGCGAGCGGCAGGGCTTCTTCGCCGTGCGCGGTGTTAAATCCCCAGGCCGCGAGGGCCAGGATGCAGGCGGCAACGGTGAGCCTAGCCATCGAGCTTCTTCACCAGCGGCACGATCGTGTCGTGCAGCAGTTCGGGCGTGAGCGGTCCGATGACCTTGTGACGGATCACGCCCTGCCTGTCGATCACGAAGGTCTCGGGCACGCCGTAGACGCCATAGTCGATCCCCACCAGCCCGTCGCGATCGGACAGCGATGCCACATAGGGATTGCCGAAGCGTTCGAGCCACCCCTGCGCATCGGCCGGCTTGTCCTTGTAGTTGAGCCCGTAGATCGGCACGATGCCGGTGCCGGCCATCTCGCGCACCAGCGGATGCTCCAGCCGGCACGCGACGCACCAGGAGGCCCAGACATTCAGGACCCAGACCTGTCCGCGCAAGTCGCGCGCCGACAGCGTCCGTCCGGGGGCGTCCAGCACCGGCAGGTTGAAGGCCGGCGCGGGCTTTCCGATCAGCGGAGAGGGAACCTCGCGCGGGTGCAGCCTCAGTCCGGCGGCCATGAAGGCCACCAGCACGCCGAACACGACGAGAGGCGCTGCGTAGCGTTTCACGGCTGCGGGACCTCCCGTGTCATTGCCGGGGCGGTCTGCTGCTGCGGGGCCACGGCCGTGTCCGTCTCCGCGACGCTGCGGCGCACCGGGGCGCGGCGAACGCGATCCCGGATCGAGAGCAGGCCACCGAGCGCCATCATCAGGCAGCCGCCCCAGATCCAGCCGACGAAGGGCTTGTAGTACACGCGCACGCTCCATGCGACCGGGCCGAGCGGCTCGCCGAGCGTCGCGTAGAGGTCGCGCGTGAACCGTCGATCGATCGCGGTCTCGGTCATCGGCGTGCGCGTCGCGAGGTAGAGGCGCCTCTCCGGCAAGAGGACCGTCAAGGGCTGGCCGTCACGCTGGACGGCCAGCGTCCCGCGGGCGGCCATGTAGTTGGGCCCCTTGCGTTCGTGGACGCCCTCGAAGCGGATGCGATAGCGGCCCAGCGTCAGGATGTCGCCGGGTGCCATGCGGACATCCCGCTCGACCGAATAGCCCCCCACGATCGTGACGCCGACGATGAAGACGGCGACCCCGAAATGGGCGAGCAGCATGCCGTAGTAGCTCGCAGATTGCGCCGCGACACGCGCCGTCCAGCGACTCGCCGGATGGCTTCGAAGACGGTGCAGCAGGTTCAGCACGCAGGTGCCGGCGATCCAGGCGGCGAGCAGGAGGCCGAAGGCGACCATCGGCGTCCAGCGACCGAGTGCCAGCGGCACGACGACCGCGCTCGCCACGCTCACGCACAGCGCCCAGCGCAGCCGCCTCGCCAGGTCGATGGTGCGGGCGTGACGCCATCGCGCCATCGGCCCCACGCCCATGAGGAAGAGCGCCGGCGCCATCAGCGGGACGAACACCGCTTCGAAATACGGCGGCCCGACCGAGAGCTTGCCGAGGCCCAGCGCGTCGATGATGAGCGGATAGAGCGTGCCGAGCATGACCGCGGCACAGGACACGAGCAGCAGCACGTTGTTGGCCAGCAGCATCGATTCGCGCGACACGGCCTCGAAGCTGGCGCCCCGCCCCGCCTGGGGCGCGCGCCACGCGAACAGCGCCAGCGACCCGCCGGTCACCAGCGCGAGAAAGCAGAGGATGAACACCCCGCGCCGCGGGTCGGCCGCGAAGGCATGGACCGAGCTCAGCACCCCCGAGCGGACCAGGAAGGTGCCCAGCAGCGAGAGCGAGAAGGTGACGATCGCGAGCAGCGCGGTCCAGGCCCGGAACGCGCCGCGCTTGTGCGTCACGGCGAGTGAATGGATCAGCGCCGTGCCCGCGAGCCAGGGCATCAGCGACGCGTTCTCGACCGGGTCCCAGAACCACCAGCCGCCCCAGCCGAGTTCGTAGTAGGCCCAGAAGCTTCCAAGGGCGATGCCGCAGGTGAGGAAGCACCAGGCTGCGGTCGTCCACGGCCGTGAGGCACGCGCCCAGGCAGTGTCCAGGCGCCCGGTCAGCAGGGCAGTGACCGCGAAGGCGAAGGCCACCACGAAGCCGACGTAGCCCATGTAGAGCATCGGTGGATGGATCACCATGCCCGGGTCCTGCAACAAGGGCGTCAGGTCCTGTCCCTCGGCGGCGGCCGGCAGCAGGCGCTCGAACGGGTTGGAGGTGAACAGCGTGAAGAGCAGGAAGCCGCTGCTGACCAGGCCGATCACGCCGAGCGTGCGCGAGACGATGAGGACGTCGAGGCCGCGCGAGAAGACCGAGAGCGCCAGGGTCCAGCCCGCGAGGATCAGCGTCCACAGCAGGATCGAGCCCTCGTGGCCGCCCCACACCGCGGTGATGCGGTAGACCAGGGGCAGCATCGAATTCGAATGCCGTGCGACATACAGCACCGAAAAGTCGTTCGCGACGAAGGACTGCGTGAGCCCGGCGTAGGCGATCGCGACCAGGACGAACTGGGCGCGTGCCGCAGGTCGCGCGAGCGCCAGCCACCCGCCTGCGCCCGGCGTCGCGTTCGCCCACGCCGCGCCCGATTGCACCAGGGCCACGGCGAGCGCCAGCACGAGCGCGAAATGCGCGAGTTCGGGGATCATGGCTCCGGTCCCTGGATCGGTCCACGCCGGGCCTTCGACAGCGCCTCGGCCGCCTCTGGTGGCATGTAGTTCTCGTCATGCTTGGCCAGCACCTGGTCGGCGCGGAACACGCCGTCGGCGCCCAGCCGGCCTTGCGCCACGACGCCCTTGCCTTCGCGAAACAGGTCGGGGAGCAGGCCCGTGTAGACGACGGGGACCTTGCGCGCCAGGTCCGTCACGATAAAGTGCACTGTCAGGTTCTCGGGTGCCCGGTGCACGCTGCCAGGCTCGACCAGTCCGCCGAGGCGAAAGCCGCGTTCGAGCGGTGCCTGTTGCGCGGCGACCTGCGAGGGGCTGAAGAAGAAAACCAGGTTGCTCCGGAACGCGTGGAGCACCAGCGCACTCGCGATGCCGAGCGCCAGCACGCCGGCAAGGAGGGCGAGGCCGCGGCGTGCCCTGGCTTTCACGGGCGCTCCCTGCGCAGCAGCCTGCGGCGGCGCGCGCCCAGCGCGCCGATCTCGACGGCGACGGCCAGCGCCGTCATGCCGAAGGCGCCCCAGACATAGAGGCCGTAGCCGCCCATGGCGAGGAAGCGCGCCGCGTCGTCCCAGTTCATGACGCCTCCAGGATGCGCCGCACCCACGCCGCATCGCGCTCGCGTTCGAGCAGCAGCGTTCGCAGGCGCACCAGCGTGATAGCGATGCAGTACATCCAGACCGCCAGCACCATCACCAGCATCGCTGCGAGCATGGCCGTCGCCATGCTGGGCGACTTCGACAGGCTGATGGATGCGCCCTGGTGCAGGGTGTTCCACCACTTCACCGAGAAATAGATGATCGGCACGTTGATCACCCCGACCAGCGCCAGCACGGCGGCGGCCCGATCGGCGCGCCGCGCGTCGTCGATGGCGCCGTGCAGCGAGATGAAGCCGAGGTAGAGAAATAGCAGGATCAGCTCCGACGTGAGCCGCGCGTCCCAAACCCACCATGTGCCCCAGGTCGGCTGGCCCCACAGTGCGCCCGTCCACAGCGCGAGAAAGGTCATGAGCGCACCGGTCGGCGCCAGCGCGAGCGCGAGCATCGAGGCGAGCCGGGCATTGAAGGCCAGCCCGATGCCCGCCCAGAAGGCCATCGCGACGTAGATCACCATCGACATCCACGCCACGGGCACGTGGACGAAGATGATGCGGTAGGCCTCGCCCTGCTGCGCGTCGGTGGGTGCGATGCCGAGACCCATGGCGAGCCCGGTCACCACCAGCGCGGCGGCGAGCCATGCGCAGATTCGCGCGATCCGGCCTGCGAGCGGATAGAAGCGCTGTGGCGCCGCGTAGGCGAACCAGTGAATGGAGGCGGCCTGTCGCGACAGGGGTGACGTGGAGATGAGGGCCATGGTGCCTCCGGGGCTCATTCGAATGCGATGCGCAGCGCCGCGCCGGCTGCCAGTGGCGCGCCCGCCAGGGCCAGCACCAGCAGGGCGCCCAGCAACGAAAAGTGCGCCGACACGTCGGCCCCCGCGGTGCTCGCGTCCACCGCGCCCGCACCGAAGATGAGCACGGGCGCCAGCAGCGGCAACACCAGCAGCGACAGCAGCACGCCCGCGCCGCGCAGGCCGACGGTGAGGGCGGCACCGATCGCACCGACGAGGCTCAGTACCGGCGTTCCGATCAGCAGCGTGGCGGCGAGCACGGCGATCGTTTCGGGCCGCAGGCCGAACTGCAACGCAAGCACCGGGGAGACCAGGGCCAGCGGCAGGCCCGTGCAGAGCCAATGGACCACCGCCTTGCCGAGCACCAGCAGCGCGAGCGGCGTCGCCGACAGCAGCATCTGGTCGAGCGTGCCGTCCTGCAGGTCATCTGCGAACAACCGCGCCAGCGACAGCATCGATGCCAGCAACGCCGCCACCCAGACCACGCCCGGCGCCATGCGGCGAAGCAGTTCGGGCTCGGGGCCGACGGCCAGCGGAAACAGGCTGGCGACCATCACGAAGAAAAACAGCACGGCGGCATGGTCGGCGGGCCGCCGCAGCGCGAGGCGCAGGTCGCGCAGGACGACGCAGCGCAAGCCGCGCAGCAACCCGGTCTCCTGGGGCGCGGCGATGCGCAGCGCGAGCGTGCTCATGACGCGACCTCGCCGAGCGCGAGGTTCACCCGTGCCATCGCCGGCGGCAGTGCCGGCAGCAGCTGGTGGTCCGTCAGCAGCACGAGACCGCCGCGGCCCACGTGCGTGGTGACGAGGTGAAAAAGCCATCCGCAGGCGATGCCGTCGAGCGCCTCGAAGGGTTCGTCCAGCACCCACAGTGCGGCGTCGCCGCAGACCGCCAGCCGCGACAGGGCGACGCGCTTGCGCTGGCCTTGCGACAGGCTGCGAACGGGCATGCGTTGTTCATGGTGTGACAACCCCGCGCCGCTCAACGCGACGACCGTCTGGTCGCCGCCCGGGTTCGCGCCGGCGAGCCGTGCGGCAGCCAGCAGGTTCTCGATGGCGCTCAGGTCCTCCTTCAGCCCCGCTGAATGGCCGAGGTAGGCGAGCTCGCGATGGAATTCCTCGCGCAGCGCGCCGATGCGCCGGCCGCGCCACAGCACCTCGCCGCAGGTCGGCCGCAACAGCCCGCAGACCATCCGCAGCAGGCTGGTCTTGCCCGAACCGTTCGCGCCGGTCACGCGCACGAGCCGGCCAAGCGGCAGCCGGAGATTCAATCCGCTGAACAGCGCACGGCCGCCGCGCATGCAGCCGAGGTCACGGAGTTCCAGTGCCGGATCGTCCATGTTGTCAATTTAACCTGACACATCTACTATGCGCAATATGTTGACAGTCTCAGTGGGGGCATCCCCGCACCTGCCGGTGGCTTCGCGCGCGGCCAGCACGCCCGCGACCCGCCCGCGGGCGATCGTGATCGGCAGCGGATTCGGCGGGCTGGCGGCCGCGATTCGGCTCGGTGCGCGCGGGTACCGCGTGACCGTGCTTGAAAAGCTCGATGCGCCGGGCGGGCGCGCCTACGTGTACCGGCAGGACGGTTTCACCTTCGACGCCGGGCCCACCGTCATCACCGCGCCTTTCCTGTTCGAGGAGCTGTGGGCCCTGTGCGGCCGTCGCATGGCGGACGACGTCGAGCTGCGGCCGGTCTCGCCGTTCTATCGCATCCGCTTCGACGATGGCACGACCTTCGACTACTCCGGCGACGCCGCGGCGATGCGGGCGGAAGTGGCGCGCCTCGCGCCCGCCGATGTCGCCGGTTACGAGCGCTTCCTCGCGGCCAGCGAAGCCATCTACAAGGTGGGCTTCGAGCAACTGGGCCATGTGCCCTTCAGTTCGTGGGGCGACATGGCGCGCGCGCTGCCCGACCTGATCAGGCTCGAGGGTTATCGCACCGTCCATTCGCTCGCCTGCAAGCATGTGCGCGATCCGCGACTGCGCGTGGTGCTCACCTTCCAGTCCCTGCTGGTCGGGGGCAACCCCTTTGCAACGACGTCGGTCTACTGCCTCATCGCGTTCCTCGAGCGGCGCTGGGGCGTGCACTTTGCCATGGGTGGCACGGGCAGCCTGGTGAAGGGCCTCGTGAAGCTGATCGAGGGGCAGGGCGGCAGCGTGCGGTGCAACCAGGGGGTGGCGCAGATCGAAGTGAGCCACGGCGCGGCCACCGGCGTGCGGCTCGACAGCGGCGAGACCCTGCGCTCCGACATCGTGGTCTCCAACGCCGATTCGGCATCGACTTACCGCCATCTGGTGGCGCCGGAGCACCGCAGGCGCTGGACGAACCGCCGCATCGATAAGGCGCGCTATTCGATGAGCCTGTTCGTGTGGTACTTCGGCACGCGCCGAAGGTATCCGGACGTGGCGCATCACACCATCGCGCTCGGGCCGCGCTACCGCGGACTGCTCGGCGACATCTTCGACCGCAAGCGGCTCGCGGAGGACTTCAGCCTCTACCTGCATCGGCCGACCGCGACCGATCCGTCGCTCGCACCGCCGGGTTGCGATGCCTTCTACGTCCTGTCGCCCGTGCCGCACCTGCAGAGTGGCACCGACTGGCGGAGCATGGCCGAGTCCTACCGGCAGGCCATTCAGGAGAAGCTGCAGGCCACGCTGCTCCCGGATCTCGACAGCCATATCGCCACCTCGCGCATGCTCACGCCCCTGGATTTCCAGGATCGCCTGTCCTCGTTTCGCGGCGCCGCCTTCGGCCTCGAGCCGGTGCTTCGGCAGAGCGCGTGGTTCCGTCCGCACAACCGCAGCGAAGACATCGACCGCCTGTACCTCGTCGGCGCGGGCACCCATCCTGGCGCCGGCCTGCCCGGCGTTCTCTCATCGGCTCGCATCCTGGATTCGGTGGTGCCTCATGCAGATGCCCTCACTTCCCGTCGCGCTTCCTGAACCGGCGCGCGCTCGGACTCGCAGGCCGCTGGACCCGGCGGACATGGCCGCGTGTCGCGACGCATTGCGACAGGGGTCGCGCACCTTCCTGGCCGCCTCCCTGATGCTGCCGCGCGAGGTGCGAGACGCGGCCTGTGCGCTCTATGCGTTCTGCCGCATGGCCGACGACGCGGTGGACTGCGGGCACGGCGCAAGCGCCGCGGTCGCGATGCTGCGTGGGCGGCTCGCCTGCGCCTACGACGGCACGCCGGACGCCGCGGCGCCGTCGATGCCGGTCGACCGTGCGCTGGCCGCCGTCGCTGCACGTTTCGACATCCCGCGCGCGCTGCCCGAAGCCCTGCTCGAAGGCTTCGCCTGGGATGCCGAGTGCCGGCACTACGACAGCTTCGAAGAGCTCTGCGACTACGCCGCGCGCGTCGCCGGCTCGGTCGGCGCGATGATGGCCCTCCTGATGGGCGTACGTTCTGCCGACGTCGTCGCGCGGGCCTGCGACCTCGGCGTGGCCATGCAGTTGTCGAACATCGCGCGCGACGTGGGCGAGGACGCGGCCCTGGGGCGGCTTTATCTGCCGCGCGACTGGATGCGCGAAGCGGGCCTCGATCCCGACGCATGGCTGGCGCAGGCGGTCCACACGCCCGCACTGGGCTCGGTGGTCGCAAGGTTGCTGCGGGCCGCGGACGTGCTCTACCGGCGCGTCGGTGCGGGCGTGGCGCAACTGCCGGTGACCTGCCGCCCCGGCATCAACGCGGCGCGCTTCCTGTATGCGGACATCGGCCGCGCGGTGCGCCTGTCCGGCTTCGACGGAGTGGGCCGGCGTGCCGTCGTGCCGCCGATGCGAAAGGCATGGTCGCTGCTGCGCGCGGGCCTCGTGCTGTGGCCGCGCGGGGCATCGCAGCGCTGGCCCGTTCTGCCTTCGAACGCCTTTCTCGTGGAGGCGGTGGTGGCTGCCGCCGGCACGGAATCCGCGCCCGTTGGCCGGGGACCCGCCGAACGCCTGCTGTGGGCGCTTGAACTGCTCGAGAGGCTCGATCGCCGGCAAGCGCTCGAGCCGCTGCATCCCGCCGCGCGGGCCTGACCCCTAGGGTTTCCACTCAGAATCCACGCACGCCGCCAGCGTCGTATACGAAGCACAGGCCGAGGCCGCCCAGTCGGGCACGCCGCATCCGCGTCCTGGGTCTTCGATCGAAGTCATTGGAAGGACGTGCCGGTGGACTCCACGTTTCGGCTTGCCGCTGGCGGGCCCACGCGCGCGACGGTGGTTGCGAACGTGGCCGTGTTCCAGGCCACCTGGTTTTCCGCCATCTTCGCAGCGGCGCATTGCATCCCGGCCTGGGGCATTCTGTGCGTCCTCTGCGCGGTCGCGTGGCACGTCGGATTGGCGCGGAGGTCGGCGAGGGAGGCGATGCTGGTGGGTATAGCCTGCCTGATCGGATTCGCGCTCGAAACCATGAACATCGCGCTCGGCCACGTGAGTTTTCCTTCCTGCGGAGCAGGCGATGCAAGGCTCGCGCCGGCTTGGCTCGTCGCCATGTGGGGACTCTTCGCGATCTGTCTCAATGTGTCGCTGCGATGGCTCAGGGGGCGTTGGTGGCTGGCCGCCGCGTTGGGCGCGGTGGGTGGCCCGCTCTCGTTCGCCTCCGGTGTCAAGCTGGGCGCGGCCCATTTTGTCGACGCTGTCCCGGCACTGTTGACGATCGCGGCGTCCTGGTGCGTGGCATTGCCGCTGCTGGTCTGGCTGTCGATGCGGTTCGACGGCGTGAGCCACATCGAAGCGCGAAATCGAGCGGCGAGAGGAACATCGTGAGCATGAGGACCAACGGGCTGCCTTGGGTCGTCGCGACGGCCGTGTGGTGCGCGGCGCCAGCCGTCGCGGCGGACTGGCGCTTTCGCGTCCTGCTCGACGGCGAGGCGATTGGCGAACACAGCTTCAGCGTCAGCACCACGGGTGACGAGCGCAAGGTCGTGAGCGAGGCGGATTTCGTGGTCAGGCTGCTCGGTGTTCCGGTTTATCGCTACCGGCACAGCGCCTCGGAGTCGTGGCGCGGCAATTGCCTCGCGCAGCTGGTCTCCTTCACTGACGACGACGGCAAGATCTCACGCGTGCGCGCCCAGGCGGGGAAGGACGGACGTCTCGACGTGACGGTCGGCAGCACGACGCGCTCCCTTCCCGCGTGCACGATGACCTTCGCCTACTGGAACCCGGCCTTGCGTCAGCAGACGAGACTTCTCAACGCCCAGACGGGCGAGGAGGAGCGCGTGCAGATTCGTCCGCTCGGCGATTCGACACTGGAGGTGCGGGGCGAGCCGGTCGCGGCGCAGCAGTGGCGCATCAGCGGGCCCAGTGCACCGCTGGACCTCTGGTATTCGGCTCAGGGAGACTGGATCGGCCTCGACTCCGCCGTGGCCGGCGGCCGAAAGCTCAGCTATCGCCTGAAATGAACGCCATGACGATCCGCCAGCTCATCGTTGCCTATCTCGCCTCGGCGCTCAGCCTCCTGGCGCTCGACGCCGTCTGGCTGACACTCATGGCCGACAGGCTTTACCGCCCCGCCATCGGGCACCTGATGGCGGAGCGCTTCTCGCTCGTGCCGGCGCTGGTTTTCTATGCGGTCTACATCGCAGGCGTCGTGGGGTTCGCGGTGGCTCCCGGCCTGGCCGCGCGGCGATGGACGGTCGCCCTCGGGCGGGGTGCATTCCTGGGCCTGATGGCCTACGGCACCTACGACCTGACCAACCAGGCGACCCTGCTTCGTTGGCCCTGGCTAGTGACCTTCGCCGATCTCGCCTGGGGCGCCTTCCTCACTGCGGTCGCCGCAGCGGTGGGAGCCCGCGTGGCGATGGCATGGGGCAGGAACCCTTCCGAGCGTCGCCCGGGATGAGCACGCTTCGCGAGATCGACTTGCCCTAGTTGCGGCGGGGCATACGGAACGGCAGCATCCACTGGCACCACGGCGTCACGAAGCGGTCCATGGACAGGCTTTCGTGCACGCCTGTCATCGGTTCACCGAACAGCCTCGTCGCGAACAGGCTGCGCACATAGAAAGGCGCATCCTCGAGCGTGCGTCGCACGACGGGTGTCACGCCGGAATCGCAGCGCGTGCGGCGTTCGATGCGCCAGGCGCTGGGCGGCATCGGCACGCACGCCGGCAGATCGCGGCAGCGCTCGGAGCTGCCGGAGGGGTCGAAGCGAAAGGCGAGCGCGAGTGGCGCCTCGCCGTGGCGTTCGACGTCGTAGAGCACCACCGTGCTTCCGTCGGCCGCGGTCGCGCGCGACCAGTCCCATCGGACGAAGTCCGCCTCCAGCGGCACGTCGCCCGCATTCGAATCGAAGTAGCCCGCACCTCGCCACACGAGCGCTGGCTCGCTGAGCGAGACCTCGACGCGCGCGCACGGCGCGATCGGGCGCCAGTGATGCCTGCCCGAAGGATCCAGCGAGAACTCGGTGTGCGTGAGCGCGAGCGGATGGAGGCGCACCTGTCCGCGCAGGCGCGAAGGGAAGGGCACGCACATTTCGTCGATGTCGATGATCAGGGCATCGGCGTCCCATCGCATCGCGCTCGGCCCGATGCGCAGCGAAGCGTTGTCGCGCTGCACTGATCGACGGCTGCGTTCGGTCATGGCCCATCGATGGCTGCCACGTTCGCCGTAGAGTGCGACGTTGAGGGCGCAATGGTCCAACGGATCGGCGTCGCCGTGGGCGTAACGCCGCCGTGCGCGCGCGTAGTAGGGCGAGAAGACGCTGCCGATGAAGCCGATGATCGTGAGCCCGTAGCGTCCGTCATCGCTCAGCGCATCGACATACCACCATGCATACCCGCCAGGGGCGACCGCCGCTTCAAATCGCGGTCCGCCATGACGCTCGCCGCAGCCAGCCGGCCCGAGAGCGCGGCCATCGGAACGCCCGGGCCCGGATGCGTGCTGCCGCCCGCCAGGTAGAGGCCCGGCAGCCGGGTGCGCGACCCCGGCCGGCTGAACGCCGCCGCCCAGCCGTGCGAGGCCGGCCCGTAGAGCGCCCCGCCCGTGCCCGGGAACATCTGCTCGAACTGGTGCGGTGTCGTGATCCGCGTTTGCGCGGGGCTGGACGCCACCTGGAGGCCGCAGCGCGCCAGCCGCTCGAAGGTCTTCGCTTGGCATGAGTCGATCTCCTTGCGGTCGAAAGGTCTCGCGTCGCCCGAGGCCGGCGCGTTCACGATGCAGAGCAGGCGTTCCGGACCGCTGATCGCGTCGGCGTCCCGGTCGTCGCGGTCCTGCGCGCACACGTAGACCGTCGGCTCGGCGGGCGTACGGTCCCGCGCGAAGATGTCCTCGAACTCGGCGGCATAGTCGCGCGAGAAGAAAACCGTGTGCCGCAGGAGCGGGAAGCCCCGCGTCTCGCCCAGGAGGTTGAAGGTCACGGCCGACAGCGATCGGCCGGCGTGCGGTCTCGCGGGCAGTGCCGCGGCGGCGGGGCTGCCGAGCAGGCCGCGTTCGAGGGCTGCGACATCGGCGTTGACCACGACCGTCGAGGCATCGACGAATTCGCCGTCGGCCAGCCGCACGCCGCTCGTGTGTCCGTCCGCGCTCACGATCTCGGCGACATGCGTGCCATAGCGAATACTCGCGCCCCGCGCGGCGGCCTGCTGCGCCATCACGATGGCGATGCGATGCATGCCGCCTTCGACCAGCCACACACCGTCCTGCTCGACATGGGCGATCAGTGCCAGGGTCGCGGGCGCTTGCCAGGGCGAGGACCCGCAGTAGGTCGCGTAGCGGCCGAAGAGCTGGCGCAGCCGCGGGTCGCGGAAATACTTGCCGAGTTCTTTCCAGAGCGTCGTGAAAGGCGAGATGCCTGCGAGCGCCGGCAGGCCGCGCAGGCCGGCGCGGGAGGCGAGCGACAGCGGCGTCGGCCGTGCGCTGCGCAGGAAAGGTGCCTCCAGCGTCGTGTAGATCTGCCGCGCCCGTTCGCAGAAGCTCCGAAAGCCGGTCACGGCGTCGACCCCCGCGAAGCGGCCGATGGCGTCGCAACTGCGCTCGATGTCGGCATAGAGATCGAGTCGCGCCTCTTCGTCCCACGCGTGGCGGGCCAGTACCTCCGCCTTGCGCAGCACGACGTGGTCTTCCAGTCGCGTGCCGGCCTGCGCCATCAACTCATCGAAGACCCAGCGCATCGTGAAGACAGTGGGACCGGCGTCCATCGGGAGGTCGTCGATCCAGACCTGCCGCATCTTGCCGCCCGGCTGCTGGGCCCGCTCGAGCACGATCACTTCGACACCACGCGAAGACAGGTCCAGCGCGGCGGCCAGCCCTCCGATGCCAGCGCCGACTACGACGACGCGGCCGCGCATGGCGCGAACTCCTCGAAGACTGCGGGTTGACGCTGCCTGGGCATGTGTCTATTCTAGATGACACATACGAGTGACAATGATAAATTACACACCCGCGGACACAGACCGACCTGGAAAGGCGAGACCCATGAAACCATTGAACCGCATCGAGCACGCACTGGCCATGGCCATTTCGACCGGGGAGTCGCCCGGCTGTCCGCCCAAGCTCGCCGGGGCGATACGGCACGCCGTGTTTCCGGGGGGCGCGCGCGTGCGGCCACGGCTGTGCCTGGCGGTGGCGCTTGCCTGCGGCGACGACGATCCTGATCTTTCGAGCGCGACAGCGACCGCGATCGAGTTGCTGCATTGCGCCTCGCTGGTCCACGACGACATGCCGTGCTTCGACAACGCCGCCACCCGGCGCGGGCGGGCCTCCGTGCAGTACGCGTACGGCGAAAGCCTCGCGGTGCTGGCCGGCGACGCGCTGATCATCCTGGCGTTCCAGACGCTGAGTGCCGGCGCGGCGCGCTCGCCGTGGCGCCTCGCGGCACTGCTCGCCCTGGTGGCGGGCAGTGTCGGCATGCCCTTCGGCGCCGTGGCGGGGCAGGCGTGGGAATGCGAACCGCGCATCAACCTGCGGGACTACCAGCGCGCGAAGACCGGTGCGCTGTTTGCCGCAGCCACGATGGGCGGCGCCCAGGCCGCGGGCCGCGACCCCGAGGCCTGGCGCGCTTTCGGCGATTGGCTGGGCGAGGCCTACCAGGCCGCGGACGATATTCGCGACGTGATCGGCGATCCGCGGGTGCTGGGCAAGCCGGTGGGACGCGACGCGGCGCTGCTGCGACCGAATGCCGCGACCGAGTTGGGCCTCGAAGGCGCGATCGCCTACTTTGACGAGCTCGTGGACCGCGCCATCGAGGCGGTGCCTGAGTGTCCGGGCGCCGACGACTTGCGCGCCCTCGTGCACGGTGAGGCCGGACGCCTCGTGCCCCGTGCGTCCGAGCCGGCCCCGCAACGGGTAGCGGCCTGAGCGCACAAGCATCTGGAGACCCTGAACGTGCAGGCCATGACGACAACGGAACGCGAGCCGGCGCGGTCGTGGCGTGCCGCCTGGTCAGACGCCTGGCACGCCTTGCGCGACCGGCTGCTGGCCAGCCGCGACTTCCAGCGCAGGGCAACTGCCGTTCCATTCATGGCGCGGATCGCGCGCCGGCGGGCACGCGAACTCTTCGACCTCGTCGCGGGCTTCGTCTACTCCCAGGTCCTGCTGGCGTGCGTGCAGCTTCGCCTTTTCGAGATCCTGGCGGAGGGTCCGCAGCCGCTGTCCACGCTGTCCGCGCGATTGGGCCTGCCGATGGCTTCCGCCGAGCGGCTGCTGGCGGCGGCGGTGTCGCTGCGGCTCGTGGAGCACCGGGGCGGCGCGCGCTACGGCCTGGGCGCACTGGGGGCGACGATGGTGGGCAACACCGCGGTGGCGGCGATGGTCGAGCACCATGCGGCGCTCTACGCGGACCTGCGCGATCCCGTCGCGCTGCTGCGCGGGCGGGCCGCGCCGGCAGCGCTGTCGCGCTACTGGCCCTACGCGGATGCGGTGCGACCGGAGGCCTTGGCTGCGCAGGGCGTGGACGCGTACTGCGCATTGATGACCGCGTCCCAATCGCTCGTGGCCGAGCAGGTCCTCGACGCCTATCCGCTGTCGGGGCACCGTTGCCTGCTGGACGTCGGCGGAGGGGAGGGCGCGTTCGTCCTGAGCGCGGCATCGCGCGCGCCGGCACTGCAGTTGATGCTGTTCGACCTGCCCGCCGTCGCGGAGCGCGCGCGCAGTCACTGCCAGGCGGCCGGCGTGGCGCAGCGCCTGCGCATCATCGGCGGCAGTTTCCTCGCCGACCCGCTGCCGCGCGGCGCCGACATCGCCACGCTGGTGCGCGTCATCCACGACCACGACGACGCGACCGCCCTGCACATTCTTCGGGCCGTGCGCCGCGCCTTGCCCGCAGGCGGCACCCTGCTTCTCGCGGAGCCTTTCGCATGCACGCCCGGCGCGCAGGCGATGGGCGATGCCTATTTTGGCTTCTACCTGCTCGCCATGGGCCGGGGCCGCCCGCGCACCGCCGGCGCGCTCGCGGAGCTGCTGCGCACCGCCGGCTTCGAGCGCGTGCGACAGCTCGGTACACGCATGCCATTGCAGACAGGATTGCTTGTTGCGCGCGCGGGACCTGCGGACTCTGGAAGCGCACCATGAAAACACTGGCCGTCGTGCTGGAGAAGCCGCAGCAGATCGCGCTGAACGTACTCGCGCTGTCCGACCCTGGCGACGAGGACGTGGTGGTCGACATCGAATGGAGCGGCGTCAGCGCCGGCACCGAACGCCTGCTCTGGTCCGGCCGCATGCCGCATTTTCCGGGCATGGGCTACCCGCTGGTGCCGGGCTACGAATCGGTCGGCCGCATCCGCAGCGCGGGGCGCGATTCGGGTTCGCGTGTCGGGGAGTGGGTGTTCGTGCCTGGCGCGCGCTGTTTCGGGGACGTGCGCGGCCTGTTCGGCGGCGCCGCCTCCACCGTGGTCCTGCCGGGCGCGCGCACGCTGCCCTTCGAGCCCGGCTTCGGCGAGCAGGGTGTGCTGCTGGCATTGGCGGCAACGGCGTACCACGTGAGCGGTGCGGCCGGGCGCCAGCCGGACCTGATCGTCGGGCACGGCGTCCTCGGGCGCATGGTTGCGCGTATCGCCGTCGCCGCTGGCCAATCACCGGTCGTCTGGGAGACCCAGGCGCGGCGGCGCGATGGCGCGGTGGGCTACGAAGTGCTGGACCCCTCGCTCGATTCGCGCTGCGACTACGCCCTGATTTGCGACGCGAGCGGCGATGCGTCCCTGCTCGATACGCTGATCGGTCGGCTCGCCCCCGGCGGCGAGATCGTGCTGGCCGGCTTCTACGACGAGCCGCTCTCCTTCGCCTTTGCCCCCGCCTTCATGCGCGAAGCGCGACTGCGCGTGGCTGCGCAGTGGCAGCCGCAGGACCTCGCGGCGGTCAAGGCCCTGGCCGTTTCGGGCGGCCTGTCGCTCGACGGATTGATCACCCACCGTGCCGATGCCACCGACGCCGACACCGCCTATCGCATCGCCTTCGGCGATCCCGACTGCCTCAAGATGGTCCTCGACTGGAGAAGCTGCAAATGACAACCTCCCACGCCATTCCGGAGGGCACGCCGGTGCGCTTCGTGCAGCAGCACCTGCTGCGCGCCGAGGCCGCGGTGGAGCCCGATGCGGTGTCCACGGCGCCCGCCACCAAGGACACGCAGATCATCGCGATCTATGGCAAGGGCGGCATCGGCAAGAGCTTCACGCTCGCGAACCTCTCCTACATGATGGCGCAGCAGGGCAAGAAGGTGCTGCTGATCGGCTGCGACCCCAAGAGCGACACCACCTCGCTGCTCTTCGGCGGCCGGGCGTGCCCGACGATCATCGAGACCTCGTCGAAAAAGAAGCTCGCCGGCGAGGCGGTCGCGATCGGCGATGTCTGCTTCAAGCGGGACGGTGTCTACGCGATGGAGCTCGGCGGACCGGAGGTCGGCCGCGGCTGCGGCGGGCGCGGGATCATCCACGGCTTCGAACTGCTCGAGAAGCTCGGCTTCCACGAGTGGGGCTTCGACTACGTGCTGCTCGACTTCCTGGGCGACGTCGTCTGCGGCGGCTTCGGGCTGCCGATCGCGCGCGACATGTGCCAGAAGGTGATCGTGGTCGCGAGCAACGACCTGCAGTCGCTCTACGTGGCCAACAACGTCTGCTCGGCGGTCGAATACTTCCGCAAGCTCGGCGGCAACGTCGGCGTCGCGGGCATGGTGATCAACCGCGACGACGGCACCGGCGAGGCCGCAGACTTCGCCGGCAAGGTCGGCATCCCCGTGCTGTCGACCATCCCGGCCAACGACGACATCCGTCGCAAGAGCGCGAGCTACGAGATCATCGGCGTGCCGGGCACGCCCTGGGGGCCGCTGTTCGAGCAACTGGCCGAGAACGTCGGGACTTCGCTCCCGGTGCGACCGAAGCCCATGACCCAGGACCAGTTGCTCGGCCTGTTCGCCGCGGACACCGTCGGGCGCAACGTGGTGCTTGAACCCGCCACGCAATTCGACATGTGCGGCAAGCGCGAGGTCGCGACACCGAGCCTCGAAGTGGTCTATGACGAGGCCTGAGCGCGCTGCCATGCAAACCATCATTCCCATCGTGCCGGTCACGCCGGCTGCCGTCGTTCCGAATCCTCCGGCGCTCGAAGGCGACGGCCAGGGCTGCCATGCGGGCGCGGGCGCCATGCTCGCGGCGTCCCGGGCGGCCGGGAAGTCGGAGACGCTCGACCGCTATGCCAGCGACTATCCGCGCGCCGACGGTGCGGGCCCGCACGACCAGCCGCAAAGCATGTGCCCGGCCTTCGGCGCGCTGCGCGTGGGCCTTCGCATGCGCCGCACCTCGACCATTCTGTGCGGGTCGGCCTGCTGTGTCTACGGCCTGACCTTCACCTCGCATTTCTACGGCGCAAGGCGCAGCGTGGGCTATGTGCCCTTCAACTCCGAGACGCTGGTCACGGGCAAGCTGTTCGAGGACCTGCGCGAGGCCGTCCACCAGCAGGCCGACCCGGCGCACTACGACGCCATCGTCGTCATCAACCTGTGCGTGCCGACGGCGAGCGGCGTGCCGCTGCAGATCCTGCCGAAGGAGATCGACGGGGTGCGCATCATCGGCATCGACGTGCCGGGCTTCGGCGTGCCCACGCACGCGGAGGCGAAGGACGTTCTGGCGGGTGCGATGCTGAAATACGCGAGGAACGAAGTGCTCGCAGGCCCGGTGCAGGCGCCGCGCACCGGCCGGGCCGACAGGCCGACCGTGACGCTGCTCGGCGAGATGTTCCCGGCCGATCCGCTGATCATCGGCCGCATGCTGGAGCCGATGGGCCTCGCCGCGGGCCCCGTGGTGCCGACCCGTGAATGGCGCGAGCTGTATGCGGCGCTCGACTGCGTCGCCGTGGCGGCGATCCATCCCTTCTATACCGCGAGCCTGCGCGAGTTCGAGGCCGCGGGCCGTGCCGTCGCCGGTTCCGCGCCCGTCGGCCATGACGGGACCGAAGCCTGGCTGCAGGCGATCGGCGTGGCCGCGAACGTGCCGCAGGCGCGCATCGATGCGGCCAAGAACACGATGCTGCCGGCCATTCGCGGTGCGCTTTCGAAGATGCCGATCCGGGGCCGTATCACGCTGAGCGGCTATGAAGGTTCTGAACTGCTCGTGGGCCGCCTGCTGGTCGAGAGCGGGGCCGACCTGCGCTACGTCGGGACGGCCTGTCCGCACACCCGTTGGAGCGATGCGGACCGCCAATGGCTCGAAGCCAAGGGCGTGCACGTGCAGTTCCGCGCATCGCTCGAACAGGACCTCGCCGCGCTGCACGAGTGGAAGCCCGATCTCGCGATTGGCACCACGCCTGTCGTGCAGGCCGCGAAGGAGGGGTGCACGCCCGCGCTCTACTTCACCAACCTGGTCTCGGCCCGGCCGCTGATGGGGCCTGCCGGCGCGGGCTCGCTCGCCACGGTGATCAACGCGGCCATCGGCAACAAGGCGCGTTTCGACCGCATGAGGGCCTTCTTCGGCGAGGCCGGCGCGGGCCACGCGGCGGGCGTGTGGGAGGGCGCGGCCGGCGTGCCACAGGACCGTCCGGCGTTCAAGGCCGACACGCGGCGCCAGGTGCTCAAGGCCCTGAAGAAGCGCAAGGCCGAGGAGATGGTGTGATGCTGGTGCTCGACCACGATCGCGCAGGAGGCTATTGGGGTGCCGTGTATGTGTTCACGGCCATCAAGGGGCTGCAGGTCGTCATCGACGGGCCCGTGGGCTGCGAGAACCTGCCTGTGACTTCGGTGCTGCACTACACCGACGCGCTGCCGCCGCACGAACTGCCGATCGTCGTGACGGGCCTCTCGGAAGAACAACTCGGGCGCGAGGGCACCGAGGCATCGATGCGCCGTGCGCACGCCGCGCTCGACCCGGACCTCCCCTCGGTGGTCGTCACTGGCTCCATCGCGGAAATGATCGGCGGCGGGGTGACGCCATCGGGCACCAACATCCAGCGCTTCCTGCCCCGCACCATCGACGAAGACCAATGGCAGTGCGCCAACCGGGCGATGTACTGGCTGTGGTCGGAGTACGGCGTCAAGCACGTGCCAGCGCGCAAGCCACTGGCGCAGCGGCCCGACGGCGAGAAGCCGAGAGTCAACATCATCGGGCCGAGCTACGGCGCCTTCAATTCGCCGAGCGACCTGGCGGAGGTGCGACGCCTGGTGCAGGGCATCGGCGCCGAGGTCAACATGGTGTTCCCGCTGGGCAGCCACCTGGCCGATGTCTCGCTGCTGGTCGAGGCCGACGCCAACGTCTGCATGTACCGCGAGTTCGGCCGCATGCTGTGCGAGGCGCTCGATCGACCCTACCTGCAGGCGCCGATCGGCATGCACAGCACGACGAAGTTCCTCCGCTCGCTGGGCGGCCTCCTCGGACTCGACCCCGAGCCTTTCATCGAGCGCGAAAAGCACAGCACGCTCAAGCCGATCTGGGACCTGTGGCGCTCGGTGACGCAGGATTTCTTCGGCACCGCGAGCTTCGCGGTGGTCGCCAACGAAACCTACACGCGGGGCATCCGCCATTTCCTCGAAGAGGAGATGGGCCTGCCCTGCCACTTCGCCATCGCGCGTCGCGCGGGCGCGAAGACGGACAACGCCGAGGTGCGGCGGCTGGTGCACGAGAAGACCCCGCTCGTGATGTACGGCAGCTACAACGAGCGCATCTACCTCGCCGAATGCGGCGGTGGCGGCATGATGAAGGCGAGCTTCATCCCCGCCTCGTTTCCCCTGCCGATCATCCGCCGCCACACCGGCACGCCCTTCATGGGCTATGCGGGCGCGACCTACATCGTGCAGGAATTCTGCAACGCGCTTTTCGATGCGCTGTTCCACATCCTTCCGCTGGGCACGGAGCTCGACCGCGTCGATCCCACCCCCGCGCGCCTCGACAGCAAGGACGACACCCCATGGGACGACGAGGCGCAGCGGCTGCTGAACGAACTCGTCGAGACCGAGCCCGTGCTCGTGCAGATCTCGGCCGCCAAGCGCCTGCGCGATCGCGCCGAGCGCGATGCCCGGCGGGCCGGCGAGGACCGCGTGACGGTCGAGCGCGTGGCGCGGGCGCGTGCTGCGCTCCAGCAGGGGGCACCGGCATGAGCCGCGCCAAGCGAAATCACAGAACCTGGTGGGCTGCACGGCCCGCCGAAGAAGTTGCCGCGGCTTCGGCCGCTGCAATCCCCGCCGCGGGGGAAGTGCGCGGTGAGTGGCCGCGAGGCCGATCTGGAGAAATCAAATGGTTCCTAAAGATAGAGAGGGCTCCCTGTCCGGGCTGACCGAGCAGGAAGCCAAAGAGTTCCACGGCATATTCATGACGAGCTTCATCATCTTTACGCTGATTGCGGTCGTCGCCCACTTCCTGGCGTGGCAATGGCGGCCCTGGCTTCCCGGCGCGGGTGGCTATGCGTCGATCATCAACGATGCGAAGGACGTGGCCCTGGCGGCGTTGTCGATCGGCCTGCACGCATAGAGGAGACACGACATGTGGCGAATCTGGTTGATCTTCGATCCGCGCAGGACGCTGATCGCGCTGTTCACGTTCCTGTTCGTGCTGGCACTGGTGATCCATTTCATCCTGCTGAGCACCGACCGCTTCAACTGGCTCGAAGGGCCACGCAAGAGCGCCCCGGTCGCGGCGCAGATGGCACCGATGCCAGCACCCGCGACGGCACCCACCGGCAAGTAGCCGGCGGGTCGACGACACACAGCCGGGGTTGCATCTTCCGGATGCGGTCCCGGCTGTCCTGAACACAGTGGCGCGGAGGCGGCCCGTGGCGGTCGCGTCCTGACCGGGGGAATGATCATGGCGATGCTGAGTTTCGAGCGTAAGTACCGCGTCCGTGGCGGCACGCTGACAGGAGGCGACCTGTTCGACTTCTGGGTCGGGCCCTTCTACGTGGGCTTCTTCGGCGTGACGACGGTCTTCTTCACGTTGGTGGGCACGCTGCTCATCGTGTGGGGCGCGTCCCAGGGGCCGACCTGGAACCTGTGGCAGATCAACATCGCACCACCCGACATCAAGTACGGCCTGCGCATGGCGCCGCTGATGGAAGGGGGCCTCTGGCAGCTCATCACGGTATGCGCGATCGGCGCCTTCGTCTCGTGGGCGCTGCGGCAGGTCGAGATTTGCCGCAAGCTCGGGATGGGCTATCACGTGCCCTTCGCCTTCTCGTTCGCGATCCTCGCCTACGTGACCCTGGTGGTGATCCGGCCGGTGCTGATGGGCGCCTGGGGGCATGGCTTTCCGTACGGGATCATGAGCCACCTCGACTGGGTATCGAACACCGGCTACCAGTATCTGCATTTCCACTACAACCCGGCGCACATGCTGGCGGTGAGCTTCTTCTTCACGACGGTGCTCGCACTGTCGCTGCACGGTGCGCTGATTCTCTCGGCGACCAACCCGGGCGAGGGCGAGACGGTCAAGACCGCCGAGCACGAGAACACCTTCTTCCGCGACACCATCGGCTATTCCATCGGCACGCTCGGCATCCACCGCCTCGGCCTGTTCCTGGCGCTGTCGGCCGCCTTCTGGAGCGCGGTGTGCATCGTCATCAGCGGACCGTTCTGGACGCGCGGCTGGCCCGAATGGTGGAGCTGGTGGCTGAACCTGCCGATCTGGCGCTGAGGAGAACGCGATGGCCGAATACCAGAACATCTTCACCCGCGTGCAAGTCATGGCGCCTTCCTATGCGGGCGTACCGCTGGCGCGCGGCAACAAGGAGCGCGAAGGCCCGCCGGTGCACTGGCACTGGCTCGGCAGGCTCGGCGATGCGCAGATCGGACCCATCTACCTCGGCTGGTTCGGCCTGGCGTCGCTGATCTGCGGCTTCATCGCCTTCGAGATCGTCGGGCTCAACATGCTCGCCTCCGTGAACTGGTCGCCAGTGCAACTCGTGCGCCAGCTCCCGTGGCTGGCGCTGGAGCCGCCGTCGCCCGCGATCGGGCTGAAGCTCTTCCCGCCATTGAACGAGGGCGGCTGGTGGCTCATGGCGGGTTTCTTCATGACGTCCTCGGTGCTGCTCTGGTGGGTGCGCATGTACCGGCGTGCGCGCGCGCTGCACATGGGGACGCACGTCGCATGGGCGTTCGCGTCCGCGATCTGGCTGATGCTGGTGCTGGGCTTCATTCGTCCGCTGCTGATGGGCAGCTGGGGCGAGGCGGTGCCGTTCGGGATCTTTCCGCACCTCGACTGGACGGCCGCCTTCTCGATCCGCTACGGCAACCTGTTCTACAACCCCTTCCACATGCTGTCGATCGCCTTCCTCTATGGTTCGACGCTGCTGTTCGCGATGCATGGCGCGACCATCCTCGCGGTGAGCCGCTTCGGCGGCGAGCGAGAGATCGAGCAGATCGTCGACCGCGGGACCGCCTCCGAGCGTGCCGCATTGTTCTGGCGCTGGTGCATGGGGTTCAACGCCACGATGGAGTCGATCCATCGCTGGGCCTGGTGGTTCGCGGTGCTGTGCCCGCTGGTGGGAGGCATCGGCATCCTGCTCACCGGAACGGTGGTCGACAACTGGTACCTGTGGGCGGTGAAGCATCACATCGCGCCGATCTACCCCGCCGTCTTCGTTCCGGTGGTCGATCCGGCGTCCCTGCCGGGAGTACGGCCATGACCGCCATCATGACCCGGCTGTCGAGGGGGATCGCGGCGCTGGGCGCATTGGCGCTGCTCGCGGCCTGCGAGCGCCCGCCCGTGGACACCGTGCAACGCGGCTTCCGGGGCACGGGCATGGAGCAGGTCTACAACCCGCGGCGCCTGGAGGCCCAGGCGGTGAACAACGCGCTGCCAGCCGACACGCCGCCGGTGCCGGCGGTCGGTCCCACGGCCGGCCAGATCTTCCAGAACGTCAAGGTGCTCAATGACCTGAGCGTCGGCGAGTTCAGCCGCCTGATGGTCTCGATCACCGCTTGGGTCGCCCCGCAGCAGGGCTGCACCTACTGTCACGTGGCCGACGACCTGGCATCCGATGCGCTCTACACCAAGGTGGTCGCGCGACGCATGCTGCAGATGACGCAGCACATCAACGCGGACTGGAAGTCGCACGTCGCCGACACGGGCGTGACCTGCTACACCTGCCATCGCGGACAACCGGTGCCGGCCTATGTCTGGACCTCGGCACCGAATCAGGCCGCCGGCACGGCAGGCAACCGGGCAGGGCAGAACACACCGTCACCCACCGTCGCGATGGCGGCGCTTCCGTACGACCCGTTCACGCCGTTTCTTTCGCAATCCAACAACGTTCGCGTCGTCGGGCCCACGGCGCTGCAGAACGGCAATCGCGCCTCCATCAAGCAGACCGAATGGACCTATGGGCTGATGATGCACATGTCGGATTCGCTGGGCGTCAATTGCACCTACTGCCACAACTCGCGGTCGTTCTCCGAATGGGAAGGCAGCACGCCGCAGCGCGCGGTGGCCTGGTATGGCATCCGCATGGTGCGCGACCTCAACACGCACTACCTCGACCCGCTGGCCCCGGTCTTTCCGACGGCCCGGCTGGGCGCGACAGGCGATGCGCCGAAGATCAACTGCGCCACCTGCCACCAGGGTGCCTACAAGCCGTTGTACGGCGCGAGCATGCTGCCCAATCATCCCGAACTGGTGAAGGTGCGCGCCGTCGTGGCCGCGGCGGCTGCCCCTGCAACCGCTGCGGGAGCTTCCGCGGCGAGCGCGGAACTGCTGTTCGCGGTCGGATCGCCCACGCTGTCGGCAGACGCGTCGAAGGCGCTCGAACCGGTGATCCTGGCGCTGATGGCCGACCCGGCCACGAAGGTCACGCTGTCGGGCTATCACTCGGCCACCGGCGACCAGGCCCAGAACGAGGAGCTGGCAAAGCAGCGCGCCTTGTCGGTGCGCGACGCGCTGCGGGCCGCCGGCATTGCGGAGGACCGCATCGTGCTGGAGAAGCCGCAGGCCGCCGAGGCCAACGTCGCGGGCGAGGATCCGCGGGCCCGCCGCGTGGAGCTGGCGGTCGTGAAGTAGCTTGCGCTCTCTATGATGGGGCTCCGTGGTCGATGGAGTGCGGCTTGACCCCCAGACTGTCCGAATCCCTGAAGAGCGAGACGCGTGCGCTTCACACGCAGGCCGAACGCAGTGACTTCATGCGGGTGCTGTTGCGCGGCGAGATGGGCCGTCGCCCCTATTGCGCGCTGCTGCGCAACCTGCATGCAATCTATGCGGCGCTCGAGCCTGCGCTCCAGCAGAATGCCGCCCATCCCCGGCTCGCCCCGCTGGATCTCGGCGCATTGCAGCGAGAGCCGTCATTGCGGCAGGACCTGGAGGCACTCCATGGACCCGATTGGCGCGACGCCATCGCGGTCGAGCCAGCCGCTGCCCACTACATCGCGAGACTGGAAAGCATCGGCCGCACGCGACCCGAGCTGCTGGTAGCCCACGCCTACGTCCGCTATCTCGGCGACCTCAGCGGCGGGCAGATGCTGGGGCGCATCGTGAGGGCAACTTTCGTGCTCGGTCCAGGCCCTGGCACGGCGTTCTATGACTTCGGCCATCCCGAGGAGGCGGCCCGTCTCAAGCAATCCTTCCGCGTCGGCCTGGATGCGGTGCCGGCCGACGAAGCCACGATGCGCGCCATCGTGGTGGAGGCGAGAAGCGCTTTCGAGGCGCATCGGCGCCTCTTCGACGAACTCGCCGGCAGCGCGCTCAGCTGCTGAACGCCTTCACCCGGCTGTAGAGCGCCGCTGCCCGGCGGGTCGAGGCTTCGAGCTCCTGGAGCAAGGGAACGACGGTCGCACCCATGTTTCCATCGGCAATGTCCATCGCCGCGAGACCGGCGTTCGACAGGATCGCGCCGATCACGTCGCCCCGTTCGTTGATGCCCGTCCCCCGCGCTTGCAACAGCGACGGGTCGCGTTCCGCCTGCGAGAGCGACTGCTCCAGCTTCCGTCTTGCTTCGGCGGCGCGCTGGCTGTCCGTCAGGTCCGTGAAGATCAGGAAGTAGCCGAGCAGCGAGCCGTCCCGCGCCGCCACCGGCTCCGCGCGCAGTGCCGCTGGAACGCTCGCACCGGTGCCGAGGTCCAGTGACAGCTCGCCGCGCCAGGGCTGCCGGTCCTGGGCGACGGCTTCGAGGATCTTGCGCACGCGCTCCGGCTGCGTGAACAACTGCGCGGTGTCGCCGAGCGGCTCGTCGTGGGCAGCGTCACGCCGGATCAACTGGAAGAAGCAGCGGTTGGCGAAGAGCGCCTTCCCCGCCGCGTCGACGATCATGACCGGCTCGTTCGAGTTCGACACGTTGGCGCGGATCTGCGCGAGCTGGTGTTCCGCGATCAGCAGCCGCACGGCGTTAACCTGCACGATGATGTCGATCAGCGCGGCGCCGAAGGCGCGTGCCATCGCGAGTTCGGCCACGGACCAGGGCAGCGCGGTGCCGCGCACGATCTCCGACCAGGCCGCGAACGACCGGCGGGGGGAGAGCTTCAGGGGATCGTTGTCGACAACGGGCTTGGTGGGATCGCCGGCCCAGGTGACCGTGAGCAGCTGTTCCTTGCGGAACCACATCAGGTAGTCCGGGCGCGTGGTCGACAGCCTGGCGGCCACCACGCCGCTCGCACTCGCGGTGAGCGAATCGAACGAGGGATTGGCGCGCTCGACGGAGGCGCAGCTGAAGAGGTCGTCGAAGGCCTGGGCGTCGATCCACCGCATGAGCTCGCGCAACTCGGCCGCCGTGGGCGTTTCACCCGCGGTTAGCACCTCGCCCTCGTAGAACAGGGCGGCGCCGGTGGCATCGAGCGGCTGCAGAAGTGTGCGCGGATTCCTGAACAGCGCCACGCGCCAGTCGCCTTCGGTCGATGTGGCCTCGACCAGCCGCTGTTCGAGCCGGCGAACCTGGATCGCGACCTGCGCGTACGCGTAGTTCTCGATCGCGGCAATGCGCGTCGAGATGACCTCCGCCAGCAGGTCCGCGGCCGCGCGCATCGCGAAGCGCATGTTGCGCGGCGAGTAGTGGTGGCAGGCGATCAGCCCCCAGAGCCGGCCTTCGCGTACCAGGGAAACGACCAGCGTCGCGGTGACCCCCATGTTCTTGAGGTACTGCAGGTGCAGGGGCGACATGCTGCGAAGGTGGCACAGCGACATGTCGAGTTCCTCGTCGGTGCCGGGCACGCGTTGCGGCACGAGCGGCGACGCCTCGTAGTGCACGTCGACCAGCACCCGCAGGCGGGTGCGCAGGTAGAGCTCTCGGGCGCGCTGCGGGATGTCGGAGGCCGGATAGTGATGGCCCAGCAGAGATTCCAGCCGCGGGTCGCGCGCCTCGGCAATGATCTTGCCGTGGCCGTCGGGGTCGAACTTGTAGACCATCACGCGGTCGTAGCCGAACATGTCGCGGCAGCTCTTGACCACGGAGTCCGCAAGCGCGCCGATGGTCGAGGTGTCGCTGATGCGCTGCACGGCTTCGCCGAGCATTTCGAGCAGCCTGGCACTGGGAATGTCGACCGTCTCGACGCGGGTGTCCTCGCCCACGGGCTCGATCTCGACCAGCAGGTGATGGCCGCCGACGCGGTGCAGCGTTCCCTCGAACTCCCGAAGGACGCCATCCGTTTGCACCCGGCATCGCAGCGCTTCCGGGTCGGTGAGCACCCCCTGCGAGGCGGTGCGGCGAATGCAGCGCTCGATGTCGCCCCCCAGCAGGGCCAGGGGTTGCTCGAGCAGGTCGTGCACGCGCCGGCCGAGCAGGCGCGACGCGTTGTCGCTGGCCTGGACGATGCGAAGCGTGGGTTCGTCCAGCGTCAGCAGAACGCCATGCGGCTGCACCGAGCCGGCGAGATGAATCAGCTCACGCTCGCAGTTGGTGAGGTCTGCCGTGCCGAACGCGGGGCTGCCAAGCACTAGCCTTCTCCCCGGTGAGGCTCGGACCCCGACCCGTTGCCGCGCCGGCGCAGCAGGTTCAGCTCTGCAGGCGTGATGCCGAGAAGCGTGGCCGCATCCGTTTCGTCATCGCGTGCCTGGGCAAGCGCGGTTTCGATGAAGTGGCGCTCCGCGAGCACGGCCGCTTCCGCCACGAGTTCGGCCAGCGGCGCGCGGCCGACCCGGCCGGCCAGCCGCTGGAGGGCGAGGTTCATTTCATAGGGCGAACGTTCGTCGTCGCGCGCTTCCTCGGTGCGATGGATGGTGAAGCCGATGCACTCCTGGTCTCCTTCGGTCAGCAGCGCCGCCGAGATCTCGACCCGTGCCACCGGCGCATGCGCGACCTTGATCCACGACCTGATCCTGCGCACCAGCCCGTCCTTGCGCACCTGCGGCAGCAGCGCTGCGAGCGGGCGATCGGGCATGCCGAGCCAATCCATGATGGGCAGGCCCTTGACCTCGGCCTCGCGGTTCAGGCGCACGAGACTGAGAAAGGCCGGGTTGGCCAGCAGCACGCGGCCGCCCGAGTCGGTCACGACCACGCCGTCGCTGCTGTCGTCCACGAGCCGCGTGAGCGAGTGGCTGAGCGTGGTCGACAGATCCGGCGTGTCGACCGCGCGCACGCGCACGAGCAGACGCATGGTGTCGTCCGCACGGAATGGCGTCGCAGCGACGTGCGTCATCGTCACCTTGCCGACCAGGCGTGCCCGGATCTCGCCGGTCTGGCCAGAGCCGCGCGCGGAGACCAGCAGTTCCTCGACGCTCGCGCGCGAACGTTCCTCGAAGCCGATCGTGGCGGGCCGGTCTGTCAGGTGTTCGCTCGCGATGTCGAACATGCGGGAGGCCGCCTGGTTGGCTTCGAGGATGCGCAGCGTATGGCCGTCGACCACCAGCACCGCATCGGTCGCCACCTGGAACAGCAGGCGATAGCGCGTCTCCGCCTGCCGAGCACGCCAGTAGCCGAGTTCCATCTCCTGCTGGGAATCGAGAAATCGCTGCTGGATCGCCGCGATGGTGCGCAGGTCGCGGCCGATGGCCAGCACCGGGCCGTCGGAGCCGAAGCGGATGGCCGAATACGCTACCGGGATGCTGACGCCGTGGTGGAACGGATGGTTGACCTCGCGCCGTCGGGCGATGCCGGTGGAAGTGACTTCCTGCAGCATGCTTTCGATCTTCGCGCGGGTGTCGCAGCTCACCGTGTCGGCCCATCGCTGGCCGACCCAGTCGTAGGCGAGGGGAGCCAGCGGGTCGCCTTCGCCTTGGGCGACGTTGCGGATCACGCCGGATGGGTCGACGATCAGCGCGATGTCGCTGGACAGCGAGACGAATGTCCTGGCGAGTTCCGGCGCCCAGGCTGCGAGGGCGGCGAGGTCCGGTAGGTCGCCTGGGCGAAGGCTCACGTTTCGGCTCCTGGGGGCGGGCGAAAACCCATTCTAGGCACGGATTGGCGCCCGGGTCATCCTCCCAAACGCTCGGAGCCGCCGCGTTTTGCCGCCACGACCTCCCGCGAACGCAGGCCCCAGCGCCACAAGCGCTCGGACGGCAGGGGCAATACGAGGAACCAGTGTTCGAGGATGGCCAGCGACATCAGCGTTCCCGCGAAGGTCAGCGCCGTCGAGTCGAAGGCGCTCACGCCGTCGGCCAGCGCGCCTTCCCACAACAGCACGGCGAGCCAGGTCGAGGCCATGACCGACACCGGGAACAGCGAGTTCATCGGCTTGCGGGTGAAGTAGGTGTGCAGGTACTGGAGGTGCGCCGGCAGGAATTCCTCGTTCAGGTTCCGCACGCCGAGGAACACATTGAGCTTCGCGCTCTGGCGCATCACCCACAGGATCGCGAAGGTGAAGATGCCGGTGGGGTTGCTGCCGTTCCAGGTCAGGCCGAAGACGGCCACGCCCAGCGCGATGAGCGCGAATTCGTGGTGCAGCAGCGTCTGCAGCGCAAAGCCGGCCCGGCGCCATCGGCGCGCGTCCGGCGGGCAGGGCGTGCGTCTCGGCCCGGTGACGAAGCCGAGCAGGAACGCGACTTCCTGCCAGGCCCACACCACGAGCGCAAAGGTGAAGGCCAGGTACGAGCCTGTGATGCGCATGTCGTTGCGGGTGGCGTGCAGCCCGATCAGCGCCAGCGCGAGCAGCAGCGTGGCCACGGACATCGTCCAGGGGTAGGTCCAGCGCGGCAGGCCGTTGAGATAGAGGATCACGCCGGTGCTGAACCACCACACGAACAAGGTGTAGAGGATCGGCAGCAGGTACTGCGACATCGGCGCCATGCCAGGCTCGCGGCGGTGGGCACGCCTCGCCTACCAGGTCGGCGCCACGCGGACGTCGGCCGGCAGGGCGTTCGGCCGTGCGGGGAGGAAGTACAGCCGGGCGAAGGCAAAGGCGGCCGCCGCGCCCAGGCCGGCGCGACGGAGCGTGCCGCCGAGCCCGCCGCGTGCCTTCGCGGCCTCGGCGGCCACCGAGATCCGGCGCAGCCTTTCGAGGCCGGCGCGGAAGGCGGGCGCATCGAGGTCGAGCGTGAGCGGGAACACCTGGCGCGTGATCTCCGAGGTGATCCGGAACACCGTGAAGTCGTAGGCGGTCGGGTCCAGCCCCATCGCCGCATGCATCTCGGGCCGCTGGTGGTCCCGCACGTACATGGTGGCGAAGACCGCGAGCACGAAGAAGCGGATCCACAGCTTGTTGGCGCCCCGCAGGAGGTGCGGATTCGCGCGCAGCAGCAGCGCGAAGGCCTCGCCATGCCTGAACTCGTCGTTGCACCAGCGTTCGAACCAGCGAAAGATCGGATGAAAGCACAGTTCGGGATGCCGCTCGACCTGGCGGTAGATCGCGATGTAGCGCGCGTAGCCGATCTTTTCCGACAGGTAGGTCGCGTAGAAGATGAACTTCGGCTTGAAGTAGGTGTACTTCTTCGCCCGCGCGAGGAAGCCCAGGTCGACGCCGATGCCGAAGTCCTTGAGCCACTGGTTGATGAAGCCCGCATGCCGGCTCTCGTCGCGGGCCATGTAGCCGAAGAGTTCCTTCACGTCGGGATTGGTCGCGTGCTTCCTGATCTCGGCGTAGAGCACGCAGCCCGAGAACTCGGAAGTGATCGAGCTGACGAGGAAATCGGAGAACTCCTTGTAGAGCGGGCCCGGCAGTTGCGAAAAGTTGCCGGCCATTTCGGCCGGGCGCTGGAAGTGGTCGGTGTTGCTGTCCGCCTCGAATTCCGCCATCAGCGCGCGCCACTGCGGGCGGATGGCGTCGACGTCGATGCGGTCCATCGCCGCGAAGTCCGTCGTGTAGAAGCGCGGCGTCAGCACCGTGTCCTGCAGTGCCGTCTCGGTGGAGGAATTGCGCGCGGTGGATGCAAGCGTGGACATGAGTGCCTCTTTCGGTGAACGGGACCTACCGTCCCTCGGGCGCATCGCGCATCAGGCCGGCGAACACGGCCGCGTTGGTCGGGCCGAACGAGCCCAGGTCGACCCGGCGCCCCGTGGCCGGGTCTTCGAGCGTGAGCTTGCCGTCCGCGCGGCCGACCATTCGGAAGGGGATCTCCGCTCCGATGCCGCGGCGATGGCGTTCGCGCGCCAGTCCGCGCATGGTTCCGCGCAGAAAGCCGTTCGTCTCTGGCGCGACGCTGTGGACCGGGCGTCCGCTGCGTGCGTCGAGCACGGTGATGCCGCCATCCGGTCGGTCCTCGAAACGGAACTCGCGCACGCTCACGGCTTCAGCATCTGCCACGTGCACGACGCCAATGCCGGTCAGGCGCACGAAGCTCACCGCGAACAGCGCGGCCAGCACGAGTGCGCCGAGCGCACCCATCACGCCCGCCGGCAGCGGATCGCGGGGGTTCGATGGCTTCATGGCGGAGTCCTCAGGCAGCCAGCACTTCGCCGGGCTTGGCTTCGAGCTCGCGCCGGCCCGATGCCTCTTCGGCTGCCGCCGGAATGGCGCGTCTCGTCATGCCGGCCGAATCGGCCAGCGCGGCGGCAAGAACGGCGGCCACTGCGCGTGCGTCCGGCAGCGCCCGCAGCATCGGTTCCGTGCGCTTGATCTTCCAGGGCCGCACATGCGGCCAGAGGTGCGCATAGGCGATCCGGTCGCTGCTGCCCAGCGCGAGTGCGATGTCGCCGCTGCCGTCGGCGTTCGGGTGCAGCGCGGCCGCTTCGATCGCACGGTAGGGAAGGTTGAAGGTGATGGTGAGAACGATGCCCACGCGCATCACGACCCGTCGGTCGGTGATGGTGTAGACGCTGGTGCGTGCCGTCAGCCAGGCCAGCAGGCCGACAGTGGCCAGCGCGGCCAGGGCCAGCGGCAGCAGCCACAGGACGGACACCAGCGCATCGATGGCGCTTCCGCCGTTCGACAGCGTATGGGCGCCGCGCCAGGCCAGCAACACCGCGAAATAGGTCGCCAGCCCGCGCATGTGCAGCGCGCCGCGCGCCATGGGCAGCCAGTCGGGCGATCCTTGCCATAGCAGGCGCTCGTTGGCAGGCAGTGGTTCGGGCAGGCCGTAGGCGGGCTCGAAGTCATGGTCGTCTTTCATGGCACCCCCTGGTCAGAGCAGCGGCTCCTGGCGGGCGGGCGTCGCGTAAAGCGTGCCGCCGCCGAAGTAGGCGACGATCCGGTCTTCCTCGAGCAGCGTCACCTGGTTCGCATCGCGGGTGGCCGGCACTTGAGCGAAGTGCAGGCCCAGAATGGATCGCACGCGCACGCCCTGCCGGTCGAACTTGCAGAAGTTCATCGGCACCAGCACGTTGCGCAGGCCGTCCGGCCCATGCACTTCGACCTCCAGGTAACGGAACACCGCTTCCGCGCGGTCGACCCAGATGTCGACGACCTCGCCGCCGAGCACGCCGTCGTGCCCGACGACCGGCTTGCCGATCGGATTGGGATCCTTTCTCGACACGCCGTAGCCGGGCGCGACGCGCAACGGGACGATGCGCGCATCGCCGTCGATCGTGGTGTCCGCGATATCCGCGCGCTGCGCCCACGCGCCCGGGCCGACACCGTCGAGCATCGCATTGCCGGTGGGCTCCAGCGGCGCGCCGAGGAATGCGCCGATCGGCTCGGCGGCCAGTTCCGCTTCCTGTCGCAGGAAGTTCGGCGCGGTGACGATTCGGCCGTCGCGCAACAGGAAGGTCTTGGGTGCCGGCACGGGCGGGAAGCCCTGCACGTGGACGCGGCCCGACCGGTCGTTTTCAAGCGGGTAGCCCTCGCGCTTGTTCTCGCGGTGGAGGTAGTAGATGAGTCCCGCAAAGAAGGCCCAGAAGACATAGAGCACTATCTGCGCGACGTCGATGTAGCCGGTGATCGCTCCGTTTCCCATGCTGGCTCTCCTGTGTCTTGTGGTGGTGATGAAGCGGCCGTGAAGCGCTCGGCCTCTCAGCCCGGGAACTCGGCAAGGCCGAACTTGCCCGCGGACGGCTGCGACGAAGGGGGCCTGCGTGCCTTGCGCACCAGAGGGCCGATGGCCATCAGCGTGCCGAACAGCAGCAGGATCTCGAGGTAATAGACGAAGCTGTAGCCGATGGAGGGCCCGCTTACCGCAGGGCCGAGCGCGCCCTGCGCGGCGAGCCAGGACACGCCGTCCCGCAGCCCGCCGCCCAGGCCGATCGCCAGGCCGCCGGCCGACGCCTGCACCGCGCCCCACGCCCCGAGCGCGAGGCCGCTCTTGACGCCGTTCTCGAGGTTCATGGCGGCAGTGAGCGTCGCGACCGAGAACAGCCCGCCGCAGAAGCCGATCAGCGAGGCGCCGAGGCGGAACACGAGCGGGGAACCCAGGGGGTCGGCGAAGATCACGGCCGCGAACGCGAAGATCCCCAGCAGGGCGCCGATGGCCGCGAGGCGATGCTCGTCGCCGCCGTGGTGGAACCACCGTGCCGCGAGCACGAAGGCCGCCAGCGCACCGCAGGCCATCATGGCCGTCAGCGTGGTGGTCGATGCCACCGCCATGTGCATCACTTGGCCGCCATACGGCTCCAGCAGGATGTCCTGCATGCTGAAGCCGGCAGTGCCGAGGCCCACGGCCACCAGCAGGCGGGCGGAGCGTCCGCCTCGCACGAAGGCGCGCCAGGATTCGCGGAACGACGGAGGCGGTTCGCCGGGCACATGGGCAGTGCGCCGCGGATCGCGCGCTTCCTGTTTCCAGAGCGCGATCAGGTTCAGGACCATCGTCAGCAGCGCGGCCCCCTGCACCACCTGGATGAGTTTCACCTGCTTGAAGTCCGCGAGCAGGGCGCCGAAGCCGAGCGCGGCGACCATCGTGCCGAGCAGGAGCATCACGTAGAGCAGCGCCACCACCCGCGACCGGTTCTCGGGCGTGGCCAGGTCGGTCGCCAGCGCCAGTCCGGCGGTCTGCGTCGTGTGGAGTCCGGCGCCGACGAGCAGGAAGGCCAGCGCGGCGCCGACGTGCCCGTACACCGCCGGGCCGTTCGAATCGCCGGACAGCACGATGAGCGCGAAGGGCATGATCGCGAGGCCGCCGAACTGGAGCAGCGTTCCCATCCAGATGTAGGGCACGCGCTTCCAGCCGAGCGCCGAGCGGTGGTTGTCGGAGCGGAAGCCCACCAGCGCGCGGAAGGGGGCGAACAGCAGCGGCAGCGCGACCATCAGCGATACCAGCCAGGCCGGTACGTCGAGCTCGACGATCATCACGCGGTTCAGCGTGCCATTGAGCAGCGCCAGCGCCATGCCGACACTCACCTGGAACAGCGAGAGCCGCAGCAGCCGGCCGAGTGGCAGCTCCTGCGTCGCCACGTCGGCGAAGGGCAGGAAGCGCGTCGCGACGAGTGCCCACTTGCGCGCCAGGCTGTTGTTGATCCGGATGACGGGGTTCATCGCCGGCTCACTTCCACGGCTTGCGAGGTGTAGAAGCCGCCGGCGATGCGCTGTGTGCGCACCGGATGCCAGTCCGCGAGCAGGGGATCGCGCGCCAGCAGGTCGAACAGGGCCTTCTGCGCCACCGGCTCGATCCAGGGCGCGCGGTTGGCCTCGGGAAACATGCGGCCGACCGCGCGCATGGCGACCAGCGCGGGATTGCGGGGCGCGAAGGTGAAGAGGATGGAGCGTTCGGCGCGCTGTGCGAGGCCGGCGATCGCGTGCACGGCGTCCCGCGTGCGGTAGTGGATCAGCGAATCCATGCCGACGATGTAGTCGAAGCGTCCGAGCGCCGGGTCGAGCATGTCGCCGGCGACGAATTCGACCGTGCCGCGGCTCCAGCGCGCGGCCGGGTCTTGCATCCGGCGATCGCGCGCGAGCTGCACGAGCGTGGGCGACAGGTCGACCGCCACCACGGTGGCGCCGCGCCGCGCCGCTTCGGAGGCCAGCGCGCCGGTGCCGCAGCCCGCGTCGAGCAGGCGGAAGCCGTCGAGCCGGCTCGGCAGCCATGCGAGCAGGGTCTCGCGCATGCGCTCGCGACCTGCGCGCACGCTGGCGCGTATGCGGCCCACCGGCGCATCCGACGTCAGCCGCGCCCAGGCCTCGGCGGCGGTGCGGTCGAAGTAGGTCTGGATCTGGCCTCTTCGCTCAAGGTAGTTCAGGGGTGTCATGGCAGGTACTCCCATGTCAGTCTTCCAGCCGCGCTATCGCGTGGCCCGCGACGCATGAAACACGCGCCTTCAGTTGCCGGGGATACCGCGGAACCGGCTTCGCCGGGCCGCTGGTATCGCCCCCTCGAGGAGGAGGCATCGCAGGCGCTTCGGGGGTGTGTTCCATCTCAGTCGAAACCCAGAAGGTCGAAGATGTCGCGGTCCTTCATGGCGACCGCTTGCAGTGGTTCGGCGCCGAGCCACAAGGCGGCGGCAAGGCGCATGTATTCGTTCTGGACCGCCTCCAACTCGGGCGAGGGTTCCATCTCGAACAAGGTCGACTTCTTCAGCCGGCTGCGGCGGATCACGTCGAGGTCGGGGAAGTGGGCCATCAGCCGCAGGCCGATCCGCTCGTTGAAGCGGTCGATCTGGTCGGTCTCGCGGCTGCGGTTGGCGATCACGCCGCCGAGGCGCACGGCGTAGTTCTTGGACTTCGCGCCGATGGCCTGCACGATGCGGTTCATCGCGAAGATCGAGTCGAAGTCGTTGGCCGTGACGATCAACGCACGGTCCGCATGCTGCAGCGGCGCTGCGAAGCCGCCGCAGACCACGTCGCCCAGCACGTCGAAGATCACCACGTCGGTTTCGTCGAGCAGGTGGTGCTCCTTCAGCAGCTTCACGGTCTGCCCGACCACGTAGCCGCCGCAGCCGGTCCCCGCGGGCGGCCCGCCGGCCTCGACGCACAGGACGCCGTTGTAGCCGGGGAAGACGAAGTCCTCCACCCGCAGTTCCTCGGCGTGAAAGTCCACCGTCTCCAGCACGTCGATCACGGTGGGCATCAGCTTCTTGGTGAGGGTGAAGGTCGAGTCGTGCTTGGGGTCGCAGCCGATCTGCAGCACGCGCTTTCCCAGCTTCGAGAAAGCGACCGAGAGGTTGCTGGAGGTCGTGCTCTTGCCGATGCCGCCCTTGCCATAGATGGCGAAGACCTTGGCGTTGCCGATCTTCAGCGCGGGGTCGAGCTGGACCTGTACGCTGCCCTCGCCGTCGGTGCGCGCGGCCGGGCGCGGCCCGGGGCGCTTGATGTCCGGGAAGGGCACGGTCACGGTGGTCATGCGGCGGCTCCTTCGCAGATGCCTTCGAGTCGGTCCTCGAGTTCCTCGCCGGCGCGCCGCAGCGCGTCCAGCATGGTGGCGTCCGGTTTCCAGAATTGCCTGTCGGAGGCTTCGAGCAACCGGCTGGCGACGCGTGCCGATGCGGTGGGATTGAGCGTCGCAAGGCGTTCGCGCATGGCAGGGTCGAGAACGAAGGTCTCGCTCAGGCGCTGGTACACCCAGGGCTGGACCTGGCTCGTGGTGGCCGACCAGCCCATCGTGTTGGTCACGTGCACTTCGATCTGACGCACGCCTTCGTAGCCGTGCTGGAGCATGCCCTCGTACCACTTCGGATTGAGCGTGCGCGTGCGCGTCTCCAGCGCCACCTGTTCGGCGAGCGTGCGCACCGTGCCGCCGCCGCCGTCGAGCGTCTGGTCGCCGATGTAGACCGGCGCGACGCTGGCGTCCGGGCCCTTGGCACGGCGGATGGCCCGGCTGATGCCGCCCAGGGTGTCGAAGTAGGTGTCGATGGTGGTTACGCCCAACTCTACGGAGTCGAGGTTCTGGTAGGCCAGCTCCACCCCCGCGAGCACGCTCTGCAGCAGTTCAGTGCGCTGCAGCGGTCGGCCCGCGCGGCCGTAGGCGAATCCCTTGCGGCGCGTGTAGGTCTCCGCGATCTCGTCGCCGTCGTCCCAGCGGCTGCTGTCGACGAGGTTGTTGACGTTGGCGCCGTAGGCACCTTCGGCATTGCCGAACACGCGCAGCGAAGCGGTCTCGAGGTCGCTGCCGTGCGCGACCTGGTACTCCAGGGCATGGCGCCGGATCGAATTCTGTTCCAGGGGCTCGTCGGCGCTCGCCGCAAGGAACGCCGCTTCGGCCAGCAGCTTGATCTGAAGCGGCAACAGGTCGCGGAAGATGCCCGACAGCGTGATCACCACGTCGATCCTCGGGCGCGCGAGTTCTGTCAGCGGAATCAGTTCCGCGCCCGCAAGGCGGCCATAGCCGTCGAAGCGCGGCCGCGCGCCCATCAGCGCGAGCGCCTGCCCGATCGGTCCGCCTTCGCTCTTCAGGTTGTCGCTGCCCCAGAGGACCAGGGCGATCGACTCGGGAAGCGCATGCCCGTCCGCCATGTGCCGTTGCAACAGGCGCTCTGCCTGGCGAGCACCGTCCTTGAGCGCATAGGCGCTCGGAATGCGGAAGGGGTCGAAGCCGTGCAGGTTTCGTCCGGTTGGCAGGATGGCCGGCGTCCGCAGGAGGTCGCCGCCGGGGGCCGGGCGCACGAACCTGCCGTCGAGCGCGCGCAGGATGCCGTCGATCTCGCTGTCGGCGGCGAGCAGGGGCGCGACCCTGGCGAGCTCGCGCAGCACGGCCAGCGTCTCGGCGGGCGATACGGCGTCATGCCCTTCCAACGCCCGCTCGGGCGTGAGGCCGGCCGCCAGCCGCTCGACCATCGTGCGCGGCAACCGAGCGCCGTGGGAGGCTTCGGCCAGCGAGGCGAGCAGATCGACGCGCTGCGCCTCGGTGGGAGCTTCGCCCACCACGTGGAGACCGAAGGGGATCAGCGTGTATTCGAGCTCGAGCACCGCGCCGCTCAACGCCGCGATGCGCATCGGCGCTTCCTTGCCCCACGGGGGTTCCGGCGACGCAAGGTCGAGCACCGACGCCTGGGCCTGGATCATCTGCGACAGCTCTTCGCCTTCGCTCAGCGCCGTCGGTTCCAGACCCCGGTAGCGCGCGAGCGTCTCCTTCAGGTCGACCAGGCCCTTGTAGAGCCCGGCCTGCGCGACCGGCGGCGTGAGGTAGCTGATCAGCGTGGCCGCCGCACGCCGCTTGGCGATGGCGCCCTCGGACGGATTGTTCGACGCGTAGAGATAGAAGTTCGGCAGGTCGGCGATGAGCCGGTCGGGCCAGCAGCGCGCCCCCATGCCGTTCTGCTTGCCCGGCATGAACTCCAGCGCGCCGTGTGTGCCGAAATGCAGCACCGCATGCGCGCCGAAATCCTCCCGGATCCATCGGTAGAAGGCCGAGAAGGCGTGCGTGGGCGCGAAGCCCTTCTCGAACAGCAGGCGCATCGGGTCGCCTTCGTAGCCGAAGGCCGGCTGGATGCCGACGAACAGGTTGCCGAAACGTGCCCCCAGCACGAACAGGTGGCCGCCGTCGCTCTGCTGCCGCCCGGGCGCCGGGCCCCACTGCGCCTCGATCTCCCTGAGGTACCGCTCGCGCCGCACGTGCTCGTCGGTGGCGATGCGCGCGTGCACGTTGGCCATCGCGCCGAAGCGGGCCGCATTGCCAACGATCAGGCGCTCGCGCAGGGCATCGACATCGGCGGGCAACTCGATGGCATAGCCCTCGCGCTGCATCGCCTTCATGGTGTTGAAGAGCGACTCGAACACCGAGAGGTAGGCCGCGGTGCCTGTGTTTCCGGCGTTGGGCGGGAAATTGAAGATCACCGCCGCGATCTTTCGCTGCGCGCGACTCGCACGCCGGAGATCCGCCAGCATGCCCACGCGTGCGGCCAGCGCGTCGGCACGCTCGATGCAGCTGTGCATGTCGTGCACGCCAGCCTCGTTCTGGAAGGTGCAGGCATGCGCGCAGCCCGTGCAGGCGATGTGCGAACCGCTCCCACGGCCGCCGAACACCATCGGGCCGGTGGCGCCATCGAGTTCCGGGATCGCGATCATCATGGTCGCTTCGACCGGCAGCAGGCCGCGCGATGAGCCGCCCCATTGATCGAGCGTCTGGAACTCCACGGGCGTGACGGCCAGGTAGGGCACATCGAGCTTCGCGAGGATGTCCTCGGCCGCCTTGGCGTCGTTGTAGGCCGGCCCGCCGACGAGCGAGAACCCGGTGAGCGACACCATGGCGTCGATCGCGGGCCGTCCGTCGCGCAGGAAGAAGGCTTCGACGGCGGGGCGCGCATCGAGGCCGGTGGCGAAGGCCGGGATCACGCGCAGGCCCCTTGCTTCCATCGCCGTGATGACGCCGTCGTAGTGCGCGGTGTTGCCCGCCAGCAGGTACGAGCGCATCAGCAGCAGCCCCACCGTGCCGCGCTGACCGCTGAGCGCGACCTTCGGCAGGGCGTCGGCGCTGCAGGCCATGCGTCGTTTCATGCGCGGGTGGTAGACACCGACCTCCGGATACTCCACGGGCTCGCAGGTCCTGGCGACGCCGCGCAGCACGCGGCGCGGTCCGTCGGCATAGCGGTCCACGAGGAAATGGACCATGTGGGCGATGTTGTCCTCGGAGCCCGCCAGCCAGTACTGCAGGGTCAGGAAATAGGCCCTCACGTCCTGCGCCGTGCCGGGAACGAAGCGCAGGATCTTCGGCAGTCGGCGCAGGGTCCGCATCTGTCGCGCACCGGCCGTGGTGCGTGCACCGGCATCGGCCCCGTCCGCGGGCTTGCCGCGCAGGCGCTTGAGAAAGGCCAGGGGGCCGGTGGTCGGGGCCGCCATGTCGAACCTGCCCATGCGCGTCAGGCCGGTCACCTCGGAAGCCGACATCGCGCAGACCATCGCGTCGCAGTGCGCGCGCCGTGCGCGCAGCGCTGCGAGCACAGGCTGGAAGTGGTCTTCCATGAAGAGCATGGTCGCAATGACGATGTCGCCGCGCGCGATGTCGTCGAGGCATCGCGCAAGGGCCTGCGGGTCATCGCCCCACTCGGCCGCCGCGTGCACGCTGAGCTGGAGCCCCGGGAACGTCTTGGCCACGGTGCGGTGGGCGCGTTCGGTGGCACTCGCCAGGTGGCTGTCCATCGTGACGATGACCACGCGGACGGCGCAGCGACGGTCGCTGCGTTCAACGGCTGAAGTGGGCTTTGGCGTCATAAAGCGTCTCGAGGGTGATCAGCGACACGCCGTGGTCCTGCGCGTAGCGCTCGGTGTTGCGGCGCGCCTTTCCGCGCACGAAGAACGGGACCTTGTGCAACTCCCGCTCGGCCTCGGTCGCCCAGGCCGACACGACGATGGGCGATGCGTCGGGCGTCGCCCGCGGCGTCGTCGCGCCGCCGAGATGCGAGGGAGCGGCGTCCTCGTGGAACTCCGGGTCGCCCCTGAACATGCCGATCAGGTGTTCCTCCAGGCCCATCATGAGCGGATGGACCCAGGTGTCGAAGAGCACGTTGGCGCCTTCGAATCCCATCTGCGGGGAAAAGCGCGCCGGGTAGTCCTGTACGTGGGCGGGGGCCGAGATGACGGCGCAGGGCAGGCCCAGGCGCTTAGCGATGTGGCGCTCCATCTGCGTGCCGAGCACGAGCTCCGGCTGCAGCTCCGCGATGGCGGCCTCGATCTCGAGGTAGTCGTCGCTGATCAGCGGCGCAATGCCATAGAGCGCGGCCGCCTCCCGCAGTTCGCGCGCGAACTCGCGGCTGTAGGTGCCCAGGCCCACCACGGTGAAACCGAGTTCGGTCGATGCGACACGCGCCGCGGCCACCGCGTGCGTGGCATCGCCGAAGATGAAGACGCGCTTGCCCGTGAGGTAGGTCGAGTCCACGGAGCGCGCGTACCAGCGCGAGCGTGACTGCGCATCGGCGAGCGCCTGCGGCGCGTCGATGCCCGCAAGCCCTGCCGCCTCGGTGATGAAGTCGCGCGTGGCTGCCGCGCCGATGGGGACGGTGTGCGTCCAAGGCTGGCCGAAGCTGCGCTCCAGCCATCGGGCCGCGACGGCCGCGATCTCGGGATAGAGAACGACATTGAAGTCCGCCTCGCCAAGATGGGCCAGATCCTCGGATGAGGCGCCCAGCGGCGCGACCACGCGGACGGCAATGCCGAGCGAGGCCAGCAGGTGGCGAATCTCGTCGACATCGTCGCGGTGCCGAAAGCCGAGCGCCGTCGGGCCGAGGATGTTGCAGCTCGCGGGCTCTTTCGGGGCGCGCGGGCTGCGGGGCGTCCCCGGCGCGGGCACGCAAGGGCCGGCCAGGGCGCGCACCATCTGGTAGAAGGTCTCGGAGGCGCCCCAGTTCTCCTTGCGCTGGTAGGAGGGCAGTTCCAGCGCGACAACCGGAACCGGCAGGCCCAGCGCCCGCGCGAGGCCGCCAGGGTCGTCCTGGATCAGCTCGGCGGTGCAGGATGCGCCGACCATCATCGCCCGCGGCCTGAAGCGCTCGAAGGCGTCCCGCGCGGCCACCTTGAAGAGCTCGGCCGTATCGCCGCCGAGATCGCGCGCCTGGAAGGTGGTGTAGGTCACGGGCGGGCGCCGCGGGAGCCTTTCGATCATCGTGAACAGCAGGTCGGCATAGGTGTCGCCCTGCGGCGCGTGCAGCACGTAGTGCACGTCCGTCATGGAAGTGGCGATGCGCATCGCACCGACATGCGGCGGGCCTTCGTACGTCCAGAGGGTGAGTTGCATGGCGGCCTCTTGCGGTGACGTTTAGGCCGCCAGTCGCAGGCGTCGAAGCAGCGGCCGGACGAACAGCTCGGCCAGGTCGGCGGCCTGCTCGTAGCCCTGGATGGGTGTGAACACCAGCTCGATCGACCATTTCGTCGTGATGCCTTCGGCTTCGAGCGGATTGGCCAGCCCGAGTCCGCAGACGACGATGTCGGGCTGCATCTCCCGGCATCGATCGAGCTGGCGATCCACATGCTGCCCTTCGGACAGGAGGGTGCCGGATGGAAGCAGGGCCAGTTCCTGCGCCAGGTGCTGGCGGTGGAGGTAAGGCGAGCCGACCTCGGCGAGCGTCATGCCCAGTTCGCGTGCGAGGAAGCGTGCGATGGGGACTTCGAGTTGCGAGTCCGGAAAGAAGAACACCCGCTTGCCGCAAAGCTGGCTGCGATGCCGCGCCAGCGCCTGTGTCGCGCGTTTGCGCGCAGGCGCCGTCACCTGCGCGAAACGGGCAGGCGTGACGCCGAAGGCATCGGCCGCCGCACGCAGCCACTGCGTCGTGCCTTCCACGCCCAGAGGGAAGAGCGCAGGCAGCCGGACCGCACCGCGGTCCTCCAACCTGCGGGCGGTATCGGCCAGGAAGGGCTGCGCGAGGAGGAAGCGCGTGTTCGGTCCCACGCAGGGCAGCGCATCCGCACGACGCGGCGGCAGGAATCGCACGGGCCCCACGCCCAGTTGCTCGAAGAGGCGCGCCACCTGGTCCTCCACCACGTCGGCCAGCGTGCCCACCACCAGCAGCGACGGCACGGGCTGCGCGCCCTCGGCGGGCAACGCGGGCACCAGCGATGCGAGGCAGGCATCCTCGCCCTGCGTGAAAGTCGTCTCGATGCCGCTCCCGGAGTAGCTCAGTACCCGCACGCGCGGCGCAAAGCTGGCCGACAGCCGCGCGGCGGCCCGCGACAGGTCGAGCTTGATCACTTCGGAAGGGCAGGAGCCCACGAGGAACAGCATCCGGATGTCGGGCCGGCGGTCGAGCAGCCGCGCCACGACGCGGTCGAGTTCCGCATTGACGTCGGCCAGGCCCGCGAGATCGCGCTCGTCGATGATTGCGGTGGCGAAGCGCGGTTCCGCGAAGATCATCACGCCGGCCGCCGACTGGATCAGGTGCGCGCAGGTTCGCGAACCGACCACCAGGAAGAACGCATCCTGCACCTTGCGGTGAAGCCAGATGATGCCGGTGAGACCACAGAACACTTCGCGCTGGCCCCGTTCGCGCAGCACCGGTGCGTCGCTGCAGCCCGGGTCCGCAGCCTCGCGGATGGGAATCACGCCGGTCCCGCGGCCGTGCGCGGGCAGGGCCCGATCGCTCATAAGGCAACCTCCGCGCGTCGTGCTGCGGTGCGAGCCACCTTCGGAGCGGCCGGGCGGGGGCTCATGCGGCCGCTCCCAGCCTGGCGGCGCGCAACTTCAGCAGGAACTGCGTCGCGTTGACGACGTAGCTCGCATAGGCCGCGAGCGCCAGGTACATCAGCGCGCGATCCGCCAGCGCGCCGGTGCCGAGGGCCACGAGGTAGGCGGTGTGCAGCGCCAGCACCAGCATGCTGAAAACGTCCTCCCAGTAGAAGGCCGGCGCAAAGAGGTACTGGCCGAACACCGCCTTTTCCCAGAGGCAGCCGGTGAGCATGATCGCGTAGAGGGCCAGCGTCTTCACGACCACCGAGCTCACTGCCGCGATGTGACCGTCGCCCGTGATGAGGAAGCGCAGCACCAGCACCAGGCTCACCGCGAAGATCAGGAACTGGACCGGCGCCAGCACGCCCTGCACCAGCGTCCATCCCGAGGCGTCGCGGCGCAGCCGTTGCGCAGGGGTATAGAGCGGCTTGGCAGCGTGCGACCGCCCGGTACTCCGTTCGCCGAATCTGCTGAGGGGCGTACTGCTCATGGCGCCAATCTAGAGCGTCGCAGACAAAGTGTCAACTGAAGTGGACGTAAATAAAAATTGACAGTCGGCCGACACGAGAAGATCATTCCGCCCGATCCGTGATCGTCGACTCATCCTTTCGTAGCCATGCAGGACCCGCACGACTCAGCCGCCCGTCCGGCCCGGGACACCAGTACCCGGCGCGATGCGCCGGGGCCGTGCAACGTGCTCCCCTTCTCCAGGCACAAGGATCCCGCCGGACGCCTCGGCACTGTGCAGGTCCAGCCGGAAGAATCCCGGGTCGACAGCGCAGGTTTCGTGCGTCATGATGCGCAGCCGCCCCACACGGCGAACAAGCCGGCTCCCGCGGCAAGACCAGGCACTCGAAGAGACAGCCCTGAGAGGAGACATGCCATGCCACGATTGGCGCGCGAAGCGTTAGGTATCGATGGTTCGAACCAGCAGGCCTCGGGGTCTGGCGCATGGGCTCCGACGCAGCCGGCGACGGCCGACTGGAACCACGCGCCGAACGACCGAATCGCAGCCGAGGACCGGCAGAACCGGCTGACCCGGACTTTGGAAAACGACATCATCCCGCGGCTCGTCAAGGTGCATCGCGCCGTTCCCGCGGCGCCGGCCCCGGACGAGGGCGCCTTGGCGCCACCCACGGCGCGGGACGTCGAGAAATTCGTGCAGCTGGTCCTCGCGCGCGAGCACGTGCCTGCGCAGGCCTTCATCGAACTGCTGGTGCAGAACGGCGTCTCGGTCGAGACGATCTACCTCGATCTCCTGGCGCCGGCGGCGCAGCACCTGAACTATCTCTGGACGCAGGATCTCTGCGAATTCACCCAGGTCACGCTGGGCCTGGCGCACCTGCAGCGGCTGACCCACGAGTTGAGCCCCGGCATGGCCGGCGAGCGGCGGTATCGCGGCAACGCCAGGCGGGTGCTCCTGGTGCCCGCTCGCGGCGAGCAGCAGACCTTCGGGCTGTCGATGGTTGCCGAGTTCTTCCACCATGCGGGCTGGGACGTGGAATGCGGCGGTGCCTCGTCGCAGCTGGACGCCGTCGACATCGTGCGAACCGAGTGGTTCGACATCCTGGGGCTGTCGGCCGGCAGCGAGTCCCGGCTCGACAGCCTGCGCGGTTGCGTCCGCGAAGTGCGCGGCGCCTCGCGCAACAAACGCATCGGCGTGCTCGTCGGCGGCCCGATTTTTGCGGGCCATCCCGAGCGTGTAAAGTTCGTCGGCGCCGATGCCAGCGGGCTCGACGGAAAGCAGGCACCCGCCCATGCCGACCGGCTGATGGCACTGCGCGCCCAAAGCCATTGAACGAAGAGCAAAAACCAGAAGGCCATCCTTGATCAACCATGCGAGAACTGCTTTGCGGCCATGAAGAGTTTTGCGGCCCCCGCCAAGCACCTGAATGATTTGGATGCCGGCGCAGTCGGCCAACTGATCGCCGCCGCGGCGGATGTCGTCCTGGTACTGGATGCGGACGGTGTGGTCCGTGACCTGGCGCTCGGCGGTTCCGGCCTCGACAAGGAGGGCTTCGAGGACTGGATCGGCAAACCCTGGCTCCAGACCGTCCCCAAGGAATCCCGCGCGAAGGCCGAAGCGCTGCTGCGCGACGCCGAGGAGCAGGGCGCGCTCGCGTGGCGCCAGCTCAGCCATCGCACCGGCAAGGGCCACGACCTGCCGCTGGCCAGCGCGGCCGTCAAGCTGCGCGGCAGCGCGCGCTACCGCACCGTGGGCCGCATGGTGGTGTTCAGTCGCGACTTGCGCGGCATGACCGCGCTGCAGCAGAGCGTGGTCAATGCCCAGCAGGAATCCCTGCACGACCAGTGGAAGCTGCGGGACGCGCAATCCCGCTACCGGCAACTGTTCCAGGCGGTCTCCGATGCCGTGCTGATCATCGATGCAGCCACCCAGAAGATCGTCGAAGCCAATCCCGCCTCGGTGCAACTGTTCGGCGACAACGTGCGCAAGCTGGTCGGCGCGACCTTCCCGATCGGGCTGGACGCGCGCAGCGCCGGCGCCGTGCAGTCGATGCTGGCGGGCCTGCGCTCGGCGGGCCGTGCTGACGACATTCGCGCGCATGTCGCCGACGGCGGCGGGGAGGTGACGGTGTCGGGCTCCGTGTTCCGGCAGGAGAACGGCGTGCTGCTGGTCGTGCGCCTGTCGCGGGTGGCGACCGGCTCGGTCTCCCCCGATCGCGCCAATGCGAATGCGGTGCTGCTCAAGCTCGTGCAGAACGCGCCGGATTGCGTGGTCGTGACCGACATCAACGGCCAGATCATTTCGGCGAACGACGCCTTCGTGGAACTGGTGCAGCTCGCCAACGAGGACCAGGTGCGCGGCGAATCGCTCGGGCGCTGGGTCGGCCGTACCGGCGTGGAGTTGAGTGTGCTCATCTCGACGCTGCGGCAGCGTGGCTCGCTGCGCCTCTTTCCGACCAGCCTGCGATGCGAGCACGGGCTGGTCACGGATGTCGAGATTTCCGCGGCGCTGGTGCGGGACGACGACGAGGCGTACCTCGGCTTCACCATCCGCGACGTGAGCCGGCGCCAGGGCACCGACTTGCGCACGGCCAGGGAGCTGCCGCGTTCGGCGGGACAACTCTCGGAACTGGTCGGACGGGTGCCGATGAAGGACATCGTGGGCGAGACCACCGACCTGATCGAGCAACTCTGCATCGAGGCCGCGCTCGACCTCACGCGCGACAACCGCGCTGCGGCGGCGGAGATGCTGGGCATGTCCCGGCAGAGCCTCTACGTCAAGCTGCGTCGGTACGGCCTCGGCGAAGTCGCGACCGAGGGCGAGAAGCAGTAGAGGGCGCGCGGCCGCTGCCGGCCCCGCCTGAAGTGTAAATCGTAATTGACAGTCCAGTGTGTCACGAGACACACTGGTGGACATGGCACGCCCAGCCTTGTCAGCGGTCGCCGAGCTTCTCAAGCCGATCACCTGGTTCCCGCCCATGTGGGCGTTCGCCTGTGGCGTCGTGGCTTCGGGCGTCGGGGTGCGCGAGAACTGGGCACTGGCCCTCGCCGGCATCGTGCTGGCCGGCCCCCTGGTATGCGCGAGCAGCCAGGCGGCGAACGACTGGTTCGACCGGCATGTGGACGCCATCAACGAGCCGCAGCGGCCGATCCCTTCGGGGCGCATGCCGGGCCGCTGGGGCCTGTACGTCGCCCTGGCGTGGACCCTGATCTCGCTCGCCTGGGCGCTCGTCCTCGGGCCGTGGGCCTTCGGTGCCGCGATCGCGGGCCTGCTGCTGGCATGGGCGTACAGCGCGCCGCCGATGCGGCTCAAGCAGAACGGCTGGTGGGGCAATGCCGCCTGCGGGCTGTGCTACGAGGGCTTGGCCTGGGCAACGGGCGCCGCGGTCATGGCGGGAGGTGCAATGCCCGGCGGCCGCTCGCTTTTGCTCGCGGCGCTCTACAGCATCGGCGCGCACGGCATCATGACGCTGAACGACTTCAAGGCCGTCGAGGGCGACCGCCGCATGGGCGTGCGCTCGCTGCCGGTCCAGCTCGGCGTGCAGAGGGCGGGGCGCGTCGCCTGCTGGTTCATGGTGGTGCCGCAGTGGGTGGTGGTGCTGCTGCTCGTGCACTGGGACCGGCCGGGCCATGCGGTCGCGGTGGCGCTTCTGGTGGTGCTCCAGCTCGTGCTCATGGACCGCTTCCTCGAAAGCGTGAGCCAGCGGGCGATCTGGTACAGCGGCTTCGGCGTGCCCGTGTTCGTGAGCGGGATGATGATCAGCGCCTTTGCATTGCGCAGCGGCGGAGGAGTGGCATGAAGCGCTTCGGGTGGCCGGACATCCTGCGCCTCGGGCTGGTGCAGGCCTCGCTCGGTGCGGTGGTGGTCCTCACCACCTCGACGCTGAACCGGATCATGGTCGTCGAACTCGCCTTGCCCGCGCTGCTGCCGGGCGTGCTGGTCGGCCTTCATTACCTCGTGCAGGTGGCGCGCCCGCGCATGGGGCATGGTTCGGACATGGGGCGGCGGCGCACGCCGTGGATCGTCGGTGGCATGGCCGTGCTTGCCGCAGGGGGTGTGGGTGCGTCACTGGCCACGGCATGGATGGGTGTTCATCCCGCGGCCGGCATGGCCGCCGCGGTGATTGCCTTTGCGCTGGTCGGCCTGGGCGTGAGCGCCAGCGGCACCTCGCTGCTGGTGCTGCTGGCCCAGCGCGTGGAGGCCTCGCAGCGCGCGTCCGCGGCGACCGTGGTGTGGCTGATGATGATCGCGGGATTTGCCGTGACCTCCGGGCTCGCGGGCACGCTGCTCGATCCCTATTCGCCGGCGCGCCTCGTCGCCGTGACATCGGGTGTCTCGATGCTCGCGCTCGCCATCACCTGCGTGGCGATGCGTGGGTTGGAGCGTGCGACGGCGCAGGCGCCGTCCGAGGCGCAGCCGTCCGCGCGTGCGGCGAAGGTTCCGTTCCGGGAGGCACTCCGGCAGGTGTGGGCGGAGCCGACCGCGCGCCGCTTCACGATCTTCGTCTTCGTCTCGATGGTGGCGTACAGCGCGCAGGACCTTATCCTCGAACCCTTCGCAGGATCGGTGCTCGGGTTCACGCCGGGCGAGTCGACCCGGCTGTCCGGCACGCAGCACGGCGGCGTCCTGCTCGGCATGCTGCTGGCTGCAGCCGCCGGACGTGGTGCTGGCGGCCGGCGCTTCGGCACGCTGCGGGCCTGGCAGGTCGGCGGTTGCCTGGCTTCCACACTGGCCTTGCTGGGCCTGGTCGCGGCCGGCCTGATCGGGCCGCAGTGGCCCTTCAAGGCCAACGTTTTCGCGCTCGGCGTGGCGAACGGCGCGTTCTCGATCGCGGCCATCGCATCGATGATGAAGCTCGCGGGCGAGGGCAGCCAGGCGCGCGAGGGCGTGCGGATGGGGCTGTGGGGCGCCGCCCAGGCCACGGCCTTCGGACTCGGGGGTCTGGTCGGGACGGCGGCGAGCGATCTCTCGCATGCGCTGATCGGCTCATCCGACCTGGCCTATGCGGTGGTCTTCGGCTGCGAAGCGGGCTTGTTCGTCGCGGCGGCGTGGCTGGCTGCGGGCACAAGCCGCATCGCAGGACCTGCGCGCGCCGATCCCCTGAACGCCGGTGTCGCCGGTGCCGAAGCGAGGTGAGCACCATGCCTTCATCGCCTGAAATCTTCGACGTGGTCGTGATCGGCGGCGGCCCGGCCGGTGCGACCGCGGCCCGGGACCTTGCCGCGCGCGGACGATCCGTGCTGCTCCTCGACCGCGCCGGCCGCGCCAAGCCCTGCGGCGGTGCGATTCCGCCGCGCCTCGTCAAGGACTTCGCGATTCCCGAGGAACTGATCGTGGCCAGGGCGAGATGCGCGCGCATGGTGGCGCCGAGCGACAAGCGCGTCGACATTCCGATCGACGATGGCTTCGTCGGCATGGTCGATCGCGAGCGCTTCGACGAATGGCTGCGGCAACGCGCGGCGGGCAGCGGGGCCGTGCGTCGCAGCGGCAGCTTCGAGCGGCTGTCGCGGGACGCGGACGGCGTGGCCGTCGTGCACTACCTTGCGCGCAGCGGTGGCCGCCATGGTGCACCGGAAGCGGCCTGCGTCCGCGCGCGCAGCATCATCGGCGCCGACGGCGCACGCTCGCGCGTGGCGGCGCAAGCGATTCCGGGCGGGAAGGCCACGCGCTACGTCTTCGCCTACCACGAGATCCTCAAGGCCCCCGCGTCGAAGCCCCCCGGCTACGACGCATCGCGATGCGACGTCTACTACCAGGGCGCAGTCTCGCCGGATTTCTACGGCTGGATCTTTCCGCACGGCGACACGCTCAGCGTCGGCACCGGCAGCGCGGACAAGGGCTTCTCGCTGCGCAGCGCCGTCGGCAGCCTTCGCGCGAAAGCGGGGATCGCGGACTGCGAGACCCTGCGCCGCGAGGGCGCCCCGCTGCCGATGAAGCCCTTGCGGCGCTGGGACAACGGGCGCGACGTCGTGCTCGCCGGCGATGCCGCAGGTGTCGTCGCACCGGCTTCGGGCGAGGGCATCTACTACGCGATGGTCGGCGGCGTGTTGGCGGCCGATGCGGTCGAACAACTGCTCCAGGGCGGCCATGCCCGCTGCCTCAAGCGCGTGCGCAAGCGCTTCATGGCGGCGCATGGCACGGTCTTCAGGGTGCTGGGCATCATGCAATGGTTCTGGTACTCGACAGATCGGCGGCGCGAGCGCTTCGTCAAGATCTGCGAGGACCGCGATGTGCAGCAGCTGACCTTCGAGTCGTACATGAACAAGGAACTCACGCGCAGGAAGCCGATGGCCCATGTGCGGATCTTCTTCAAGGACATGGCGCATCTGCTGGGCATGGCGCGTGTATGAACGGGGTGTCGCGACGTTCGCGCCTCTGGAAGCCGATGCTCGTCGCGGCCGGCGCGGCGGTGTTCGTTGCCGTCCTCGGCGCCCTGATGACCGACCTCGGGCCCTGGTACCGCAGCCTGCGTCAGCCGGCATGGAAACCGCCCGACTCGGCCTTCGGACCGGTGTGGACGGTGATCTTCGCGCTGGCCGCGGCGGCCGGCGTCATCGGATGGCGACACGCGCCTTCGCGTGCCGATCGCGAGCGCATGTTGCTGCTGTTTTCCCTCAACGGCTGCCTCAACGTGTTCTGGAGCCTGCTCTATTTCCGCCTGCATCGCCCGGATTGGGCGCTGTTCGAGGTGCCCTTTCTCTGGCTCTCGATCGTCGCGCTGATCGTGCTGCTGGCGCGTTTCTCGCGCGCGGCGGCGTGGTTGCTCGCGCCGTACCTTGCGTGGGTGACGGTCGCCGCGCTGCTCAACCTGCAGACCGTCCGGCTCAATGGGCCCTTCGGCGGCGCATGAGGTCAGCGTCATGAGCCGCAGCTTGTCGATGACATGGCTCGTGGACGCGGTCATCGTCGTCACGCTGCTCGAATGCTTCGTCCTGCTCGCGTGGCGCCTGCTGACCGGTCGCGGCATCGCGCCGATCGAGTTCATGCCGAACCTCGCGTCCGGCCTGTGCCTGATGCTCGCGCTGCGCTGCGTCGTGCTCGACGGGGGCACGCATTGGGTCGCGCTTTTCCTGCTCGGCGCCGGCGTCGCGCACGGCATCGACTTGGGACTTCGGTGGCGGCGCCGTGAGGCCGACGACGCGTCCGCAAGGGTCGGCGCTGCTCCGCCACCCGCATGATCAGAAGACGCGGGTCACGTCATCGCTCGGTCGCGACGATGGGACGTCGCGCCGACATTGATCTTCCGCCGGACGCGCGGTCATGCGGCGCTTGCCAGCACGCCGCGGTGTGGTGCCAACAGGGGAGACTCCTTGCGATAGGGAGGGTCTTCATGATGGTAGCGCTCGATGCGGGCCACCTCCTCGGACGAACCAAACACCAGGCCCGTGCTTTCATGCAGCGTCCGCGGCTGGAGTTCCATCAGCCTCTGGCGCCCGTTGCTTGCCAGCCCGCCTGCCTGCTCGGCAAGGAATGCGATGGGATGGGCCTCGCACAGCATGCGCACGCTCCCTGGGCTGCCGGTGCCATTCGTGACGTTCGGGCTGAGGAAAACACCACCGCGCATGAGGATGCGGTGCGTTTCGGCCACCAGGGAGGCGATCCATCGCATATCGAAGTCGGTGCCGCGCGGGCCTGGCTCGCCGGCCAGGCATTCGTCGACGTAGCGCCTGACCGCGGGTTCCCAGAAGCGGCTGTGGGACGCATCGATGGAGAACTCCCGGGTCGTCGGGGGGATGCGCATGTTCGGGTGGCTCAGCACCCATTCGCCAAGCATCGGGTCCAGCGTGAACGCATGGGTCCCGTTGCCCAGCGTCATCACCAGAAGGGTCGACGGCCCGTAGATCGCGTACCCCGCGCACACCTGACGGATGCCGGGCTGCAGGAAGTCCGCGACGTCCGCATCCTCGCCGGGTCGTGTCGCGCGCGCAATCGAGAAGATGCTGCCGACGGTCACGTTGGCGTCGGCATTCGCCGAGCCGTCCAGCGGATTGAAGAGCAAGAGATACTTGCCCGGCGGAAACTCGCGCGGAAGGAGAGAAGGCGCCTCGGACTTTCGCGACAGCATGCCTGCGACATGACCGCCCCATTCGTTGGCGCGCGCGAAGATTTGATTGCAGAGATCGTCGATCGGCTCGCGATGCTCGGCGGACACCGGGCTGCCCGGCAACGGGAGCCCGGTGCCGTGATCGAGGGCGCCGTAGGCCACGCGCCAGGAGATCGCCTTGCAAGCAAGCGAGACGTCGGTGATCAGCGCGTTGAGTTCACCGGTGGCCGCGGGCGCGCGACGCCGCTCCTCGATCAGGAATTGCGTCAGGGTGGATTTTCCCGTCGTCAGCATGGGGGCCGCTGCGGCTTGTCAATGGGCCAGGGCCAGGCTCGCCTGTGAGGCGAGTCGGACGACGTCGTCGCAGGTGAGCCAGGCGGCGCCCGAAAGCTGGCGGCCCGGTTCTCCAGGCAGCGGAAGATCGGGTCCGCCCAGGTGGGGCAGGATCAGCCCGGCACCGGCAAAGTCGCTGTCCTCGGTCCAGTAGTTGGGCGTGACCACGGTCCACAGGCCCGCCGCCAGTGCAGCCTCCAGGCCCTTCTCGGAATCCTCGAAGGCAATGGCATGCTGGGGCAGAAGGCCCAGGGCGCGCAGCGCCAACTGATAGATGTCGGGCGCGGGCTTCTTGCGTGCCACCTGGTCGCCGCAGGCGATCACGGTGAACATGCCGGGGCCCTTTTCTCCGAGCGTGGACGTGAGCAGCGCATCGATATTGACGGCCGTCGTGGTGCTCGCGATCGCGAGCTTGTAGCCTTCTGCGAGCGCCTCGTCCAGCAGCCTGGCCACGCCAGCGCGCAGAGGTACCGCGCCATCTCTGACCACCGAGCTGTAGAAACGCGTCTTGTCGAAGTGAAGGTCCCTCACCATCGAGCGCAGCCGCTCCCGCTCAGCCTTGCTCGCCGGCAGCGAGTCGATGTAGCTGCGGATGCGCTCCTTGCCGCCCGCTACCTTCAATAGTTCCCGGTATTCGGAGGGCTGCCAGCGCCAGCCGACGCCGTGGTGCTCGAACGCGAGGTTGAAGGCAACGCGATGCGCCTCCTCCGTGTCGGCGATGGTTCCGTCCACGTCGAGGATGAATGCTTCCACGCTCATGTCAATGTCTCCCGGCGTCGGTGATCTCCACCGGTTCGTTCGTCTGGCCCAAGGCGATCTCCCCGGCGCGGCCGGCTGCTGGGCGCAGCGGCATCGGGTCGATCGACTGTAAGGAGGCGTCTGGAATAAGAACAGTTAGATTTATTTGAAGTGGTATTGCGTTTATCTAATATGTGAGCATGTCGCTCGCCAGGAACGCCTCGTTTCGCCAGCTTGCCGCTTTCCATGCAGTGGCACGCCTGGGCAGCGTGTCGCTCGCCGCCGACGAAATGCGCCTCACGCAGCCGGCGGTGTCGATTCAGATCGGCGCGCTCGAGGCCGCCGCAGGCACGCCGCTGCTGCAGCGCTCGGGGCGAGGCATACGCCTCACGGAAGCCGGTGAAATGCTCGCCGCTTATGCCGGACGCATGCTGGCCCTCTGGCAGGAGGCTGGCGATGAGATGGCCGCCTTGCAGGGCGAGTTCTCGGGCACCTTGCGCGTGGGTGCCGTCACGACGGCCGAATACCTCCTGCCGCCGCTGCTGGTGACCTTTGCCAACGCCAACCCCAAGGTGAAGGTCAAGGTGAAGCTCGAAGTCGGCAACCGCGACGCGATCGTGCGCATGCTCGCCAGCCAGGACATCGACCTGGCGATCATGGGCCGCCCTCCGGGCGAATTGAAGACGGTGGCTACCCCGTTCGCGCGCCATCCGATGGCCTTCCTGACTGCGCCTGCCGACCCGCTCATGTCCGATCCCCGGCCCGGCATCGAGCGGCTGGCCGAATCCCGGATCCTCGTGCGCGAACGCGGCTCGGGCACGCGCACCACGGTCGAGCACCTGTTCAAGGAAGGCGGGCTGCGCCTTCGCATCGGCTCGGAGCTGTCGAGCAACGAGGCCATCAAGCAGATGTGCGCCGCGGGCTTCGGCGTGGCGTTCTTGTCGATGCACACCTGCGTGCTGGAGATCAATGCCGGCTTGCTCGCCGTTCTGCCCATGAAGGGCAATCCGATCGAGCGCAGCTGGTACGTGATCAGGCTTGCATCGCGCCAGCTCTCCCAAGTCGCGCTCGCGTTCGAAGGCTTCCTTCGCGACGAAGGCCAGCGGGAAATCGATGCGCGCCTGGCGCCGCCGGCGTCGACGCCTCGCGCGTCGCACCGGCGGGCCGCCCGGCTCAGGCCTTCTTGACCCAGGCGCTGCACCAGCCCTTACTTGAGACCGTCTTTCCTGCAAAGAGCTGGCAGGGCCCCGTCGCGTCGGTCGGCTTGCCCTGGAACTGCTGGCAGTTGCCGCACATGTGGCTCGGGTCGAAGTTCGGGAACTTGGCCTTGTCGACCTTCGTGTTGTCCGCCTTGTAGCCGAGGCCGACGGCCAAGGGATCCGTTTCGTTGACGGCCGCTGCCTGGGCCGCGACTCGAGAGGCGGCGAGGGCGCTTCCGCCGGCCATCACGCACACCACGAAAGCTCGTCGACTTGGGTTGCTCATGAATCTGTTCCCTTCATCGGTCCGATAAAACCGTCATATAATTCTGACACATGATAGTGTCAATGTGAATTGATGAGGCGATCTTGGACTGACTGATTCAGTGTGGAGGTCTCAAGGTGGTATTTCCCTTTTCAGCCATCGTCGGACAGGACGAAATGAAGATCGCGATCCTGATCGCGGCGGTCGACCCGAGCGTAGGAGGTGTCCTCGTCCTTGGGGACCGGGGAACGGGCAAATCCACCGCCGTCCGTGGGCTCGCGGCGCTGCTGCCGCGAATGCGTGCCGTCACCGCTTGTCCCTACCATTGCGATCCGCAAGCCGGCGCGGGCTCGTGCGAGGCCTGTAGCGGCTTGACGGAGGCCGGCAGGCGCCGCAGCAGCCTGGTCCCGGTGCCCGTCGTCGATCTGCCCCTCGGCGCGACGGAAGATCGCGTCGTCGGTGCGCTGGATCTCGAGCGTGCGATGTCGCAGGGCATCAAGGCCTTCGAACCGGGCCTTCTCGCGCGCGCGCACCGCGGGTTTCTCTACATCGACGAAGTCAATTTGCTGGAGGATCACCTGGTCGACCTGCTGATCGACGTGGCGGCATCGGGACAGAACGTCCTGGAGCGCGAAGGCCTCAGCATCCGGCATCCCGCGCGGTTCGTGCTCGTTGGCAGCGGCAACCCAGAGGAGGGTGAATTGCGTCCGCAACTGCTGGACCGCTTCGGCCTGTCGGTCGAAGTGTCGACGCCTCGCGACCTGGCGACGCGCGTGGAAGTGATCCGTCGGCGCGACGCCTACGACCGGGATGCAGAAGCCTTCGTGCGCAAGTGGGCCGCCGAAGAATCGAGGATCCGGCGCCAGATCGTAGCGAGTCGTGCGCGCATCGCTGACATTCAAGTGCCCGACGCCACGATGGAACGCGCAGCGCAACTGTGCATGAGCCTCGACACCGACGGATTGCGTGGCGAACTGACGCTGATCCGCGCCGCCCGTGCGCTCGCCGCATTGAAGGGTGATGCCGAGGTGGAAGAGCGTCACCTCCGCAGCGTTGCGCCGTCGGCGCTGCGGCATCGTCTCAGGCGCAATCCGCTCGATGACGCCGGCTCGCGTGTGCGCGTGGACCGGGCCATCGAAGAACTGCTCGGCCCATGACGGAGGTACGCCTTGAAGTGCGGATCGGGCCTGATTTCGAAGAGGTCGCGGCGCTCTTCTGCGTGGATCCCGCCGGCATGGGCGGGATCGTGCTGCGCGCAGGCGCCGGGCCGATGCGGGACGCCTGGTTGCAGCGCGTCCGTGACCTGCTTCCGGACGGCTGCGCGATGCGCTTCATTCCAATCAACGTCGAGGAGGATCGGCTGCTCGGCGGCCTCGACTTGGCCGCGACCCTGACCGCGGGCCGCCCTGTGGGCCAGTCGGGCGTGCTGGCCGAGTCGGACGGTGGTGTCGTGCTGCTCGGCATGGCCGAGCGTGCGGCGGCCCGGAACGTTGCGCACATCGCCGCTGCGCTGGATGTGCGCGAGGTCGTGATGGAGCGTCACGGCCTTGCCACGCGCCGGCCAGCGCGCTTTGGCGTGATCGCCCTCGATGAGGGGCTCGGGGATGACGAAGCCCCCTCCGCGAAGCTTCTCGACCGCCTGGCGATCCACCTCGGCCTGTCGTCCTCGAAGGTCTCGCGGCCGGACGGCGAAGCACATCGTTGGACGCGTGCCGACGTGGTCGCCGCGCGTTCGTTGCTGCCGTGTATCGAGCTGGAGGATGAGTGGCGCGAGGCCGTGTGTGCAGCAGCCGTCGCGCTGGGCATCCCGTCGCTGCGCGCGCCGCTGCTGGCATTGCGTGTGGCTGGCGCGCGCGCGGCACTGCACGGACGCACGACGGTCGATGCGCAAGACGCGGCCGTGGCCGCGCGATGGGTATTGGCACCGAGGGCCACCGCTGCGCCGGCAGAACCCACGGAAGCCGATGCAAACACGAGTGACGAAGACCAGGATGCCGGAACAGCCTCAGAACATGCCCCGGGGCAACCGGACTGCGGCGAGCGAGCAGTCGACTCGGCGTCCCTCGCGCAGGAGTACAGCGAGCCGCCGGCGAACGCGCTGCAGGACAGCGGGGACGACGACCCCTCGAATGTGGTGCTCGAAGCCGCATTGGCCGCGCTGCCAGCCGGCATGCTCGATGCCTTGAAGTGTGGCCCGCAGCGAAGCACCCGATCGCCCGCGGTCGGGCGGGCCGGTGTGCGGGTCGAAGGCGTTTCGCGCGGTCGCCCCGATGGGGTGCGCCGCGGCGAGTTCGGCAATGGCGCGCGACTGAACCTGATCGAGACTTTGCGTGCGGCGTCGCCCTGGCAGTCACTGCGTCGAGCGCCGGGCGAGCCGAGCGCGGAGGACTGCGCAACCGTCCGCATCCGCCGTGAGGACTTCCGCTTCACCCGCTACAGCCAGCGCAGCGAGACCAGCACCTTTTTCACAGTGGATGCGTCAGGCTCTGCGGCACTGCATCGCCTGGCCGAGGCGAAAGGAGCAGTCGAGTTGCTCCTGGCGGACTGCTACGCGCGGCGCGACAGCGTTTCCCTGATCGCTTTCGGCGGACGAGGTGCGGAGGTCCTCTTGCCTCCGACGCGATCGCTGGCCCGTGCGAGGCGCAGCCTCGCCGGTCTGGCGGGTGGCGGCGGCACACCGCTCGCGGCAGCCATCGATGCAACCCTGGCGCTCGCTGATGCCGCCCGCAGACGCGGTCGCACGCCGGTCGCTGTGCTGTTGACCGACGGACACGCCAATATCGCGCGCGACGGCTCTGCCGGCCGACTGCGGGCGACCTCCGATGCGCTGCAATCCGCCCGGCGCATGCATGCGGCCGGGATCGCAACCCTGGTACTCGATACCTCGCCCCATCCGCAGGCTGCCGCGCGCGAACTGGCGGCCGAGCTGGGTGCCACCTACCTGCCGTTGCCGCATGCCGACGCCGTATCGATGTCGCGCGCGGTGCGTGCCGCGGCCTGACCGCCATGGGCCATGCCCTGAACTGGGACACCGACGGCCGCGATTGGCCTAACCGCGGGGCGAGCAGCTTCGTACATGCCGCGGGTTTGCGCTGGCATATGCAGCGCATGGGACACGGGCCCGTGATGCTCCTCCTTCACGGCTCGGGTTCGTCCTCCCATTCGTGGCGCGACTTGCTGCCGAAACTGGCGCGCGATTTCAGTTGCGTGGCCATCGATCTGCCAGGGCACGCGTTCACTGCGATGCCCCCAGCCAGGCTGCTCTCATTGCAGGGGATGGCCCATGCCGTCGCGAGGCTGCTCGGGGAACTGCGCCTCACGCCGTCGATGATCGTCGGTCATTCGGCCGGCGCCGCGATCGCCGCGCAGTTGTGCTGCGCCGAAGGCATGACACCCCGCTCGATCGTGAGCGTCAACGGAGCCTTCTTCCCACTGTCGGGATTCCCGGGTCTGGTGTTTCCGCCGATCGCGCGGATGATGGATGCGACGCGGCTTGCGCCCAGACTGCTTGCCTGGCATGCGTCGGACCGCCGGATCGTGCACAGAATGATCGAGCGGACGGGCTCGAAGCTCGACGAACGCGGCGAGCAGCTCTACGGACTGCTGGCGAGGACTCCGCCGCACGTCGCGGCAGTGCTCGGGATGATGGCGCGCTGGCAGGTCGAGTCCGTGGTCTGCGCACTGCCAACCCTGCGTACCCGACTGCACCTCATTGCAGGCGCCCGGGATTTTGTCGTGCCGCCGCAGCAGTCGTCGCGTGTGCAGTTGCGGGCACTCCATGCCGACCTGACCATGATCAAGGACGCCGGCCATTTGGTGCATGAGGAGAAGCCCGCGGAAGTCGCCGAACTGATTGCCGGATGGAATCGGGCTGCGTGACATGCACGACTTGCAGCCCACCGAAGGCCAAGGCCGTCTCGAAACGTTCAGCTACTGCGGATGGAACTTCGTGTGCTGTGCAGTCCGGGCTGGTGATGCGGGGTTCATGTCGCTCGCCCAATGCGAACTCGTCTGGCCGGGCGGGCTTCCCTTTGTGCTCGCACAACCGCACATCAGTCCGACGGAAGGCCGAGCGCTCCTGCGGGCGCGGGCGCTGGCCATGTCCTGGGTCAGGGCGCGAACTTTCAGCAGCATGACGGCGCCTCGGTTTTGAGCCTGTCTCAGCGCAAGCCGGCGATGTAGTCGGACACGGCCTTGATCTCGCGATCGTTCAGGCGTTTGGCAACGCCGCTCATCGGAATGCTGTTGAGGCGCACGCCGTCGCGGAAGGCGGTAAGTTGGGTCGCAACATATTCAGCATGCTGCCCCGCGAGGCGCGGATACTGCGCGGGAATGCCGGCTCCGTTCGGGCTGTGGCACCCGGCGCACGCAGGCACGTTACGGTCGGCAAGGCCGCCGCGGTAGATTCGCTCGCCCAGCGCCACCAGATCCTTGTCCTTCGCAAAGCCAGGCTTCTGCTTCTGCGCGGCCATGAACCACGAGATGTCTCGCATCTCCTCGTCAGACAGGGTGGCTGCCATGCCGCTCATCACCGCATTCTTGCGCTTGTTCGACTTGAACTCCTCCAATTGCTTGAGGAGATACTCGGGATGCTGCTGCGCCAGCTTGGGATTCGTCGGGACGGAGGCGTTGCCATCCGCGTTGTGGCAAGCGGCGCAGGCTCTGGCGGTGAAAGCCGCCTCACCCTTGGCAATGTCGGGCTTGCCGCGCTTCGCGGTTGTCCCGGCGGGCTCTTCCGCGGCGACGAGCGTACCGGAAAGTGCACCGATCAACGCGATAAGCACCGAAGACGCGATCGACTTCATGTTGTGTATTTGGGTAGAGCGCGGAACAGGACAATTCTAAGGCGCCTTCGCGTCACAAGTCGTCTTGGTCTGACCCCTATGTGTCGCGGAATCTCACAGGAGACGCTCCACGAGCGAGTGGATCCTTTACGGATCGGATCAAAGGAGCCTGCCATGAGAGCCTTGCTACCCATCTGGATCATCGGCGCACCGCTGCTGTACGCGATTTTCGACTGGATGCGTACTCCCAAAACGCAGCGTTGAGCAAGCCGCCGCTGAGCTGCCATCGCGCGGGTCGAGTGCGGCCCGACGGCATAGGTCCTATCTCGATTCGGTCGTTCTAGTTTGCAGCCGGGGTCCGCGGCGGGAGCTTCCAAGTGCCGTTCATCGCGGCCTCGCTCGGCCCGTAAATCCGCCCGATAGCGCTATAGCGTCCCTCCGGTGTGGGTAGCCAGTTCGACTCCTTGTCGGCGCCGGGTGACGCGTGCCCGAGGTACAGCGTCAGGCCACCGTCTGCATCGCACTTGAGGCCCTCGGTGCGGTCGCCGATGGAATAGCGCTTGAGCGGGTTGGCATAGAGCAGCCTGTCCGGCAGCGTGTACAGCATCATCGACCAGAAGAACTTCGCTGGCGGCAACTGGCCCGGCGCGAAATGCACGGTCGACAGCTTGCTGCCATCACCCACGTAGCCGCCATACCAGGCCTCCACCAGCGAGTTGCCGTAGAGCCCCTTCTCGGCGGCCACGGCGCGCACGAGGTAGTCGTTTTTCAGCTCCTCGCGCGAACCGAAGATGCCATTGGAGGACAGCGTGACCTTCGACTTTTCGGCGAGCGCCGCCTTCGCGTCCTGCACGCCTTCGTCGATGGACGCGAGCGTCGCAGGCGGGAGCTTTGATGCATCGAACGGCAGGCCGGGGCCGATGCCGATGGACGCGAAACGGCGCCGGGTGACACGGTCACGGAGCGCTTCGCGGCTAGCCGTCCCACCGATGAAAGCCGCATGAAAACTTCGGGCTCGCTGGAGCGCTATGGCTGGCCTGTCGAAATAGCGAGGGCAGTCGAATTCCTGGTGTCCGATGCGTCGTCGTACCTGACCGGCCAAGTGCTGCGGGTGGACGGTGGCCGGCAAACCTTCCCCTGTTGATCGGGGAGCCCCGCCATCAGGTCATCGATGGCCTGTCAGGCACTCGGCGATGACAGCGCCAGGTAGCTTTCGTCGGTGTCCAGGCTGCAATCCAGCAGGCTCGGCGCGACATCGCGTTCCAGTGTGTCGAACATCGTGTCGACGAAATCCATGAGGTGATCCGACGCGGCGATGGCATCGTCGACGTGACCCGCCGCGACCGCGTCGATGACCGCCACGTGGCCTTCCACCGTTCCGCGCAGGTCGGCATGGCCGGGCGTCTGCATGTGGTAGATCCAGCCGATGCGCCGGAAGATCGTGTGCAGCGGACGCAGCGTGCCTTCGACGAAGGGCTCCTGCGCGGCGGCCAGAAACTGCTGGTCGATGAGCCGGTCGATCACGTTGAACTGCTCCACCGTCATGGTGGCGCCGTGCTCGATCAGCTGCCGCTTGATGTGCTGCATGCGATTGCGCTGCGAAGCGCCTGAACGCTCGGTGGCGAGCCGGATCACGAATCGCTCCATGTCGCGGCGCAGGCGCAGCAACACGCGGTCGCGGGTGAGGTCGATCGGTGCGATGCGGATGCCGTGGCGCGGCGTGATCTGAACGAGCGTGTCGGCCGCGAGGCGATTGACGGCCTGGTGCACGGGCGTGCGGCCGTAGCCGACCATGGCCTGGAGCTCGTGCGTGGCCAGGAAGCGGCCGGGCGCCAACTGGCAGGTCACCAGCAACTCCTCGATGCGCTCGTAGGCCAGTTGGGAGAGGTTGGTGTCGGACCGGCGCGGCGCGGCCGGCGCCGTCGCGTCGACGGACACGAGCTTCGCGCGGGAAGGGGAGCGGCTGGGCATGAGATTCTTTCGGGTCACTGATATACCAATGAAATCTTCCGGATTGTCCGACTTTTCATTGGGGAGTGGTCGGTCGACATGGCAATTTCGATCCAAGGGTATCTCCTTATGAATATCGTGAAATATCACGATATTCTTCAATCACGGTTCGGGGCCGGCACCCGTTCAGGGAGGTTCCGGCCCCCACTCAACTCCAGGAGACATCCGCGATGAAAGTCACCCGGCTCACCACCTACAGGCTCGCGCCGCGGTGGATGTTCCTCAAGATCGAGACCGACGAAGGCGTGTCGGGCTGGGGCGAGCCGGTGATCGAAGGGCGGGCCCGCAGCGTGGAGGCGGCGGTGCACGAGCTGTCCGACTGCGTCGTCGGGCAGGACCCGTCGCGCATCAACGACCTGTGGCAGACGATGTACCGCAGCGGCTTCTACCGCGGCGGGCCGATCCTGATGAGCGCCATTGCCGGCATCGACCAGGCCTTGTGGGACATCAAGGGCAAGGTGCTCGGCGTGCCGGTGTACCAGCTCCTGGGCGGGCTGGTGCGCGACCGGATGAAGATGTACAGCTGGGTTGGCGGCGATCGCCCCGCGGACGTGGTGGCCGGCATCCGCAAGTTGCAGGAAGTCGGCTTTGACACCTTCAAGCTCAACGGCTGCGAGAAGATGGGGCATATCGACAGCAGCAAGACCATCGACGCCGCGGTCAAAGTGGTGGCCGAGATCCGAGAAACCTTCGGCAGCAGCATCGAGTTCGGCCTCGACTTCCACGGCCGCGTCGCGGCGCCGATGGCGGCGGTCCTCATCAAGGAGCTGGAGTCCTTTCGCCCGCTCTTCATCGAGGAGCCGGTGCTGGCGGAGCAGGCCGAGCACTACCCGCGGCTGGCGGCGAAGACATCGATCCCGCTCGCGGCCGGCGAACGCATGTTCTCGCGCTTCGAGTTCAAGCGGGTGTTCGCCGCGGGTGGCATCTCGATCGCGCAGCCGGACCTGTCGCACGCCGGCGGCATCACCGAGTGCCACAAGATCGCCTCGATGGCCGAGGCCCACGACATCGGCCTCGCACCCCATTGCCCGCTTGGGCCGCTTGCGCTGGCGTCCAGCCTTCACGTCGACTTCGTCTCGCGCAACGCCGTCTTGCAGGAGCAGAGCATGGGCATTCACTACAACCAGGGTGCCGAGTTGCTCGACTACGTCCTCAACAAGGACGACTTCCGCTTCCACGACGGCTACATGCTGCCCCCGACGAAGCCGGGCCTGGGGGTCGTCGTGAACGAAGAACTCGTCATCGAGCGCTGCAAGAGCGCGCCCGACTGGCGCAATCCGGTCTGGCGCCATGAGGACGGCGCCATTGCCGAATGGTGAGTGCGGCCCGCCGCCTGGAACTAACGGAGACAACGATCATGAGCATTCCCATCCCGGCCAGCATCCCGGTGGAAGACCTGCTTGGCGAGGGGCATACGCATGCACCCGCGAAAGGTCAGCACGCCTTTGTGCAATGGATCGACAAGGGCCTCGAGGTCTTCGTCGGCGTGGCGGTGCTGAGCGAGCTCATCATCCTGTTCGCCAACGTCATCACGCGCAGCTTCTTCGACTTCACCATCCTGTGGGCCAACGAATACGGTCACATGGTGCTGGGGGTCGTCGCCTTCATCGGCGGTGCGCTGGCCTACAACCGCAACGAGCACATCGCCGTTCATGCGGTGATCGAGCGGCTGCCCAAACGGTGGCGGCCCGCGATCGATTCGTTCGTGGACTGGATGGTGGCCATCGGGTCCTTCTACATCGCCTACGTTTCGGTCGAGGTCGTTCGCTCGCGTTCGGAAGAGCTGTCGACGGTGCTGGAAATCTCGATGCGCTGGTTCGTGCTGCCGCTGACCGTGGGCCTCGTGCTGATGGCCTTCTTCGCGGTGTACCGGCTGTCGCAGCGCGCCAGGGCACCGGTCATCGCTGCCGGCATCGTGTTCGCCGCGGTCGTCGGCGGGCTCGTCGCCATGAACGCGATGTGGGGGCCGTTCGACGAGTCCTCCTTCGTCACCTGGCTCACTATTTTCTTCTTTGCCCTGCTGATGGCGGTGGGCCTGCCCGTCGGCTTCGTGCTCGCGGCGGTGGCGACGATGTTCACCTTCTTCTCGGGTGGCGAGTCGATGATCGCGATCCCGTCGACGATGCAGGCGGGCGTGTCCAACTTCGTGCTGCTGGCCATTCCCTTCTTCATGATGGCCGGCTACGTGATGACCGAGGGAGGCCTCAGCAGCCGGCTTTCGGACTTCGTCGTGTCGGTGGTCGGCCGGGTCCGCGGCGGGCTCTTCCAGGTCATCGTCGTCAGCATGTACATCTTCTCGGGCATCTCCGGGTCGAAGGCGGCCGACGTCGCGGCCGTGGGCACCTCGCTCAAGAAGATGATCCGCGACAACGGCTACGACGAGCCCGAGTTCGCGGCCATTCTGTCGGCCGGTGCGGTCATGGGGGAGACCATTCCGCCGAGCCTGCCGATGCTGGTCCTGGGTTCGATCACGACCATCTCGATGGGCGCGCTCTTCATGGCGGGCCTGCTGCCTGCGCTCGTGCTGGCGCTGTGCCTCATGGGCGCGATCTACGTCCGGGCACGGATGGCCAACAAGTACCCCGGCATCAAGACGCCGATGGCCATCGTGCGCAGGAACACCCTGCTGGCGGCGCCCGCGCTGCTGGTGCCGATTCTCCTGGTCGTCGGCATCGTCACCGGCCTGGCGACGCCCACCGAGATCTCGTCGGTGGCGGTGATCTACGGGCTGGTGCTGTCGGTGGTGCTCTACCGCGAACTGACCGTGCGCAAGTTCTGGAGCACCGTGGCCGATACGGCCGTCAAGGGCGGGATGATCCTGTTCATCACCAGCACCGCAAGCTCGTTCGCCTACACGCTTACCGCGGCCGGCATCCCGACCGAGATCGCGGAACTGATGATCAAGTTGGCCGGCCACACCGCGTGGCTCTTCATGCTGGCCAGCCTGCTGATCCTGATCGTGATGGGTGCGCTGCTCGAAGGCCTGCCCGCACTGCTGGTCTTCGCGCCGATCCTGATGCCGCTGGCGCCCCAGTTCGGTGTCTCCCCCGTGCAGTACGGCATCGTGCTGCTGATCGCGATGGGCATCGGCTGCTTCGCGCCGTTGATCGGGGTGGGCATGTACATCTCGTGCTCGGTCACCGGCACCAAGGTCGAAGCGGCCTCGCGCGCCATGATCCCCTACGCGATCCTGCTGTTCATCGGCCTGCTGCTGGTGGCTTTCATTCCCTGGTTCAGCCTGGTGCTGCCCCGTCTCTTCGGTTTCGCGTGAACGCGATCCGTCATTCCCAACGTCAAACAAGGATCCTCATGAAGAAGCTGACCACCACACTCGTTTCCTTCGCCGCAGCGGCGCTGTTGTCGGGGAGCGCGCTTGCCGCGGACCAGAAATTCACCTTCAAGCTGAGCCACCAGATGGCAGCGGACCACACGCTGCAACTCGTGGCCCTGAAGTTCTCCGAACTCGTGAAGGAGAAGACCAACGGCAACGTGACCGTGAAGGTGTTCCCCTCGGGCGCACTGGGTGCCGAGAAGGACAACGCGGCGGGCCTGAAGTCCGGCCTGCTCGACATCGGCATCGTGGCGGTCGAGCAATACCCGTCCTTCGTGCCCGAGTCCGCCGTGCTGGTGCTGCCGTACCTCTACACCGACTACGACCACGTCGACCGCGTGCTCAACAGCGACGTGGCGAAGGAGGTGGCCACCATGATCCGCGAGAAGACCAACATCCGCGTGCTGACCTTCCTGCCGCTCGCGTTCCGCCAGATGTTCACCGTCGACAAGGAGATCAAGACGGCGGGCGACCTGAAGGGCCTGAAGATGCGCGTGCCGGAGTCGCCCATCTACGTGGCTGCGTTCAAGCAGTTCGGCGCCGTACCCACGCCGCTCGCATGGGGCGAGGTCTATGCGGCCCTGCAGACGGGCGTGGCCAAGGGCGTGGAGAACACGCCCGAGGCGATCCAGACCGCGTCGCTGCAGGAGGTCACCAAGTTCATGAACCTCACCAACCACCTCGAAGGCCCGACCACGCTGTCGATGTCCGACCAGGCCTTCAAGAAGCTGCCGCCCGAATACCAGAATGCGCTGATGGCCGCCGCGGCGGAGGCCGAGAAGTACGACCTGCAACTGACGATCGCACGCGACAAGGAAGCCCGCGAGAAGCTCAAGGGCAAGCTGACCGTGGTGCAGCCCGACATCGCCTCGTTCAAGAACGCCATCAAGTACGACCAGATCGACCTCGTCAGCAGCGACAAGGGCAAGGACCTCGTCAAGCGCGTGATGGCCATCAAGTGAGCGAGAAGCATCCCATGGAAGCTCTCGTCATCCACGCGCCCGGCGACCTGCGCGTCGAAACCTATCCCACGGCCGAAGTAGGCGCCGGCCAGATGCGCGTGCGCGTGCGCTGCGGCGGCATCTGCGGCTCGGACCTGCACTACTACCAGCACGGCGGCTTCGGCACCGTTCGCATCAGCGAGCCGATGGTGCTTGGCCATGAAGTGGCCGGCGTGATCGATGAAGTCGGTCCGGGCGTCACTGCCTACAAGGCCGGCGATCGCGTGGCAATCAGCCCCAGCCGCCCCTGCGGCCTGTGCCGCTTTTGCCAGGAGGGCCTGCAGAACCACTGCCTGGAGATGCGCTACTACGGCAGCGCGATGCGCAACCCGCACGTTCAGGGTGCGTTTCGCCAGGAGATCGTGATCGAGGAATACCAGGCGCACCGGCTCGCGGATTCGCTGAGCGACGCCGAGGGCGCGATGGCCGAACCCTTCTCGGTCGCGTTGCATGGCGTGCGGCGCGCCGGCGACCTGCTGGGCAAGAAAGTGCTGGTCACCGGCTGCGGGCCGATCGGCGCGCTGGCCATCATCGCGGCGCGCCGCGCGGGCGCCGGGCACATCGTCGCCACCGACGTCGGCGCGCACCCCTTGGGCAAGGCGCTCAAGGTGGGCGCCGACGAGGTCGTCAACGTGGCGGAGCAGCCGGACGGGCTTGCGCGCTTCGCGGTGGACAAAGGCCAGTTCGACGTTCTGCTGGAAGCCAGCGGCAACGCGGCAGCCTTGCGCAGCGCGTTCGACGTGTTGCGACCGCGCGGAATCATCGTGCAGCTCGGCCTGAGCGGTGGCGAGATGACGCTGCCGATCAACACGATCGTCGCCAAGGAGTTCGACCTGCGCGGCGTGTTCCGCTTCCACCAGGAATTCGCGGTGGCGGTCGAGCTGCTCAACAAGGGGCTGGTGGACGTCAAGCCCCTGATCTCCGCAACCTTGTCCTATCGCGACTCGGCCCGCGCCTTCGCCCTCGCGGCAGACCGCTCGCAGGCCATGAAGGTCCTGCTGAACTTCGATTGAGCACTGAACACCATGGCCACTCTCATCTCCGACATCAAGGTCATCCTGACCGCGCCCGAGGGCATCAACCTCGTCGTGGTCAAGGTCGAGACCAACCAGCCGGGCCTCCACGGGCTCGGCTGCGCCACCTTTGCCTACCGCCATCTCGTCGTGCAATGCCTCGTCGAGGAATACCTCAAGCCGCTGCTGGTCGGGCGCGACGTGAGCGCCATCGAGGAACTCTGGCAGCTCATGCACCAGAACGCCTACTGGCGCCACGGCCCGATCGAGAACAGCGCGATCTCCGGCATCGACATGGCGCTGTGGGACATCAAGGGAAAGATGGCCGGGATGCCGCTCTATCAGCTCTTCGGCGGCAAGGTGCGCGAAGGCGTTCCCGTGTACCGGCACGCCGATGGCCGCGACCTGAGCGAGCTGTGCGACAACATCGAGAAGTACCAGGCCCAGGGCATCACGCACATCCGCTGCCAGAGTGGCGGGTATGGCGGCGGTGGCTTTGGGCCGGCCCCAAAGACGGCCCCGCGCGATGCGCCCGACGGCATCTACCTCGACGGTCGCGCGTACATGCGCGACACGCTCAAGCTCTTCGAAGGCATCCGGGCCAAGGTGGGCTTCGGCATCCAGCTCTGCCACGACGTGCACGAGCGGCTGAGCCCGGTCGACGCGATCCGCTTTGCCTGCGAGATGGAACGCTTCGACCTGTTCTTCCTGGAGGACGCGATTCCGCTGGAGGAGGGCAAGTGGCTGCGGCAATTGCGCGACAAGACCCGCATTCCGCTGGCGCAGGGCGAGCTCTTCACCAACCCGTATGAGTGGAAGACGCTGATCTCGGAGCAGCTGATCGACTTCATCCGCGTGCACCTGAGCCAGATCGGCGGCATCACCCCGGGCCGAAAGCTGCAGATGTTCGCCGAGCAGTACGGCGTGCGCACGGCGTGGCACGGGCCGGGCGACATGTCGCCGCTCGGTCATGCGGCCAACATCCACGTCGACCTGGCCGCGCGCAACTTCGGCGTGCAGGAATGGTCGGGGATCGAGCCGCCCAACTTCGTGATCCAGGAGCTCAAGGGGCCGCACGGCGCGCTGCTCGACGTGTTCCCCGGCCTGCCGGAGTTCCGCGCGGGCTATGTGTACGCGAACGACAAGCCCGGCCTTGGCATCGACATCGACGAGGTGCAGGCGCGCAAGTACCCCTGCGAGAAGACCGTGACCACCTGGACGCAGACGCGCCTGGTCGACGGCTCGTTGCAAACCCCCTGAACACCATCATGTCCACATCACTCTTCAGCCTCGCGGGCAAGACCGCGCTCGTCACCGGCTCCTCGCGCGGACTCGGCTTCTCGATCGCCGAGGGCATGGCCGCGGCCGGGGCACGACTGCTCCTCAATGGCGTCGACAAGGCGCGGCTCGACGCATCGGCCGCCACATTGCGCGAACGCGGCCACCAGGTCGACGCCTTTGCGTTCGACGTGTGCGACGAGGCCGCCGTCGTCGCGGCCTTCGAGCGCTTCGATGCGCAGGGCATCGAGGTCGACATCCTGGTCAACAACGCCGGGGTGCAGTTCCGCAAGCCGATGGTCGAACTGGCCACCGAGGACTGGCGCCGCGTGATCGAGACCAACCTGACCAGCGCCTTCGTGGTCGGCCGCGAGGCGGCCCGGCGGATGATTCCGCGCAAGCGGGGCAAGGTCATCAACATCGGCTCGCTCACGAGCGAACTGGCGCGTGCCACGGTCGCGCCCTATACGGTGGCCAAGGGCGGCATCAAGATGCTGACGCGGGCCATGACGGCCGAATGGGCCGCGCACAACATCCAGGCCAACGCCATCGGCCCCGGCTACATGCTCACCGACATGAACCAGGCACTCATCGACAACCCGGGCTTCGATGCCTGGGTCAAGGGCCGCACGCCGGCCGGCCGCTGGGGCAAGCCGGAAGAGCTGATCGGCACGGCCATCTTCCTCGCCTCCGAAGCATCCAACTACGTGAGCGGACAAATCATCTATGTCGACGGCGGCATGGTGTCCGTGCTTTGACGATCCATCCAGGAGACCCGACATGAACAAGCTTCACACCCTGTGCGCTGTGGCCTCGATGGCTGCGGCGCTGTTCTCGCCAGCCGCATCGAGCGCTGCCGACTACCCCACGCGACCGATCGAAGTCGTCGTGCCTTCGTCGGCCGGCGGTGGCACCGACATGATGGCGCGCATCTTCGCCGAGGCCGCCAAGAAGAGCGTGCCGCAGCCCTTCATCGTCACGAACAAGCCGGGCGCCGGTGGCGGCATCGGCATGACCGAGGCGCAACGCGCCACGCCCGACGGCTACAAGATCGGCGTGCTGATCTCGGAGCTGGCGATCATTCCGCACCTCAACATGACCAAGGTCACGACGGCGGACTTCATACCGATTGCACGCCTGAACGGCGACCCGGGCCTGATTGCGGTGCGCGCCGACTCGCCCTACCAGACGATCGACGATCTGCTGGCTGCCGCGCGCAAGCAGGAGGGAGTCGTGTCGATGGGCAATGCCGGCAGCGGCACGATCTGGCACCTGGCGGCTGCCGCCGTCGAGCAGAAGACTGGCGTCAAGTTCAATCACGTGCCGTTCCAGGGCGCCTCGCCGAGCGTGCTGGCGCTGGTCGGCGGTCACGTCGACGCCATCACCGTGAGCCCGGCCGAGATCGGGCAGCACGTCGCCGCCGGCAAGGTGCGCGTGCTGGTCGCCATGGCCGACAAGCGCCTGCCGCCGCCCTACGACAAGGTCGTCACGTTCAAGGAGAAGGGCACCGACCTCGTACTGGGCACCTGGCGCGGCCTTGGCGTTCCGCTGAACACGCCACCGGACATCGTGAAGTACCTGCGCGACGTGACCCGGAAGACCGCGGAAGACCCTGCATTCCGCGAATCCCTCATCAAGGCCAATCTGCAGCCGGCCTACATGGAGGGCGATCAATTCCAGGCCTTCATGAACAGCCAGTCGGCCTACTTCAAGCAGCTCCTGGCCAGCGTCGAGCTCAAGAAGTGACGGCGGTCGCCGAAACCCGGCCTTGGGCCTCTTCATGACGAACGGCCGGTCTACTCCTCTGTCACTTCGGGAGCAAAGATCGCGATAAGCGCCATCAAGCTGGTAGCGGGAAGAGAACAACGGTGCTCATTTCATGACATTCTTCTTGCGTGACGCGTGGGACGATGGCACGTACGTGATGGTCGATCACCGCTGGTTCGTGAAGACATTGCCTCCTTGGAGAACAGAATGGACGCTCCCACGTTGGTTCCTCAAAATTCCCTGAAGACCGCCACGCCTGAAGAAGGCCGCCAACTTGCCGTCAAGATGGCACGCTTGATCATCAAGCACGTTCAGCCCGATTCTGCAGTTCGCGAAGAACTAAGAGCCATTTACGAGCGCGACCCGGACATGTTGATCCGGATCGGCCAAGTGGTTGCCGCCGAGTTCGCGACGATCGCGGCAGCCAATGGCTATTGGGTGAGAAAGGACCACGAGTAGGTCTGTCGCACTGAAATCTGCGACCTCGCCCGCCGGGCGGAGGTCAGCCCCATCGTTGTGCCTCCTTGGCTGCAACGCCACATGGCAATGCGCATGGCCGCGCGCCTGTTTAGCGTGCGATCGAGCCATACGCTCTTTTTGTCGCGACCGCGCGAAGCAGCGGCAATCATCCTCGATGCGGTGGACACGGTCATCCGCCGACTGAACGCCGCCGGAAGTCAAGCTGGGCAGGGTGGAGAAGGGCGGGTCGAGGCTCGCACAAATTGATTGGCAGGATGCATGGAGCGGCCTACATTGGGCTTTTTCAGGCCGTGAGGATCGCAACATGCCCATTCGAATCGCATCGCTGACCCACCGCATCGCGAAGAACGGCGCGATGCTTCACAAGGCGACGATGGACCGCGTCCACTCGGTGGGGACGGACCATGAGCCGTCCGAAGCCGAACAGACGCTGGCCGAGGAGCGCCGCCTGCTCAAGGAGGAGCGCGCGAAGCGCCAAGCGCAAGCGCAGCAACCGAGGGCGAAGGCCATCGACAAGCTGGTGAGGACGCACCACCCCCAGGCCAAAGAGAAGCCCAAGGAAACAAAGAAGCCCAAAGAGGCCAAGGCCGGAAAGGCGCACAGGATCTCGCGTGGAGAGAAGCACGCCGCCCAGGCGGCGGCTTTGCAGGCGGCGAGTAGGGCGCCGAAGAAGACCGCCAAGCCTTGACAGGCCCCGGCACAGGGTGACCGGACTTTCGATGGGCGGGACACCCACGCTCTGCACCGCCGCGCGGTGGTCGCGTTCCGTCAGATCTACGGCCTGGCGGCCGTGACGCAAGACCTGCTGCCGCGCATCGTAAAGCGCATCGGCTCCGGCCGCGTGCAGCTGCTGTGGCTGGACGACTCGTACCACGTCGCGCGATTTGGCCCGCGCCCGGCAGGAATGCGCAAGGATCGATAGCATGGGATGTTTTCCTCCCCACGTCCGGCGCAACGCACCGATGTCCGCAATCCCCAGCACTTCCAGAACCACCAACCGGCCGATGGTTATCCTGGCCGTCATGGCCTCGATGGCGATGGTCGCGATCGAGGCGACGATCGTCGCCACCGTGATGCCGCAGATCGCCTCGCAGCTCGGCGGCCTGAGCCTCTATAGCTGGGTCTTCGCTTCGTTCCTGCTAGCGCAGACAGCGATGACGGTCGTCTTCGGCAAGCTGTCGGACATCTACGGCCGCAGGCCCGTGATCTTCGTCGGCATCGCGATTTTCCTGGTCGGTTCCCTGGCGGCCGGCTTCGCCTGGTCGATGCCGGCGATGATCGCCTTCCGGCTCATCCAGGGCATCGGCGCCGGCGCGATCCAGCCGGTCTCGCTGACCATCGTCGGCGATCTCTATCCCGTGCAGGAGCGCGGCAAGGTGCAGGGCTACCTGGCGAGCGTGTGGGCAGTGTCGGCGGTGCTCGGGCCGATGCTCGGTGCGCTGATCGTCACCCGGCTGTCTTGGAGCTGGATCTTCTGGATGAACGTGCCGATCGGGCTGGCCGCCGCCGCCGGATTCTGGTTGTATCTGCGCGAGGCGCCAGTGACGCGACGAGCCTCGGTCGACCTGCCCGGTGCACTGCTGTTTACCGCCGGCATCGCCTCGCTGATGATCTGCCTGACGGTGAGTGGTCTCGGCCAGACGAAGGAAGCCTGGAGCTGGGCTGGCGTCTTCGTCGTCATCGCGGTGCTGTTCACGTTGCAGGAACGCCGTGCGGCCGACCCGATGGTGTCGTTCGAGCTCTGGAGCAGACGCATCATCGCCACCGTCAATGGCTCGGCGCTGCTGACCGGCATGGCGCTGATCGGCATCACCAGCTTCCTGCCGATGTACGTGCAGGTGGTGCTGGAGAAGTCGCCGGTGGTTGCCGGCCTGGCGCTCACGATGGTGATGCTCGGCTGGCCGATCGGCGCCACCATCGCGTCGCGCAGTTTCATGCGCGTCGGACTCAGGCGGCTGATGCTGGCCGGATCGATCCTGATTCCGGCCGGTGCCGCAGTGTTCGCGCTCCTGCATTCGGACGGCTCGCCGATGTCCGCCGGCATCGGTTCTTTCCTGATGGGCCTCGGCATGGGCTTGCTGAGCCTGTGCTCGCTGATCCTGATCCAGGAGTCGGTCGCCATGGCGCAGCGCGGTAGCGCCACCGCCTCCAACATCTTCTCGCGCAACCTCGGCAGCGCGCTTGGCGCCACCTTCTTCGGCGCGGTCTTCAACTTCGGGCTGGTCCGCCACAACGGCGGCATCTCGGTGCCGGAAGACCAGTTGCGCGACCTGTTGCAGGGCAGCGCCGTTCCCGGCGTCGGCGAAGCGGGCTTGCGCCTGGCCATCGGCTCGTCGCTGCACTTGACCTTCGTGGTGATGCTGGCGATGAGCGGAGTGATCCTGGCGCTGGCGCTGCTACTGCCGCGCCAGGGCATGAGCGTGAGGACCATCGAGGCGCGTTGATCCAACGCGGGTTGCGCAGGCGGTGGCCGTCGTGAGGCATTTTCAGGAGGCCGAGACGATGCTGGCCGGAAAGGCCGGACGCATGCTCGACGGTTCGTGATCCACGTGGCATCGTCCACGTTGTAGCGCGTTCGAAAATCAACGGTGTCCGAACGCACGCTCTGGTTCGAGCGGCGCGCATTCAACTTCATCGAGCCCAACGAGGACTGACATGCCACTCCGCCTAGTCTTTTCCGTCATTCACTGCGTGGCCCGCACGGCCGGCGCGGCCAGTGTGGCCGTTGCGATCGTCGCGTGCACGGCCCCGGCACCGCCTGGACCGGCCCCGAGTGCGCTGTCATCCGCGCGCATCGCCGAAATCGTGGCGAGCCCGGATCGCAGCGACGCCGACCGCGTCAATGACAAGCGGCGAAACCCGCAGGAGATGTTGATGTTCATTGGCGTGCGTCCGGGAATGAAGGCCCTCGACTTGAGTGCCGCCGGTGGCTACACGACCGAGCTGATCGCGCGCGCCGTCGGCCCGACCGGCCGTGTCTACGGCCAAAGCCCACCGCGCCCGCCAGCGAGCAGGCCGGCGCAGCCGGAAGGTGCCGTACAGCCGATGGCGACGGATGCCACCCCTCCCCCCAGCGGCGGACCGCGGCCATCGCCGGTCGCACTGGCGGAACGCGCAAAGAATCCGAACGCGGGAAACATCGTCGCCGTCGTGCGTCCCTTCGAGGACCCCGCGCCACCGGATTGCGCGTCGAACTGCCTCGATCTCATTACGCTAATGTTCAATTACCACGACTTCGGCCACATGGGGGTCGACCGCGCGGCGGTGAACCGTGCAGCATTCGCGGCGCTGAAGGCAGGCGGAATGTATGTGATCGCAGACCATTCGGGTCGCCCGGGCACAGGCATTTCCGAATCGGGAACGCTTCACCGCATCGAGGAAGCGTTCCTGCGCGCGGAAGTCGAGCAGGCTGGTTTCAAGCTGGTTGCCGAGGGCAACTTCCTGCGCAATCCCTTGGACCCGCGCGACCGCAATACGCCGGAGCCGCCGCAACCAAAGGACGAATTCGTACTCAAGTTCGTCAAACCCTGACGCAGTGTCGGAGCTATTCGCGTGCGACCGTGGACCTGACGCGATGCAGCACGGCCAAGTCACTTCCCCCCACCCCTGGCAGCGAGTACCAGATGACAAGTTCGAAAACTCTCAGGCGGCGCTTTACTCGTGAGCTTTGGCGCGGGCTGGGCATCGTCTGGCCCATCTTGTCGGCGCTGCTCGTGCTCACGGCATTGTTGGGCGTATTTGTCGCAATGCGGGAAGGTTGGCCACTGAGTGACGGGCTGTACTTCTCCTTCGTCACCGGATTGACCATTGGCTATGGCGACCTGGTTCCCAAAACGGCTTTCACGCGGGTGTTGGCAATCTTGATCGGATTGTGCGGAATCTTCGTGACCGGGCTGATTGTGGCCATTGGCGTGCAGGCGTTGCGTACCGCGCTGGACAGCATGGAAGACGAATGAATGCGCCAGGGAACGGAACTGTGCGAGGCTTGGCCGCAAGATCATCTGGTCGACCTGCGCCACAGGTTTTCAATCGCGTTTGTTGCAGCCTGTTCATCGCTCGGGTCGTGAATCGACCTCCGCAGGAAGAAGGGAACTTCGATGCCGATCATCCACATCTCCATGCGCTCCGGGAAGCCAGAGGCCTACCGGCAGGCGATCTTCGACAGCCTCTATCGATCGCTGCGCGAGGCATTGGACGTGCCCGAGGGTGACCAGTTCATGACTATCACCGAGCATGATGCAGCGAACTTTCGTTACGGAGACGCGTTCGGCGTCGCTCGAAGCGACGACCTTCTCTACATCCAGATCACGGTGTTCAACACCCGCACCACGGAGCAGAAGAAGGCGCTTTTCAAGCGAATCGCCGAACTGCTTGGCGAGCACCCTGGTATCCGACCAGAAGATGTCTTCGTGAACATTGCCGACGCACCAAAGGAGAATTGGTCTGTCGGCAATGGATTGGCGCAATTTGTCTAGCTCGGGCCATATGCCCTTCGATTGGTATTGAGAGAGTCTGTTGTCTTGGCCGGGTTGCGCGACGCTCTGGCCTCGGAGCGGTGCAACTTTGAAAACGGCGCGAGCAAGTTGTGATTCGATGAGAGATCGGGCCGTCGCGTTGAGGCCGCGCCCGCTCCTGCACAACGGAACCATGGTTGAGCCGCCGATGAGGACATGGGAGTCGTCAAAGGGTTTTCTCGATCAACGCTCCCTTGAAGAGCACCGGCCCCGTCGGCCCGCGCTCGCTGGGCACGCCGCCCTTGGGTTCCAGACTGATGGCGAGAGCTGGCACGGCACGCAGCTGGGACTCGGACGCCGTGAATTTGCGAGCCGCCTCGTTGCCCATGACACCCAGCGAGAGCGGCGCGGCACCACCAGGTGGCAACGCCCAGAGCTGAAGCGACTTGTCCTCGCCTTCGCGGAAGTTTCCCACGCGCTGCAGCACCAACTGGCGGTTCTTCGGGTCGAAGGTCACCAGCATCGACGCGGCAGACTTTTCGTCAGACAGCACGGCCACATATTGCACCACCGGCGCATTGCGCAGTTGTTGATCAAGATGGATGCCAACCGCGACCGCCACCACAGTTGCCAACGCGCCCACGGCCGCGACGCTTCGCCACAACAGGAGGCTGTGCATCCAGCCGCCCGGGACTGGCGCGGACGGCACGACGATCTCGCGTTGCTGCGCCATCGCCGAGTGCTGCCTCTCGATCTCGATAAGGTTTCGGATGCGTACCCATACGGCCGGATCGGGTGCGAGCGCCGGCTGAAGTTCGGCCATGCCCGCGAGCCGACCCTGCCATACGAGCGCCAAGGCACGCACCGATGGCTGCTCGCGTGCCAGCGACTCGAAGCGCCGTCGCGCACCTCCGCGCAGCGTGCCGAGCGCGTAACTTGCCGCGAGCAGGTCGAGCAGGCGAGGGTTGGCGGACAGGTTCATGCGGCAACCTAATCAGGCCAATTGCCTCATGCAGGTACGCAGCTTGTCCATTGCTCCGCGAATCCAGGTCTTGACGGTGCCCAGCGGCAGCGCCAGTTGCGCCGCAAGTTCGTGGTGACTGAGTTCGCGCAGGTAGGCCAAGCTGACGACCTCGCGCTGCCGCCCTTCGAGCTGCGCCAGACACCGATGCAGTGCCCGCGCCTGCTCACTCGCATCGGCCACGTCCATCGGGTTGGCTGCGTTGGACGCGAACATGCCTGACACGAACTCATCAAACTCCTGCGTCAGGTGCGCGCGATCTGATGTGCGCTTGCGCAGTAGGTCGAGCGAGCGACTGCGCACGATCAGGCCCATCCATGCCAGCGGCGGACTCAGCGTTCCGCGATACTCGCCGGCGATCCGCCAGATGGTCAGAAAAGATTCCTGGAGCGCGTCCTCGGCCCAGTCGCGATGACGTACGACCTGCATCGCCAGCCCGAGCAGTCTGGGCGCGCTGAGATCGTAGAGCTGGCGCAGCGCGGTTTCGTCGTGGCTGCCGACACGATCGATCAATACCATCAACAGATCGGTATCGCTGGGGGCACCCTTGTGCAAATTGTGAGACATGGTCGAGCAAGGCAGCCTCGCCGCTGCCGGAGTTGATGCGCGCACCAGGCGAGCCGCGCCATTCGCGCATAGCTGCATATACGCAACTCCAAACCGTTTGGATCCATCGCCTTCACCAAATTTCGCGCTTGTTCCATCGGAACAGGCCGTACGTGCCAGCGAACCGGGCGTCTTGCTCGCGCTCGATTACCCATCTGATCCCCAGGAATGGCGGCTCGGCACATTTACGTAGTACAAATGCCCCAGATGACGTGTTCATCCTTTGTCTTTGTACATGGGAGAAAGCCACATGAGCGGTCCACCTGTGCGGCGTGCCGACAAGCTGATGTCTCAGGCAATGTCGACGAATTGCTGGCGACTGGCTATTGCGGTCACCTGGCAACCGTCGGCGCGGATGGCTTCCCGTATGTTTGCCCGTTGCTGTACGTGTGGCTTGACGGCAAGATTTGGCTGCACAACACCAGCGCGCAGGGCCACCTGCAAGACAACGTTCGCCGCGAACCTCGGGTCTGCTTCGAAGTCTCCGTCCCTGGTCAGGTGTTCGCGTACGGTCGCTACGAGTGCGACACCTCCATCGAGTACCAGAGCATCGTGGTCTTTGGCCGCGCAGGCGTCATTGATGAACGTACGAGGAAATCGCTGTTCTTTGATGCGCTCATGCTCAAGTACCGTGGTAACGACTCAACGCGCCCGCGGGGCTTCTATCCGCGTCTGGACGGCGTCACGGTGTACGCGCTGACGGTCGAGCGCATCACCGGGAAGCACCAAGTTCTCCCCGCGACAGAGATGCAATGGCCAGCCGCCGATCACACGAAGTCGCCCGAGGCTTTACCTGGGCCCTAATCCGTTTGAAAGGAGGGCGCAGGAAAAATCGTCGGACAGCAGCAGGACAGGATGGTTGGGCCTATTGGCATAGCGATCCAGAGCCATGTACGAAGCGCCCGCGCCAGCAGACTGTCAGGATGGGCCAGCACCTACCTACCAGCGGCCCGTTCCAAGCATCGTGAATCCAGCGACGCGCCTTGTCAGCGAGGGCGGCCACCGCTGCGGCCTCATCATCGTGGTCCGGCCGAACAACAGACACGCGGCATAGGCCGAAGGCGGAAGATGCTGGCATGTTCGGCGTCAACTTTTTTGCGGTACCAATATGCGGGTGACCCCTTGCTTGCTGGCCATCGCGCTGGTGCTGGCCCCCCTTGCCATCGCCCAGCCCGCGGGCCAGATCGACAGCACTGAATGCAAAGCCGAAAAGGCGGCCATCGACCGGGACATGGAACTCGCCCGCTCCAAAGGCCAAATGCTGCGTCGTCAGCAACTTGCCGAGACATTGGTCGCGCTGCAAGCTCGCTGCGACGCGCTCACCCCGGAGCAGAGCCGCGCGGCGAGCATCGAGAAGTTAGAGCATGAAATACAGGACCTGCGCAAGGCCCTCGACGATGCGGAGGAGCAATTGCGCAGATTGAAGAAGGGAGGCTCCTGACGCTGTCCTCTACGTCTGGCTCAAGGTGTGATCGCGACCTTCAGAACGCCGTCGCGCTGGTGGCCGAAGAGTTCGTAGGCCGCCTCGATGTCGTCGAGCTTGAAGCGGTGCGTCACCATCGCCTCCAGATCGACCCGCCGCGCGGCGATCACCGCCATCAGCCGGCGCATGCGCTCCTTGCCACCGGGGCAAAGCGTAGTGACGATCTTGTGGTCGCCCAGCCCGGCGGCAAAGGGGCCGAGCGGGATCGTCAGGTCGGTCGAATAGACGCCGAGGCTCGACAGTGTTCCGCCCGGGCGCAGCGCCCGAAGGCACGCCTCGAAGGTCTGTTGCATGCCGAGCGCCTCGATCGCCACGTCCACGCCACGGCCGTCGGTAAGGCGCATGATCTCCTCGACAGGATCCACCTTGCTGCCATCGATCACGTGATCGGCGCCAAACTTCGTGGCGATGGCCAGGCGGTTGGCGAGCCGGTCAACTCCGATCACCGTCGAAGCACCGCTGAGCTTGGCACCAGCTGTGGCGCACAGGCCGATCGGACCCTGCGCAAACACCGCCACCGTGTCTCCGATGCGTACACCTGCGCTCTCGGCACCGCTGAAGCCGGTCGACATGATGTCGGGGCACATCAGCACCTGCTCGTCGCTGAGCGAGTCCGGCACCGGCGCCAGGTTGGCCATCGCGTCGGGTACCAGGACATATTCCGCCTGGCAGCCGTCGATGGTGTTGCCGAACTTCCAGCCACCCATCGCCTTCCAGCCGTGCGCCGTGCCGGCACCATCCTGCGAGCCGACGCCGCACAGGCACGCGCTGCTCCAGCCGCTCGGCGTGATCGCCCCGGCGATGACGCGCTGGCCCTCCCGGTAACCGCGCACCCCCGACCCGAGCTTCTCGATCACGCCGACCGGCTCGTGGCCGATCGTCAGGCCGCGCTGCACGGGGTACTCGCCCTTGAGGATGTGGATGTCGGTGCCGCAGATCGTGGTCGTTGTCACGCGCAGCAAAGCGTCCTGGGGACCGACTTCGGGAATGGGTTTGTCATCCAGGACGATGCGCCCAGGCTCGACGAAGACGGCTGCTTTCATCATGGCCATGGGGAGTTCTCCTAAAGGTGGGGCGCCTGGAAGATTTCCGCGGCGTGGAGTTGACGGTACTCTGATGCAAGTCGTCGGCTCCCGGCGGTCGCGCCGCCGCGAGGTAAGACAGAGGCGCGCTAGACATCCACATCCCGAGGCAGCAACCGCATACATTTGGCGATGCTGACTTGGTTGCTCTGGCTCGCTCTGGCCCTGTCGTTGCTGGCTGCGGCCAAGAGCGAAAAGGCTGCTCGCGCCCGAAATCCAAGTCAGTGCGAAGTAAGGAGAACAACATATCAAGGTCAACGTGATGCGCCCGGCAGCACTATGTGCGCCTGGCGGTCACGCCCGCCACCCCCTCAACTCGCAACAATCTTTTCAGGACTGATGTCGATGATCTACGAACTACGCGTCTATACCGCAATGCCAGGCCGGCTTCCCGACGTTCTTGCCAGATTTCGCGATCACACCGTGGGCATCTGGAACCGGCTGGGAATTCGTCAACTCGGATATTGGACGACTGCAGTCGGACCTGACAGCAACGCGCTGACCTACATGCTTGTCTGGGAGAGCATGGCCGATCGTGAGGTCAACTGGGGCAAGTTTGTCGTCGATCCCGAATGGGTCGAGGTCAGAAAGGCAAGCGAGGCAGCCGGACCGATTGTCGCGAAGATGGACAACTCGTTCCTGGCGCCAACCTCTTTCTCGCGTGCGAAATAGATCCGCTTCGTGAATGAACCGCGGTCACGCTTCACGGGGCTTTCGGCATTACAAAACGTAGCGTTGCTTGCGTTCAGGTCATCGGTCGAACCCATTTTCTTGGCAGTGAACCCCGCGACCCAGATCCATAAGGCGATGACTGCGGCGCAATCAGTTGAGTCGCCAGATATAGACCGTGAGGATCGTCGCGAACACAAGCCACAGGGCGTAAGGCGCGAGCAGGACGCCAGCCGTCCGATCGATGCGCCAGAACAGCAGCGTCGCGACGATCACCGTCGCCAGCAGCACCAGCATCTCCGCCAAGGCAAGATCGATGCGCTGATAGCCGAAGAACAGCACAGACCACAGCATGTTCAAGGCAAGCTGCACGGCGAACACACCGAGCGCCAGCCGTTCCGCTCGGGAGTCCCCCATGCGCCAGACGCGCCATCCCGCGATGGCCATCAGAAAATACAGGATGATCCAGACGGGTGAGAAGACCCTGTCAGGAGGGTTGAACGGCGCCTTGTGCAGTGCCTGGTACCAGGTGCCGACGCTGGTTGCGGTGACGAGGCTGCCCACCTTGAATCTGAAGTAGCAGATGACCAGGAACGCGATCAGGCCGATCACTTTGGCTCTTTGGGATCTCATGGTCGCGATTACCGCAAGCGCCCAAGGTAGCCCGGGCCTATCGTGTCGAGCGCAGCCGCCCGAATGCCCAAGTCGCCCAACGCCGGAAGTCGCCCGCTTGCAATGTTCGGCGTCTGCATGGACTGCAAATTGTCGCGCGACATGAGCGGCTCACCCGGCAACAGCTCCATCGCGGCAGCTTGAAGAGTTGCAAGGATGCCTGGAAGTGCCAGTACCGGCCTTTCGTGGCCGGACCAACGGCCGGCAAGTCTGACCAATTGCGCCAGAGTGAAGACATCGGGGCCCGCGCATTCGAAAGTCTGGCCTGCCGTTTCGGGCCGCGCCAGGCAGGCAGCGATGGCCCGCGCGACATCTTCGACCCATACCGGTTGAAACTGGGCATCTGCGCATGCCAGCGGAAAGACCGGAGCGAAAGCCGACACGCGCGCAAACATGTTCAGGAAACGGTCCTGCTTGCCGTAGATCACCGATGGGCGAAGGAGGGTCAGGTCGAGGTCAGCACCGTTCAGCACCGCCTCGCCCTTGGCCTTTGAACGTAGATAACGGCTGGGCTTGGCGCTGTCCACGCCCAGCGCGCTCACATGCACGATGCGCCGAACACCGGCCGATTCGCACGCCTCGACCAGCGCCCGGACCAATTGGACGTGGACCCGGTCGAACTGAGCGTCGTCTCCGTGCAGAACCGCGACCAGGTTGACGACCGCGTCCCTGCCTTCGACAAGTGTGGTTAGTTGGGCCTGCTCATGCACATCTGCACACACGAGATCGACTGACGGCGGTATCCCCAGTCGCCGCGCCTTCGACAAGCTCCGGGTCGGCACCGTGATCCTGGGCGGATCATCCGAGGCGAGCAGCAACCCGCACAAGATTCGACCGACAAAGCCGGTTCCTCCGAGGATGAGAATGTCTTGCATGAGAGTCCGTTGGCGACCTGCGCCCTTTTCGCCTGCCGACGGAAACATGCCCGCGACCTGCCCCATACTACGGCCTCTCGGGGGCTTCTCGGCAGCGGCTCGTACATCTCGTCGAGCCTGCATGACATCCCTTGAGTGGCGCGCTCAGGCTGATGCCTCGAGTCGACGAGTCTGCTTCGAGTCTGTAAGCGGACCTCGAGCGCGTCGAACTCTCAGGAAAGCAATTGCTCTCGAATCGGTGCGGCCAAATCGGAGCGCTCTGCATTCGCATCCGCGACCGTCAGTGCGGTCATATTGACGATTCGCCGCACCGTGGCGCTCGGCGTGAGGATATGCACAGGCTTCGCCGCACCGAGCAGAACCGGGCCGATCGATATGTTTCCACCGGCTGCAGTCTTCAGAAGGTTGTAGGCGATGTTCGCGGCGTCGAGGTTGGGGAACACAAGCAGGTTGGCATCTCCGGCCAGCGAGCCGCGCGGCATCACCGCAGCGCGTTGCTTGCCGTCAAGCGCCAGGTCGCCGTGCATCTCGCCGTCCACCTCGAGCCAAGGTGCCTGGATCCGGAGCCGCTCAAGGGTTTTGCGCATCTTGAGCGCCGTGGGCGAGTTGCTGCTCCCAAAGTTGGAATGCGACAGCAGAGCCACTTTCGGCTTCAGGCCGAACCGCAGCATCTCTTCGGCGGCCAGCGCGGTGATCTCCGTCAGTTCCTCGGGGGTCGGGTCATAGTTGACGTGCGTGTCGACCAGGAACACCTGGCGGTCCGGCAGCACCAGCCCATTCATGCAAGCGAAGATGGGGATGTCCTGCGCGGTGCTGTCCGCTCCGCCGGGGCGCTTGCCGATCACCTGGTCAATGTAGGGCAGGTGCATCTGCGTAGTTCCCCAGGTGCCACAAATCATGCCGTCGACATCGCGCGTGTGAAGCAGCATGGCACCGATCAACGTGAGGCGGCGACGCATTTCGATCTTGGCGGTCTGGACGGTCACGCCCTGGCGCTCGCCCATGCGGTGATAGGTCTGCCAGAAGTCCCGGTAGCGACGATCCTGCTCGACGTTGACGATGTCGTAGTCGAGCTCCTCCTTCAGGCGCAGGCCGAACTTCTCGATGCGCTGCGCGATGATGGCCGGGCGGCCTATCAGCGTCGGTCGAGCGATCCCTTCATCGACCACGACCTGCGCCGCTCGCAGGACGCGCTCTTCCTCTCCCTCGCAGTACGCCACGCGCTTCTTCGGTGCCCGCTTGGCCGCCTCGAAGATTGGCTTCATGGTGGTCCCGGAGGCATAGACGAAGCCTTCCAGCTTCGCTCGATACGCACCCATGTCGCTGATTGGGCGCAATGCCACGCCACTGTCGGCGGCTGCTTGCGCCACGGCGGGTGCGATCCGCGTCATCAGGCGGGGATCGAAAGGCTTGGGGATCAGGTATTCCCGCCCGAAGCTCAGCTTCTCGCCCGCATAGGCGGCGGCCACGCGTTCGCTCTGCTCGGCCTGGGCCAGCTCGGCGATGGCGCGCACCGCCGCGATCTCCATTTCATCGGTGATCGTGGTCGCTCCCGCATCCAACGCGCCGCGAAAGATGTACGGAAAGCAAAGCACGTTGTTGACCTGGTTCGGATAGTCCGCGCGGCCAGTGGCGATGATGATGTCGTCCCTGACCGATCGGGCATCCTCGGGCGAGATTTCCGGGTTGGGGTTTGCCAAAGCGAAGACCACAGGATCGGCCGCCATCTTCGCCACCATCTCGGGCTTCAGCACACCGCCGGCCGACAGACCGAGAAATGCGTCCGCGCCTTCGATGACCTCAGTGAGCTTGCGATGCTTGGTTCTCTGAGCGTACTGACGCTTGTCGTCGTCCATCAGCTCTTCCCGTCCTTCGTAGACCACTCCGGCCAGATCGGTCACGAAGACGTTCTCCCGTTTCAGGCCGACCTTGAGCAGCAAGTTCAGGCAGGCCAATGCCGCCGCGCCAGCGCCCGAAGTGACGAGGCGGATCTCTTCGATCTTCTTGCTGGCCACCTTGAGCGCATTCAGCATGGCCGCGGCCACTGTAATGGCGGTGCCATGCTGGTCGTCGTGGAAGACCGGAATCTTCATGCGCTTGCGCAACTCGCGCTCGACGTAGAAGCAGTCAGGGGCCTTGATGTCTTCGAGATTGATGGCGCCGAAGGTCGGCTCCAACGCGGCGATCACGTCCACCAGCTTTGCGGGGTCCTTCTCGTCGATCTCGATGTCGAAGACGTCCACGCCGGCGAACTTCTTGAACAGGACCGCCTTGCCCTCCATGACCGGCTTTGACGCCAACGCGCCGATGTCACCGAGGCCGAGCACGGCCGTGCCGTTCGAGATGACCGCAACCAGGTTGCCACGTGCGGTGTACTTGAAGGCCGTGCTCGGGTCACGCACGATCGCCTCGCACGGCGCGGCGACGCCTGGCGAGTAGGCGAGCGAGAGGTCCCTTTGGTTGAAGAGAGGCTTCGTTGCGGCGATCGCAAGTTTGCCCGCGGGCGCCTGCGAGTGATAGTCCAGCGCAGCCTGGCGGAAATCCGGGTTTGAAGGTGAGGACATGGCAGTAGGAGAAGTCGGATGTGCAATGGGAAGTTCATGAAGCGTCGATGACCACGGGCTCGGGCGCGGGCTTGGGCAGCCGGGCCTTCCCGCGCATCGGCGTCTTGTCGCCCGTCACCTCGCGCCACATCACCTCATCGAAGGCGCCTTCCCATTTGGCGACGGCAATCGTTGCCAGGCCGTTCCCGACCAGGTTGGTGATGGCCCGCGCCTCGTTGAGGAAGCGGTCGACGCCCAGCAGCAGTACCAGTCCGGTGACCGGGATGGTGTGCATGCTGCCCAGCGTGGCGGCGAGCGTCACGAACCCGGCGCCGGCGACGCCCGCCGACCCCTTCGACGTGAGCATGAGAACGCCCAGGATCACCAGTTGCTGTGACCAGCTCAGGTCGATGTTGGTAGCCTGCGCCACGAAAAGCGCCCCGATGGTCAGGTAGATCGCAGTGCCGTCGGGGTTGAAGGTGTAGCCTGCCGGCAGCACCATGCCGACGACCGTCTTCTCGCACCCGGCGCGTTCGAGCTTCTTCATCATCTGGGGGAGCACTGATTCGGTCGATGCCGTGCCGAAGGTGATGAGCAGTTCCTCCCGGATATAGCGCAGGTAGGAAAAGATCGAGATGCGGCAGATCCGTGCAACCGTGCCGAGCACGACCACGATGAACAGTACGCAGGTGCCATACACCGCAAGAATGAGCATGCCGTAGGAAGCCAGCGAGCCCACACCGTACTTGCCGATCGTGAATGCAATGGCGCCGAATGCACCGATCGGCGCGAGGACCATCACCATCTTCACGATGCCGAACATGCCGTTCAGACCCAGGTCGAGCATGTCGATGAGGGGTTTCGCTCGGGCACCCATCTTCGACAGCGCGCACCCGAAGAGGACGGCAAAAAAGAGGATCTGGAGCACATTGCCGTCGGCGAAGGACCCGACGATCGTCCTCGGAATGACGTTCATGATGAAGTCGACGGCGCCAGCGTGCTGGGTTTCCGCGACGCTGGTGTAGGCCGAGATCGACTTGCCGTCGAGCGTCGCCGGGTCGACGTTCATTCCGGCGCCCGGCTTCAGGATGTTCACCACCAGCAGGCCCACGACAAGGGCGATGGACGAGAGAACCTCGAAGTAGAGAAGTGCCTTGGCGCCCACCTTTCCGACCTCCTTCAGGTCGCCCATGCGAGCGATCCCCACGACGATGGTGGCGAAGATGACGGGGGCCAGGAGCATCTTGATCAGCTTGATGAAGCCGTCGCCAAGCGGCTTCATGTCGGCGCCCACCGTTGGGTAGAAATGCCCCACTGCAACGCCGAGCAGAATGCCGATCAGAACCTGGATATAGAGCCGGCGATACCAGGGCTCTTTCTTGGAAGTCGTCGAACTGATCATGATGTTTGTCTCCTTGCCAGTAGTGGCGTCCGACGGTCACGGTCGGATACGTTGGCTTGATGGCTGGGTTCGCGTGACGAGATTCGGGCGCACGCCTGCCCGTCGTCGGGCCCACGAGGCTCGACGCTGTGTTGTCGCATCGGAGAAGGCGCGCGCTCTATCGGCACGCTGCCTCTCTCACGTCAGTCGGCGTATTCGCCGGCGTCCTGGATCACCTTCGACCAGCGCGTCTTCTCGGCGACCAGGAATTTCTTGTGGCCCGCCGGATCGATCTGCGGCACCGCGTTGACGGCCTTTTCGCACATCACGGTGTTGTCGACGATCACCGTCTGTCCGAGAGGCTTGCAGAGCGCCTCGGCCAGATCGCGGGGGCGACATAGCGCCAAACGGTGTTCATTTTTTTGTCTCCTCGGGTCGGTTCGGCGTCAGGCCGAAAGCGCCTGCATCTCGCGATACAGATCCGCTTTGCCCTCGAAGCCGATGCCGGGCAGATCAGGCAGCGTGACGAAGCTGTTCTCGACCCTCACGCCATCGGGGAAGCCACCGAAAGGCTGGAACAGGTCCGGGTACGACTCGTTGCCGCCCAGTCCGAGGCCCGCCGCGATGTTCAGCGACATCTGGTGGCCACCGTGCGGGATGCAGCGGCTGGCCGACCATCCGTGTTCCTTGAGCATGTCGAGCGTGCGCAGGTACTCCACCAGGCCGTAGCTCAGCGCGCAATCGAACTGCAGCCAATCACGGTCCGGGCGCATGCCGCCGTAACGGATCAGGTTGCGCGCGTCCTGCATCGAGAAAAGATCCTCGCCCGTGGCCATCGGGTTCTTGTAGAAGTTGCGCAGCGCGGCTTGCAGTTCGAAGTCCAGCGGGTCACCCGGCTCTTCGTACCAGAAGAGGTCGTACTGCGACAGGGCCTTGGCATAGGCGATCGCGGTCTCGAGATCGAAGCGGCCGTTGGCATCGACGCAGAGCTTTTGTCCGTCTTGCAGGACTTCCATGATCGAGTCGATCCGGCGCAGATCCTCGTCGAGAGAGGCGCCGCCGATCTTCTTCTTGACCACGGTGTAGCCGCGGTCGATGTAGCTGCGCATCTCGTCCTTGAGCTTGTTGTGGTCCTGCCCGGGGTAGTAGTAGCCGCCGGCCGCATAGACGAAGATCTTGCGGTTCGGCTTGCCGTTGCCATAGCGATCAGCCAGCAGTTGAAAAAGGGGTTTACCCTCGATCTTTGCGACTGCGTCCCACACCGCCATGTCGATGGTGCCGATGGCCACCGAGCGCTCACCGTGGCCGCCGGGCTTTTCGTTGGTGAACATCGTGTTCCAGATCTTGTGCGGGTCGAGGTTGTCGCCGGTGGCGTCCACCAGCGAGGCTGGGTCGGCTTCGAGGATGCGGGGGATGAAACGCTCGCGCATCAGCTTGCCCTGGCCATAGCGGCCGTTCGAGTTGAAGCCATAGCCGACCACCGGCTTGCCGTCGCGAATCACGTCCGTGACCACGGCGACCAGGCTCAGGGTCATCTTGCTAAAGTCGATGTAGGCGTTGCGGATGGGTGAGCTGATGGGGATGGTCTTTTCGCGGATTTCGACGATCTTCATGGTTGTCTCCAGGTGGGTTTGAAGGGGAGACTGAATGGTCGGCGACGCCGACTTTTCCGGCCAATGTTCAATTTCTCAACTTCTATGCGCTGGACGAACCGCTATGAACCTGATCTGGCTCGACGACTTCCTGGCGCTGGCGGCGACTGGGAATTTTTCGCGTGCGGCAGATGACCGCCACAGCTCGCAACCGGCGTTCAGCCGGCGCATCCGCGCGCTGGAGGAATGGATCGGGGCTGACCTGTTCGACCGCAGTTCGCAGCCCGCCACGCTGACCGAAGTCGGTGAGTGGTTTGCCGGCGTGGCGCAGGAATTGAACGCCAGGGTGGCGCGGCTGCCCGGCGATGCCAAGAAGATCGTCGAGGCGAGCTCGGTCACATTGCGCATCGCGTCCACGCACGCGCTCTCCTTCACATTCCTGCCGCGGTGGTTGCGCAGCCTCGAATCGCACACGACGCTCGGGCCGGTGCAGCTCATGTCCGATGTGCTCGAGCGTTGCGAAGCACTGATGCTGCAGAGCAAGGTTCAGTTCGTGCTGAGTCACGCGCACGGCAAGGCACACGGCGCGTTGGACGCGGAGCCCTACAGCTCGGCTCGGATCGGCGAGGATGTGCTGGTCGCTGTGTCGGCACCAAACGAAGGAGGCAGCGCGCGCCACCAACTGGGAATAGGCGGCGGTGCGGTTCCCGTGCTCCAGTACACGGAGGAGTCTGGATTGGGACGCATCATGCGCGCCGTTCTGGGGCGTAGGCTGGAATCGCTATCGGTTCAAGTCGTCTTCACCGCGCACCTCGCCTCGGTTCTGCGGACGATGGCGCTCGATGGCAGGGGCATCTCGTGGCTGCCGCAGACGCTCGTAGAGGATGACATTGGCCAAGGGCGCCTGGTCGCTGCAGCCAGTAGCGAGTGGGCCGTGCCGCTGGAAATCAGGCTCTACCGCGACAGCGAGCTTTTGGGGAAGGCTGCTAACGCCTTCTGGAATACGGCTGTTGGTGGCTGATCGGCGTTGACCGGCGCTCGCGCCTCGGCTACCGCCGCTTCGCCTCGCATTGCGGTCACTCGTCTTCGAAACGCCGTAGGCAGCAACGGGCCCGGACTACCACTCCATCTGCCTTCGAAACCGGGTTGGCGAAGTAGCCAAGGGGGTGCAGCTAGGGCGATGTCCGCGATTCATATGTCAAGCACGGGTCTGGGTTGTCTTGAGTCGCATCCCTGGGCGCCGCGAATCATCCTTGGAGTCCGCGGACGTTTTGGTATTCGCACCCGGACGAATTGACGTAACGCTCCCGGAATTCAACAGGGGAGTCGTTGTATGTGTAGGCCGTGCGCACAATGCGCAGAAGCGCATCGCCGACCGCAATCTGGAGCGGCTGGGCCAAGTCTTCCCCCGCGCTGCACGCACCCAAGTTCTCGACGACTCGCACCACGGAAACGCCGAAGCGTTCCTGATAGAAGCCATAGATAGATGTGCGCCGTGCGGCAAACGCATCAGCGTTCAGACCAACAAACCGATCAAGCGGGATCCAGATCCGGTCGACCATCACGGGTGTGTCATCCAGGAGGCGCAGATTCTCGATCCGCGCAACCCTGGCCCCACGTTCGAGCCGCAGTGCGCGAGCCACATCCGGGTTGGCGCGTTCCTTCTTGAAGCTCAGCAACTGTGCTTTCAGCTTGACCGGCTGGCCGTCCGCGTCGACGAAGCTGAAGTACAGGTCAAAGCTGTGCTCGTCGGTGTGCTTGGCGACACTGGTTCCTCGTCGAGCGCGTCGAATCAGCAAACCCTCAGCGACCAGGTCGGCCACCGCGCGGCGAATGGTTCCGATGCCTACGTCGAACTCCAACGCGAGCTCCGGCTCCGTGGGCAGGCGGTCGCCTGGCGCCCAGTGACCTGAGCGAAGGCGATCGACCACCCGCGCACGCACGGACTCGTACAACGGTTGACTGATCCTGGTTGATTCGGGCTGCATCGATTCGGACTGATCCTGGTTGATTCGGGCATGCGTACCGGAGTCGCATCGATCGAGAGGATAGCGCAAACCCTAATAAGTGCAATCAAATGAATCATTCGAATGATTCGATTGACACCGATGGTTTGCGTTCCTAGACTTCCCCTCAAGCGTGCCGCGGTGGTGCGCTCTGTTTAGGAGATTCCTCATGCCCAACTTCATCAAGCACATTGCCCTCAGGGTCGACGACGTCGAGAAGACGCGCGTCTTCTATGAAACCGTCTTCGGCTACAAGCACGTGAACACCGTGCGCCGCAAGGGCAAGAACGGCGATCACATCTCGCACCACCTGACCGACGGCTACATGGATCTGACCCTGCTCCATTACGAGAGCGCCGACGCGGACGAAGCCGACTTCGCAGGACCGGCGCCCTGCATCCATCACATCGGGATGGAGGTCGAGAACCTCGAGGAGTTCGTTGCCTCGATCAAGGCCAATGGCGGCGAGATCCTGACCGCGCCGGGGCATCTGCCGGTCAAGTTCCGTTCGCCGAACGGCCCCATGGGCGAAGTCGTCCCGATGGAGCGCTGGGAGAAGAAGACGCTGGCAGCCGGCGTGCACGGCGAAGTCCTTGCCTGACGCTTCGCCAACTGCGATGCGCTCGTCATTCAAGGAACAGACAAATGCAGCAGCAAACAAAACAGAGCCGGGTTCGGTCCTCCATGATCGTGCTGGCCATTCTTTGCGCGATGTCGTTCGTCATGTACGTCGACCGGACCAACATCGCCACTGCGGCGCTGGCCATTCGTTCTGACCTGCACCTCAGCAATTCGCAGTTGGGCTTCGTCTTCTCCGCCTTCGCCGTTGTCTACGCCGTCGCGATGATTCCCGGCAGTTGGGTCGCCGACAAGATCGGCGCGCACAAGATGCTGGCGATCTGTGGCGTGCTATGGGCAACGGGAACCCTGCTGACCGGCCTCGCCGGTGGCCTCTACGGGCTGATACTGGCCCGATTCATCGTGGGCCTCGGGGAAAGCGCGATCGTTCCAACGTCTGCGAAGGCGCTCGCGGTCTGGGTGGAACCGCAGCGACGTGGATTTGCTCAAGGCATCACCCACTCGTTCGCCAGGCTGGGCAACGCGGCTGCGCCGCTTGTGGTTGCTGCGTTGATCGTCACCACGTCCTGGCGGGTCATGTTCGTGATCCTGGGTATCGTGAGCATCGCATGGGTCGTGCTGTGGACCTGGTACTTTCGCGACGATCCAAGAAAGCATCCGGGCATTACGCCCGAAGAGCTTGCACTCCTGCCGACCGCTGCGTACAACGTGCGACCGCCCATGCGCTGGGCTCCGTTGCTGCGCACCCTCTGGCCCGCGACGCTGGTGAGCTTCTGCCACGGGTGGGCGCTCTGGTTCTTCCTGAACTGGATGCCGTCGTACTTCGCGCAGAACTACCACCTCGACATCAAGCACTCCGCAATCTTCAGTTCGGCGATCTTCCTGGGCGGCGTGATCGGGACGACCTTGGGAGGCGTGCTGAGCGACATGGTGCTGCGGCGCACGAAGGATGTGCGACGAGCCAGGCGTTCAGTGATCGTCTTCGGGTTCCTGAGTCCGGTGCTGTTCCTCGTGCCGTTGCTCATGAACCCCACGCTGACCACCGCGGCAGTCTGTCTGGGCGCCGCATTCTTCCTGTCTGAACTCGTGACGGCGCCGTTGTGGGCCGTTGCGATGGACCTGGCACCCCGGCATGCGGCAACCTCGAGCGGCATCATGAACACCGGGCTGGCAATTGCCGCAACCGTGTCCGCGCCCATCGTGGGATGGGTGATCGACCACACGGGTTCCTGGCAGCTGGTTTTTGCAATGTCGATGTCCATGCTCGTCCTGGGTCCGATCGCTGCCTGGCTGATCCGTCCCGATCTGCCGTATCTTGGGGAGGGTCCTGGGCCTGGAGCAAGCCGTCGACCGGACGAACGGGCAGTGAACGCATCGCCCGCTCCGACATTGGCAAGCTAGGGCGCGCGGCAACTCCCGTGCGCAAAAAGTCTGCTGCGCAGGCTCGACCTGTGCTTTCTTGGAGCAGCCCATAGCCTAACCAAGGCGGTCCCCGAGTCGGACAGTCCCGGACCACAGCAGTTCGAGACGATCTACAGACGCGGCCGTTTCGAACCGAGCAGCAGCCGATTCATCGGCGCGAACTGCAAGCGAAACTTCCCGTCGGTGTCCCACGCGCCGGTGGTAGTGCTGGATAGCGACGTACTTTTCCGGGGTGTTTACGCAGCGCTAAGGCGCTTGAGAGCCCCGAGAGCCAAAGCCCGGTGCCACCCCGGGAGCCCTTTCGCATAGGCACGTCCATCGATCTTTCACAGGCGCTGCGTCGGTGGCATGCTTGCATCGATCGTCGACCGCGTCGTCGCAACACGCCATCGCTTCGCGTCCACTTTGGGGCCACACCATGCTGAAAGTGTTCATCAGCTATCGCCGCGCTGAGTCGGAAGGCTGGGTGCGCGTTCTAGACGCGCAACTCGCGAAGGCGCTGGGCCGGGACCAGGTGTTCTGCGATGTCCATAGCCTGCTGCCCGGGAGCCGTTTTGAAGACCACATCCGTGCCTGGGTAACGCAGTCGCAGGTGATGCTGGTCATCATCGGCACGCTGTGGACCAAGGTGGTGGGAGCTGATGGCCAGCGGCGCCTGCTTGACCCGAAGGATCTCGTAAGAAAGGAAGTCGAACTCGCGCTCGGGCGGCGGCTGATCGTCGTGCCAGTGCTCGTGGGCGACGCGCGCGTGCCGCTGCCAGAGGAATTGCCTCCGAGGATGCGTCGGCTGGTAGACCACAGCGCGGCGAGCCTGCGACCCGCGAGCTTCGACACGGATGTAGCTCAGCTCGTTGAGCAGCTGGTCGAGATCGGCCGAGAGGTTTCGGCGTCGAACGATGGCGCCGCGAACGGCGAAGCGTCCCCGCCAGCCGCCCCCATGGACAGGGCAAGCGGGCTATCGCCTGAAGCCTCCAACGGCGACCCCCGCGCCACGGGCGAAGACATCGAGCGGTCCGTGGGGGTGGCGCATGTATCGGCGGTCGCTGGCGATTCCAACGACGAACCCTGGCGAGCTGCGATCTCGGACGTGCGGGACGCCGTGTCCAGCCCCGCCTCGCGTGTGGTTCTCGCGGTATCGCGCGATCCGGCTGACGGTTCCTATCGCTACGAGGTCGCCCCCAGCGAGTCTGCTGAGCGACCGCAAGTCCTGACGGTTCCAATCGGCCAGACCGCGCTCGAGCTGATGTTGCGTCGCGACGAGTCGACGTTCGCGGCTGCTGACGTGCTCAGACGCGGCGCCGTGCTGTACCGCCTGCTCGTTCCGCGCCCGTTGCGCGCGCTGCTCGCGGCCGCAACGATGCTCGAGCTGCGTCTCGATGCGACGACCGACCGCTGGCCGTGGGAACGCCTGGTCGCGCCGGGTGCCGAACTGCCGCTTTCGGCGTCGATCCCTATCGTGCGCCGTGCGCTTGATGCCCCACCCGCGTCGTCCGAGCCTACGCCCCCGGTGGTTTCGGCGCTTGCACTACTCGGCGACTCCCAGGATCCGCAGATCTTCCCGCCGCTGCCTGCGGCCGAAACCGAAGTTTCGCGCATCACCGACGTGCTGCGCAGGGCCGGCCTCGAGGCGGCCTGCCGAGTGCGGCCATCGGCTGACGAGGCGTTGCAGATGCTGCTGGCGGGCGAGCCCGACATATTGCACGTGACCGGACACAGCGTGGAGGGTTGGCTGCCTGACAACGATTCCGGCGGAGTCGACGGGGCCCGACAGCCTCTGTCGGGCGTGCTGATCGGGCACCGCGTCGTGCTGACCGCGCACGAGATCGCTTGCGCTGAACGACTGCCGGTGCTGATCACGTTCGGCGCCGAATGGGTCTCGAGCTGGGCACTACCCCTGCTTGCCGAGGGCGCCCATGCCGTCGTCGCGTTCGGCGGACCCGTCGCGGACGCGCCGGCGCTGGACTTCTTCGTCGGGTTCTACGAAGCCCTAGCCGGCGGCGCGCCGGCGCAGCTGGCGATGCAGAGCGGGCGGCTGCGCGTCGCCAGGAGCAGCGACCCGGCCGGCCTCGCAACTGCTACCCTGGCCCGCCTCTACGGCGACGCCGACTATCGCCTGACAGCGGCTGCGACCGACGATCCGACCCGTCCGAATGCCCGGCGCAGACTGGGCATAGGGACCCGTTAGATGGGGGCGGCCCTCACCCCGTACCCCTCCGAGCAGCAACCGATCGGGGGGTCGATACACGAATTTCGACCTCGGCCGTGTCGCCGCGCGAGTTCCCGCCTTTCACGCGCCGTAGCGCACCGCCATGAGCAAACCTCTTGCGGATTCAACCGGTCGATGCCTCCAGCCAGGCAAACAGTTCATCGACTCTGATAAGCCAATCGGACACCGCCGCCTTTACCGCATCTGGCTGTTCCAGCGTAGTCATGTGGCCAGCGGTCTCCACGATCACCAGTTCTGCGTCGGGCAGGAGGTTCGCCATCTCCTTGCTCAGGGCAAGAGGCGTCACCTGATCTTCACGCCCACATAGAACGAGCGCGGGAACCTGAAGTTCCTTCAATAACTCGCGGTTGTCGGGTCGACCCATCGCTCCCTGCTGCTGTCTTGCAAAACCCTCGCTGCCCACCGCTTTTGCCATGTCTGCCAACAGCCGAAGAAGGTCTAAGTCATTCAGGTGCGAGTTGTGCACCACCCGAGCCGCGAACCCGGCAGCGATCTGATCGAGAGTGGCGGCGCCGCTTCCCATCGCTTGGACCATTCTTGTTCGGGCCTGCTTTGCTTCTTCGGCATCAGTCCGGGCACCCGTGTCCAACAGAGCAAGCCCTGCGATCCGCTCCTTGGCCTGGCGGCACACTTCCAAGGCAACATACCCGCCCAGCGAGAAGCCCGCGACTGCGAATCGCCCCGGAGGCATGGCGGCCACGGCTTCGCGGGCTGAATCTTCCAGGCTTCCATCCAAGTGGGTGGGCGCCATATGGACTTGCCGCCCTGCACCGAGCGCGGGCAGAAGCGGGCTCCATACCCGCTCATCGTTCATGAGGCCCGGCAGGAGAAGAAGTGGGATGGTCTGGTTCATGATGGCTGTTATAACTATGGAGTCGGCTGCATAGTCAACACCTTGGAGGCGTGTATGTGGATTGCCGAGTTTGCGTCGCGGGGCGGAGTAAAGACCACGACTGTCCGTCACTATGTCCGCGAAGGGCTTCTGACGCCGAAGGCGGGTCTGGCGGGTGGCTCCCGACCCTACCTCGACTTCACTGAAGCGGACTTGAGGCTGCTGAAGGCTATCCAGGCAGGACAGGCGTTGGGCATGTCGCTACTGGAGATACGGACGCTTGTTGCCGAGCGGCGTTCGAGCAACGGCAGCGCAAGGATGCTGAAGGCGATGGTCCAGCATCGTGAAAAGCTCAAGCGTAGAGCGGTTGAGCTTCAAGCGATGCTCTTGTTCTTGGATCGAAAGATCGCGTGGCTTGAAGCAGGGTCCAAGGGACCGGCGCCGTTGCACGGCTAAGGAATGTCCGCAGCACAGCAGACAATTGCGGCAATTCGTCATCGGCAAAGGTCGAACGTACCTTGGCATCGGACGAGCCATGGCCAACACGCGGCGCCATGCGCCTCACAGCCGCAGACCGTCTTGCGCAAATCCTTGACAACGCTGGCGGGTTAAGCGAAGTCGGCGACGCCGGCAAGGCGCTTGAGACTGGCTGCTGTCGTGCGAAATTTGCTGTTGAATGACGGCGATCGCAGCGAGCTGAAATTCGGCTTCTTCCTCGCGAGCGACGGATCTGCTTTGAAACCTGACGTCCATCGAAACATTGAAGAGCTGTGAGTCGGGGACGGAGATCAGATCGCTGAGGGGCTGTTTTAGGGTCGCGAAATGGCATAGGGGGCCAAAGGCGAAGGTCGGAATTCTTGAAGCCGTCATTCATTTGCGGGTTCGCAAGAGCCTCGTCGGGCCGACGAAGTGCACAGCAGGAATGCCGTGGAGCAGCCGGGGGCCGATGCGCGGGCCCGAGTATCCAAGCTGCATGAGATTGAACCGATCGTGCGTTTCCGGGAATGAACGTTCCGCCTCAGCGCGGAATCAACCGCGTCGCGGGTTGTTTCCAATTTCGACCGCAACAAATCGAAACCGGTGGGCGCCGTACTCCACGGTGCGCGAACAAGAAGGACCAACAAATGAAAACCCTTGCCCCCCTCATCCTGATCGCCACTTGTGGCGGCTTTTCCATGGCGGCCGCCGCGCAGTTCGCCAAGACCGAAGATGTCATCAAGTACCGCCAGAGCGCGATGTTTGTCCAGGGCGCTCGTTTGGGTGCCATGGCCGCCGGAAGGGTGCCCTACGACGCGACGGCCGCGATGGCCAACGCGGAGGTTGTGGCTGAAATATCGAAGCTTCCCTGGGCCGGATTCGGGCCCGGTACGGAAGGCGGCAAGGCCAAGCCGGAGATCTGGCAGGAGCAGGCGAAATTCAAGGACCTCAGCGAGAGGTTGATGTCCGACACGCAGAAGCTCCTGGTCGCCGCGCAAGCCGGCAACCTCGACGCACTGAAAGCCGCCATGGGCACGTTGGGCGAGACCTGCAAGACCTGCCACGACACGTTTAGGAATAGGTAGTCCCCAGTGCCCTGCGAAATCGCCGGCGAGTTCGACTTCCTCATCATCGTCAACGCCGAGTCGATGGAGCAGTACCACGTGTTCACCCGTGAGGTCTTCTCGTCGAACAACAACGTGCGCAACTTCAAGAGCATGTTCGCGATGAACTGCTCAAAGTTCGAGACTCGCGTGCCTCTGTCTCCGGTCGCGCCAGGCTGACGTGCCTGTCGGAATTGCCGATCGGAGGAGCGCGAAGTTAAATGCCGGCTTCCGCTGCGCGGCCGCCCAAGGGGAGGCCGTCTCGTTCATGCTGATTCGGCGGCGCCCAGCCGGTCCAGGGCGACGACTGCATCGGCCGGTAACTCGAGCTTCGACGCCGCCAGGTTCTCGCGCAGATGCGTGACGGACGAGGTGCCCGGAATCATCAGGATGTTGGGCGCGCGGCGCAGGAGCCATGCAAGCGCCACCTGCATCGGCGTGGCGCCCAACTGACGGGCCACATCGGAGAGCTCCGAGGACTGCAGCGGCGTGAACCCGCCCAGCGGGAAGAAGGGCACGTAGGCGATGCCCTCGCGCGCGAGGTCGTCGATGAATTCGTCGTCATGTCGATGCGCCAGGTTGTACTGGTTCTGCACGCAGACGATCGGACAGATGCGCCGGCCTTCGGACACCTGCTGCGGCGTGACGTTGCTCAGGCCGATGTGATGCACCAGCCCGCGGTGCTGAAGCTCGGCCAAGGCCGTCAGAGGTTCCTCGATCGCACCCTCGGCCGGGCCGTGCGCGTCGAACATGAAGCGCAGGTTGACGACATGCAGTGCGTCCAGGCCGAGGTTGCGCAGGTTGTCGTGCACGGCCTGTTCGAGTTCCTTGGCGGACTCTGCCGGCAGCCATGCGCCCTTGTCGTCGCGACGCGCGCCGATCTTGGTGGTGATGACGAGGTCGTCGGGGTAGGGCGCGAGCGCCTCGCGAATGATCTCGTTGGTGATGTGCGGTCCGTAGTATTCGCTGGTGTCGATGTGATTGACGCCCTCGGCAATTGCTTCGCGCAGCACAGCGAGCGCGCCCGCACGGTCCTTCGGCGGCCCGAACACACCGGGGCCGGCCAATTGCATCGCGCCATATCCGACCCGCTTGACAGTGCGGTCGCCGAGGGTGAACTGGGTGGAAACGGTGGAGACAGGAGTTCTTGACATGGTGCTTCCTTGTTGATTGGACTTCAGTGTAGGCAGCCCATGGCTGCTTGATAAGCCACCATAATCGGCACAGGCTGTGCGGAAATCCGAACAATGAAAGTCGACCTTGGAGATCTGAACGCATTCGTCGCAGTGGCGGAAGCCAGGGGCTTCCGTGAAGGTGCACGTCTGCGCGGCGTCAGCGCGTCGAGCCTGAGCGAAGCCGTGCGGAGGCTGGAAGTGCAAATGGGCGTGCGACTACTGCATCGCACGACGCGCAGCGTGCTGCCTACAGAAGCGGGCCAGCGACTGATCGATCGGCTGAGGCCTGCGTTCAGCGAAGTCGAAGCAGCGCTTGATGTGGTCAACGGCTTTCGCGATCGGCCGGCCGGCACCTTGAGGCTGAACGTGCCCATCAGCGCGTCACGTCTGGTGTTGCCGAAGATCGTGCCGGGCTTTCTCGCAGCCTATCCGGACATCTCGCTCGAAGTGATCGCAGAGGATGGATTCGTGGATGTGCTGGCGGCGGGCTGCGATGCCGGCATTCGCTACGAGGAGCGGCTGGAGCAGGACATGATCGCCGTGCCCATCGGACCGCGTACCCAGCGCTTCGCCGTCGCTGCCTCGCCCGAATACCTCGATCGCCGCGGTCGCCCCAAGCATCCGAGTGAACTGCTGGGCCATGCCTGCCTGCGTGGCCGCTTTGCAAGCGGCCTTATGCCGCCGTGGGAGTTCGAGAGAAGGGGCGAGAAGCTGCGCGTCGACGTGACGGGCCCGTTGGTGGTGCGCCTCGGCGGCACGGCCGATCTTGCGGTGGATGCCGCCCTCGCGGGCGCCGGGATCATCTATCTCTTTGAGGACTGGCTGCGACCGCACCTGGACAGCTGTGCGCTGGAGCCCATCCTCGGGCCGTGGTGGCCGCGCTTCTCGGGGCCGTTTCTGTACTACCCGGGTCGACGACTACTGCCCGCGCCGCTGCGGGCATTTGTGGATTTCATCCAGAGGATGGCTTGGCAATGAATCCCTACGCCGGAAAGCTTCGTCGGGGCCAATGGCCGCACTTTCAGCGCTACCCGAATCGAGAATGGGCCGCCGCAGGCAATCGGGTCGCGCCGGAGGCGGGCGTACGTTCGGGTTCTAATGCGAGCCATGAATACGACCTACCGCATGCCCGGGGCAGTTTTGACCGAGCGCGAGCACTCGGTTCCCTTGGTTCACGGCGATCCGCTGCGTGGCACGATCAGCGTGTTCACGCGCGAGCTTGCTGCCCCAGACGGTCTTGATCGCCCCTACCTCGTGTTCCTGCAGGGCGGCCCAGGCTTCGAGGCCGCCCGCCCGACGAGCCCGCCCTCAGGGTGGATGGCGCGTGCCCTTGCGGACTTTCGGGTCCTGCTGCTTGACCAGCGGGGCACAGGGCGCTCCACGCCCGTCGGGCCAGTCATTCCTGGAGCAGCGCCTGCCGATCAGGCCGAGTACCTCACGCATTTCCGCGCCGACTCGATCGTGCGCGACCTCGAACTGATCCGCGCTGAACTCGGCGTCGAGCGCTGGAGTCTGCTCGGTCAGAGCTTCGGGGGATTCACCTCACTCACCTATCTGTCGCTGGCGCCCGAGGGCCTGCGGGAGGTACTGATAACCGGCGGCCTCGCGCCGATCACGAATCGGCCGGTCGACGAGGTCTACGCGGCGACATGGGCGCGCGTGCGCGAAGCGAACCAGCGCTATCACGCGCGATACCCAGGAGACCTCGATCGTTTGCGGACGATCCTGCGCCGGTTCGACGAGGAAGATGTCCGCTTGCCCAACGGCGACCGGCTCACATCGCGTCGGTTTCGGCAGACCGGAATGTGGCTCGGCGACAGCGCCGGGTTCGAACGGTTGCACCACCTGCTCGAACTGCCCTTCGGCTCGGCCGCATTCATGGTCGACGCGCCGATGGCGTCATCTTGGGAGCGCAATCCGATCTACGCGACGCTCCATGAGTCCTCGTACGCCGACGGGGGTGCTACTCGCTGGTCGGCACACCGGCTCGCGCCCGAGGAGGCGATGACCGGCGACCTCCTCGGCGCTGAGCACGTCTTCCCCTGGATGTGGGACGACTACGCGGGCTTGCGCGCGCACCGCGAGGTGGCGCAGCTTCTGGCCCAGCATCCATGGCCGCGCCTGTACGACGCTGACCGCCTCGCCCGCAACGAGGTCCCAGTGGCAGCGACCGTGTACGTCGACGATGTCTACGTGGAGCGATCATTTGCCGAGGAGACGGCCCGTGGCGTTCGCGGGCTGCGGGCCTGGGTTACCAACGAGTACGCCCACAACGGGCTGCGGGCCGATGGCGAGCGCATCGTGGGTCGCCTGCTCGACATGGTCCGCGGCCGGGCTTGAACCGACGGACGTGGGCTTCGCGTACCCAGCAAAGGAATATCTGCAGAGCGCTGGCTAGCGGTTTTCCGTACTTGCCTTCCTGAAGGGCCGCTTTCGCTGCCTGGGCGCCGTACGACGGGCGCTCCTGGAGGGCAGGGCTGCTTGCTCGTAGTGCGGGCGTCGTTGGCCGAGCCGGTTGCGCCTTGACCATCTGGACGCGCACCCCCCCACTCGTCCACCCCAATGTGCCTTCAAAGGAAGACCCTCATGAGACTCAAAGGCAAAGTCGCCGTGATCACCGGCGGCACGAGCGGCATCGGCCGGCGCATGGTTGAACGCTTTGTCGAAGAAGGGGCCTCGGTCTTCTTCAGTGGCCGGCGCGCTGCGCTGGGCGCCGAAGTGGCGCAGGCGACCGGCGCGACCTTCATCGAGGCGGATGCCTCGGTCGAAGCCGACGCCGCGCGCACCATCGCGTCCGCCAAGGCGGGAGGCGGCCGCATCGACGTGCTGGTGAACAACGCCGGCGGCGCGACGGGAGGCGCCCGCCTGGAGTCGGTGTCGCTGGAAGACTTCGACTACACGTTCGCGGTGCACGTGCGCGGTGCAATGGCGCACATGAAGCATGTCGCGGCGCTCATGCGCGCGCAGCAGCAGGGCAGCATCATCAACATTGGCTCCATCGCCGGGCATCGGGCCGGCTATGCGGGCACCTTCGGTTACTCGGCCGCCAAAGCAGCACTGATTCACCTGAGCCGCTGCGCGGCGCTGGAACTGGGTGAAGACAATGTTCGCGTCAATTCCATATCGCCAGGCGGCATTGCCACTGCCATCTTCGGAAAGGCCTTTGGATTGAAGGATGCGGCGGCCGAAGCCAGCGCCGAAAAGATGAAGGCCGTGCTCGGCAAGATGCAAGCCGTGCCGCGTGCGGGCATTCCCGACGACATCGCCAACGCTGCCATCTACCTGGCCAGTGACGAATCGTCATTCGTCAACGGTACCGATATCGTGGTGGATGGTGGCGCAATTGGCGGCCGCCGCTTCAGCGAAGTCATGGCCGGCCGGCAGGCCATGCGAACCCTGTTCGAATAAGAGGCGCCTGGGCGCCGTCGACCCCCGATCTCAAAGCACCGGTCCGAGCGTGGCGATCAGGTTGTTCCACAGCCGCTGCGACATCGGCCAACTCGCCACCATCTCTCGCGTGACCGGATGCGTGCGGGCCATGTACTGCTGCTGGCGTTCCTGGATGACCGCTGTGAGGCCCGGATCGTGGATGAGGATGTTGTTCTCGTAGTTCAGATCGAAACTGCGCCGGTCCATGTTGGCGGAACCGATCAGGCTGACTTCGCCGTCCAGCGTGAACGACTTGGTGTGCAGCAGGCCACCTTCGTACTCGAGAATCCTTACACCCGCCGCCAGCAGCTCTGCGTAGTAGCTGCGACTCGCCGCGCCGACGATCCATGAATCGTTGCGCGCCGGCAGTACCAGCACGATATCGATGCCGCGGTAGGCGGTGGTGCACAGCGCGCTGAGCAGCGCGTCATTGGGAACGAAGTAGGGCGTGGTGATGATCACATCGCGCCGCGCGGCGAACAGCAAGGTCTCGAACATCTCCGGCATGGCCGAGAAGCGCACCGTCGGGCCGGTACCCACCACCTGCGCCGTCACCCCGCCTGGCAGGGCCGCCGGCAACGGGCGGGCCAGCAGGGCGAGCAATGCGTCGTGGCCGACATCGACGTAGGTCATCCAGTCGCTGGCGAACAGGATCTGGTTCTGCCGCGCGATCGGCCCCTCGAAGCGCACGACCGCGTCGACCCACGGTGCGAACTTGGCCTTCACGAGGAATTCGGGATCGGCGCAGTTCTGGCTGCCGCAATAGGTGATGCGGTCGTCGATCACCACGATCTTGCGGTGATTGCGCAGGTCGATGCGGCCGTGGAAGGGGCGCATCAGGAAGTGCCCGATCGGCAACCCCGTCGCCACCTCGACGCCTGCCGCGCGCATCGCCGGCCAGTGCTCGGAGCGCACCAGGCTGCGCGAGCCGAGGTCGTCCACCATCGCCCTGCACGTCACGCCGCGCAGCGCGGCGCGCTTCAAGGCCTCGACCACCTTGCGGCCGTTGCTGTCAGGCAGCCAGATGTAGAACAGCAGATGGACATGGTCGCGGGCAGCGTCAATGTCGGCCACCATGGCGTCGATGGTCGCGTTCGAGTCCGCCATCAGCTGCGGTCGATTGCCTTCGATCGGGCTGAAACCGCTGATCGAGCGCCCCAGTTCGAACAGGTGGCGCCAGAGCGGCGGCACCGAGGCGAGCCCGTTGCCGGCTTCAGCCGCGGCGGCGCCGGGCATCGTCGCGATTCGCGCGAACACCGCGTCCAATCGCTTCACGCGCGACCTGCCGATATTCGACTCTCCCAGCAGCAGATAGGCGAGCATTCCGACCAGTGGCAATGCACCGACCACCGCCATCCATGCGATGCGAGACGCGGGATCGCGATTCGGCCGCAGGAGGATGCGGACGATCACCAGGAGTTCGAGCAAGGTGACGATCGCAATGGCGATCAGCGAATGACGAAGCGCGTCGAGCATAGGGCGTTGGAGGTCAAGTGCGGAGACGGCCTGCGATCAGGGGCAAAAAAGCGGGGCCTTCACAGCCCCACGCGAATGCCGATCCGATGGTAGCGAAGCATCCGGGAGATTGCTTCGCGCCGGGCGAGTCCGGCGTGGCGCCCTGGGTCGAAGGACGCGCGTTCGGCCGGCGCTCGTCGCGCAGGAGCCGTCGCCTTGCCGGTGCCGATGGCATCGAGGCGAGGACTCTGTCAGGCGCTTCGAGGGATCTCGAAGCACTGCAACACGGAAATTCGACGTCAACCCTTGCTCGTCGATGGCTTCTCGGGCATCGGCCAGATCGTCGATAACGCCCACGCGCTGGCGATGCCGATGAGGCAGCCGAAGATCACCTCGCCCACGCGGAGCGCACCGTTTTCGAAGGCGCCGAGTTTGTCGTGGTGCTGCATGCCGCCTGCGACGATGATCGCCGCGGTGATCGGGGCCTGCCGCCACATCGTCGGAATCCGGATCAGGTACGACGACACCAGCACCGACAGCGCGAGCGCCGTCGGCAACTCCCAGTTGGTGCGGCCGACGGCAATGACCATCAGGCCGATCGCACAGCCGAGGAGCGTATTGAGAAGACGTCCGCGAAATGTCGCCACCGACTGTTTCAATTGCGGATCGCTGGTTGCGATCATCGAGCTCACCGCCCAGATCGGGTTGGAGTCGCTCCAGACCTTGACGACGAGCCATACCACCGTGGTGGCGACGAACACGTTGATGGCGTAGCGAACGCCGCGCATGTCGTCTTCGATGAAGCGCTCGATGACCTTTGTGTGCTTCATGGGCTATGGCTCTGCCTGCTTCCGATTCGCAACTGAGTGCCTGGGCCTTTGCGCCGCGCGTCGCGCTGGCCTTCGGGCGTGGACGACGGACAGCTGCGCATTCTGAAAATCCTGGGCCAGTGCGAACAGGACGCCGGTCGACCACGCGAAGGTCATCAGGCCCGCGATCGGCAGCATGCCGTCCAGCAGGCGCCACCGGAACGGCAGGTTCCAGGCGCTGCCGACCGTCGTGTACTGCATGAGCGCGAAATAGTAGGCGGCGCTCGGACTCGGCATCGCCTCCTGCCACAGGAAGAAGAGCGCCCACACCAGCAACTCGACCAGATGGATCAACACGATCATCCAGCTCGCGAGGATCAGGACGGCGCCGCCGCGCATGAACGAGACCGTGTTTTCCGGCCCACCCTGCCTGACGGCATGGCAGGCGAACAGGGTCGCGAGCATGCCGCAGCCGTGGATCGCCATCGTGATCGCGACCAGGCTCACGCCCCAGAGCACCTCCTCGAGGGAGGTGACGTAGTCGATCACGGTCTGGCACCTCGATCGCGTTCACTGCCTGCCCGCTACTCGTGGGCCTGTGGCGGGTTGCCCTTGAGCCGGTAGACCATGCCGGTCTTGGTGGCTCCCAGGTAGATCCATGCATGGCCGACCTGCTGCAGCCGGATGAAGAACCTGGCGCAGCGCTCGCGGGCCTTGTCGTGCACGTCCTCGCGCTTCTTGAACTTCACCTGGTACGCGAACTCACCCACGAGCGGCAGGTGCTCGCCACGCGTGCGCCACAGCGCGACGTTGGCATCGGCCGTCACGCCCTTGCCGAAGTCGAGCGTCCCCAGGTCCTGCAGCACCTCCTCGACGATCGTCTGGTTGACCAGCGAGACGTGATCGCCCTTGTCGAGCTTGAGCACCTTCATCGCCGGAAAGACCTCCGCCAGGCGCTCCATCGCCGTGCGATCGCCGTCCGTCGGTGCGTGGCTCAACGGGAACTGGACGTTGTGCGAGAACAGCAGGCGATAGCCGCCGAGCCGGTCCTTGAGCGGCAGGGCCTCGGCCTTGAACTTGATGCGGTAGTCGCCCGGCAGGTTGGGTCGCACGTCCACCTCTGCCGCCTGCTGCTGGTCGGGGTGGCGGAACTTGAAGACGACTTCCGGCTCCTCGGCCGGGAAGCCATCCTCGAAGCGGATGCGCCGGCGCAGGATGAAGGCGTTGTTGTAGAGCCTGAAGTCCTCGGTGTCGAGGAACATCACCTCGCGGATGGCCGGCCGCGCGCCCTTGGCCGACGAGGTGTCGAAGCCGATGCCGCACTCCTTGGCGACCTGGGCGCCGACAACGCCCAGGAGCGTCAGAGATCCACTACAGCTTCCTTCGCGCCTTGCCTTGCCTTCCAGGACCCGAGCAGCAGCACGCCCCCGGAATTTCCTACTGACAGTTGCGCATCCGGAGTCACCCATGCCCGGCTGGCCCCTTGGTTGAGCGATGGGGGCCCGTACTTCTGCATGAGGGCACTCTGGACATGCACCCAATCACCGGGGTCCTTCATGTCGATCCAGACGCTCAGGAGCCTGCCGTTCTCGATGCGAAGAAAGGTCGCCTGGATCGGCCGGGAGGCCAGCTTGCCAACATGCTGGATGCACGAGAAGCCGGCCTCGTTGCGGTACTTCTGCCATTGGACAGGACAAGTGGCCATGGCTTGGCCGGGTGTGAACCCTTTCAGAGCGTACGGCTCTGCGGTAGCGGGAGTGCCCGCCAGGGAGGAGGCGAAAGTGACTGCTGTGCCAAGCAGGCCTGCGCCGAGGACGCCCCACTTGCCGCGAAGCAGTCCGACGGACGACAAAGTGCGGGGAGGGGTCTTCATGGACCGCGATGGTAGGGCGGCAACGGCGCACCAGCAACAGAAACGCCGGGAAATGGTAATAGTACCGGCCCGCTACTGCCGCCGCCCTGCGCTGGCTGTGTTCGATGATCGAAGTGGAGTGCTTGCACCAGATCCCGAGTACATGTTCGACAAGGTCGTACGCGTGACAGACTTTGACGACCTTGCGTCGCTGCCGTCGGGCAATGCGCCTACTTGCGGCGAGCCAGCCCTGAAACCGCTTGCAGTACATCCTTAAAGACTGCGTACTGTGCCTGGAATGCTTGCGGGCTGTAGTCTTGGTAATACCCGGCCGTCACGACAACAATGATGTCGAGTTCCGGGACGATGCGGATGGACTGGCCACCTCGGCCCAATGCTCCGATCCAGTGGATTTGCCGTCGATTCGCCGAGGCCCTGCCACCCCACCACAAATAACCGTACGTTTGACCGTCGGTCGTCGTGGTTGAGGCCGTAGTCGACGCATTGATCCAATTTTTAGAGACGATTTGATTGTCTTGCCATAGACCGCCCGAGAGAACGAGTTGGCCGATCTTGACCATGTCACGAGGCCTCAAGCGCAATCCACCCCCAGCGTCGGTTTCGCCTCGAACCCGGTCCCAAGTCACGTCGGCAATGGCCAGGGGCGCAAACAGGTTCTCGCGCGCAAAGTCGTCCAGATGCTGCCCCGTCGCCCTACGGACAATGGCGGCGACAAGCGCAAGCGCACCTGTGCTGTAGTGGAACGTCTGCCCGGCCGGAGCCGCCGACGCACGGGAGAGCACGTAGCGGCATGGATCCGACGCCATGTTCATACGCGCTTCGTCGTTGAAGAAATCACCAGTCTCCGCAGTTGCTTCTTGCCACTCCAAGCCCATCGTCATGTTGAGCACATGCTTGAGCAGGATGCGATCCTTCTCGGGCGTTCGCAAGTCCGACAACTCGGGGAAGAAATCGTAGATGGGCTCGTCGACCCCACGTATCAGCCCCCGGTCGATGGCGATCCCGAGGGCGAGCGACGCAACGCTCTTCGAGACAGATTTCATGTCATGCAGCGTTTCGGCGTCGAAACTGACGTTCGCCACGCGACGGCCGAACAGTCGCCCCGGAACTTCGTCAGAGCCTTTGAAGTACTGCTCGAACACGAGCTTGCCTGCATGTGTGACCAGCACGGCATGTATGTTTCCCGAGGTCGCCAGCCGCTCCGCCATGCTGCATAGTGCGCCAATGTCAACGACCCTGTCGCCGTCGGTGGGCGGAGCACAGCCGGCTGACTGGGCCGCGAGCACGGGCATATTGGTGAATGAGGCAACCGCAGCGCCGCCCATCATCACAGAAAACCGACGGCGCTTAATGTTCCCCATGGCGGTGCATGTTATCCAAGGCCCGCTCCTGGCCGTTTGGAGCCGAACTTCGCTACAGGCCAGTTCGAGCTTCCCCAGTTCGTGTCGAAACCAATCCGAGCTTGCGCAATTGCCCCTCGAGTTCGCCTGCCGTGGTCCAAGGCAAGATTTCCGAGTTCTTTCGCTCGTCCGGAGGATTCGACGGCAGGCCGTCAGACCATCCCCCATGTCCTACTAGAGGTAGCAGTGGGCGGCCGTGCAGCCAAGCAAGACAGACCTCAGAAATGGTGCCGGCCCTCCCACCGATGACGATGCAGGCATCACCACACAAGGCCATCAGCAAGTTGCGCGCGTCACCCATGCCACACGGCACAACCACCGTTGCCGGCCAATCTGCGGGTGGCATATGGTCAGGTGGCACGATGCTCAACACCAGTCCACCCGCATCGAGAGCCCGCTCCGCAGCCACTCTTGTTGCGGGACTACCGCAGCCGCTGACCAAGGTCATACCAAGCGACGCCAGGAGCGCGCCGGCCTCGCCTGCTCGCTCGAACGCCGAGGAGCCCGGTTCGGCACTACCAAGAACGCAAACTTGAGGTCGGCGAGCAAACGGTGTCGTCATGGTCGGAGATGTAAAGCTCTTGATGGATGGCGACAGCCAAGCGTGGCGCCAAAACGCCCCTGCATTCTGCCGTTGCTCGGAGTTCAGGGAGGGCGCCCGCGAGGTCAGTCGACATGCTCGTATCGCTCGATTTGGCATGCGTACGTGCCAGGCTGCGTCGAGCAGACGGAATAGGCTGGAGGTGAGGCGCCTGTGCACCCCACTAGAAGGCCCAGAAGCAATGCACTCGCTAGCTTGAGCATGGATTCTCCGGATGTCAGGCCTGATGGACCGGTTGTGGCGCGAGCATCAGTTCGCGACCGCGCTTGGTAGCTGACCTTCGCATGTTCGGGCTTTTGGCTGTGGGTTGCTATCGGCGAGTTACGCGAACGAGCCGTCCCGGCCGCGAGACGACGTTCAGCAAGCGATGGCCAGCGACCGGCTAGAACCGGCTGCTGCCGCTCGGGTCGACGTGGGGCTTCCGCGGTTTGCCGACGTCCAGAAGGGCGTCGAGACTGCGTGCCACCACTCAAGGGCGCGGAAGGAGACGTGATACGAGGAGCCGGGTGAGAGCCGGGGCTAGGCTCTGCGGCGGCCTCAAGAAGCCATGTTTGCTACTCAGCCCAGACTTTAAGTTTCACCCCCTGCCATGCCCGAGTTTGGCGATCACGCCGCAGCTCCTCCGTCGACGTCGAGTGAGATGCCTGTGACGAAGCTGGCGTCGGGGCTTGCGAGGAAGGCTACTGCCGCCGCGATTTCTTCGGGCCGGCCATAGCGGCCAAGCGGAATGGCGGCCTTCTGCACCGCGGCGAAGTCGCCGCCCTGCGGGTTCATCTCTGTGTCGATCGAGCCTGGCTGCACGGTGTTGACCGTGATGCCGCGGGGGGCGAGGTCGCGCGCCCAGCCCCGGGTGTAGGCGGAGACTGCTGCCTTCGTCGCCGAATAGTCGGCCACCCCCGGCCATGGCGTGCGATCAGCGGCGCCGGAGCCGATCGAAATGATGCGGCCATGGTCGCTGATGAGTGGCACTGCGGCGCGCACGGCAGCGGCCACGCCGCCGACGTTGATCGCAAACTGGCGTTCCAGGGCGGCGACGTCGCTGTCGGGCGCGCCGACCTGGCCGACCACGAACACGCCGGCGTTGTTGACGAGGATGTCGAGCTTGCCGAAACGGCGAGCGGTGTTGTTCACCAGCGCTTCGACCTGCATCGGGTCGGCTTGGTCAGCCTGAAAGGCTGCGGCGCGCGCGCCCAGGTCCGTCAGTTCCTTGACCAGCGCCTCGGCGCGGTCGGAGGAGGCCGAATAACTGATGGCGACGTCGGCGCCGTCGTGCGCCAAGCGGCGCGCAATGGCGGCACCGATGCCACGAGAACCGCCAGTGACGAGGGCGACTTTGCCAGAGAGGGGCTTGGACATTCTTTTCTCCGAGAGGATGATGGGTTCGTTGCACTCGCTGTCGAGACGACAGCGAGGTTCGGTTTCTGATGCGACCGAGTTGCTACGCAGCCAGGGCTTCCGCGGCAATGACGTTCGTTGCGACATCGATGTTGCCGTGGACGGCCTTCGAGTAAGGGCACATCTGGTGCGCTGCATGCGCGATGGCCTCGGCCACGTCGTGTTCGACGCCAGGCATGCGCACATCGATACGGGCCTGAAGAAAGTACGCACCGCCGGTCTGGCCGAGGTCGACTTCGATGTCGACGGCCATATCGGCGGGTAGCGCCACCTTCCTCGCCTTGGCCGCTACGCCGAGCGCGCCGGTGTAGCAGGCCGACCAGGCCCCGGCGAACAACTGCTCTGCCGTGGGATGCAGCTGAATCGCCTCCAGCGCGATTTCATTTCCGGCGTTGCCGGGTGTCGACATCCGGATGTCGACGCGCTCATCGTTGCGAGGGCCGCCTTCGCCGCGGCTGGCCGTCGTATGGGTCTTGCCCGTCATGAGGACTTGTTGGATCTTGGTGGTCATTTGGATTTTCCTTTTGGGTTGGTTGGCCCTGTAGTTGGAGCGCAGACGCTTGCGTGCGTCCTGCCTCAGTGGCATCGCGATAGGGCTTGGATCGCTTGCCGGCAAGTGTCGGCTCGGACCCTGAGGCGACCAAGATGGTGAACGGGACATGTTTATTTCCAGTTCGCCAATAATCTGGCGATGGACCAGATCGCAGCCATGCGCGTGTTCGCCCGGGTCGTCGAGGCCGGCACCTTCACGCGGGCGGCCGACTTGCTGCAGATGCCGAAGCCCAGCGTGACCAAGCTGGTTCAGCAACTGGAGAGCCACTTGCGTGTGAAGCTGCTGCAGCGGACAACGCGGCGTGTCACGGTGACGCCGGAAGGCGCGGTCTACTACGAGCGCATCTCACGGGTGCTGGCCGAGATTGACGACATAGAGGCCAGTGTCACAAATGCACAAGCCAACCCCAGAGGCCGTCTGCGTGTGGACGTCGGCTCTTCGCTGGCCAACCGAGTTCTTATTCCCATGCTGCCGGCGTTCCACGCGCGCCACCCGGACATCCTGCTCGAGCTCGGCGTGGGCGACCGGCCGGTCCACCTGATCGGCGAAGGGGTGGATTGCGTGCTCCGCGGTGGCGTGCTGAGCGACCCGTCGCTGGTAGCGCGCCGCGTCGCGCAGATGCCCTACATGACCTGCGCGACGCCCGACTACCTGAAGCGCCACGGTGTGCCCGCGACGCCGGCCGACCTGCTCGACGGGCACCGGGTGGTGAGCTATTTCTCGTCGCGTACGGGTCGCTACATTCCGCCGCGCTACGAGCGCGGCGACGAGCGCATCGAGATCAATGGGCATGCAGGCATTGCGGTCAACGAAAGCACGGCCCACCTGACGGCGCTGCTGACCGGGCTCGGCGTGGCGCAGACCTTTGCCTTCATGGCGCAGCCGTACGTCGAGAGCGGGGCGCTGGTCGAGTTGCTGGCCGACTGGGAACCGCCGCCGATGCCCGTGTCGGTAGCCTACCCGTCCAGCAGGCACCCGAGCGCGAAGCTGCGCGCCTTTGTCGACTGGACCGTGGAAGTGTTCGCTCCTTACGGCTCCGCCCGTCGAAGGTGAGAGGACACGAACGCCTGCAGCAACTCATGCGCGACGAAGCGATGGGCACCTGACGCCGATCAATCGCCGCCGGCTTGGCGGCGCCCCGAGCGTTTGGCATGGCCAAGCAAGCCCTTTGCGGCTTCTATCCGCAAGGCCATAGGCACCGATTCGTCGTTCATGATGCGTCTCAGGAAGCGCTCTGCGTCGGCGCCCCCTTGTTCGGATGTGGGCACCTCGGGCGAGACTGACAGCTTCAAGTCACCTGGCACTTCCTCTACGACGTTAAGCTGGCTTAACGCGGCTTCGAAGGCAACTCGTCGGATGGGCTCGAGCGTGCGCAGAAGCGCTGCCTGGCCTTCGCCGTTGGGAGGAACGTCCAGCCACGGTGTATCGGCAAACACCGAAGCCAAGTCGGGGGCGACGAACGCCGACCAGCGATCCGGACTGGTCTCTGAGGGCGGCACGGACGGGAGTCGCGCCGCGTCGGCGATCAGACGTACGCGAGTCGATTCCATGTCCGGCAGATAGCGCCCACGCAGGCCCCGCAGGAAAAGCTCACCTGCACTCGGCAAAGTCGGCGATGCAAGGGAGAACCACAGCTGCAGCGCGTCGACTCCTGAGACCGCGATGGCCGGGGGAGGAAAGCCGAAGTCTGATTGGACGCCCGTCCAGACCGAGGAAAGCTGGGCCCACCCCGCGGGTGCCCTCAACTCCAGCACCAAGGCTCGAGCGCCCTGGGCGGCCGCTGGGGCAGCGCCGTCCGCGGCGCCCTCACCCAAACCGTACAGGCGATCGAGTTCGAACTGCAATGGGTTCATGTCGACATGCTAGTCGACCAGCCTCGCCCGATGTTCGGGAGGTGCCCGGCTTCCGGCGCCTTTGCCTGAGACAGAGCAGCTTCGCCCTGCCTGGCAATGCCCTGGCCGCGTTTTCCTGGCTCGGTGATCATGATGACGGGGCGGGCGGTTTTCAAACTCTATTGTCGAAGGCCGCCCCGCGCACGACAGAAATTCTCAAACCCTATTGTCGTTTTCCAATGTCTATTGGCCGCCACCACATTCATTGCACCGATGACGAAGCACCTCTCCCGGCGCAACACTAAGCATATTTATAATCAGCCCCCTTATGAAAAGAGATTTCAGCCAGCGCTTCGGCTTTCTGGTCAACGACGTCGCCAAGCTCTACGGCGAGCAGTTCGACCGCCTGGCGCGCGAGCGCATCGGCCTCACGCGCGCACAGTGCCGCCTTCTGGGCGCGCTGGCGATGCATGGCGACGAGACGCCGATGTCGCAGGTCGAGCTGGCGCAGCGACTGGAACTGAGTGCGATGGCCGTGGGCGGGCTGTGCGATCGGCTCGAGGCGGCCGGCTGGATCCGTCGGCTTGAGAGTCCGAACGACCGCCGCGTGCGGCACGTCCACCTGGCGCCGAGCGCGGAGCAAGCGCTCGATGCCGCGCTGAGCCTGAGCGACGGCCTGCAGACGCGTGCGCTGGCGCTCCTCTCCGCGGCCGAACGGGCGCAACTGGTCGCCCTGCTCGGCAAGGCCCGGAACGGCCTGATGGCGCTGGCGTCGGGTGAGGCGCGATGAGCACCGCTGCCACACCGCACCAGGGCGTCGCTCATCGCGGCCTGATCACCGTGTCGATCATGCTCGCGACGATCATGCAGGCCCTGGACACCACCATCGCCAACGTCGCGCTGCCGCACATGCAGGGCAGCCTGCAGGCGTCCCAGGACCAGATCACCTGGGTTCTCACTTCCTACATCGTGGCCTCGGCGATCGCGCTGCCGCTGACCGGCTGGCTCTGCGGGCACTGGGGGCGGCGCAAGGTCTTCATGGTCTCGGTGATCGGCTTCACGATCGCCTCTGCACTTTGCGGCGTCGCGAACTCGCTGGTCGAGATCGTCGCCGCCCGCCTGCTGCAGGGCGTGTTCGGCGCGGCGCTGGTGCCGCTGTCGCAGGCCGTGCTGCTGGACATCAATCCGCGCGAGAAGGTCGGCCAGGCGATGGCGATCTGGGGCGCCGGCATCATGGTCGGTCCGATCCTTGGCCCGTTGCTGGGCGGCTGGCTCACGGAGAACTTCGACTGGCGCTGGGTCTTCTTCATCAACCTGCCGGTCGGCATCTTCGCGCTCTGGGGCATTGTGCGTTTCCTGCCCGAGAACCGGCCCCAGGGCGAGCGGCTCGACATCTTCGGCTTCGTCACGCTGAGCATCGCGATCGGCATGCTGCAGCTGTTCCTCGACCGCGGCGAACAGCTCGACTGGTTCGACTCTTGGGAGATCCGGCTCGAGGCCGCCGCAGCGCTGATCGCCTTCGCGTTCTTCGTGGTCCACACCTGGACCGTGCAAGGCGTCTCGTTCTTTAACCGCGACCTCCTCAAGGACCGCAACTTCGTCACCGGGCTGCTGTTCGCTTTCATCGTCGGCATGATCCTCTTCGGCACGATGGCGCTGCTGCCCAGCTTCCTTCAGGGGCTGATGGGCTATCCGGTGATCTATACCGGTGCCGTGACCGCGCCGCGCGGTGTCGGCACGATGATCGCCATGATCGTCGTCGGGCGGCTGGTTCAGCGGGTCGACGTGCGCGCGATCATGGCGCTCGGCTTCGGGCTGACCGCCTTCTCGCTCTGGCAGATGACGCGCCTGACGCTGGAGATGGACAGCTCGCTGATCATCGTCTCGGGATTCATCCAAGGCCTGGGCATCGGTTTCACCTTCGTGCCGCTTTCGACGGCAACCTTCGCGACGCTCGCGGCGCGCTTGAGAAATCAGGGCACGCCGATCTTCAGCCTGTTGCGCAACATCGGCAGCAGCGTGGGCATCTCGATCGTTCAGGCGCTGCTGACCGAGCGTTCGGGCGAGGCTCACGCGACGCTCGCGGCCACCGTAGGGCCGGGAAACCACGGACTCGCTGCGCTGCCCGCGTTGATGAACCCGGCCGGCGCGGCCGGCCTGGCGATGCTGAACGGCGAGGTCACGCGCCAGGGCGTACTGATCGGCTATCTGGACGACTTCGGCATCATGATGTTGATCACGCTGGCCGCGATCCCGCTGCTGCTGCTGATCCGCAGCCCGCGGCGCGTCGCGGCGGGTGCCACCGTCGAAGTGCCGCACTAGGGACGGCCGTCATTGCGCCGACCCTGGCGACGGCTTGATGTTGGCGTTGAGGTTGAAGATGTTGCCCGGATCGTGTTGCGCCTTGATCGCTGCAAGACGCTGGTACTTGGCCTCGCCATAGGACGCGCGCACACGGTCCTCGTCGGCTTCGACCATGAAGTTCACGTAGCCGCCCGAGCCCGTGGCGTGAGGTCGCATTGCCTCCCAGAAGTTGCGAACCCAGGCGCGGTCGGCTTCATAGGTCTCGCGATCCGCGGCCGCCGCCTCGATGTTGAAGACGTAGCCGGCATTCCGGCTTCCGCCGAAGGCCGTGTCCGCATCGCCGGGGCTTCGGTACGCGCCGGCTAGGGTGAAGGTCGGGCAGAACGAATGCGGCGACCGCTTCTTCGGCACGTGCTCCCCGATGACCGCGATGGCTTCGTCCGACAGGTGGTCGAGATAGAGGGCCTTTTCATATCCGCGCGTGCCCCAGGCAGCGCTGTCGTTGAACATCTGCTGCAGGGCGACGTAGGGTATCGGCGTCACCATATCGAACAGGGGCGTCACTGCGTCGCGAATCGGCGCCACGAGGGCCTGGTGCGCTTCGGCCGTCTCGAAGCCCACGACCAGCAGCGCGTGTCCGGGGCGGAAGTGGTAGGCCTCCGGGACGAAGGGCGCAGGCGGTGCGCTCAGGCCGATGGCCAGGAATGCCGTCGCCTCGCCAGGCAGCGTCTTGACGAACTCGCGCGCAAATCGAAGGGCAGCCTGCCCGGTCTCGAGGCCGAAGAAGAAGAGCCCGAGATGGACCATGGGCCCGACAGGATGAAGCGCAAACTCGAACGACGTGACCACGCCGAAGTTGCCGCCCCCGCCGCGCAGCGCCCAGTAAAGCTCGGGATTCTCGTTGGCCGACGCGTGAACGATACGCGAGTCGGCGGTCACCACCTCGGCGGAGATCAGGTTGTCGCAGGAAAGTCCGGCCTTGTTGGTAAGCCAGCCGATGCCTCCGCCCAGTGTGAGTCCCGCGATGCCGGTGTGGCTGATGAAGCCACCGGGGGTCGCCAGGCCGTGGGCCTGGGTGGCGGCATCGACATCGGCCCATGTGGTGCCGCCGCCGCAGACCGCACGCCGTGCCGTGGCATCGACGACCACGCGGTTCATGGCACCGAGATGGATCATCAGTCCGCCGTCGCATACCGAGTTTCCGGCATAGCTGTGGCCGCCGCCCCGGACTGCGATCTGGAGTCCCTGCGTCCGCGCAAAGCGGATCGAGGCGCCGACTTGCTCGCTGGTCGTGCAACTTGCAATCAGCGCGGGCTTTCGGTCGATGGCGCCGTTCCAGACGGCGCGCGACCGGTCGTAGTCGGGATGACCGGGCGTCAGCACCTGGCCGCCGAAGCCAGTGCGGAACGCGTCGATCCGCTCGGTGGACAGAGCTGTCATGACGCCACTCCAGGAGCCTGCGAGCGAAAGACTCTACTCCGCCACGGGCGGCAACTCAATCTGCGCTCAAGCCATCATGGCGTCCGTGCGATCCGGCACGGCATAGGCGAGCGGCGCCAGGGCCGACTGGATCCGTGCCATTTGCGTCTCGGTGACGAGCGACGCCAGCACCTTCCGGAAACGCGGCTCCATCACGCCCGAGACGATGTACTGCCAGCGATAGGCCTTCAGCAGCAGGGCCTCGACCTCCGGCAGGCACGCATCGTCGACACCGTTCGCAGCCCGGACGAAGTACGCCGCGTCGGCGCGCGCTTGCGCCTGCAGGATGCCGTCGACGCCCGCGACCAGCGCAATCAGGTCATCGACCGCCGCGTCGCGCTGGGCATCGGTGAGCTTCGCGTCCTCGCGCTTCCATTCGAGTTCGTCGAGGATCGCGTGCTGCGACTCCTCCTTCCAGTGGAACAGGAACACGTCCTTGTAGAGCTCCGACAGCCCGTCGGCGGTGTCGATGCTCGCGCGATAGTGGGCCTGGGTGAACAGCTCGATGTGGCAGGTCAGCGCCAGCACGGCCCAGGTGCATTTGCCGAGCACGAACGACGCCACGTCGTTCGGTGCGACGTCGAAGCGATAGCCCGGCGGCATGCGATCCGCGGCCAGCCGCTCGATGCGCCTGAACAGTTCCTGGTGCTTCATCTCCTCGTCGGTGAAGCGCACCAGCGCCTCCAGCGCGACCTGGTCGCCGAGCCAGTGGTCGCGGCTGACCTCGAGCATCTTGGCACCGATGAAGCGCTCGACCAGGCCGAACATGTTCGCGTAGGTGCGCCCCTGCACCTGGCTGAGGAAACGCTGCTGTGAAGGACTGAGGGAAGACAGCTCGCGCACGCATGAGAGGCCGTCGGGCAGGAACTTCTGGTGCAGCTCGAAGCCGCGGCCGCGAATCACGTCGCGATCGATGTCCCAGCGGATGCGCCGGGACGCTTCGATGCAGCGTGCATAGCGCGGCGTGTCGGTGGGAATTGCGGAAGACTGGAGCGAGGTTTGCACGGTATTCACCTTGGGTTGGATCCGTCGAATCGACGTGCATCGATGATTCCTTCCAAGGGGTACGCCGGCGATGGGACCGCGGTCCCGCAACGCCTTGTTTGGGCGCTCCAGGGTGCCTTGGACACGGGACTGGCGTCCCGAGCGACGCCTCCAGGCTTCAGCCGCGTGCGCCGAAGCCCGCATTGCGGGCCAGCACGATCGCCTGCGGCCGGTTCTCGACCTCGAGCTTGGTGAAGATGTTGCTCACGTGGTTGCGCACGGTCTTGTCGCTCAGACCGAGCAGCGCGGCGATCTGCGCGTTGTCGCGCCCTTGCGCGATCAGCTCGACGAGTTCGCGCTCGCGTGATGTCAGGTTCGCGAACGGTTGCAGCGCGGCCGTGTCGCCCGCCGTGGTCAGGAAGTCCCGGACTTCGGCGACCCAGCGCGGCCACTCGGCATCCTGCGCGAGCATCAGGTGATTGGCCGTGGCAAGGGGAACGAAGCGCGCCTGCTGGATGCCGCCCGCAAGCAACCTTCCCTCGGCGAAGGGCACGCTGAGGTCGCCGGTGGCGTGGAGCACCAGCGTCGGGCATTCGATGCGCGCCAGCATCGCGCCGACGTCGATGTCGTACAGCGTGCGCATCATGCGCGCCGCATTGACCGGCGACGTCGAGACCCTCTGCAGTTCGTTGAACCAGCGCAGCTGTTCGAGGGTGCCATCGGGGATGAACTGGCTCGTGAAGAACTGCCGGAACGACGCCTCGTCGCGACCCCAACCCAGCTCGGCCAGCTTGATGTTGGTTTCGGCAAGCTCGCGCTGCGCGGCATCGCCACCGCGCCTCAGCCGGCCCCGCGCGTAGCCGCCATGCAGGACGAGGTGCGTCACCCGCTCCGGATGGCGCACCGCGTAGGCGATGCCGACCGGCACGCCCTGCGACACGCCGAGCAGCGCGAAGCGCTCGACCCCTGCGGCCTCGACCACGGCCTCCAGATCGGCCACCCAGGCGTCGAACGAGATGTCGTCGACCTCCCAATCGGACAGTCCGGTGCCGCGCTGGTCATAGCGGATCACCGCATGGTCCAGCGACAGCGTCTCGACGAGATGGCCCCACACCGGGCTCCTGAGATCGAACTCGAGGTGGGTCAGCCAGTTGCCGACCTTGACCAAGGGCGTGCCGCGACCGCTCCTGGCGAAGGCGATCGGGGTACTGTCGGGCGCGGAGCAGAAGCGGATCGTTTGCCGGAGCGACATGGTGGCGGCATTGTGCGCAAGGCACGGGTGCTCGTCCATCGCATCCGGCGTGCAAGAGCAACAGGCGCCTAGTCGAACACGCCCGTGAGTGCGACACGGCCCACCGCGCCCGAGTTGCTGACGGCCACGCCGGCCGTCACGCTGAAGCGCCCGTCGCGCGTGGTGGTCCGCACCGATGCGCCCAGCGCGCTTTCGCTGCGATAGGTGCCCATGCCGACGGCATAGCTCGTCTTGCCCGCGACGTAGGGTGCGGACTCCATTGCGGCAACCCCCGCAATGCCGGCGTAGGCACGACGCTCGCTCGCGTCCATCTCATGGCGCAGTTGCGTTGCGGTCGCATCGGTGTAGGCCTTGCCGGGAACGCCGCCCTCGCTGAACATCGCGTCGGTGTACGCGTTGGCGCTGGCCACCCCTTGCTGCACCATGCCCTGCACCTGTCCGACGTTGGTGGCATCGGTCGGCGCGCTGCCGGGCGCGACGCCGGTCACCTGCCGATTGCCCAAAGCGACTTCGCCCGCCGAGTTCTGCACGCCGGCCATGCCTTGCGCCGCGTAGGCCCCCTGCGCACCTCGCGAGGTCACCGTACCCGCGCCGAGCGCTACGCTGTTCGCATGCAATGCGACGGCGCTGTCGCCGATGGCGACGGAGGTGTTCTGCTGCGCCTGCGCGCCGCTGCCCAGGGCGATCGCGTTGTCGGCGCTGGCGCGCGCCGACGTGCCGATCGACAGCGACTGGCTCGCGTTCACGTACTCGCCGGCGTTGGCACCGATCGCGATGTTGTTGTTGCCATTGACCTGACGGCCGGCACCGGCGCCTTGCGACAGGTTCGAGTTGCCGGTCACGCCCTGACCGGCGGCCAGGCCGAAGGCAAGGTTCTGGCTGCCCTGCACGCCGCTGCCCGCGGCCTGGCCCATCGCGACGTTGTTGTTGCCCGACACCTGCACGCCAGCCATCATCCCGGAGCTCTGGTTGCCCGTTCCGGTCACGCCGGCGCCGGCCCCCTGGCCCATCGCCTGGTTGTTGTTGCCGTTGACCGTGTTGCCGGCGCCGTTGCCGTACGACTGGTTGTTGCTTCCAAAGACGTTGCTTCCGGCATTGGTGCCGTAGGCCTCGTTGTCGGAGCCCGTCACGTTCTGGCCTGCGGAATAGCCGCTCGAATCATTGCGATTGCCGGTTACGTGCGTGCCGGCGGCATAGCCGTTCGAGTTGTTGTAGTCGCCCGTCACGAACGCACCCGAACTGCGTCCCATCGTTTGGTTCCAGCCGCCGACCACATCGGTGCCCGCGTAGTAGCCAATCGCCTGGTTGGCGTTCTTGCCCGAGACGCGGCTGCCCGCGCCTTCACCGATCGCCAGGTTCCAGTTGGTGCTGACGTTCTGTCCGGCCAGGTTGCCGATGGCGATGTCGTTCGTGCCGGTGACGCCAGTCCCGGCGTTGGTGCCGATGCCGATGTCGTTGGTGCCCGTGGTGCCCGTGCCCGCGCCCGCACCGATGCCGATGTCGCTCTTGGTCGAATTCCAGGTGGTCGGAAGGGTCTGGGCCTGGGTCGCGCCCGTCGCGGTGAGCGAGAGCACGAGTCCGAGGAACGCCGCTTCTCTTGAAAGTCGATGGATCTTTTCCATGATGTCTTGTCGTTGCCCCTTGCGACGGCTCAGGCGAGGTGAAGGGCCATCGCCGGATCGCTCACGCTCGGTTTTCCGGTTTCGACGCGGCCGGAGAAGCGGCGCTCGAAGTTGGCGGCACTGACGGTGAAGTCGTACCAGTGGCCGCTGTCGTCGAGGTTCCAGTGCAGCGTGCCGGTGGCGCCGGCAGCCACGTCGAGCGGCCACGGACCATCGGTGCGGTAGGCGTTGGGCGTGACCACCACGCTGCCGGCCTGCGTGCCGGTGTTGTGCACCTTCACATAGACCTGGCCGTTGGCAGGTTCGTAGCAGACTTGCACTTCGGGCTTGAAGGCGGCGGTGTCGTGGGCGAGCGCATCACCCTTGAAGGTGCGCACGAAGCCGTTGGTGCCGTAGACCCACAGCTCGTACTTGCCGCTGTCCGTCGCACCGGTGTTCCAGTAGTCCGTCAGCATCTTTCCGGCTTCCACCGTGTAGCGGCGCGGAATGCGGTCGAGGTGCAGCTTGTCGTAGACGTGGAATACGGCACCCTGTTTCCCGGAGTTGCTGAAGGTCAGCGACACGAGACCGCGCGGTTCGACGCGCGCGCTGGTGTGCAGCTCATAGGGCAGTGCACGTGACGGACGCGTGCCGGTCTCCTGGTACAGCGGTTGCGGCTTGGCGGGCGCCGTGGTCACGGCGGTCGTGGGCAAAAGCCGCTGCGCCGCATTGATCGCGGGGTAATTGCTCAGGTCGGGCAGCTTCGGGACAACCGGGTCGTTCGGATTGGCGAAGTCGAAGCAGGACGTGAGATCGCCGCAGACTGCGCGATGCCAGGGGCTGATGGCGTCCACGGTGATGCCGAAACGCAGCTCGAGGAATCTGGCCACCGAGGTGTGGTCGAACACCTGCGAGTTGACCCAGCCGCCCTTGCTCCACGGCGACACCACGTACATCGGTACGCGCGAACTCAGGCCCCACGGGCGAATCTTGCCGCTGGTGGTGTCGCTGGCGCTCAGGTAGCTGCCCACCGAAGCGTCGAAATACTCACCGTCCAGCGCCACGGTGGACTTGCCCACCAGGCTCCCATCGACGTCATACGACGGCACGGCCGGCATCGCCAGATGGTCGAAGAAGCCGTCGTTCTCGTCGAAGGTCACGAACAGTGCCGTCTTGCTCCAGACCTTCGGGTTGGATGTCAGCGCATCCAGCACGTCGGAGATGAAGTCGGCTGCGCCGGCAACGCCTTCGCTGCTGCCGGGATGCTCGGCCAGGGCCTGCGTGGGCAGCACCCACGAGACCTGCGGGAGCGTGTCGTTCATCACGTCCTGCTTGAGCTGGGCGAGGAAATTCACAGCGCCGTCCGCTGCCGCGGGGCCGCCCGTCAGACCGTGCTCATAGATCGGCGAACCCGGCTGCGCGGTGCGGAAACTCTGGAAGGCCAGGCAGCCGTTCATGGCGCCCGTCCAGTTGTTGTTCATGTTCTGGTAGATGTGCCAGCTGATGCCCGCCTTCTGCAGGACGTCCGGCAAGGTGTCCCATTTGAAGGCGTTGTTGACGTACTTGTAGTTGTAGGCACTCGTTGCGGGGTCGATCTGGCCCGATCCGTCGGCCTGCTGCGCGCGGCCCGCGACCCAGTTCGACGGGCTCGGCCAGCAGCGCGAGTTGACGGGCTCCGAATCGACATCCGTGCTGTTGATGCCCTTCTTGCGCAGTTCAGGATTGAAGTTGGAACCCGACCAGAACACGATGCGGTTCGGGTCGGTCCCGGTGAGGATGGAGCAGTGATAGCCGTCGCAGATGGTGAAGGCATCGGCCAGCGCAAACTGGAACGGAATGTCTTCGCGCATGAAGTAGCCCATCGTCGCCTGGTTCTTGAACTGGATCCAGCGGTCCATCTTTCCCTGGTTCCAGGCCGCCTGCTGATCGGGAAAGTTGTGCGGCGTGCCCGATCCGATCAGCGCGTTGCTGGTCCTGGAATCGCGGCGGAAGGGCTGGATCTCCGCGCCGCCGGCGGGGTTGGGCTGGAAATACACCGACTTGCCGCTCGCCAGCGGGATCGGAAAGCGGTCGCCGAAGCCGCGCACGCCGCGCAGGGTGCCGAAGTAGTGGTCGAAGCTGCGGTTCTCCTGCATCAGGATCACGATGTGCTTGACGTCCTGGATGGTGCCGGTCTCGATCGCGGCATCGGCGGCAAGCGCGCGCCGGATCACCGGCGGCAGCATCGTCAGCGCCGAGGCGGCGCCCAGGGTGCCAGCGGACTTGCGCAGGAAGTCACGGCGGGGAAGGGAGTTCGTCATGGTGTTCTGTGGCTTGAAATGGAAGAGACGGTGAGGAGATAGATCCGGGCGCCTTGGCCCGCGTTCAGGGCGCGCAGCTCAGTACTGGGGCCGCGGGCGCCTGCGGTGTCGACGAAGTTGGGTTCTGTGCGCCGGGCGTGGATGGCGTCGTCGGAAGGCTTGAGGGCATGCCGGAGCCGCCGCCGCCGCCGCAGGCGGCCAGGGCGGAAAGGGCGAGGGCGGCCGCGAGGCCACGCAGCGAAAAGACGAGGTTCATGGAGAGCTTTCTCTTGCGGTCGGTGAATGGAGGTGGAGGTGAATTGCGCGCGCAGCGTCCTGCCCGGCGGCACGTGCGCGCCACGAGGCATGAACGATCGAGCGGGAAACGAAAGTCAGCGCGCCTGGCGCGCAGGCGCTTCAGGCATGGCGTCTTCGCCATCGCGCGGCGAGCTGGTCGAGCACGAAGACGGTGAGGAAGATCGCGATGAGGATCGTCCCGACATGCGCGTAGTTGTACATGTCGTAGCGGCCCTTGAGTTCCTGGCCGATCCCGCCGGCGCCCACCAGGCCGATCACGGTGGCCATGCGTACGTTGCGGTCGAGCACGTAGAGCGTGTAGGCGATGAACTGCGGCATCACCTGGGGCAGCACCGCGAAGCGCATCACCTTGAGCTTGGTGGCGCCGATGGCCCGCAGGGCTTCCTGCGGCTTGTCGTCCGCCGTTTCGATGTCCTCGGCGTAGAACTTGCCGAGAAAGCCGGCGCCGTGCATCGCCAGTGCCAGCACCCCGGCGATCGGACCGAAACCGTAGGCCAGCACGAGGAACAGCGCGCTCACGAGCTCGGGAATGGCCCGCAGCAGGCTCACGATGCCGCGCGCCAGTGCATAGGTCAGGCGACTGGCCGTGTAGTTGCGCGCGCTGAACCAGGCCAGCGGGATGCTGATGGCCGTGGCGATGAGCGTGGCCCAGAAGGCGATCTCGAGGGTCTCGAGCATCTTGACGACCACATGCCACAGGTAGCCGACGGGTTCGACCAGCACCTCGTGCCGTTCGGTGGTTGCCTGCATCGTGAGCGTCTGCGGATCAAGGTGCTGGCCATTCACCGTGACTTCCTCGACGTGGGAGAACCAGGGCAGATGGTCGCGATCGAAGTTCTCGATGCGGGCGACTTCGGTGCGATCCGAGATCTGCACCGGAAACAGGGAGCGCGCAATCGTCGCGATGCCGGAGGACACTTGCGAACTCTCACGCAGGCCTGCGGCCGCCAGGAGACCGTCCCCCGTCAGGCTCAGCATGCGGCCGATCTCGACACGCTGGCCGGTCGCGAAGCACAGCGCTAGCGCCAGCACCAGCATGACGATCGTGCGCGTCCCGAAGGGCCGCTCGATCTCCCAGGCCGAGGCCGGGCGTTGGGTGCGTTCCAGTGAAGAGGCGGTCATGCGGCCTCCAGCGCGAAGCTCGGCAACGGACGTGGGCGCGGCGGGGCGGCGGTGTGGGCGGTCGTAGCGTTGCCATAGACCACCGCACCCGAGACTGAAGGGTCGAAGGCCTCGGGAGGTCCGTCGAACACGATCGCGCCGTCACGCAGCGCGACGATGCGGTCGGCGAAGGCGCGCGCGAGGTCGACCTGGTGCAGGCTGCACAGGACGGTCGTGCCGCGCTCGCTCGCCTGGCGCATGAGCAGCGTCAGGATGTCGCGGCTGGCCTGCGGGTCGAGGCTCGCGACGGGCTCGTCGGCCAGCACCAGCGGCGGATCGAGCATGAAGGCGCGGGCAATGCCCACGCGCTGCTGCTGGCCGCCCGAAAGCTCGCTCGCACGTCGGGCAAGATGCTGTTCCTGAAGGCCGACGGCTTCGACGAGCTCGCACGCCTTGCGGCGCAAGGCTTGCGGAAACAGGCCCGGCAACGCGCGCCACAACGGCACCGCAGGCAAGGCGCCGGCGAGCACGTTGCTTGCGACACTGGCACGCAGCACCAGGTTGAATTGCTGGTGGATCATGCCGACGCGCGGGCGGATGTGCGCGAGTGCGGCCGGAGTCACGCCCGTGCCGTCCACATGGACCGCGCCGCTGGAGGGCCGCACCAGCCCGTTGGCCATGCGCAGCAAGGTCGACTTGCCGGCGCCCGAGGCGCCGAGCACCACGCAGAACTGGCCATGCGGAATGTGCAGCGACACCGTCTTGAGCGCCACGGTGCCATCCGCATAGCGCATGCCGACCGAGTCGAAGCGCAGCATGGGCGGACGGGTCACGGCCTGCACGGCGTCGTACAAGGTGTCGGTGTTCAACGCTCGGCCGCCTTCTTGAGGATCTGACCCTTGAGCTCGTCGGTGAGCAGCGCGAGCTTCTCGGCGGCCACGTTGAACTCGGCTTCGGAGAACTGCGTGTCATAGCCGTCGACCTTGCCGCCGCCGTAGCCGCGGATCATTTCGGGCGTGACGCCGGGCGCCTTGTTCACCGTGGCGAAGGCCTGTTTCAGGCGGGCCTTCAACGGTTCGGGCAGCTTGGTGTTGAGGGCCAGCGGCGGGTAGGGGATCGCCATGCTGCGGGCCACCACCTTGACCGCCTTCGGGTCCACGGCGCCCTGGGCCACGGCCTTGTCGTAGGAGTCGAAGGAGAGCGACGCCACATCGGCCTGGTCCTGCACCAGCGCGGCCAGGCTGCCGGCATGGCTTCCCGTCATGCGGATGGCGCCCAGGTCCTTCACGGGGTCCATCCCGGCGTCGAGCAGCATCGCGACCTGGAAGGTGAAGCTCGATGCCGAGTTGACGTCGCCGAAGGCGACGCGCTTGCCCTTCAGGTCGTTGACGGAAGCGATCGGCGAAGCGGCCTTGGCGAACATGCCGGCGTAGTACACCGAGGCGCCTTTCTCGACGGCCACCGCCAGCAGTTGCGCGCAGCCGCGCTTGTGCGCCTGCACATAGGCGACCGGGCCGAAGAAGGCGATGTCGGCCAGCTGATGGCACATGCCCTCGACCACGGCGCCGTAGGATTGGCCGACCTTGAGGTCGAACTGCAATCCGGTGGTGCGCGTGATCGCGTTGAAGACGGGCGCGTAGTCGGCCTTGGTGCCCGACTCGGTGCCGCCGTCGGCGGGGATCAGCAGCACGCGCAGCGGGTGCTCCGCGGAGCCGTCGCCCACTGACTGGGCGGCGGCGGGCGTCAGCGCCGCGATGCCGAGTGCGAGCGCGGCAGCGAGCGTGGGAAAGAGGCTTTTCATGTCGGGGTCCTTTGGCTTGATGGATCGAGCTTAGTAAGGGAACGTGACAGGAAAATGAAACCGGTTCAGTTTTATTTTTAGTATGACTGAGCTTTGCTCAATACAATTTCCCGCGCAGCGCCGGATGACCGGCGCGCCTTGCAAGCACAGGACACATGAATCTCGAACAGAAGAACGACCACCTCCTCGACGCCACCGATTGGCTTTCGCGGCGGCGCCATCTCATCGTCGATCTCGACGGCACGCTGATCCGCGAGGACGAGCCGATCGAAGGCGCCGCGGACCTGCTGGCGCAGTTTCGCGATCGCTATGTCGTCGTCTCCAACAACTCCACCCAGACGGCGCTTGGCGTGGCGCAACGGCTCGCGCGCATGGGGCTCAAGGTCGCCCCCGAGCACATCGTGCTCGCGGGCGAGCAGGCCATTGCGCACATGCGCCTCCACCATGCACAGGCGCGCATCCTGTTCGCTGCCAGCGCGCCGTTGCGGCGACGCGCGCTGGCCAGCGGCTGCGAACTAGTGAAGGCCGGCGCCGATTTCGTCGTGCTGGCGCTCGATCCGCACTTCAATCGTGCGCGGCTGGCCCTGATGGCGAACGAGCTGCGAAGGGGCGCGCGATTGATCGCAACCAACGGGGACGACAACCATCCGGGTCCGTCGAACAGCATCGTCCCCGAGACCGGGGCGCTCCTGGCCGCGCTGGTCGCGGCCAGCGGCGTGCAGCCCTGGCGGGTGATCGGCAAGCCCGGGCCGATGCTGTTCGAGGAGGGCTTGCGCCGGCTCGGCGCGCAGGCCGCCGACACGGTGGTCGTCGGCGACAACCCGGCGACGGATGCGCTCGGCGCGGCCCGGCTCGGCATGCACTGTTTGCTGGTCGGGCCCGCCCCGCAGGCGGCGGCCCCGACGCCTGCCGCGCTGCTGCGCGCAGCCGCCACCCCTCAGTACCGCTTGAGCGAAAGCACGTCGAAGGTCTTGCGCAAGGTCTTGACCGACCTGTCGTAGTCGCTGAGCGCCAGGCACGCGATCAGCGCATCGATGATCGCGAGCTGGGCGAGGCGGCTGGTCATGGCCTCGGTGCGAAAACTGGTCTCCCGTGCCATGGTGAACAGCAGCACGTCCGTGAATGCCTGGATCGGTGACTTGCCGAAATTGGTGATGCAGATGGTCGATGCGCCGGCCTCCTTGGCGAGCCGGGTGGCCGTGACCGTCTCGTGCGTGCTGCCCGAGTGCGAGACCGTGAGCACCGCCACGTCGGGCCCTGTCAGCGACGCGCTGATCGCCTGCACATGCGAATCGACCACCACCTTCACGTCGAGTCCGATGCGCAGCATGCGGTAGTGCGCATCCTCGGCGATGGTGGCGGCACTGCCGATGCCGTAGATCTCGATGCGCCGCGCCTTCTTGATGAGGCGCACCGCCTTTTCCATCGCGTGCACGTCGAGCGCGGCCTGCGTGTCCCGCAGCGTCTGGATGTTGCTCTGGAATATCTTGCGGACCGTGGTGTCGATGCCGTCCTTCGGCTGGAGGTCCTCGTGAATGAACTGGACCGGCTGGACGATTTCCTGCGCCAGCGCGATCTTGATCTGCTGGAAGCCGGTTGCGCCGAGGTTCTTGCACAGGCCCACGATGCTGCCTTCGCTCGAGCCTGTGCGCTCCGCCACCTCGCTGACCGACATGTGCACCACCTCGTTCGGATTCTTCGCGATGAACCCGGCGATGCGCTGTCCCACCGGCCCGAGGGACGACCAGAGTGTCTCGATGCGCGCAAGCACGGCAGAGATCTGGCCGCCGTGGTCATCGACGGCCATCGAGCGAACAGGGCGCTGGACCTTCGCTTCGGTTCCTGTCGCCTTGCCGGACCGGGAGGCCTTGGCGGCGGGCGCCGACTTGGCGCGCTTGCGGGTGGGCTGGTTCATGGACGCGAAGCTTACTGTCTGCTGTTGACAGCAGCGCCACAACGGCGCGCGCTTCTATCCAGCGCCCGCCGCGTGCACACCGGAAAGCCGATTCACTTCCACCGAGATGTGAACCAGTTCTTCGTGGACAGCCAACTGCCGCTTGAAATAGTCGGGCTCGACCAGGGCGTGCGTCGCGAGCGACACGATGCAGGCGTACTTGCCCTGTCCCACGCGCCAGACGTGCAGGTCGCAAATCGATGCCTGGACGGGACTGGCGGCGATGACCTCCCGGATCTCGGCCACCACCGGCGCATCCATCTCGGCGTCGAGAAGAACCCTGCCCGAATCTCGCAGAAGACCGACCGCCCAGATCGCGACGAGGGCTGCGCCGACGATGCCCATCACAGGGTCGAGCCAGGCGGCCCCCCAGAGCTTGCCTGCCGCCAGGGCGACGAGCGCCAGAACGGATGTGGCGGCATCGGCGAGCACATGCGTGTACGCCGCGCGAAGGTTCAGGTCCTGGTGCACGTGCGCGTCGTGGTGAACGTGGTCGTGACCTCCGTGGTGGTGGTGTGCGTGTTCGTGGCCGTGGCCGTGGCCGTGGTCGCCCCGCAGCAACCATGCGCACGCCAGATTCACCGCGAGGCCGACCGCTCCGATGACAAGGGCTTCGTTGTAGTGAATGGCGGTCGGCGCCAGGAGGCGCTCGACGGATTGAAAGGCCATCAGTCCGGCCACGAGCATGAGGAGGACGGCGCTCGTGTACCCGCCGAGGACCTCGATCTTCCAGGTCCCGAAGGCGAAGCGGCTGTCGTGTGCGAACCGGCGGGCCGCCACGTAGGCCATGACCGAAAGGCCAAGCGCCAGCGCGTGGGAACTCATGTGCCACCCGTCGGCCAGCAGCGCCATGGAATTGAAGTACCAGCCCCCGGCGATCTCCACGATCATCATCGCGGCGGTCAGGGCGACCGCCCAGCGCGTATTGCGCTCTGCGAGGGGGTTGCCTTCGTCGAAGACGTGCGGGTGCTGCCAGGCCTGGGTGGGCGGATGAGGATGAGGAGGCGCAATCGTTGGGGGCATGGAACTCATGTCAAGGGTTCGGATCGCCTGCCGATCCCTCGGCAGACCGTCGCTCGAGCAACCGCTTCAGGGCCGCGAGGTCTCGACGTACATGTGCAACATCGGCGTCGAAGCTCTGCGGGTTGACGCCGGCCGCTCGGACGACGACGAAGGCCAGCAGGCTGCCGCCTCCGCAGGGCGTCACCCGGAACGCGTTGTGGACGCGGGTGCCATCCGGAAGCGTGACAACGTGGTCGAGCACCCCGAATGAATTGGCGGGCGCCATCGCTACCTCGACCGGGCCCATTGGCGAGTCGGCGAACCACTTGCCGTCACGTTGCTCGATGCCCTTGGCCAGGCCGGACGCCCACAGCGGGAGAGTCTCCATCCGGCTGGCGAAGGCATAGGCGACGTCTGCCGAAACCTCGACCAGTTCGCTCACCACGACCACGTCTTGCAATGTCAACACGAAAAGCTGCCGTCAAACCGAGACGGTCACCTTGAGAAAAGTGGCGGGAATGACCGTGGCGTCCGCGCCCGGGCTCTTGTTCTGCCGGGTGGCCAATTCGACGAGTTCCTTCTGCAGCGCATCGGCCTTGCCGTACTGTCCTGCGGCCTCGAATGCATTCATGGTCGGGCCGTAGAACCGGCGAAAGACATCGATGTACGCCGCCGGTCCGACGTCCGCGCGGAAGGTGTAGGTGTCGCGCGCGCACGAGATCCGGTCGGCCGGAACGCCGGCGGCCGTGAAGCGCTCGATCACGTTCGCGTCCACCCCCCAGGTCATCGGGCTGACGAAACCTTCGGGTGGCGGGGGCGAGTACGCGGCACTGATCTTCAGGACTTGCGCGACGAAGGTCGGATCGTTCGGGATCCAGTTGCCCATCACGATCCGACCGCCGGGCCTGGTGACCCGGACGAACTCCCGGGCCACGTCGAAGGGCTTCGGCGCGAACATCGCGCCGAAGATGCTCACGACCAGATCGAAGGAGCGATCGGCGATGCCTTCGAGGTTCGTTGCGTCACCATGCTCGAACCGGCAATTCGTCAGGCCCGCGGCCTGCGCGCGTGCATTGCCTGCGGCAACCAGGTTGCGTGCGATGTCGACGCCGAGCACTTCGGCGCCGAGCTTGGCCTCGGGCAATGCGGTCGTGCCGTCGCCGCAGCCCACATCGAGCACTTTCATGCCCGGCGTGATGCCCAGTCCGCGCGCGAGTTCTTCGCCGCTGTCCCGCATGAAGGCGGCAAGCTGCGTGAAGTCGCCCTTTTCCCATAGAGCCTGATTCGGGTTCATCGCATCCTCCTGGCAAAGAAGGATCATCGGTCCTTGGGCGGCTCCTGTGTAGATCGTCCCTCGAAGTCTTCATGGCTTTTTCGTGGTCCGCGACGCGTTCCCCGGTTTGGGGCCGACGGCTTGCTGCGTGGCGCCCGCCACGGTCTGCCGGATGGCGCCGCAGTTGGTGTTCTCGCCCGGGCCCGGCTCGATCAGGGGCACGAGGGCAGCGATCGGGTTCAGCGCCGCCAGCGCAGCGATGGCGCCCGCTCGCGCCACGAGAGGGCCTTTTTCGATTTCGAATTCCGGTTGCTTGAAGCTGCCGTGGACGCGCACCGGCGTGCGCAGGGAGAGCAGACCGACTTCCTTGGGCTTGGGGGCGACGGTCATGTCGAAGCGCTCGTGTTCCAGGTCGAACGAGCCGGTGCCGAGCACCTGGGTCTGCTCGGTGTCGATCACGAACAGGGTGGACTTGCCGCGTCCCCCCGCCACGTCGAATGCGACGCCCCCGCAATGGATGACGATGTCCTTGTCGCCGCCTGCGAGCAGCGCGAGCACCTTGCCGCCGTTGAGACCGCTCGCGGCGTCTAGCAGGTTGGAGATGCGGCCATTGACCACCGTGGCGGCGATGCGGCCGTCGGCCTTGGCGGCGGCATCCGCGATCGAGTTGCCGGTCCCCTTGAGCCGCAGCGTCGCGCCGACGCGGCCGGCGCCCTTGGCGATCGCCTTGGTGTCGGGTGCAAGCTGGTCGACGCGCACCCGCTGCAGGTCGATCTGCACTTCGGACTTCAGTGTCGGCTCGCGCGCATCCAGCGCGACGCGCGAAGCGATGGTGCCGCCGGCAAAGCCGAAATCGAGCGGGGCCACTTTCAGCATCGAATCGTGCAGTTGCAGGGACGCCTTGAGACTCTCGAGCGGCAGGGCCTCGGGCACCACCAGCTTGGTGGCGACCAGGGTGACCTCTGCGTCGATCTTCTGCAGGCGGCTGCCGTCGAAGCTGCCCGCCGGCAGCAGGTGCGTGGGGTCGGTCGCCTTTTCGGTGGCCTTGGCCACGGGCCTGTTCTTGGTTTGCGTTTGCGACGCTGCCGGCTTGCCGCCGCTTTGCTTGGTCTGCACGCCGATCAATGGGCCGAGGTCGGTCAGGTTGAGCAGGTTGCTGTGCAGGTCGGCCGTCAACAGCGGGCGGGGCTTCTTGTCCACGTAGGCGCCCTGGCCGCTGACGTCGGTCGACCCGATCTTTCCGGCCAGGTCGTCCATCGTGTAGCGGTTGCCCTTGAGGATCAGGTGGCCCTGCAGCCGATAGGGCGGAGAGGCCGGCAGGGGCAGGAGCAGGAAGGGATACAGATTGGCCAGCGTCTGGCCCTCGATGCGCAGGCGGGTGTCGATGGCGGAGATGTTGGCGGCATCGGCGATCGTGCCTTCCACCGCGAGCCGGGTCGTGCCCGCGTCCAGTTCGCCCTTGAGCGGGAAGGGCACGCCGGACTCCTGGAAGCTCAACACGTCACCGGTGAGTGCCCGCCCCGAAAAGGCCGCGTCGTGGTACTTGCCCTTGAAGTCGTACTGGGTGGTGTAGCGATCGTTCGAGGGCCGGGCGGCCGCGTTCTTGACCTTCTCCTGCGCCGTCGGGTCGAAGGTGCTGCCCCGCACGTCGATCATGAACGGCTCGCCGTGGTCGATGTAGCGCAGATGACCCTGGTCCACCGACAGCGTGCTGATGCGCAGCTTGCTGGGCGAGGTGTCGGAGGGATCGGAAAGGATCCAGTTCTTGCGGTTGTCCGGCAGACGCTCGAACACCAGTTCGGGCCGTGTGAGCGCCACGCGCGGGATGAGGATCTTGTCGGGCAGGTCGCGCAGGGCGATCGAGAATTCCAGTTTCTCGATCTTTGCCATGGCGGGCGCTTCCTTCGACCATTTGGCGTTGCCGAAGTAGACGTCGCGCATCTCTATGGTGGGGGTCAGGCCGAGCTTCACGTGCAAATACGCGCTGTGGAACTCGCGCTCGGTCTTCTGCGAGATGTAGCGCTCCAGCGGTGGCCGTATCCAGTTCCAGTCGAACAGGATCACGAAGGCGGCCAGCAGCAGGCCCAGAGCTGCCACCGCCGATCTGACGGGATGGCGGCGTAGCGCTGAAAGGTGGGTCGTCATGGCGAAGGCCAGACCGGCAGGACCGGTCTGGACTGAATCAGAACGTCACCTTGACCGAGGGCGCGCTTCGTTGGGCCTCACCGTGGAAGACGGCTTCGATGTTGTTGCCGTCGGGATCGAGCACGAAGGCCGCGTAGTAGCCGGGGTGGTAGGGACGTTCGCCGGGCGCGCCGTTGTCCGTGCCGCCGTGCGCCAGCGCGGCCTGGTGGAACGCGTCCACCGTCGCCCTGTCTTTCGCCTGGAAAGCGAGATGGTGGCGCCCGGTCAGCTTGCCTTGGGCGGCCTCGCTGTCGGCGGTAGAAACGAACAGTTCGTCGGCCCAGAAATAGCCCTCGCCGGTGCCACCCACCGGAATGTCGAGCACCTTGAGCACGGCCTCGTAGAAGGCTTGGCTTGCGGCGAGATCGCGCACCACGAGTTGGAGGTGATCGATCAAGCGCCCGCGATGCAACTCTTGTGTTTCCATGCAAAAGCTCCTGGCTGTAACGACCGACCGCAATGATGCCCCGGTGTCCGCCGGCGCATGTGGGAAGGTGGTGACGTCCGGTGTAGGACCGCCCGCGAACGGGGCGCTCAAGGATGGCCTGCAAACACCTGTGCGAGCGCATACGGCGCGGCCACTTCGAGCTGGTCGAAGCGGCACGCCTCCGGCGGCTTGTCGGAGCGCCACCGCAGGAAGATGGCCGCATGGCGAAAGCGACGGCCCTGCAAGTGGTCGTACTTGACCTCGCACACGCGCTCGATGCGCAGCGGCTGCCAGCTCAGATCCTTGCCGCTGCTCCATCGACTCTGCGCGCCGGGCATGCGCTGGGCCTCGCCGCCCGGCTCGGCCCACGCTGCCCAGGGGTGCCCGTCCAGCGTCGGCGGCCGCAACGGGGCCAGTTCCCGCGCGAGCGACCGTCGCGTCGCCATGCTGAAGGCCGAGGCGGAGCCGACGTGCTGGAGCACGTTCGCGTCGTCGTAGAGGCCGAGCAGCAGGGAACCGATGGCGTCGTCGCCACTCTTGTGCCAGCGAAAGCCGGCCACGACGCAGTCGGCGGTGCGCACGTGCTTGATCTTCAGCATCGCGCGCTCGCCGGGCCGGTACGGGTCGTCCGAGGCCTTGGCCACGACGCCGTCGAACCCGGCGCCTTCGAAGTCCCGAAGCCATTCGTTCGCTGTCTCGAAGGAGGTGGTCATCGGCGTCAGGTGGATCGGGGGCGGCGCGTCGAACAGCAGCGCCTGCAGCAGCATGCGGCGCTGGTCCTGCGGAAGGTCCGAGACATCGGTCCTGTCCAGGCCGATCAGGTCGAACGCGACGAAGGAAGCGGGGGTCTCACGCGCCAGCCGCTCGATGCGCGAGGCGGCGGGATGGATGCGCTGCTGCAGCGCATCGAAGTCCAGGCCATCGGCGCCGGCGATGACGATTTCGCCATCGAGCACGCAGCCGTCGGGGAGCCAGCGCGTGAGCGCCTCCAGAAGTTCCGGGAAGTAGCGATCGAGCGGCTTGGCGTCGCGGCTCTGCAGGCGGGCGGTGCCGCCTTCCCGGAACACGATCGCGCGGAAGCCGTCCCACTTGGGCTCGTAGAGCCAACCTGCACCCTGAGGCACCTGCAATGCGACCGTCGCGAGCATCGGCACGATGGTGCCGAAAGCGGGCAGGCCGCGCTGCGTCATCGCGGGGCGCCGCGCGCACCCTTCAGATGGAACTCGACATCGGCGGCCCGATCGCCCACCGTCGCGACCGCCTCCTTCAATTGGCCTTCGGTCACGTCGAGCTTTCGGGCCCACTCCGCGATCGATGCATCCGAATTCAGATCGATGCTGCCGGGGCCGGTGGAATTCGGGGCGAAGGTGTCGTCGGGCATGGCAGCTCCGGTTCGTGGTGGATTTGCGGTGCAACCTAGCGCGCGGGTGGTGGGCGGCATGTAGGCCGACACGGACACGGGGGTCAGCGTTTGGAGCTGTTCCTCGGTGGGGCCCTCATGCGCCAAACCCTACACGCACCCGGTCCGGGCGCTGACGGTTCGCGGCATTGATCGCGACGAAGGTGAACCCATGTGCCGGGCAAAGACGCCCGGGTTCTCAAACCAGCCTTTATCGAAGGCGCTCGAAAGGATTTCATCATGGCACTCGACAACGACATGCTCGACACGAATGCGGAACCCCTGACCAACGACGAGGTGGTCGATGTCCTCAACGACCTGCTGGAGAACACGCGCGACGGCGGCTACGGCTTCCTCGCGTGCGCCGAAGAAGTCGAATCGCCGGCGGCCAAGCAGTTGTTCCTGAGCCGTGCCGAGGGGTGTAAGCAAGCCGAGAGCGAACTCGTTCAGCTGATCACGACCTATGGCGGCAAGCCGGCGGATGGCGGCACAGCGGCCGGCGCGGTGCACCGCGGCTGGGTGCACATCAAGGGTTCGCTCGGCGCGGACAGCGAACTCTCGATCCTCGAATCCTGCGAACGTGGGGAGGACACGGCCGTTGCGCGCTATCGCAAGGCGCTCAAGCAGAATTTGCCGATGGAAGTGCGCAGTGTGATCGAGCGTCAGGCCGAAGGCGCTCAACGCAACCACGACCAGATCCGCGACCTGCGCAACGCGGCGCGCGCCAAGAACTGACGCGATGAGGCGCTCGGCGGCGCGCGGGTGCGATGCGCCCGGCCGTCGCGCCGAGCGTTCCATGCATCGATGCTCCGGCGCCTGCGGCGCCATGGGGTGCCCGCCGACACGATGCACCATTTCGTGCACTCGATACTCAGCCAGATCCAAAAAGGGGACCGGCGATGTTCGAGAGATACAAGACGAAGATCGAAGCCTATTGCAGGGAGGCGGGCGTCGAGATCCCGGTCGGCTTCAGCCGCCACTCGGCGCGACGCTACGCCGCCATCGATCTTGAATCGGAGCCGCCCAAACTCGTGGCCACCACCTGGCCAAAGCCCGAGGAGGCGGTGTACTACCTTGTGAACCTTGCAGCCGGCCGACGCACGAGGATCCTGGATTTCAGGGATCGACGCGAACTCAGCTTCAACGGCAAGACCAGCCTGATCCAGGGCGACCCATTCTAGATTCCAACGGGGCTTAGAGCGAGCGCTCTAACAAAGCCGTTGCGGCATGGAAAGTGCGGCGCTCCCGAATGGACTCAATGAACATGCCGGTGAGCTTGCGCACCGGATTGGAGGATCTCACCGGCGAGATGGTGCATGCGCGCAGGAATTCGGACGTTGGGCGCCTGGCCTTGCTGTGCTGGTGCGAGATCCGGCACTGGGCCCGCCGCGCCGGTGAGGAACGCCTGGCCCACTTGTCGTGCGCGCTTATCACCGACGGCCCGGCCAGCGATCGGCGAGAGTTCCTCGCTCGCGTGGACCAGCTTATTTCCGAACTCGAGGATGTCTGCGAGCGTGCGGGCATTCACGCGGCCACGAGGTCGCTCGAGTTGGCGAGGCTGGACAGGTCGGACGCTCAGCGGGTCAGCATGACGCACTGACGCAAGCTGCGGCGTCGTGCACGGGTGAAGCCTGCGAGGCGAAAGCGGAGCGATAAGACACGCACGCTGCATTGAATGGGACTGATGGTCTGCGCATTTCATAATGCATTCAGTTCAAGTGCTGGAGCAAGACCATGAGCATCGGCCGCACGGACCTGAACCTGTTGAAGGTGTTCGAGGCCGTCTATGAGGAGCGCAATCTGCTGCTGGCGGGCAAGCGCCTGAACCTCACGCAATCGGCGGTCAGCCACGCGCTTCGCAGGCTGCGCGAACTCGTCGGCGACGAGCTTTTCATGCGCACGGGCAAGGGCATGGTGCCGACCGGGCGCGCCACGGCCATGGCGCCGACCCTCCGGGACTCCATGCGGCGCATCGAGGACGCACTGGGCGTGGCGCCCTTTTCTCCCGACAAGTCCAGCCGGCGTTTCGTCATCGCGGCGAACGATCACGTCACGGCGGTGATCATCGCGCCCCTGTCCCGCGAACTGCAGAAGGCTGCCCCGGACGTCGACCTCGTCATCCGGCCGTCCACGCGGCTGGACCTGGCCGAGCAGATCGATCTGGGACGCATCGACCTGGCCATCGGCATCTTCTCGCAGGTGCCGCCGCGGCTGAACGCGACGACGCTCATGTCCCAGAGGGAGGCCATCCTGATGCGCAAGGGCCATCCCGCTTCCCGCCGGAAACTCACGCTCGATGATCTGGCGAAGTACCCGCTCGTCACGCTCTCCGTCGGCGGGCAGGAGGAAGGCGCGGTCGCGGGTTTCATCGTGGAGCGTGGCCTCGCGCGGCAGTCGGAGATGTTCGACCGGCATGCGCTGGAAGAGGCGCTTCGCAAATCGAAGCAGGTGCCACGGCTGAGAATGACCGTCCCGCACGCGCTCGCCATTCCGGCGCTGCTTCGTGACACGCACATGCTGTCCATCGTGCCGGCGTCACTCGCCATGGTGCTAGCGAAGAGCGGCGACCTGCTCCGCCGGCAGCCGCCGTACGAGGCTGGGACGTCCACCCTGCGCGCGGTCTGGCATGGGCGCGACGAGCACGACGTCGGTCACGCGTGGCTGCGCGAGATGGTCGCGCGAACCGCCAGGATTGCGGAAGAAGCGCTCGCCTGAAGACGGCCCGCACAGTGCGGCATCTTCAGCCCGCCGCCGCAACCCGACGCGGATACCACTGCGAGAACTTCATCGCACCGATGATGGCCGCCACGGTCGCAATGATGCCGAGGCGCACGGACGTATCAGGGCGCAGCAGCATGGCGCCGTCGGCCAGCACGATGATCCCGAAGGCCAGGGCCCACGCGAGGGTGATCACGTAGTTCGTCCGCACGAAGCGGGGCGTGTTCCATAGCGCCGTAGGCACACGCTCGCGAGCGTACTGAAGCGTGAAGGGGCGTCGCACGGCAATGGAGCCCAGCACGATCAGCAGCAGGCCGGCGTCCACCCGGAGGCGCACGCCGATCACGCTCCATAGCGGATCGGCCACGGAGGCATAGACCGTCATCCCCACGAACAGCACCAGGGTGCCGATTTCAAGGATCTTGGGCGACCGTTCCAGCGCGATGTCGCGCGCGACCAGGATGGCCGCGGCGGTGGCGCCCGCCACGAGCCCCGCGAATGGGTCGAGGACGCGATCGAACAGCGCAAAAGCGAGGAAGGGAGCGAAGGCAAGCAGGATTCCCATGGCGATTTTCGGGTGGAGGTGAAGATGGCGAAATGGTAGGAAACGGCACGCGCCGGGCCAACGCCTCCGCGTCCCGTTTCTTGACTGGGCGTCCCGAAACGAGTTGCCAGGCCAGGCCCGTGAGACAAATGAGCAAGAACTGGGACGCTGCGTGGAGACGCGCAGCGCACGGATTCCTAGAATTGCGGCATCGCATCCAAGTTCGCCAAGGCGCAGTGGCCCGCTCCCGGGCTTCGACTGAACGAGCCGCCTGTTCTGGCACCTCCATGGACCCTGGGTCGCCCGCTCGAGGCGCTGCCGAAACGGAAACTTCCTTCATGTCGCTCGTGCAAACCCCGGCCCATGCGCCCGCCTTGCCTCACATGCGCTTCGATTCCAGCGCCACCTCGCCGCACGAGGCGCTCGACTACTGGCGCGGATCGCTCTCGCAAAGCTGGGAGATGTCGATGGCCGACGAGGCCGACGCGGCGGACTTCCACGCCGACGTGTCGATCTGGCGCATGGCGGAACTGCTGGTGGGCACCGCCAGCTTCGGGCCGTCGCAGATGCGCATGCGCCGCGAACGCAACATCCAGTCCGACCAGCTCGACCACTACCGCATCATCCTGATGCGCGACGGCCAGTTCCGCTACGACGCCGGCGGCAAGCAGGCGATGCTGGCGCCGGGCCGCTTCGTGATCACGGACATGGCACAGCCCGAGTCCAGCGAATCGTGCTGCCGCAGCGCGGTGCTCTACATCCCCCGCGACACGCTGGACCAGGCCCTGCCCAAGCCGATGCGGCTGCACGGGCTCTCGCCCGACAACGCCTGCGCGCAACTGCTGGCAGACCACCTGCTGGCCTTGCTGAGGGCGCTGCCGGACACCGCACCCGCCGAGCTCCCGTCGCTGTCGGCAGCCACGGTGGGTCTGGTCGCCGCAAGCCTGGCGCCGACCGCCATCGATCCGCACACCACCGGCGTTGCCATCGACGGCGCACTGCTGCGTCGAGCGCGCAGATGCATCGAGGAACAACTGGCGGACAGCGACCTGGGCGCGCAACACCTGTGCACCACGCTGCGCGTCTCGCGCTCGACGCTTTACCGCCTGTTCGAGCCGCTCGGCGGGGTGGCGCAGTACATCAAGGAGCGCCGGCTGGCGCGTGTCCACCAGATCCTGAGCCAGGCCAGCGGGCGCCAGCCCATCGCGCGGCTGGCGGAAGACCACGGCTTCAAGAGCCCTGCGCACTTCAGCAAGGCGTTCCGCGTGCAGTTCGGCTACAGCCCGAGCGAAGTGCAGCGTGCCGGTGCCCTGCCGACGTTGCCCGGCCGCAGCAGCGCGAGCGAGCGCTTCGACCAGTGGCTCGGCGCGCTCTACCACTGACCGTCATGCGCCGACGCGACACCGGCCGCATCGGGAGCTGACCCTGGCGCCCGCAGCGGCGGCCCCAGCACGTCGATGCCCCACCGCTGCGCGAAGTGGCGCAGGCCGTCCAGTTCCGGCACGTCCGCGTTGAGCAGCGCGCCGAGCTCGCCGAAGAAGGCCGCGGCATCGATCCCGGGCTCGATGATCACCTGTTGACGTGCGCCGGTGCCAGTCACGTTGACGAACGCACGCGCCGCGCCGCCGGGCACCCGCACCAGGTCGCCGCGCCGCGCGAGGAAGCGCTTGCCGTCGACGTCGAAGAGAAAGCGTCCGGTGACGATCTCGAAGGTCTCGGTCTCCGCGCGCCGGTGCAGCGGGGGGCCGACGCCCGCGGCGTGGGTCGTCTCGATCACCGTGGCGCGCGGCTCGGCCTGCAAGAACGGAAAGCGCACGCGCACGGTGAGTCCGAGGGCAGGCAGGCGGATGATCGGCTCGTCGCGACGCGGCCGGGCCGTGCTCAGCATCGCTCCGGCCCCGGGGCCGCCGGAAGGCGTGGCAAGTCCCGCTGGATCCCGCGGAAAGACCGGGTCGTTGGAGGTGCGTTGCATGCATCGAATCGTAGGTGCGACCGATGCGCGCGTGTGTCCGTGCGATCCCATTTCGTGCCTTGGCGTTTCAGGAGAAGGCGGCCGTGTTCAACAGGCGGGCTCGTCAGGCTCGTGGCGGATTTGGCAAACTCCATCGTCGACGTGGCGCATCGCGACGTTCGTGGAATGGAGTCACCGATGACCGATCGAACGATCCTTGGCCTCGGCATCGCCGGGGCACTGCTGGCGGGCGCCGCCGCGCAAGGGCAGGAACTCACGCGCGGTCCGGTGTCCATCGTCGTGCCCTATCCCGCGGGCGGTGCGTCCGATGTGCTGGCCCGGGCTTTCGCGCCGGCCTTCGCGAAGGCAATCGATCGGACCGTCGTCGTCGAGAACCTCAGCGGTGCCAGCGGTTCGATCGGCGCCGCGAAGGTCCTGGCGGGTGCGAGCGATGGCTCCCTGATCCTCATGGGCACGGCCACCGAGACCATCCTGACGCCAGTCACCATCAAGGGGCTGACGTACAAGCCCGCGGACTTCCGGCTGCTGGGCGTGGTCTACACGGCGCCCATCGCGCTCTACGCGCGGCGCGACCTCGCGGCAAGCTCGGTGGACGAACTGGTGGCGATGGCGAATCGCGGGGGCATCGTTCGCCTCAACTACGGCAGCACCGGCCCCGGCTCGCTCTATCACATCGTGACCGAGAACCTGCGCACTGCCACGGGCCTCGATGCCACGCACGTTCCCTATCGGGGCGGCGCGCCGCTGCTGCAGGACCTGATGGCGGGCACGATCGACCTGACGATGCTGCCGGTCGACAACGTGCTCGGCGCTCTCGTCGACAGCGGCAAGATCAAGGTGTTGGGCGTGACGACCGCCCAGCGCGCCGCGCGCTACCCTGGCACGCCGACCTTCGACGAGAGCGCGAGCGCCAGGGGCTTCGGCCATCCCAGCGTCTGGGTGGGCGTCTTCGTGGCGCGCAGCACGCCCGAGCCGTTGACGGTGCGCCTGCACCTGGCCGTGACGGAGGCGCTGGCCAACGAGGACACCCGCAAGTCACTGGCGTCCACGGGCGGGACGGTCCCCGCGACCCTGAGCCTGGGCGAGGCCAGTGCGTTCTTCGCTGCCGAGACCGCTGCGTTGCAAACGATGGCGCGAGTGGCCAAGGTGCAGGCGGAGTGATCCGGGACAAGGTTCCCGCAAGGTCCCGCTCGCATGCTCACGCCACGACCGGCAGCACCAGCCTCGACGTCGCACTCACCGTCTGCAGCGAACTGGTTCCGATCGACGCATGCCGGAACTGCAGCAGCGCTGGCTTGTCCGGGCTCTGATCGTCGGAGGTCAGGTAGAGCCGCACTCTGTGCCCCGCCTTGAACCTGCGGGCATTGGGCACCAGCGGGATGCGGTAGGCCACAGTCTCCCCGATGGGCACCGACTCGAAGCGGTCGCAAGGCAGCACCGGTGCGCCGAGTCTGCTCGCAGCTTCGTCGACGGCGCGCAAGCCCGCGCGCAGGAAGCCGGAGGTGATGTCCGTCACCCGGCCGTCGGGCGCGACGTCCTGCAGCACGGCGATGAAGGCTGTGTCGGGCGCGGTACTGGCGGCGTCGAGCTGCAGTTCGATGGGGCCGACCATGTCCAGGTCCTCGGCCAGGGGCGCCGTGTCCCAGCACAGGAACGCAGGAGGGTCGCTCTCGCGGGGGCCGGGCCGGTTGAGACCGGCGCCCAGGTTCATGTACGTGCGTACGCCGGCCAGGGTACCTTCCATCGCGAGCGTTCCGTCGGCGCCGAGCGCGTAGTGGCGATGGCTCGCTTCCGGCACCGGCCATTGCGTCGCAGTGCGCCAACCCTCGGCCTCGGGCAGCACGTAGCGGATGCGAGGGCCGTCGAGGATGCCGGTGTCGACGCCCTTGAGCCATTGGTCGAACCAGGCCAGGGCCTCGATGTGCAGGCTTTCCCATTAGCGCCACCTGCACATGCGGGCTGCGGGTGAGGCGCTCGATGGCGGTGAAGGTATGGGGCAGGTGCAAGGGGACGTTCTGCCAGTCGCAGCCCAGATACACGGGCACCTCGACCTGCTCCAGCAGCGGGAGCATGTTGCGCTCCTCCCACCACGCGTCGCGCAAGGGGTGCTCCACGGCCACGGCGCGCCAGAGGTCGTCCCACGGATGGGGATCATGGTCGAGCTTGAGAATCATCTTCAGCCCGGCGATCGCGGCCTCGCCGTTCATGGTTTCGAACTTGCGGTGAACGCCCGGCACCATCAGCAGCGATCGCACGGCCTGCAGCAGGCGACTGCGCCACAGCTTGTTGGTATGACCGGAAGTCATGCCGATCATGTAGAGGAAGGGGGTGATGAAACTGCTGCTCAGCAGTCCGTGGTGCGAGCTGGAACCGTAGAGGTCCCAGGTGCCCGCCAGCGGCATGATGGCCTTGAGGTGCGCAGGCCGCTCGACGGCCGCTTCCATCTGCGTGCAGGCGAAGTAGCTGATGCCGACCATGCCGACGTTGCCGTCGGACCAGGCTTGCGTCCCCGCCCACTCGACGAGGTCGTGCATGTCGCGGCGCTCCTGGCCGTCGAGAAAGCCGAAGACGCCCTCCGATCCGCCGGTGCCGCGCAGGTTGGCGATCACGTGCACGTAGCCGCGCGGCACGAAGAAGTCGCTGGCGCCGGCTTCGACGAAGCCCAGCGGCGCGCCCAGGTTCTGGATCTGGCGCGGGTAGGGCGAGGCCGCCACGAGGACGGGGTAGCGGCCCGGCAGTGCCGGTCGGTAGACGTCGGCCAGGAGCCGGGTGCCGTCGCGCATCGTGACGACGACGTCTTCGTCGCACACCACCGTGTGCACGGGCTGCGACAAGCCCCGATAGTCGCGCCCTGTGGTCTGCGGGCCGTTCAGGCGGCGTTGGCCTTCCTCGATGCCCGAGGTGTGGAAGCTGGTCATGAGAATTCCTTCGGCGGGCTTCAGAAGCTCGCGTGGAAGGACGGCCCGCCCGCGATCTGGCATTGGCCGTCGCCGCCGCCCTTCATGCCCATGTCGGGTTGCACGAGTTGCAGGCGGCAACGCATCGAGCGGCCGTCGACGCTTCTCATGTTCGCGATCACCCTGCCGCTGTAGACGGTGACGAACTGCTCGACGCTGACCATCGGCGCGGCCCAGCCGTCGTAGGGCCAGTCGGACCAGCCCATGGGCCACGCGTCCCACATCGGCGCGAGGGAGTCGGCGACGGTCTGCTGCGTGATCTGCATGAAGCGGCCCTGGTAGGTCGCATCGGAGGTGGTCGCGGTCATGGTGCCGTCGATGCTGCCGTCGCGGCTCTGCCACGAGAACAGCACCGGGTCGGGCGCCTTGCCCGGACGCACGATGTCGCCGCCGCCCATGCCGCTGCTCGCGCAGCCGCCCAGTAGCGCGGCCGCCATCAGCGCCGCGGCAAGAACCCCATTCGTTGTCGACATTCGCAATCCTCTGTGTGTGTTGATCAGAAGAGGAATGCTATTTTTTGCGGGCGCTGCGCAGTGGCCTGCGCGTCCCACTTGTTGCGCGCCCGGCTCAGGCGGTCACGGGCGCGGAGGTCAGCCAGCGGCCGAAGGTGGAGTCCCGCAGGGGCGAGGCCGGTGCGGTGCGTGCGCCGGTCACGCACACCTGGCCTTCGCGCGTCTCGCGCGGGCTGTGGCCGAACTTCGCCCGGAAGGCCCGGCTGAAGTGCGTCGCGCTCTTGAAGCCGTTGTCGGCCGCGAGCCGGCCGAGGTAGCAGCGCTGCGTCGGCGAGGCCAGCAGCGCATGGATGCGCAGCAAGCGGCGGTCCTGCAGGTAGGCGATCACGCCGCCCTCCGCTTCGAAGAGGCGGTAGAGCGTCGAGCGGGAAATCCGGAAGTGCGCGCAGATGCGGTCGGTACTCAGGTCTTCCTCGGCCAGGTGCTCTTCCATGTACTGGCGGATCTGGCGCAGCAGCGCCCCTTCGATCGCCGGCCGAGCGAGCCCGAGCATGTCGATCGAGGGCGCGAGGCTCGCGGCCAGCAGCTGGATGGTGGCGACCATCGCGTCCGGCGCTTCCTTGCGCGTGATGCGCGGCAGCAGCGAGGCGAGCGATTGCAGGTGGCTCGCGAGGATGGTCGCGCAGGCACCCGTCGGCACTACGCCATGCAGGTCGAGTTCGCGCGGCAGCAGGGCATCGAGCGCCTTGCGCGGAATAAAGACCGTGAGCACATCGCCCTGGCAGTGCACCGAGCGTGGCTGGGCGAAGTCGCTCAGGAGCAGTTGCCTGTGGCCGACAGGGGTGCGGCGGCCATGGGCATCGAGAAACATGGTCTGCGGCCCCTGGTTCAGGTGCAGCACATAGGGGTCGAGCTGGTCGGCTGCGATCGCCTCCACGCGGCGCGTGAGCACCTGGGGCGCGTAGTTGCCGCGCACGACCATCACGCCGCCGAGATTCCAGCCGGTCGTCGTCGTGGACCAGTCCTCGGGCATCTCGTCGGGAGACACGCTGACCTCCAGCGCGGGCGCGACGCAGGCGCGCCAGCGTTCCAGCCGCTCCTGCACGGAGCCCTTGCCGGGCTCGAAACTTTCCGCGGGAAGCAGCAACTCGTCGTCGGTCGAGAGGGTCATGCCAAGGCTCCAGGATGGGCGGGCGCGATGCTTGAAAAACAGTGGCCCTGCTGTTAGTGTCGACACTTTAGGCAGGCTTCGGCATTCTGTCTACGATTTTTACAATTCTGACAGGACACTGTCGACATTGAACAATGAAAGCAATTCCATGAACGGCGCCGTGTCAAGTGACGACATCACCGTCGATACGATCGTCGAGTCGGTACGCGAGAGCATCATCCGCGGCGACCTCCCGCCCGGGACCATCGTCAATTCGGTGGACATCGCCAACCAGTTCGGCACCAGCCGCACGCCGGTGCGCGAGGCCTTGCTGATCCTGAGCCAGTACGGGCTGATCACCCTGGCAGCGCGACGGCGGCCCCAGGTCGCGCCGGTGTCGGCCAAGGCCATCCGGAACCTCTACGACCTCCGGGCGGCGCTGCACGCCTACATGTCGGACGCCATCGTCGCGAATGCTTCGGACGAGGCGCTGCGCGACCTGCAAGCCCATGCGGCAGCGCTGGCGAGCGAACCGGCCGGTTACGGGGACGAGGCCTACATGCTGCGCATCGAGGCCTATCTGGCGACCGAAGCGCAGCTGTGCGGCAACGACCTCGTGATCGGCGTGCTCGATTCGCTCAAGTGGAAGATCAGCTGGTTCCGCCGCATCGGCAAGATGACCGAGGAACAGGTCAAGTCGCTCGCGGCCGACCGGCTGCGGGTTGCGCAGGCCTACCTCGACCGCGACGCCCGGCTGGCCCGTGCGCTGAACCGCTCGATGCTCAAGCGCGGGGGAGACTATTGCGAGAACAACTTCCTGGGCACGCACCCTCCGGGCACGACGGGCAAGTGAGCTCGACGGAGGGTCACGATGCAATTCCGGGGAGGAAAGCAGCACCGGACAGGCAGGCCGCGAGGATGGCCGCGCCGGCAAGATCGGTGACCATCGCGAAGCTCTCGCGCGCATTGCGGTGCGGTTGCACGATGTGATTGGCGCCCGCCAATCCGAGGAACACCGCACCCGCGAGCGCCACGGGCACGGACCATCCCGGCGACCAGAGGCTCAGGACACCGATCACGCCGAAGGCCGTGTTGGCGAAGCCCAGCTCCCGCACGAGCACCAGCGCTTCGCCGCCCTGGATGCCGAGAATGTGCTGCGCGGTGTAGGCCGGCTTGAACATCTGCCGCAGTCCCGCCGAGCCCAGCCGTGCGCCGACGATCCAGAAGGCGAACCACTGCAAGGCGAGCCCCCAATGCGGCGCGGCGTGTTGCGCCAGCAATTGATAGGCGATGCAGCCGGCCGGTGCAACGAACATCAGGAAGGCGACGATGAAGAAGTAGCCCATGGTGTGAACGGAAAGGGTGACGCGACAGTCGATGCGGTGCCGCCCCGCTTACCAGCGGCGGCCCTGGTGGTACTCGTCCGCGATCTGGATCTCGGTCTGCGCCTGCTGGATGAGTTCCACCGCGCGGCCCGCGTGCCCGCCGAAGGTCGGGCCGTTCACGTCCTGTGCGGAATGGATGTGGTTGATGGCCGCCTGCAGCGCGTTCTCCGCGCTCTGGAAGTTCGGGTGCGACAGCGCGTACGAAGCGACGCAGGCACTCAGGGAAGCAATGCACAAGGCACTGATGGCAACGACTTTGTACTGTTTCATTCGGGACTCTCTGGAAGATTTCGATGCTTGAAGGATGTACTGAAGGTACGCATCGAATTTAGAAGCGCCGCGGTTTGGCCTGTGGCGCGTACGTCCCATTTCTTGCCTGCGTGTCCGTCCTCGACGGGCCGAGGCGAACGAGATGGCCGAATTGCGCTGCGCCGAGAAAGCGCTTGCGATCTCTAGATCAACCCCCGCAATCGGCGCTGCGCGCGGTCGAGTCCGACGACCAGGCGGTTCTCGATGCTCTCGGCTTCCGTGATGCGCTCGTCGAGCCATGCGGCATCCGTGCAACCGACCTGGGACATCCGCTGCATCAGGACGCCGATGAGGGCGTTCTGGTCCGTGATCAACCCGTCCCAGAGGTCAACATCCGCCTGGGCGCCTTGTATTTCTACATAGCTGGCCGTCATCGTTGTCTCCTGCGCGCTTTTCTGTAGGGGCGTGGCAGCGCTCGATCGCGAATATGCCGCGTCCGGACACGCGGAGCAAGTCCATATCGTGAGCAACCGGGCGTTGAAAGCGATGGCGCGCCGAGCGGCTCCCGCGCGTGGCGGGGACTGCTCGGCGCTGCTCCGGCTCGGCGACCGGCTGCGAGGGGTGCCTACACCCTGTCGAAGCGGCCGAGGTCCATCACCTTGGTCCAGGCCGCGACGAAGTCCTTCACGAACTTCACCTCGGTGTCCGAACCGCCGTAGACCTCGGCCAGGGCGCGCAGCACGGAGTTGGAGCCGATGGCCAGGTCGACGCGCGTTGCGCTGCCCTTGCGCTCCATCGTCTTGCGATCGACGCCCTCGTACAGGTTGTTCTCGCCGGGCGCCGCCTTCCAGATCGTGTTGAGGTCGAGCAGGCGCACGAAGAACTCGTTGGTCAGCGCGTGTTGCTTCTGGCTGAAGATGCCATGCTTGGTGGCGCCGACGTTGGCGCCCAGCGCGCGCATGCCGCCCAACAGCACCGTCATCTCGGGCGCAGTCAGCGTCAGCAACTGGGCCTTGTCGACCAGCAGTGCGTCGGCGGGAATCGAATAGTCCTTCTTCAGGTAGTTGCGGAAGCCGTCGGCCACGGGTTCGAGCACCTTCATGGCCTCCACGTCGGTTTGTTCCTGCGACGCGTCCATGCGGCCGGGGGTGAAGGGCAACGTCGCTTCATGGCCTGCGTTCCGGGCGCCTTGTTCGACGGCGGCGCAGCCGGCCAGCACGATCAGGTCGGCCATCGAGATCTTCTTGCCGGCGGACTGCGCCTTGTTGAACTCGCCCTGGATGCCTTCCAAGGTCTGGAGCACCTTGGCCAGCCTGGCGGGCTCGTTGACTTCCCAGTCCTTCTGCGGCGCCAGGCGGATGCGGGCGCCGTCGGCGCCGCCGCGCATGTCGGAGCCGCGGTAGGTGGAGGCCGAGGCCCAGGCCGTGAGCACCAGGTCCGTCACCGACAGGCCCGAAGCCAGTACCTTGGCCTTGAGCGCCGCGGCGTCCTTGTCGTCGATCAGCGGATGGTCGACCTTCGGAATCGGGTCCTGCCAGATCAGCTCTTCCTTCGGCACTTCCGGGCCCAGGTAGCGCGAGCGCGGTCCCATGTCGCGATGCGTCAGCTTGAACCAGGCGCGCGCGAACGCATCGGCGAACTGCTCGGGGTGCTCGAGGAAGCGCCGGGAGATCTTTTCGTAGGCCGGGTCGAAGCGGAGCGACAGGTCGGTGGTCAACATGGTCGGCACGCGCTTCTTCGACTTGTCGTGCGCGTCCGGAATGTCCGCCGGCGCGCCCTTGGCCTGCCACTGTCCGGCACCGGCCGGGCTCTTGACTTTCTCCCACTCGAACTTGAACAGGTTCTCGAAGAAGAGGTTGGTCCACTTCGTCGGCTGCTGGGTCCAGGTGACTTCCAGGCCGCTGCCGATGGCGTCGCCGGCCATGCCGCTGGCGTGGGTGCTCTTCCAGCCCATGCCCATTTCCTCCAGGTCCGAAGCCTCGGGCGCCGAGCCGACGAGTTCCGCTGGGCCGGCGCCGTGGGTCTTGCCGAAGGTGTGGCCGCCGGCGATCAGGGCGACGGTTTCCTCGTCGTTCATCGCCATGCGAGCGAAGGTTTCGCGGATGTCGCGAGCCGCGGAGACCGGGTCGCCATTGGCGTTCGGACCTTCGGGGTTCACATAGATCAGGCCCATCTGCACCGCCGCGAGCGGGTTCTCGAGGTCGCGGTCGCCGGTGTAGCGCTTGTCTTCGAGCCAGGTCTTCTCGTTGCCCCAATAGACGTCCTGGTCCGGTTCCCACACGTCCGGGCGCCCGCCGGCGAAACCGAAGGTCTTGAAGCCCATGGACTCCAGGGCCACGTTGCCCGTCAGGATCATCAGGTCGGCCCATGAGATCTTCAGGCCGTACTTCTGCTTGATGGGCCACAGCAGGCGCCGGGCCTTGTCGAGGTTGACGTTGTCCGGCCAGCTGTTGAGCGGCGCAAAGCGCTGCTGGCCGCGGCCGCCGCCGCCACGCCCGTCGCCGGTGCGATAGGTGCCGGCGCTGTGCCAGGCCATGCGGATGAACAGCGGCCCGTAGTGGCCGAAGTCTGCCGGCCACCAGTCCTGTGAGTCTGTCATCAGCGCGCGCAGGTCGCTCTTCAGCGCCTCGTAGTCGAGGCTGTTGAATGCCTTCGCGTAGTCGAAGTCCTTGTCCATCGGATCGGACTTGGAGGAATGCTGGTGAAGCAGGTCGACGCGCAACTGGTTGGGCCACCAGTCACGATTCCCGGTCCCGCGCCCGACCGTGTGGTGGAAGGGGCACTTGGCTTCGGCTTGCATCTCGCTCATGGGCGTCTCCTTTTCGTTGATTGAGGCCCACAAATTCTGGATGCGGCAATGACGAAAAGGGCAAGGCTTTGCCTATGACGGCCATAGCTGAAATCAGCGCCGTGTCGACGGCCCGGCTACGTCGTGTGCAGCAGCTTGCGCAGCCATGCGTCGACCACGGCGGTGGCCGGGTGGTCGGCGCGTCCAAGCGCGCGATTGATCTCCAGATGGCCAAGCAGACCTGTTCCGTCGACGCCATGCACTTCGGCTGACGTTCCGGCCCGCAGCAGCGCTTCGCCCAGCGCCTCCGATTGCGCCTTCCCGTCGGCGCGATCGATGTGGACGATCAGGAATGCGGGCGTGCGCGCCTTGAAGGTTTGCAAGGCGGGCGACAAGGCTCGCTGGCGTGCGGGCTCGTCTCCGAACGCCTCCCTGTAAGTGCCGCGCATGAGGCGGCCGGCTGCGGCAACCTGGCGCGGAATGTCGTAGGCAGCGCCGTCCAGTGCGATGACGCCGCGAACATCCGATAAGGAAAGGCCGGCCGCCGCCAGGTACCGGGGATCCGTACCGACCAGCGCCACCAGGTGCGCGCCCGCGCTGTGCCCCATCAGGACGATGCGCGACGCATCGACGCCCAGTCGCGCGGCGTGGGCCCGGAGCCATGCAACGGCCGTGGCCACATCGGCGGCTTGCTGCTCGACGGTTGCGGTCGGTACCAGGCGATAGTTGATCGAGGCAAAGGCAAAACCTTCACCGGTCAGATGCTCGACCTTCTGCATTCCCGTGGCGGTTCGCTTGTCGCCGTGTTTCCAGCCACCGCCGTGCACGAAAAGAATCAGCGGCGCCGGCTTGCCGGTGGCTGCAGGCCAGAAATCGAGCTGCTGCAGGTCATCCGGACCGTAGGCGTATTCCGTTCGCCCAACGGACGAAGCCTCGGCCGCGCGAGCAGCCAGGCCGGCCCGGGGTTCCTCCTCGGGCTGGGCTGCGGACACAGGGGCAGGGGAGAGCGGCAGCAGCGCCAAGAGCAAGCCCAATGCAATCAACTTTCGAGCAATGCCCTGCATCAGGTGGGCCTCCGTGACGAACGAAACTCGGCTCTACGCTTCGGCGTTGAGCGCGAGGACAGGTGCCGGGGGGCGGGGATTCCCGAATGCGTCCTGTCGACCAAGTCACCGGGCGCGTTCATTGCAAGCCCCGAGCGCCATGCTTACGCCAGCACAAAAAGCCCAGATCCTCCGGCGAGCCGGCATTGCCGTGCCTGCCCAGTTGCAGATGACGGCCGGACTGGACGACGCGACGACTTCCCCTCCTTCATGGACCTGGGAGGAGCTTGTCGACGCCCTGTTTGCGCGCTATGCGGTCGAGCGCGCCAGCCGCGTCCTGCAAGGGGCGGAATACGAATCCGGCATGCGCGCAGCGTGGCCGCCACCGCAAAGAAGCTGATCGCGCAGCCCCGTCTTCCGCTGGCGGCGACAGGCGCTTCGCCCCCGCGCGATCCCGGCGTTCCCAATATGATGGAACGCGCGCCAGCCACCCGGTGGCTTTCGCGCCCACTTGTTTCACGCAGCAGCTAGGAAAGAGAAATCACCATGGCAAAAGCCTATTGGGTCAGTGCATACCGTGCCGTCAAGGATGCCGACAAGCTCGCGGCCTACGCCAAGCTGGCCGGTCCTGCCATCACGGCCGGGGGCGGGCGCTTCCTGGCGCGCGGCCTGCCCGCGAAGGTCTACGAGGCCGGCTTGGCCCAACGCACGGTGCTGATCGAGTTCGACAGCGTCGAGCAGGCCCTCGCGACGCATGACAGCCCTGATTACCAGGCGGCCCTGGCCGCGCTCGGCGATGGGGCCGAACGCGATCTTCGCGTGATCGAGGGCACTTGATCGGGCGCGGCCCGCGAAGCCGGCAACCGTCGTAGCAACCGTTCCGACCGTCGCGGGCTCCCTGACGCACAGGCTCGATGCATGGCCAAGGTCGTTTCCTGCGGGGTCGTCATGCTGAACGCCCGGCGCGAGCTGTTCGTCTGCCATGCCACCGGCACCGCGCGCTGGGACTTGCCAAAGGGTTTGCAGGAACCGGGCGAGTCGGCGCTGCAGACCGCCGTACGCGAAGCCTGGGAAGAGACTTCGCTCGAGCTCGAACCCGGGTTGCTGGAGGACCTGGGCCTGCACGACTACCTGCCGGCCAAGCGGCTTCACCTGTTCGCATTGCGCGTCGCGGTGGACGCGTTTCCGATCCGTGATTGCCGCTGCCATTCGACCTTTCCGCATCACGCGACGGGCTTGCCGACACTGGAAGTCGACGCCTATGCCTGGAAGTCCGTGGATCGGCTCGGCGACTGGTGCGGCAAGAACATGACCAAGGTGCTGCTCGCGCTCGACTGGCGGCGGATCGAGACGCTCCCTGAAGTCGCATCCGTGAAGGTGCGGATCGGCTGACGGCCTGTGGCCGAAACGAACAAAGCAAGGAGTCCCGGATGAACCCCGAAAGCCTGCAACGCATCAGCGCCATGAGCCTGTTCGTGGAGGACCTCGCAGCGGCGAAGGCCTTCTACCAGGAAGTCTTCGGCGTCGCGGTCCTGTTCGAGGACGAGAACTCGGCCGCCATGCGCTTCGAGAATCTCATCATCAATCTGCTGCGCGCGGAAAACGCACGGGAGATCGTCGCGCCCGGCGCCGTGGCCGGGCCGGGGGGCGGTTCGCGCTTCCAGCTCAGCGTGTGGGTGGCGGACGTCGATGCCGTTTGCGAGGCGCTTCGGTCGCGAGGCGTGAAGCTGCTGGCAGGGCCGGTCGACAGGCCATGGGGCCGCCGCACGGCCAACTTCGTCGACCCGGCTGGCCACAGCTGGGAAGTCGCGGCGAAGATTCCTTGAGATCGCCCCCCCGTCGCTCACGGGGTTGACGACGCGCTGCGCCTAGCGGGCCAGGCCGCGGCGCCGGCGCGCGACGCGCACGGCTTCCACCCACGTGTCGAGGTTGAAGCGCTGCCCCGTTTCGGCGCTGCGCGCGCTCAGCACCTGGTGCAGGAAGATCCTGCGGACGTCGCCGGGCGTGTCGGTGTGGCCGACGATCAGCTTTCTTTCCAGGTCGAGCCGCTCCACCTGCAGCACGCCTTGCGCCTTCTTGCCATGGGCGTCGAGATAGCGAAGCCGCATGCGCGGCGTCTCGTCGACCGTCGCGAGCGCGTCGTCGCCCTCGGTGAACCATTCGGGAAGCGTGTCCGGCCCCTCCCTGGAGATGAAGCCGCGCGTGGTCGGGACCTCGAGCGGGACGTGACCGGAGCGCAAGCGTGCCGCTTCGATGCGGCGCCTCACCTCGACCCGGGCAGCGTTCCGCCGCAAGGCGTAATAGGCGAATGCGAGCACGAGCAGGGCGATTGCCATGCTGACGATCAGTTGCTGGCTCTCAAGCAATTCATTCATGGACATCCTCCAAAAGTTAGTTCTTTAGTTTTCAGCCAAAAGCATTCTGCGCGGGCATCGACGCTTGTCAACAGAACAAACGGGCGGGTTCGCGCAGGGATACCGGCCGAACGGCCGGATCCCGGAGGCAGTCGAGTCGATGAGAAAGGTGCGCGGCTGCCCGCCTACAAGGCAATCGGCGAGACCCCGATCAACCAGGCATGTGCGCGGAAGATGAAGACGACATACACCGCCAGCCCGACGATGAGGGCGATCACGTCGTTCAAGGCCCCGGGCGGCGCGCCCGGCACCTTGTGCGGCACCGTCCGTCGTTTGACCGAAATGCGGTCGGCCACCGCCCAGGCGAGGAAGCCGCCGAACAGGAGCACGTCGGCCAGCGTCCCGTTGGCCAGCAGATGCGCAGCAGCCCAGAGCTTGACCGCAAGCAGCATCGGATGCTTCGCGCTTCGCTGGATGCGTCCCGGCAGATAGGCAGCGAACAGCAGCGGGAACACGGGCAGCATCAGCAGCAGCGCGAGATGGCGCATCGCCGATGGCGGCGTGTACAGGACGACCGGCGTCTGCCGGGCCAGGCCGTAGCCGTAGATCAGCAGCAGGAAGCCGGCGAGCGAGACGAGGGCGTAGATGCCCTTCCACGCCCGTTCGCCGTGGCGCACGATCTGGCCCTCCCGCCAGGCGGGTGAAACGATGGCGACCGAGTGAACGCCCAGGAACAGGATGAGACCCAGGACAAGAAGGGACATGCGGATCACCTCTCCGCGCGGCGGGGCGCGATGCAACGGACCGTTCGGCAGGGAAGTGAAGTATCCCCGACATCCCTGTGCCGGACGAGCGGGGCGGGCCGCTTCATTCGGCCCACAATCACGCCCATGACCTCCCAGACACGCCAGGACACCGCAGACCAGATCGCCGCAGAACTCGGCCACCGTTTCGACGGCGACATCCGCATCGGCGGCCACTACGCCTCGGCCGTATCGGACGGCCGCACCGTCTACCTCAGCGGCCAGGTTCCGCGCGTCGGTGACAAGGTGATGGTCACCGGCCGGGTCGGCGCGGAAACGACGCTCGACCAGGCACGCACGGCGGCAATGATCTGCACCTTGCGCGCTTTGGCCATCCTGCGCCAGGCCCTCGGCTCGCTCGACGTCGTCGACAAGATCCTGCGCGTCACGGTCTTCATGCAGACCACACCCGATTTCACGCAGCAGAGCGAGGTGGCCGATGCGGCGTCCGACCTGCTGTATCGCGTGTTCGGCGAGCAGGGCGTTCACACCCGAACGTCGGTCGGCGTGTACAGCCTGCCCAAGAACGCGTCGGTGGAACTGGACATGGTCGTCAGCAGGCGCGAGGACTGAAATGGCCACATCCACAGACACCGACCTGCCGTCGCTCTCGGAACTCGCAGGGCGCGTCGGCGCCGCATTGAAGGCGCGCAAGGAAACGATCGCGGTCGTGGAATCGTCGGCAGGCGGGCTGGTGTCGGCCGCGCTGCTGGCGGTGCCGGGCGCCTCGGCCTACTTCCTGGGCGGCGCGGTCGTCTATTCGAGGCGTGCCGCCAAGGCGCTGCTGGGTCTGACGGCGGACGACGTCGCAGGCATGCGCGGGGAGACCGAGCCCTATGCCCTCATGGTCGCAGGCAAGATCCGCGACAGCCATCGCGCGTCGTGGGGCATCAGCGAAAGCGGCGCGGCGGGGCCTTCGGGCAGCCCCTATGGCGATGCGCCCGGCCATGTGTGCCTCGCCGTCGTCGGCGCGATCACGCAAAGCAGGACGATCGAGACCGCCAGCGATGACCGCGCGGCGAACATGGACCTGTTCGCGCGCCATCTGCTGTCGATGTTCGAAGAAGCGTTGATTGGCGCGCGCGGCTGAGGAGGCGAAACGTCGCCTAGTGCCGAAGCACGTCGCCCAGGAAAGCCCGGGCGCGCTCGTGCTGCGGCGAAGCGAAGAATTCGGCCGGCGTGGCCACTTCGAGAATCTGTCCTTCGTCCATGAAGACGACGCGGTCGGCGACTTCGTGCGCGAAGCCCATTTCGTGGGTGACGCACACCATGGACATGCCTTCGCCCGCCAGGTTGATCATGGTGTCGAGCACTTCCTTCACCATCTCCGGGTCGAGCGCGGAGGTGGGCTCGTCGAAGAGCATGAGGCGGGGCCGCATGCACAGGGCCCGGGCGATGGCCACGCGCTGCTGTTGGCCGCCGGAAAGCTGCGCGGGGTACTTGTGCGCGTGATCTGCAACCCGCACACGCGCCAGCAGTTCCATCGCCGCGTCGCCCGCCTCGCGGGCACTCAGCCGGCGCGTGGACATCGGTGCGAGCGTGCAGTTCTCGAGCACGGTCATGTGTGGAAACAGATTGAACTGCTGGAACACCATGCCCACCTGCTGGCGCACCGTCGCCAGATCACCCGGGGCCGGGCTGATGGTCACGCCGCAGACCTGGAGGCGGCCCGTGTCGAAGCCCTCCAGCCCGTTGAAGCAGCGAATCAGCGAGGACTTGCCCGAGCCCGAGGCCCCGCAGATCACGATGCGTTCGCCCTCGCCGACCTCCAGGTCGATGTCGCGCAGCGCGTGATAGTCGCCATACCACTTGTTGAGCGCGTCGGCGCGCACGATCGGGGGCGAGGAGGGCGACGTCTCGGGCATGGCGGTCTCAGGAGCGGCGGCCCGCGTCGAGCGAGGCATGCAGGCGCGCGCTGTAGCGGGACATGGCAAAGCAGAAGATGAAGTAGATCGCAGCGACGAAGAGGTAGATCTCGGTGCCGAAACCCTGCCATTGCGCATCGGCGATGGCGCGCTTGGCGGCCGTCATCAGGTCGAAGATGCCGACGATCACGACGATCGAGGTCGCCTTGAAGAAGGCGATGAAGACGTTGACCAGCGCAGGCAGCACCGCGGTGAGCGCCTGCGGCAGCACCACCCGCAGCGTGGTCACGCGCGGGCTCAGGCCCAGCGCCGCCGCCGCCTCGTACTGGCCGCGCGGCACCACCTGAAGGCCGCCGCGGATCACCTCGGCCAAGTAGGCGGCGGTGAAGAGCGAGAAGGCAACGAACACCCGAAACAGCTTGGACAGGTCGGTGCCTTGCGGCAGGAAGAGCGGGATCATCACGCTGGCCAGGAACAACACCGCCAGCAGCGGCACGCTGCGGGCGATCTCGATGTAGGCCACCGCCAGCGCCTTGCCCACGCCGGCGTGATTGGAATGGCGCAGCAAAGCGAGCGCCACCGCCAGCGGGAACCCCGCGGCCAGGCCGAGAGTGGCGAGGATCAGCGTGACCGGCAAGCCGCCCCACTGGTCGTCGGGCACGTAGGGCAGGCCGGCGATGCCGCCCCACATGAGCGTGCCGAAGCCGGCCAGCGCCACGGCCCAGGCGACGGCCAGCCGCCGGTTCCACCAGCTGCGCCGCGTGGAGAGCACGTACATCACGACGAGGATCGCCATGGCCAGCGCGGCGCGCCACTGCTGGGCGTACGGGTAGATGCCGAAGACGATGAGCCGGAACTTCTCGCCGATGATGGCCCAGCAGGCACCCGCGCCCGTCACGCGGCAGGCGTCGGGGCCTTGGCCGTGTGTGTCGAACACCGCGTGGATCAGACCCCAGTCCGCGAGCTTCCAGCAGAACGCAATGAACAGCGCGGCCAGCACCAGCGTGACGGCGCCCGTGGCCCGCGTCGGGAAGAGCCCGGCCTTCGTGCGGTGCATCCAGTCGCGCCGTGCCGTGGGCGGCGGCGCGGCGTCGATGCGCGTGCGGGCCACGTAGCGGGTCACGCGAGTCCCCATCGCCGCTGGCGCTGCTCGAACCCGTGCATCGCCGCACTCACGAGCAGGCTCACGCAGGCGTAGAACAGCATGACGATGGCCATGATCTCCATCGCCTGGCCCGTGTCGGTGAGCATGGTCTCGCTCACCGCCATGAAGTCCTGGTAGCCGATGGCGACCGCGAGCGTGCTGTTCTTGAAGATGCCGATGTACTCGCTGGCCAGCGGCGGCAGGCCGACGCGCAGCGCCTGCGGGCCGAGCACGCGCCGCAGCACGGTGGCGCGCGAGAGGCCCAGCGCCGAGGCGGCCTCCCACTGGCCGCGCGGCAGGGCACCCACGGAGGCCCGCACGATCTCTGCGATGAAGGCCGCGGTGTAGAACGAGATGCCGACGAGCAGCGCCGCGAATTCGGGCGACATCGAGACCACGCCGTGCACATCGAGGCCGTCCACCGTGGGCAGCAGGAAGATGCCGCGGTTGGTCGCGAGCAGCAGCGAGCCCGCGCTGTCCGAGGCCGGCGGCAATTCCAGCAACAGGCCATACCAGAAGGCGATGTGCAGGAGCACCGGGATGTTGCGCATCAGCTCCACATAGGCCCTGGCCAGCCAGCGCGCCAGCGGGTTCTGCGCCAGCGCGCCCAGTCCCACCAGCAGGCCGAGGGCGGTGGCCAGCACGATGCATGCGGCGGTGAGCTTGAGCGTGTTGAGCGCGCCGGCCACAAAGGCCGTCGCGAAGGTGTCGATGCCGGCCTGGAATTCGAGCGGCGAGTTGAACACCGGCGTGATCGCGGGCTTGCCGAGGAAGTCGAACCCGGTGTGCACGCCGCGCGCATGCAGGTTGGCGCCGGTGACGCGGAACATCAGCACCAGGAGTGCCGCCAGCACCGCGAAGGCGGCGGCCTGTCGCAGGACGGCGCCCCAGTTCCAGCGGACCGGCGGTGCGGGTCGGTTCATGCGGGCGGGTTCAGCGCATCGGCACGGCGTAGAGCAGGCCGCCCTTTTCGGCGAGCCGGTTCTGCGCGCGGGGCATACCGCTCGCGGCGAAGGCGCGGTCGAAGGTCTCGCCGTAGTTGCCCACCTGCGCGATCACGTTGGCCGCCCATTCCTTGTCGAGGCCCATCGACGGGCCCAGGTCGCCTTCGGTGCCGAGCAGGCGCTTCACGTCGGGGTCGGCCGACGCGGCGAAGCTCTTCAGGTTCTGCGAACTCACGCCGAGCTCCTCGGCGTTGATCATGGCGTTGAGCGTGTAGCGCACGATGTCGAACCAGCGGTCGTCGCCCTTGCGCACCACGCCGGCCAGCGGCTCGCGGGCATGCGTCTCGGGCAACAGCTGGTAGTCGGCCGCCTGGGCGCCCAGTGTGCCCTTGAAGGTCGCGAGGGCCGACAGGCTGTGGAAGATGGCGTCGCAGCGCTTGGCCAGGAAGGCCTTGCGCATCTGCTCGCCCTCGGAGAAGGGCACCGGCTTGTAGCGCACCTTGATCTTGCCGAAGTACTCGGCGGCGTTGGTCTCGCCGGGGCCGGTGATCATGCAGATGCTCGCGCCGTTGAGCTTGGCGGTGCTGGCCACCTTCAGCGCGTTCGGCACCATGACGCCGTAGGTGTCGAAGAAATAGGTGCCGGTGAACTGCACCCCCGACTTGGATTCACGCGCGAGCGTCCAGGTGATCTGCGAGAAGGACAGGTCGACCTCGCCCGACTGCACCGCCACGAGTCGCTGGGCGGGCGTGAGGTTGGTGAACTTCACCTTGTTCGCATCGCCCAGGACCGCGGCGGCCGTGGCGCGGCACAGGTCTGCATCGAGGCCGCGCATGACGCCGGTGCTGTCGGGCAGCGAGAAGTTGGGCGAGCTGCCGATCACGCCGCAGTTGAGCACGCCGCGCGCCTTGACCGCCGCGAGCGTGGGTGATGACGCGGGTCCCGGCGCCGCGGGTGCCTGCGCGAAGGCGCCTGGGACGGTGGCGAGCAGCAGGCTGGCCAGGGCCAGGCGGAAAGCGTGCGGTTGGCGCATGGGGAGGGTCCTCGGAATGACGAGTCAGGCGATGGCGGGGTTCAGGCGCGTGCAAGCACTTCGGCCAGCGCGGTGGCGCATTGCGCGATGTCCTCGCTGCTGTTGTAGAAGTGGGGTGAGACGCGCACGCCTTCGCCGCGCGCGGAGACGCTGATGTTGCGCGCGGCCAGTTGCAGGCGCGCCGCCTCGCCGTCCGGCGCGCGAAAGACGAAGATGCCGGCACGCTGCGCACGCGGCGTGACGAGCGGGAGGTTCAGCCGGTCCGACTCCGCGATGAGCTGGTCGCCCAGGGCTTGCACGCGCGCATGGACAGTGTTCCAGCCGATGCTCTCGAACAGGTCCAGCGTGGCGTCGAGTCCGTACAGCGCGGGCGTGTTGACGTGGGCGTACTGCAGCTGCCGCGCATCGTCCATGTTGGCGTAGCCCTGCCACGCGGGCGCCATCGCTTCACGCGCGCGTGCCGACGTCACGAGGATGCCGAAGCCGAACCCCGACAGCATCCACTTGAAGAAGGACGCCGCGTAGATGTCGACACCGGCCAGGTCGGTGGGCACCGCGCCCAGGGCCTGGATGCCGTCCACCATGAGCAGCGTGCCGCGCTCGCGGCAATGCCGTCCCAGCACAGCCAAGTCCAGCGTGGTGCCGGTGCTCGAATGCGTCTGCGAGACGACCAGCACGCGCGTGCCGGCGCTCACCGCGTCCATCAGCCGGGCCTGCCGTTCTTCCTCGCGCGGGATGGGCACGTGCACCACCTGCGCGCCCTGGCGCTCGGCGGCCTTCCAGATGCGGATGACGGAAGGGAACTCGTCCTGCGCGCAGACGATGCGGTCGCCGCTGTGGAACTGGATGCTGTGGGCCGCGAGGTTGAGCCCCTCGGTGGTGTTGGAGACGAAGGTGATGTCCGGCGGCGTCACGCCCAGCCATTGCGCGAGCCGCGCCCGGACCTTGTTCGCCACGGCCCACCACTCGGGCCGCGCGTCGTAGCCGCGGCTCTTCACGTCTTCGTAGAAGTGCGCCACGGCCGCGCCATGGCCCTTCCAGCACAGGCCTGCGGCGGCCGTGTCGAGGTAGACGCGCTCGTCGAGATACGGAAAGAGCTCGCGCATGCGCTCGCTCCGGTCGATGGCTGAGGCGGATGGCATCCTGGGTTGATATTTAGTTGAAACGGATCAACAAGCTGTTTAAGATGAATTTAAGCGGCGAGCCCCACGGGTGTCAAGCCGACTTCGGGAAAGAAAGGACCCCATGGAGAACACAGCCGAACACGCCTCCCCGGAGGCGCGCCTGAAGGCGCTGGGCGTCGAGCTTCCGCCCGCGCCGCAACCCGCCGCCAACTACGTCACCGCCACCCAGAGCGGGCGGATGGTCTTCCTCGCCGGGCAGGGCCCGGTCGCGGACGGCCAGGTGGTGTACCGCGGCAAGGTGGGGCTGGACCTCTCGGAAGCCGAGGGCTACCAGGCCGCGCGCCTGACCATCCTCAATTCGCTCGCCATCCTTCGTGCGCACGCCGGCTCGCTCGACCGTGTCACGCGCCTCCTGAAGCTGCTGGCATGGGTGAACTGCGTCGAGGGCTTCCAGCGCCCGCACCTGGTGGTGAACGGCGCCTCCGACCTGCTCGTCGAGGTGTTCGGCGAGCGCGGGCGCCACGCGCGCAGCGCAGTCTGCGCGCACGAGTTGCCCCTGGGCATCGCGGTGGAGATCGAGCTGGTCGCCGAGGTCGACTTCGTGGCATGAGCAAGCGCGCGCCCAGGCTTTCGCCCGAGGTCCGGCGCGAGCGCGAGGTGATCCTGGCCGCGCTCGACACGGTCGTGCCCATGCTGGGCGCCATGGTGGGCGACCACATCGAGGTCGTGCTCCACGACCTGACGCGGCCCGAGTGCTCGGTGCTGCGCATCGCCAACGGCCACGTCACCGGCCGCGGCCCCGGCAGCCCCGTGCTGGCCGGGCCGGGCAACGACAAGGCGCTGGCCATCCTGGCCAAGGGCAAGGCGCTGGCGCAGCCGGCCGAGCACGTGTCGGTGTTTCCCTATCCCACGTTTGCGCGCGACGGCCGCTCGCTCGTGTCGGCCACGGCGATGTTCCGCGATTCGCTGGGCCACACTTTTGCCGCGCTGTGCCTGAATGCGGACTTTCACAGCATCGAGGCCGCGCAGGCGCTGCTCGCGCGCATGCTGCCTTCGACGCATGCTACCGAGAAGGCGCCCAAGGTCGAGGTGCTGGACACCGAGGCCTTGATGCTCGACATCATCTCCAGCGCGGTGCGGCGCTACGGCAAGCCCGTGCAGAAGATGGCCAAGGAAGAGAAGACGGCGGCCGTCGAGATGATGCTCGAGCGCGGACTCTTCATGGTCCGGGGCGGGGTCGAACGCGCTGCGGCTGCCCTGGGCGTGACGCGCTTCACCATCTACAACTACCTCGACGAGGTGAAGGCGCGCCGGGGCGAGGTGGTCGCGGCGAACGGGCGGGGCGGAAGGGACTGACCCGGGCGCGAGCTCCCTGGGCTCCTCAAAAGTGGGGATGTCCGGCGCCGCCAAGCACCAACACACTGCGGCCCAACAGAATAATCCTGAGCGGGGCTTCGGTATGGAATGGATGCACTGGTTGATCGCGACCTTCGTCGCTTGCGTTGGCGTCGTGTGGTTCTCCCTCATCCGGCCGGCGCAGCACCGCCGCTGGCAGTCGTTGGACGAGCGGATGGCCGCGCAGGTCACGCAGTCCGCAGAACTCCTGAGCGAGTGTTCCGGCTCTGGAAAGGTCGGCGCAAGGCTCTCCACGATCCGCTGATCTCGGGCCGACAGGCTCCCTGCAACCAGCACTTCCTTCCTTGACCCGTCGCCGCCGCGCCCGGGTTGAGCGGATACTTGCGGTCCTCCAAATTCACATCGAAGGGGTGACAGGCAATGAAGCGAATCGGCATGGTGGGCATCGGCATGATGGGCCACGGGATCGCGAGCAACATCGTGCGGCGAGACTACGAACTCGGCCTGTTCGAGCACCCGGGCAACCAGCCACTGGACGCGCTCAAGGGCGCGGGAGCCAAGGGCTTCACCAGCCTGAAGGCGCTGGCCGCGCGCTCGGACGTGATCATCCTCGTGCTCACCGGCTCACCGCAGGTGGAGGCGGTGCTGCAGGGACCGGACGGGATCCTCGAAGGACTTCAACCCGGTGCCGTGGTGATCGACTGTTCCACCGCGATCCCTTCGTCCACCGCGCGCATGGCGCAGGCCGTGCAGGCGGCGGGGGGGCGCTTTCTCGACAGTCCGATGACGCGCACGCCGAAGGAAGCGGCCGAGGGGCGGCTCAACCTGCTGGTTGGCGGCGATGCGGCCCTGCTCGAGGTGTGCCGGCCGCTGCTGCAGTGCTTTGCCGAGAACATCTCGCACATGGGTCCGGTGGGCGCGGGCCACAGCATGAAGCTGCTGCACAACTACGTGTCGCTGGGCATGGTGACGCTGCTCTCGGAGGCGGCCGCCTGCGCGGTGCGCAGCAAGGTGGCGCCCGAGGCCTTCGTGGACGTGCTGGCCAAGGGCGGCGGCGGCGGCATCGCGCTGGAGCGCCTCAAGCCTTTCCTGCTGGCCGGGGACAGTTCCGGACTGCGCTTCTCGATCGCCAACGCACGCAAGGATCTGGACTACTACAACACCATGGCCGCGGACGCGGGTTCGCACAAGGACGTGGCGGCCGCGGTGCTGGCGACCCTCGCGCTGGCGCTCGAGCGTGCGCCGGAGGCGCTTGTGCCGGAACTGCCATCGATCCTCGGCGCGGCGTGAATCGCGGTGTGCGTCGTCATTGCGCCTTGCCAATGACATCGGGGACGGGTCGCAGAGGCCGTCTCCCCCTCATCCTCGCTGTTTGCCTGATGCTCGCGGCCTGCGGCAGCGCGCCGGTGCAGTCGACGCGCAGTGCGCGGCCATCGCTGATCTCGGCCGAGCAATCCGCGGATGCGGCGATCCACGCGATGGGACTCGTGGGCACCCCCTACCGCTACGGCGGCAACACGGTCAATGGCGGCTTCGACTGCAGCGGCCTGATCGCGTTCGTGTACCGCGAGAGTGCGGGGCTGGCCACGCCACGCACCGTGGCGCAGCTCGCGGGCTTCGGAGAGCCGATACCGCGCGACGGGCTGCGCACGGGCGACCTGGTGGTGTTCGGCGGAGCGCGGCCCACGCACGCGGGGATCTACGTCGGTGAGAACCGCTTTGTGCACGCGCCCTCGACGGGCGGAGAGGTGCGGCTCGACCGCCTCGACGGACCGTACTGGTCGCGCCAGCGAATGGACGTCCGGCGTCCTTGATCGGGCGAGCCGTCCGGGTGCAGCCCCGACGGTCTCTGCGTGGGTCAATCAATTAGCATTGACTGATCAATCAGTGACGGCTAATATGAGCCGCACCATGGAAGCCGCCCCTCTCGACACTGTCATGCGCACGCTCGCCGATCCCACGCGGCGTGCCGTCTTCGAGCGGATCGTGCACGCGCATGAAATCACCGTCGTGCAGCTGACCGAGGGCAGCGGCGTCACGCAGTCCGCCGTCTCGCAGCACCTGGCCTCGCTCAAGCGCGCGGGCCTGGTCGTCGACCGCGCGCAAGGCCGCAACGTCTTCTATCGCGCCGACCCGAAGGGCCTGGCGCCGCTTGCCGACTGGATGGGCCACTACGGCGTGTTCTGGCGCAAGCGCTTTGCCGACCTCCGAACCCTCCTGAAGGAAATCGACCCATGAACGACAGCGCATTGAAATCCGCCACGCAAGACATCGTGGTGGATGAAGTCTTCCCCCACGCGCCCGAGGCGATCTGGAAGACCCTCACTTCCGGCGCGCTGATGGCGCGCTGGCTGATGGAGCCGCGCGGCTTCGCACCCGTGAAGGGCACGCGCTTCACCTACCAGACCAAGCCGGCCGGCGAATGGGACGGCACCATCGAGTGCGAAGTCCTGGAGGTCGTGCCGAACGAGCGCTTCGTCTACGCCTGGAAGGGCGGCCATGAGGGCAACGAGGGCTACGGTTCGCCCCTGGACACGGTCGTCACGTTCACGCTGACCCAGGTGCCGGAAGGCACGCGATTGAGGCTCGTCCATTCGGGTTTCTTGACGCCGGTCAACGACACGGCATTCCGGAACATGAGCGATGGCTGGCGCAAGGTCGTCCCGAGCCTGGCCACTTTCATCGATGGCCCGCACTGACCGGCGGGCGACCGCGAACACAATTTTTGAGACAGGAGCGACAACATGAGCGATGCCTACGCCGGCGGGTGCGCCTGCGGCGCGATCCGCTACGAGATCCCCGGCGAGCCGGTCTTCATGAACCACTGCCAGTGCCGTGACTGCCAGCACAAGAGCGGTACCGGCCACGGGTCCTACCTGACCTTCGCGGCCGAGGGCGTGAAGCTCAGCGGCGAGGCGACGCAATGGGACATCGTCGCCGACAGCGGCCATGTGAAGACCCGCGGCTTCTGCCCGCGCTGCGGTTCGCCGGTCTACCTGCGCTTTTCGGCCATGCCGCAGATCTTCACCGTCCACGCGGCCAGCCTGGACGACCCGAGCCGCTTCAAGCCGCAGGTGGTGACCTATCGGGCGCGCGCGCTGGCGTGGGACCTTCTCGATCCCGAGTTGCCGGCCTTCGACAAGATGCCGCCGGCCGGCTGAGCGACAAACGACTCAGGCGAGGTCGAACCGGTCGAGGTTCATGACCTTGGTCCACGCGGCGACGAAGTCATCGACGAACCGCTCCTGCGCGTCCGCGCTGCCGTAGACCTCGGCGACGGCGCGCAGCTGCGAGTTCGAGCCGAAGACCAGGTCGGCGCGTGTTGCGGTCCAGCGCAGTTCGCCCGACTTGCGGTCGGAGCCCTCGAACCCGTCCTTGGCGTCGGCCGCCAGCTTCCACTGCGTGCCCATGTCGAGCAGGTTCACGAAGAAGTCGTTGCTCAACGTACCGGGCCGCTTCGTGAAGACGCCGTGCCGGCCGGCATCGGCATTGGCGCCCAGCACGCGCAGGCCGCCGACGAGGACCGTCATCTCGGGCGCCGTCAGCGTCAACAACAGGGCCTTGTCGACGAGCAGCGTTTCCACGGGCACGCCGAAATTCGTCTTCGCGTAGTTGCGGAAACCGTCCGCGATCGGCTCGAGCGGCGTGAAGGAGGGCACGTCCGTTTGGTCCTGGGAGGCATCCGTGCGGCCCGGCGCGAAGGGCACCTTGACTTCACGGCCGCCAGCGCGCGCCGCCTGCTCGACGCCGGCGCCGCCGGCCAGCACGATGAGGTCGGCCAGGGAGATCTTCTTGCCGCCCGCCTGGGCCCCGTTGAACTCGTCGCGGATGCCTTCGAGCGTCTGCAGAACCTTGGCGAGTTGCGCCGGCTGGTTGACGGCCCAGTCCTTCTGCGGCGCCAGGCGGATCCGCGCACCGTTCGCGCCGCCGCGCTTGTCGGAGCCACGGAACGTGGAAGCCGAGGCCCAGGCCGTCGAGACGAGTTGCGCGACCGTGAGGCCCGACGCCAGCACCTTCTTCTTGAGCGACTCGGCGTCCTGCCCGTCGACCAGCGGGTGGTCGACCGCAGGAATCGGGTCCTGCCAGATGAGTTCTTCCGCCGGCACTTCCGGCCCGAGGTAGCGCGCGCGCGGCCCCATGTCGCGATGCGTGAGCTTGAACCAGGCCCGGGCGAAGGCGTCGGCGAACTGGTCGGGGTTCTCCATGAAGCGCCGCGAGATCTTCTCGTAGGCCGGGTCGAAACGCAGCGACAGGTCGGTCGTCAGCATCGTCGGCACGAGTTTCTTCGAGGCATCGAAGGCATGCGGGATCGTCGCGCCGGCGCCCTTGGCCACCCATTGCTGGGCGCCGGCCGGGCTCTTCGTCAGTTCCCATTCGTAGCCGAACAGGTTCCAGAAGAAGTTGTTGCTCCACCGCGTCGGCGTGGTGGTCCAGGTGACCTCCAGGCCGCTGGTGATCGTGTCGGCACCCTTGCCGGTGCCGAAGCTGTTCTTCCACCCGAGGCCCTGATCCTCGAGGCCGGCCGCTTCGGGTTCGTGCGCGACGTTCGACGCCTCCGCGGCGCCATGGGTCTTGCCGAAGGTGTGGCCGCCGGCGATCAGCGCCACGGTCTCCTCGTCGTCCATTGCCATGCGTGCGAAAGTGTCGCGGATGTCGAAGGCCGCGGCGATCGGGTCGGGCTTGCCGTCCGGACCTTCGGGATTGACGTAGATCAGGCCCATCTGCACGGCGCCGAGCGGATTCTCGAGATCGCGCGTGTGTGGCACCTGGCTGTCGTCGTCCTTCACGAGGACGGCATGGTCCTCCTCGACGCCCGGCGAGCCCTTCGAATAGCGCATGTCACCGCCGAGCCAGTTCGTCTCGCGGCCCCAGTACACGTCCTGGTCCGGTTCCCACGTGTCCGGTCGCCCACCGGCGAAGCCGAAGGTCTTGAAGCCCATGGTTTCGAGCCCGACGTTGCCCGCGAGGATCATGAGGTCGGCCCAGGAGATCTTCTGGCCGTACTTCTGCTTGATCGGCCACAGGAGGCGCCGCGCCTTGTCCAGGCTCACGTTGTCCGGCCAACTGTTGAGCGGCGCGAAGCGCTGCTGGCCGCGGCCGGCGCCTCCGCGGCCATCGCCGATGCGATAGGTGCCGGCGCTGTGCCATGCCATGCGGATGAAAAGCGGCCCGTAGTGCCCGAAGTCCGCCGGCCACCACTCCTGCGAGTCCGTCATCAAGGCGGCGAGATCGGCCTTCACGGCGGCCAGATCGAGGCTCTTGAACGCCGCGGCGTAGTCGAAGCCTCCCCGCAGGGGGTCCGATTTGGCCGAATGCTGGTGCAGCAGGTCGACCCGCAGCTGATTGGGCCACCAGTCGTGGTTGGTCGTGCCGCCGCCTCCGGCCTGGCTGAACGGACACTTCGCCTGATTCGATTCGTTGGCCATGGAGATCTCCTGCATCGAGCAAATGAGTGGTGGGGGTCGAATTCTGTGGCAGACGTAGCCGGGGAGCAAATCGCCCGCTTTGCCCTTGCAGCAGCGCCGCGTACAAGCATCTCCCCCTGCACCGCCGTGCGCATCGGCGCGATGGGTACCGTCGGCTCCGACCAAAGCGCAAGGGCGACTACCTCCGAAGGGTCAGCGCCGCGCAGGGCGCATTGTTTCTTTCCGCTCAATACCGCGTTGTTGGCCGCGGTCTTGGTTCGCGATGCCGTCGTCTCTACATTGGGCACATCGACCTTTCAACCGGGAGATTGGCCATGACGGAAGCAGCACTCTTCGAAGCACCTGTCCGCAGCGACGTGGCAACGGCCGCCGCGCGCGCTGCCAGCCTCGAACTGTCTCAGGTCCGGTATCGCAGCATCCGCGCCGCGGACTTCCCGATGCTGCATGCCTTCGTGCATGGCCTATCCCCCGAAACGGGCTACAAGCGACTGCTGTCCCCGCGAATGCCCACGGACGACGAGCTCCGCCGCTGGTCGGCCATCGATCCGGCGACCGAGTGCGCAGTGGTCGCGGTGACGGGTGCGCAGGACCAGGAGAAGCTCATCGGCGTCGCCCGCTTCGTCGTGGAGTCGTCGCCGCATGAAGCGGATTTCGCCATCGTGATCGCCGATGCCTGGCAGCGGCTGGGCGTGGGACGTGCCCTGATGGAACGCCTCACCGATGCGGCGCGCCGCTACGGGCTTCGCAAGTTGAGCGGGCAGGTACTCGCGACCAATGTGGGGATGCTGACGCTGGCCCGTCGAACGGGCTCCCCGACCTTGCGTCGCTCGGGCATCGTCACCACGCTCAGTCTCGATCTCACCGTGCAGAGGCCATCATGACCACCCCGTCCACCCCCATGCGGCGCTTCGAGCTCTGGTTCCGTTCTCTGTTCAATGAAGGGCGCGGCTTCGCGTTTGCGTGTGACCCGGCAGGGCGGGTGAACGTGGACGAACTCCCCGAGCGCGCCCGTCGCAACTACCTGTTCGCCAAGGCGATGGTCGGCCGCGAGTTCGCAACCCCGAGCGTTCGCCTGGCGCCGGCTTCCGGCCTGTCCTGACCCGGCAAGGCGCGGGGCCGGCGCGATCAGCTCGCGCTGCCGAGAAACGCGGTCACGAGCTTGACCGTCGCCTTCGGGTTCTCTTCCATGATCCAGTGCCCCGAGGCCGGGACGATGCCTTCGGTGACGTTGTCGGCCGCGGCGCGCATCACGACGGCCATGGTGGGGCCGAAGGACTTCTCGCCGCCGACCGCGAGGACCGGAACCGTGAGCTTGCCCTGCGCCAGGAAGGCCTTGTTGTCGACCGCGTCCTGGTCGAAGGCCGCGAACTGCGCGAAACCCGAGTGCATCGCACCGGGGCGCGCATAGAGCTTCGCGTAGTGCCGGCGTGAGGCTTCGTCGAACTTCTTCGGATCGGCCGAGAACTCGTTCCAGAAGCGGTCCAGGTAGATGCGCTCGCGACCGGCCACCAGGCGCTCCATGTCGGGGCCGCCGAAGCGGAAGTGCCAGAGCAGCGGATTCTTGAGGATCTCTTCCCATGGTCCGACGCCCGGCACCGGTGCATCGATCAGCACGAAGCGCCCGACGCGGTCGCGGTACTGCGCCGCGAAGGCGAAGCCGACCATGTTGCCGATGTCGTGCGTGACGAGATCGGTCTTGCCGATCTTGAGCGTGTCGAGCACCTGCGCGATGTCGACCGCCTGGTTCTTCTTGTCGAAGCCGCCGGCCGGGTGCGCCGAGAGGCCCATGCCGCGCAGGTCGGGAACGACCACGGTGTGGTCCTTCATGAGCTCGGCCGCGAGCAGCGCCCACATGTCGCCGGTCTCGCCGTACCCGTGGATCAGTGTCACGGCCGGTCCCTTGCCGCCCACGCGGACATGCAGCGTGGTCCCGTTCACGGCCAGCTCCTGCGTCCGGAAGCCTGGTGGAAAGGGCGGCACATCCGCGTACGCGGCGCCTGCAACCAGGGCGACGGCGAGCCATCGGAACAGGAACTTGAGCATCGGGTTTCTCCTTGGTGAATCGCTGTGGCTACAAAGGGACCAGTGGGGGCCCGGAAGGCAGAACGAGACCATCGTCGGATCGAATCGAGCGCTCTTCGGGCGGAGGGCAGTATGGCGCATCCGGGTGACGAGACCGGAACGCCGCACGCACCGGCCGACGCCGATCTGGAAGAATGAGCGCCCGAGCCCAGCCCGTGCAACTCCGGATGCAAGCCTGCAGATGACCACCACGGCGTCACCATTGGTCGAGACACTCACCGAGGTCAACCTGATCGACCTGCTGGATTCGATCGGCCTGATGCGTCTGCGCGGCACCCCGCTGTGCCGATTGCTGAGGCCGGCGGCCGGCCGCTTCGCCCGGACTGCGCACGAGTTCGACACCCATGTCGGCGCGCATGGCCTGGCACAAGGCAGCGCCTGGCTGATGAGCCGGATGACCGCCGGCATCGTCACCTCGGGCCTGGAACACGTTCCTGCGGAAGGGCCAGTGATGATCCTGGCCAACCACCCCGGCATGACGGACACGGTTGCGCTCTTCACCAGCCTTGCATCCCGTCCCGACCTGCGCGTGATCGCGCTCGATCGACCGTTCCTTCGCGCCTTGCCCAACGTCGCGCGGCAGCTCATCTTTTTGCCCGAGGAGGAAGGCGGGCGCATGGCCGTCGTACGCGCTGCCGCCAGGCATCTGCAGGAAGGCGGTGCCCTGCTGACCTTCCCTGCGGGAGCGATCGAGCCCGATCCGGCGACCTTCGGTGCGCAGCGGGCAGCGGCGTCGTTGCTCAACTGGACCAGCGGCTACGCCCTGTTCGCCCGGCTGGCCCCGAGGACGCGCTTCGTGCCCGCGCTCGTCAGCCATGTCATTTCGCCGGATGCGCAACGGCATCCGCTCACGCTGTTGCGCCGCACGGCGCGCGACAAGGAGAAGCTCGCTGCGGCGCTGCAGGTGACGCTGCCGCGCTACCGCGATCTGGTCGCCAGGGTCACATTCGGCCGTCCGGCGGACGCAGCAGCGCAAGGGTCGCAGGCGCTCGGCGAAGCCATCGCGGCGCAGATGCGACAGCTGATCTTTGCGGCCGGGCCGGTTCCACAACCCGACCGGGCCGCCGAAGCCCGCGCGTAGTTGCGCCGCGCGGCCTGAGCCGGACCCTCAGTCCGCCTGCAGGACGCCGCGGCGCACCTGGTCGCGCTCGATCGACTGGAAGAGGGCCTTGAAGTTGCCTTCGCCGAAGCCCTCGCTGTAGTCGCCCTTGCGCTGGATGAACTCGAAGAACACCGGGCCGCCGAACGCCGTCTCCGAGAAGATCTGCAGCAGCAGGCGCGGCGTGCCGCCCTCGGTGGTGCCGTCCAGCAGGATGCCGCGTGCCTGCAGTTCGCCAACCTGCTCGCCATGGTCCGGCAGGCGGGTCTCGAGCATCTCGTAGTACACGTCGTTGGGGGCGGTCATCAGCGGAACGCCGGCAAGGCCCAACTGGTCGATGGTGTCGATCAGGTTGTCGCTCAACAGCGCGATGTGCTGGATGCCCTCGCCGTTGAACTTCATCAGGAACTCCTCGATCTGGCCCGAGCCCTTGGAGGACTCCTCGTTCAGCGGGATGCGGATCTTGCCGTCGGGCGCGGTCAGCGCCTTCGAGGTCAGGCCCGTGTATTCGCCCTGGATGTCGAAGTAGCGGATCTCGCGGAAGTTGAAGAGCTTCTCGTAGAAATTGGCCCAGAAGGTCATGCGGCCGCGATAGACGTTGTGGGTCAGATGGTCGATCAGCTTCAGGCCGTGGCCCGCCGGATGACGCGCCACGCCTTCGAGGAACTCGAAGTCGATGTCGTAGATCGACTTGCCGTCCTCGAAGCGGTCGATGAGGTAGAGCGGCGCGCCGCCGATGCCCTTGATGGCCGGCAGGCGCAGTTCCATCGGGCCGGTAGCGATCTCGATCGGTTGCGCGCCGAGTTCGAGCGCCCGTGCATAGGCCTTGTGCGAGTCCCTGACCCGAAACGCCATGCCGCAGGCCGAGGGGCCGTGCTCGGCTGCGAAGTACGCCGCGGGACTGTTCGGCTCGCGGTTGACGATGAAGTTGATGTCGCCCTGGCGATAGAGGACCACGTCCTTCGACCGGTGCCTTGCGACGAGCGTGAAGCCGAGCTTCTCGAAGAAGGGCTCCAGCGTGTTGGGCGTGGGCGAGGCGAATTCGACGAACTCGAAGCCCATCAGGCCCATCGGGTTTTCAAACAGATCGGACATGGCATGGGACCTTGAAAGTGGGGGGATAGTGTGCAGCGCGGGCCGTCGATTGCGCAACGGGGCGTCGAGGCTCACTCGGCCACGACCTATGGGCTCAAGGCGGTTCCGCTAGCGGACCCCTGGGCCCGGCGCAGCTTTGCCATCTGCTGCTATGACGACGAGCGCTTGTCGCCGGCGGCCAGTGCGCTGGTCGCGCATGCAGTCGTTGTCCGCCACGCGTCAGCATGCCGTCCGGCCCCGTCGCTAGGCGTCAGTCGGTCGAGTCTCGCCTTCCATTCGCCAGGTCTTCAACACCGGCACCAGCGCTGCCGACGCGATGGTGACCATGTGTGCGGTCAATCGCCCCCCTCTGAAGGCGACGACGAGTTCCGGACGCCCTTCACGCAGCATCTGGGCATTCCGGATGAGCCCGGCGCGACCCTGGTAGCGATCCCACTCGGCCGTGAACGTGGCGACCTCGATGCCGCGCGCCCTGGCCCAGCGGCGTGCGAACTCGTCGGCCCCCGATGCGCCGCCTTCGATGAGCTGGGTGATCGGATGACGGGCGTTCAGGCGGTCGAGCACGTGGACGATGAATGCCCAGTCGTCGTAGTTGCGGCCACCGCAGACAAGGACCTTCATGATGTGGCGGGCTCTCTCATACTTTTCTACTCAGAAATGAATTCGCCAAAAAGCAAACCCCGCCGGAGCGGGGTTGGGTCTGCAGTGACCGTCAGTTCGTCATTTCTGCGGATGATAGCCGCGAAGGGGATGATTTGTAAGCAAATGCAGCACGCCAGCCCGGGCGTTGTGCTTGCCGGCAACAAGTGCTAGCTTCGATTTCCGCCGCTCGACCGGGCGGACACCCGAAGGAGACATCCCATGGGAGAACAGAAGCGTCCGCTGCGGCCGGGAGAATCCGCACCGCCGTTCTCGCTTCCGGCGGCGAACCGCGAGGAACTGGTCTCCCTCGACAGCTTGCGCGGTCGCGCGTTCTTCATCGGCTTCTACCGCGGTCTGCATTGCCCGTTCTGCCGTCGCCAGGTGCTGCAGCTTGCCAGCGTGGAGCCACCCTTGCGCGCCATGGGGGTCGAGACCCTCGCCGTGATCAACACGCAGCAGGACCGCGCCCGCCTTTACTTCCGGTACCGGCCGACGCCGGTCGCGCTTCTGTGCGATCCGGACTGCCATACACACCGGGCCTTCGGCGTGCCGCATCTCGAGTTCCTGCCCGACGACATCGGGGAGTCCCAATGGCCCTATCGCGCCAGCATGGCGGAGTTCGCGGCGGCGCGCATTAACCCCACCGGTGAACTGCCCGAGCCCACGCAGCCGATCGAAGCCAACACGGCCCTCAACCTCCTGGACGGCTTCGAAATGGACGACATCGACAGCGCGATCCTGGCAGGCCACGCGGCGCAGCTCGTCGGACACTTCCTCGTCGACGCGGCGGGCGTCGTCCGCTGGGTGCAGATCGAGGCGCTCGACGGGCCGAACAGCCTCTCCGTCTTTCCGAACGCGACGCAGATCGTCGCCGCGGCTGGCAGCCTGGGAGCTTGACCGGCCGACGCGTTCTGACGATGTCGTGCCGGTGCAGCGAGAGGGATCGCCTTGCGTTCGCTGCGGGTGCCTATTTGGTGAGCATCGCGTCCGGACGCAATGCTGGAGCCGTTTCCCGGGGTTTCGCATGCGGTTGTCCACAGGTCTGTCCACGGTCTGCGTGGAGAGTTTCTCCCGGCGGGCCAGCGCATCGCGCCAACGAAAAAGCCCGCTCGCGGCGGGCTTCGTCTGGAAATGGTCGTGGGCACTTACGCGGCCCACGTTACGGCACATTCACATGCAGGAGTCACCTATCGTTTTTCTCGTCGTGGTGGCTCTTGTCCGACGTGCCGCCGTGAGATTCGGCGTTGCCTGCGCAGGCACCTCGAAAGGTCAAGCCATATCGAGGGAGGGCGGATTCTATCAGAGCCGGACAGCGTGCGCGGATCGCGTCAGCTCTGGATGTACGTGCGCAGCTGGTCGATGGTCTGCTCGTGGTCGGCAATGATGTCGTCCATCAGGTCGCGGATCGAGATCATGCCGACGATGCGGGCGCCCTCGACCACCGGCAGATGCCGGATGCGCTTCTGGCTCATCAGCGTCATGCATTCGCCCGTCTGGGTGGTGGGCGTCACGGTCATCACGTTGGACGTCATGATGTCTGCCACCTTCATCTCTTTCGAGCTCTTGCCCTGGAGCGCGACCTTGCGCGTGTAGTCGCGCTCGGAGACCACGCCCACCAGGGCGTCGCCCTCGACCACCATGAGCGCCCCGACCTCGTAGTCGGCCAGGAGCTGGAGGGCCTCGATCACGGTGGCCTCGGGACCAATCCGCCAGGGCGCGGAGTTGCGACGCTTGAGGAGTTCAGACACGGGTTTCATGGGCACTCCAGGGGCGGTGAGGGTGAAATGAACTTGCAAGAGTCGCGCCCGTCAGTTTCCTTGGGAAGGCTGAACCATCGGGAGCCTCGGCCATTCGGTGTGTTGGCAATGGATGGAGCATCGCACATACTCGCGCCTCGCTTGGGAGAACCCCCACCATGGCAACACCCATCGGCATCCGAGCCCACCTGGCAGTGCCAGTGATGATGGCGACGATGCAATTCGCGCAACCGGCAATCGCGACGGACATTGCCGGTTCCGGCTCGACCTTCGTCTATCCGGTCATGCTGAAATGGGCTGCGGGGTACCACACCAAGACTGACGTCAAGGTCAACTACCAGGCCATCGGATCCGGGCGCGGCATCCAGCAGGTCAAGGCGGGACAGGTGGCCTTCGGCGCGTCCGACAAGCCGCTGACCCCGGATGAACTGAAGGCGGCCGACCTGATGCAGTTCCCCATCGTGATCGGCGGCGTGGTGCCGGTCGTGAACCTCGACGGGATCAAGCCCGGGGGCCTCAAATTCACGGGCGAGCTGCTGGCCGACATCTATCTCGGCAAGGTGACCAACTGGAACGACGAGGCGATCGCCGCCCTGAATCCCGACCTCAAGTTGCCGAATCTCAAGATCACGGCCATGCATCGACTGGATTCCTCGGGCACCACCTTCAATTTCGTCAACTATCTCTCCAAGGTGAGCGAGACGTGGAAGACGCAGGTCGGCGAGGGAACGATGGTCAAGTGGCCCGGCGGCGCCGGCGGCAGCGGCAACGACGGCGTTGCCCGCTACGTCAACTACGTGAAGGGATCGATCGGCTACGTCGAACTCGCCTATGCGCTCGAACACAAGATGACGTGGCCCATGCTCAGGAACAAGAACGGATCGTTCGTCGGTCCGACGCCCGAAAGTTTCGAGGCCGCCGCGGCCAGCGCCAGCTGGACGACGCCGGACTTCTACGAACTGCTGACCGATGCACCCGGCGAACAGTCCTGGCCGATCACTGCCACGACCTTCGCATTGATGCCGCGAAGGGCCCGGGACTCGGGGCAAACGGAGGAAGGGTTGCGCTTCTTCAAATGGTCCCTGGAGCAGGGCAAGGCCGATGCGCGGGGGCTCAACTATGTGCCCCTGCCGGACACCCTGGTTCGGCAGATCGAGACGTACTGGGACCAGTCCAGCAAGTAGGCGCGGCCACGAAGAGAACCTTAGTTCTCCTCTCCCAATTTCCCATTTCGGGCCGTGCGTTGCTGGGGCGCAAATCGCGCCGCCTTTCGCTGAAAGATGTGAAACCGGAGATGGCTGTCACACCGGGGAGACACACCCGGTTGCGCATCAACAGGACCTAGGGCTTGCCCGCATCTATCGTCTTCCTCGACCGGCTTCGGCTGAGGCTCTCTCATCAACGTCAACAAGTGAGGAGATTTTCATGTTCGACCGTCGCACTCTCGCGGCTTGCTGTGTGCTGGCCATTCCCTTTGGCGCCTGTCTTGCGCAGACCACTTTCGCGCCGGAACAGTACTACGACAACCGCTGGTACATCACGCCCTACGGCGCCTATATCCATCCTGACAGTGACCGCAACGCCGACAACGGCTGGGGTGGAGGCGCAGCCATCGGCAAGCCGATCAGCCCCAACTGGAACCTCGAGCTGCGTCTCCAGTACGAAGAGCTCGATGGCAAGTTCGGCACCAATTTCGGCGTGTTCAACAGCACCAACAAGTACAAGAACTGGAGCGGCTCGCTGGACGCACAGTGGTTCTTCCTGGGCCGCGAGGGGGTCAACCGCTGGACATCGAGCAACGTGCATCCCTATCTCGTGGGCGGCATCGGCGCGATCGACAACAAGATCGAGAGGACGTTCGGCATCAACGACAGCCACACGAGTTTCATGGCCAACGCGGGCGTGGGCATCGTCTGGCCGTTCTCCTCCTGGGGCCGCATGGTCGCCGACGCACGCTACCGCTACGTCGACAACGCCACCAACAGCTTCACCGGCAACCGGCAGAACATGAACGACTGGGTGTTCTCGGTCGGCCTGCAGATTCCCTTCGGGCCTGCGCCTCAGGTCGCACGGCCTGCGCCGCCGCCGGCCCCGCCCGCGGCCATGCCACCGCCGCCACCGCCACCACCCCCGGCGGCGCGCAACTTCGAGCTGAAGGCCGACGGCACGTTCGCGTTCGCCAAGTCGGACCTGACACCGACCGGCCGCGCCCGCATCGACAGCACGCTGACGGAACTCAAGGCCTCCGGCATCCGGTTGCGGGCGATCTCCATCGTCGGGCACACCGATCCGATCGGCACCGACGCGTTCAACCAGCGCCTGTCGCTGGCGCGGGCCAACTCCGTGCGCGACTACCTGGTCAGCCAGGGAGTGCCGGCCAACATCATCACGACCGAGGGCCGCAGCTTCTCGCAACTCAAGGTCACCGAAGCCGACTGCAGGGCCCAGGGCAAGGCCAGGACGCGCACGGCGCTCATCGCCTGCTACGAGCCGAACCGGCGCGTGGAAATCCGCGCCACGGGCGAGCAGCCGGGTTAGGACGCCGGGGACCGACCGGTCCCTCGCTACATCACCGTGGCGTGCGGATGCGTCGGGTGCGCCAGCGTGTCCGCGATCAGCCGCAGCGCGTGATCGCACTCGTCGCGCGACATCGGTCCACCGAGGCAGATGCGCACGGCCTCCGGCGGCATGCCGTCGGTCGAGAACGCCGCGCTCGCGACCACGCCCACGTTGCGCGTTCGCAGGAAGGAGGCGAACTCGACCATGCTCCAGGCCGACGACAGCGGCAGCCAGAGATGAAAGCAGTCGCTGGGCGCGATCACGCCGTGCTGGCCGAGGTGCTTGATCGCCAGCACCTGCCGTGCATTCGATTCGTTGCGCACGGCCTGCAGCATCGCTTCGGCGGTGCCGTCCTCGACCCAGAGCGTGGACAGCGCACTGGTGATCGGCGACGCCATCACGGTGGTGGCACGCAACGCGCCGGCCAGGCGCTGTGACTGTCGCGCGCTCGGCGAGCGCACGTACGCATTGCGCAGGCCGGCGCCCAGCGTCTTCGAGAAGCCGGTGATGTAGTAGGTCAGGTCGGGCGCCATCGTGGCGATCGCCGGCGGCAACTGGCGCGGCAGCAAGCCGTAGGCATCGTCCTCGATGATCGGAATGGCGAAGCGCAGCGCGATGTCCGCCAGCGCCTCGCGCCGTGCGCGCGAGATCGTGGCAGTGGTCGGGTTGTTGAGCGTCGGGTTGATGTAGAGCGCCTTCGGCTTGAGCGTCTTGCAGGCGTGCTCGAACGACTCGCCCATCGGACCCTCCTCGTCGAGCGGCAGCGCATGCAACTGGATGCCGAGCTGCGTGGCAATCGCCTTGACGCCGGGATAGGTGAGCGCCTCGACGCAGATCAGCTCGCCCGGCCGCGCGAGCTGCGAGAACAGCGCGGCCAGCACGCTGTGGATGCCGGGGCACACGAGCAACTGGTCGATGCCGCAGTTGGGGATGCGCGGACGCAGCCATTGCATCGCGGCTTCGCGGTCGCGCTGGGAGCCACCGAAATCCTGGTAGCGCAGCAGGTCGTACAGGTCGGTCTCGGCCATCACGCGCGTGGCGCTTTCCTTCATGCGGTCGAGCAGCGCGGCGTCCCGTGGCTCGGGCGGCAGGTTCATCGTCATCTCGGCGGTGCCGCCGCCGCGCAGCGGCAAGGCGGGGCTCGTGCCGCGGATGAAGGTGCCAGTGCCGGCACGCGAATCGATCAGGCCACGCTTGCGCGCTTCCGCGTAACCGCGCGCGACCGTCGTGTAGTTCAGGCGCAAGTCGGCGGCCAGGTCGCGCAGGGTCGGCAGCTTGTCTCGCGCCGTCATGCGGCCGGTGCGGATGTCCTCGGCCAGCAGATCGGCCAGCAACAGGTAGGCCGGTCGATCGCTCGTTTCGAGCCGCTTCTGCCAGCGCTGGGTGTTCTTGTCCATGGTGAGTTGATTGCATCCATTGATTGCATCGATGGCCATGGATGGACGCATGAAGCATGCCGGCCCCTGCGATCGCCGATGCATGGATCGCGTGCACGAATGACCATTGATCGGGTGCATTGATTGCATCGAAGGCGCGCCATTCAAGTGCGAAAGCAGGCTTTCAGGAAGCCCGGCGAGCGCTCTAACGCGGGCTGCAAACTTTTTCGACCTCCCGCAGGCCATGCGCACGGCGATTGATCGCGCATTGATTGCATCGCGGCCCGTCGCGGGTGGCACATCGCATGCGAATGAGAAGGGGCGCGCAACACCATCCATTCAACTTTTTCACGCGGAGTCCTTCCATGCCCACCGTCACCAAACCCAAGAATGCCCCCGGCGACTTCCTCGTCGACTACGAAGAGAAAGTCTTCGAGGACGTGAAGGCCGAGCCCGGCGAGAAAGCGCTGGTCACCTTCCACACGGTCGCGTTCGAAGGGTCGATCGGCTTCGTCAACCTGCTGCAGGCCACCCGGCTCAAGCGCAAGGGCTTCGACACGACGATCCTGCTCTACGGCCCCGGCGTCACGCTGGGCGTCCAGCGTGGCTTCCCGACGCTCGGCGACGAGGCCTTCCCGGGCCACCAGAACTTCAACAAGCAGATCGTCAAGTTCATGGAGGAGGGCGGCAAGGTCTATGCCTGCCGCTTCGCACTCCAGGCGCTGTACGGGCATGGCGAAGGCGCGCTGATCGAGGGCATCCGCCCGATCAGCCCGCTCGACGTGCTCGACATCGTGCTGCTGCATCGCAAGGCCAACGCCTTCATCCTCGACACCTGGACGCTGTGAGGCGAGGGCGGCCATGACTTCCCAACGCATCGTCCGCGCCGCCGCGGTGCAGATCGCACCGGACTTCGAGGCGCCCGACGGCACGCTGAACCGCGTCTGCGAGGCCATCGACGAGGCCGCCGGCAAGGGCGCGCAGATCGTGGTCTTCCCCGAGACCTTCGTGCCCTACTACCCGTACTTCTCCTTCGTGCAGCCGCCGGTGCTGCAGGGGCCGGCCCACATCCGGCTGATGGAGCGCGCGGTCGTGGTGCCGGGGCCGGTGACGCTGGCGGTCGCCGAGCGGGCGCGCGCGCGCGGCGTGGTCGTCGTGCTGGGCGTCAACGAGCGTGACCATGGCAGCCTCTACAACACGCAACTGGTCTTCGACGCCGACGGAGCGCTGGTGCTCAAGCGCCGCAAGATCACGCCGACCTATCACGAGCGCATGGTCTGGGGCCAGGGCGACGGCGCGGGCCTCAAGGTGGTCGAGACGCAGGTCGGGCGTGTGGGCGCGCTGGCCTGCTGGGAGCACTACAACCCGCTCGCGCGCTACAGCCTCATGGCCCAGCACGAGGAGATCCACTGCGCGCAGTTCCCGGGCTCGCTGGTGGGCCCGATCTTCGCCGAGCAGATGGAGGTGACCATCCGTCATCACGCGCTGGAGTCGGGCTGCTTCGTCATCAATGCCACCGGCTGGCTGACCGATGCGCAGATCGCCGCGATCACGCCCGATGCGGGCCTGCAGAAGGCGCTGCGCGGCGGTTGCCACACGGCGATCGTCTCGCCCGAGGGAAGGCATCTCGCGCCGCCGCTGACCGAGGGCGAAGGCATGGTCATCGCCGACCTCGACATGGCGCTCATCACCAAGCGCAAGCGAATGATGGATTCGGTCGGGCACTACGCGCGCCCCGAACTGCTGAGCCTTGCCATCAACGACCGACCGGCCACCACCACGCTGCAGATGCCCGCAGTGCCCAGCGCCCTCGCTTTTTCCACCCCCGACCCCGAGAGCCTTCGCCATGAACACCACGGAAATCCCAACGAGCCGGCAACTGATGACCGAGTTGCAGTCCTTCGGGTTGCGGCTGGTTGACCCTTCGGCGGGCGCTTCGAGCCGTCGCGGCGGGGCCGGTCCGTCGGACCACAAGGCCGTCACGGTCGACGGGCACACGATCATGGTGCCGGTCCACACCTCCACGGCCTGGAGTTCGCCCTTCACCGCCGAGGCGCCCGATGCGCTGGGCGTGAGCCGCGTGATGCGCGGCAGCATTCCGATCGCGAACATCAGCTTTCCGAAGCAGCCTCGCTTCTACCGCATGCAGACCTTCGATGGCGTGCCCTATTCGCACATTGCGACGCTGCATGGCGCCGACGTGCTCGCGACCACGGTGCTGCAGACCTGCATCCGCTACGAGAGCCGGCGCAAGAGCTGCAAGTTCTGCGCGATCGGGCAGTCGCTCGCGGCCGGCCGCACCATCGCGCGCAAGACGCCCGAGCAACTCGCCGAGGTGGCGCGTGCGGCCGTGCTGCTCGACGGCGTGAAGCACATGGTGATGACGACCGGCACGCCCAACGCCACCGACCGGGGCGCCGCGATCCTGTGCGAGAGCGCCTTCGCAATCAAGGCGGCCGTCGACATCCCGATCCAGGGCCAGTGCGAGCCGCCTGATGACGACCAGTGGTTCCACCGCATGCATGCGGCCGGCATCGACACGCTGGGCATGCACCTCGAAGTGGTCACGCCGGCGCTGCGCGAACGCCTCATGCCGGGCAAGGCTGCGGTGCCGATCTCGCGCTACATGAGCGCCTTCGAGGCAGCCGTCGGCGTGTTCGGACGCGGCCAGGTCAGCACCTACATCCTGGCGGGTCTCGGCGACAGCCGCGAGGCGATCCTCGAGATCTGCGACCGCCTGCTCGCGCTCGGCGTCTATCCCTTCGTCGTGCCCTTCGTGCCAATCAGCGGCACGCCGCTGGAGGACCATCCCGCGCCATCGCCCGAGTTCATGAAGTCCATCCTGCAGCCGCTCGGGCAGCGCGTGTCGGCGGCGAACCTGCGGTCGAGCGACATCAAGGCCGGCTGCGGCAAGTGCGGCGCCTGCTCATCGCTGTCCGTCTACGAATCGTGAAGGAGAGCGCGTCATGAGCTGCATCGATGATGTCGTCGAGCCGGTGGTCGCCTATGCGCCGGTCGAGTTCCTGGTGCGCGAAGCGGTCCAGCAATGGGAGCGCGACGAGGCCTTCGCGCTGCGGCGCGCGGTGTTCTGCATCGAGCAGGGCATCTTTGCCGGCGATGACCGTGACGCGATCGACGACCGGTCGCAGCTGCTGGTCGCGATGTCCTGCATCGGCGGCATGCCCGACCAGGTGGTGGGCACCGTGCGCACCCACGAGCCCGAACCGGGCCTGTGGTGGGGCTCGCGGCTGGCGGTGCATCCGGCCTTTCGCAGCCAGGGGCACCTGGGCGCGACGCTGATCCGGCTGGCGGTGACGCGCGCGCATGCGCAGGGCTGCAGGACCTTTCTCGCGCACGTGCAATCGCAGAACGTGCCGCTGTTCCACAAGCTGCACTGGCGCAGTCTTGCGGAGCTGTCGATCCACGGCCGGCCGCATACCGAGATGCAGGCGGACCTGGCCTTCTATCCACCGTGCCACGACGCCGCGAGCGGTTTCGTCTCGCGGGCAAGGAGAGCGGCGTGACCTTGTCCGACATCGCAACGGCGCTGCGCGAGAGCCGCGGTTTCGCCCACAAGCGCGACATCAGCGGCGTGGTCGCGGCGCTCGGCCATTCGCTGCCCGGCGGCTCGGCAGCACTCGCGCAGGCGGTGCCGGTCGGCGACGACTGTGCTGCGATCCCGGACGGGCAGGGCGGCTACCTGCTGTTCGCCATCGAGGGCCTGGTGGAGGACTTCATCGAACGCATGCCGCGCTTCGCCGGCTACTCGGGCGTGATGGTCAACGTCAGCGACATCTACGCGATGGGCGGTCGCCCGACGGCGGTGGTCGATGCGATCTGGAGCGACGGCATGCAGCATGCCGACCAGATGCTCGCCGGCATGGCGGATGCCGCCGCGCGGTACGGCGTGCCGATCGTCGGCGGCCACAGCAACCAGCGCAGCCTGCGGCCGCAACTGGCGGTGGCGATCCTCGGGCGGGCGCGCAAGCTGCTGACGAGCTTCTCCGCGCGCCCTGGCGACCTGCTGCTGATGGCGGTCGACTTGCGCGGTGTCTACCGGGACCCCTTTCCGTTCTGGGATGCGTCGAGCACGGCACCCGGTGCGCGCCTGAGGGCCGACCTCGAAGTGCTGCCGGCGCTGGCCGAGGCGGGCCTCTGCGATGCCGCCAAGGACATCAGCATGGCCGGCGCGATCGGGACGGCCCTGATGCTCCTGGAGTGCTCGCAGGTGGGGGCAACGATCGACCTCGATGCGATCCCGCGGCCGGAGGGCGCGCCGCTTGTGCGATGGCTCGGCGCCTTCCCGAGCTTCGGCTTCATCCTCAGCGTGCGCCCGGACAAGCTGGGCGAGGTGCTCACGCGCTTCGCCGCGCGCGACATCGCCTGCCAGGTGATCGGCAAGGTCGATGATTCGAGGACGCTCACGCTGAGCCAGGGCCGCGAGCGCGAGATGCTGTGGGACCTGCGCCGTGATGCGTTCATCCGCGAGGCTGCCGAAGCGCAGGTGATCCATGCATGAGTGCGACCACCGACCGCTGCGCATCGGCCTTCTGACCCATTCGGTGAACCCGCGTGGCGGCGTGGTCCACACGCTGGAACTGGCGCATGCGCTGCACGACGCCGGCCACGAAGTCACGGTCATGGCGCCCGCCGCGCAGGGTCAGCGCTTCTTCCGTCCGGTGCGTTGCGGCACGCACCTCGTCCCTGTTCAGGCCTCGCCGCGCGACATGATCGAGATGGTGGCTTCGCGCATCGCGGCCTTTCGCGCGTCGATCGGCAGCCTGCTCCAGCGCGACCGCTTCGATGTGCTGCACGCGCAGGACCCGATCGGCGCCAATGCCCTGGCCGACCTGCAGGCCGGCGGGTTCATCGACGGGTTCGTCCGCACCGTGCACCACCTGGAGGTCTTCGAGGCCGCGCAACTCATGCAATGGCAGTCGCGCGGCTTTCGCAGCGCGCGGCAGGTCTTCTGCGTCAGCCAGATGTGGCGGGATCGGCTCTCGGACGAGCACGGTGTGAGTGCATCCGAAGTGGCCAACGGCATCGACCGCGAACGCTTCAGCCCGACAGCCGTTGCGGCAGATGTCGCGGTGGCGCAGCGCTTGGGCTTGCGCGATGGCGCGCCGATCGTGCTCGCGGTCGGCGGTGTCGAGGAGCGCAAGAACACGCTTCGGCTGCTGGAGGCCTTCGTGCAACTCCGCAAGGCGATGCCCGCGGCGCAACTGGTCATCGCCGGCGGCGCGAGCCTGCTCGACCATGCGCGTTACCACGTCGCGTTCGCAGCGACGGCAGAGGCCAGCGGCCTCGCCATCGGACCGGGCCAGCCGATCGTGCTGACCGGGCCGCTGCCCGATGCCGACATCCCCGCGCTCTACCGACTGGCCGACGTGGTGGCGATGCCTTCGCTCAACGAAGGCTTCGGCCTCGTCGTCCTGGAGGCCCTGGCCAGCGGCGTGCCGGTCGTGGCGTCGCGCATCGCGCCGTTCACGGAGTATCTGGAAGAGGGCGATGTGCACTGGGCCGATCCGCTGGATGCCGGCGCCATTGCCAATGCCTTGTTGGCGGCCGTGACGCAGCGCGAGCCGACGCGCGTCGCAGCTTCTGCCGCCCGCCTCTGCGCGCGCTTCAGCTGGTCCGCCAGCGCCGCGCGCCATGTCCAGCTCTACCGCGAGGGACTTCGTGCCGCCGCCGCGCGTGCCGATGCCCTTGCCACCCACTGAGGAACCGCGATGCCCGTCATGCATTTCCACGTCCGCTGGCCGGACGACAGCGAAACCCGCTGCTATTCGCCGTCGCTGGTCGTGCGCGACTTCCTCGTTCCCGGCGAGCGCTATGCGCTGGCCGACTTCGTGGGGCGCGCGCGCGAGGCGCTCGGCATCGCCTCCGAGCGCGTGCGCGCCAAGTACGGATTCGCCTGCTCGCAGGCGATGGATCAGCTTTCGGAGATCGAGCAGATCGCGAGCCGATTCGACGCCAAGCCCGACGCGCAGGTCGTGATCCTGCGCTTCGACGGACCCACCTGACTCCTGAAAGCCTCCCATCATGACCACCCGACCCACCCACTACAGCGTCGTCATCGTCGGCGGCGGCCAGTCCGGCCTGTCGCTGAGCCATTGCCTGCAGCAGCGAGGCATCGACCATCTCGTGATCGAGAAGCGCACGCTGGTCCACAGCTGGCGCAGCCAGCGCTGGGACTCCTTCTGCCTGGTCACGCCCAACTGGCAGTGCAACCTGCCCGGCTGGTCGTACACCGGCAACGATCCGCACGGCTTCATGGTCAAGGACGAGATCAACGCATGGCTGGCCGGCTTCGTCGAGCAGGTGCAGGCGCCTGCGATCGACGGCGTGACCGTCGAGAAGGTGTCCCGTGCCGGTGAAGGGGATCACTACACGATCGACACCAGCGCGGGACGCTACACGGCGGACCAGGTGGTCGTGGCGTCGGGGGGCTATCACAAGCCGGTCGTGCCGCGCATGGCCGAGCGGCTGCCCGCGGGCATCGTGCAATACCACTCGGCCCAGTACCGCAACCCGGCGCAACTGCCGGACGGTGCGGTGCTGGTCGTTGGCTGTGGCCAGTCCGGTGCCCAGATCGCCGAGGACCTGCATCTGGCCGGTCGCAAGGTCTACCTCGCCACCGGCAACGCGCCGCGCTGCGCGCGCTTCTACCGCGGCAAGGATGTGGTCGACTGGCTCGCCGACATGAACTACTACGACATGCCGGTCACGGCGCACCCGCTGCGCGAGGGTGTTCGCGACAACACGAACCACTACGTCACCGGTCGCGACGGCGGCCGCGACATCGACCTGCGCCGCTTCGCCGTCGAAGGCATGGCGCTTTTCGGCCAGATGACCGGGCTGGACGGGGACACGCTGCAGTTCCAGCCCAACCTGCGCGCGAACCTCGACCACGCGGACCAGATCTACAACGGCATCAACGCCTCGATCGACAAGTTCATCGCGGCCAACGGCATCGATGCGCCGGCGGCGAGCATCTACGAGCCGGTGTGGGAGCCGCAGGAGGAGCGCAGCACGCTGAGCCTGCGTGCCTCGGGCATCACGGGCGTCGTGTGGTGCATCGGCTTCCTGCCGGATTTCGCGTGGATCGATGCGCCCGTCTTCAACGGCCGCGGCGATCCGGTGCACTTGCGCGGGGTGACGGGTGTGCCCGGGCTCTACTTCCTCGGGCTTCCGTGGCTGCACACCTGGGGCTCCGGACGCTTCTCGGGCGTCGCGCGCGATGCGGAGTTTCTGGCGGAGCGGATCGACGAATTGCGTGGCGGCCTGCTGCCCACCGGCTTGCAGGCCGTGCACGCGGCGTCCGCCTCCTAGTCGTCAGAGATAGCGCTGGCTCCAGGCCGCGATCAGGTTGGCGACATAGATGGCGTCGTCCTTTCGACTCAGCAGGTGATCGGCGTTGTCGAGCGAGATGAAGCTCTTCGGATGCCTGGCCGCCAGGTAGATGCCCGTCGCGTTCGAGATGTCCACCGTCGTGTCGGACGGTGAGTGCATCACCAGGAGCGCCTTGCGCAGGGCGCCGACCTTCTCTTCCAGCTTGTGCGCCGCAACGTCGACCAGAAAGTCGCGCCGGATGCGGAAGGGCCGGCCCGCCAACTGGACTTCGGCCTCGCCCTGCGACTGGATCGTGTCGAGGCTTTGGCGAAACAGTCCGGTCACGTGAGAGGGATCGCTGGGCGCGCACAAGGTCACCACGGCGCGCGCCTCGGGGATCTGCGAAGCGGAAGCCAGCACGGCAGCGCCGCCGAGGCTGTGACCGATCAGCATGCGAGGGGCTTCATGCTCCTGGCGCAGATAGTCCGCGGCAGCGACCAGGTCGGCAATGTTGGAGGAGAAATTGGTGTTCGCGAACTCCCCCTCGCTCGCACCGAGGCCGGTGAAGTCGAAGCGCAGGACCCCGATGCCGTGTTCGGTCAAGGTCTGGGCGATGCGGCTCGCGGCGAAGATGTCCTTGCCGCAGGTGAAGCAGTGCGCAAACAGCGCATAGGCGCGGACCGCCCCGTCCGGGACGTCCATCCGCGCTGCGAGGCGTTGACCTTCGGCGCCAGGGAAATCCGCTCGCTGTACTTTCATCGGTCCCGCTCGAAGTTGCGGCGACGATGTTGCGCGCCGGGCCATCGAGGCGTCAAGCAGGGATCAGGCCGGCGCGCCAACGCGGTGGGCCGCTTCGGGAAAGCGCGGAGGCCAAAAGGAAACCAAAGTACTCATTTGAAAATATACTGGAGCCCGTCCTTCAGACGGGGAGAAAAACATGCGGGCCCTGGTTTCCATCGTGGTCGGAATCGCGTTGTTTGTCGGCTGTCTCGCCGCCTGGTGGTTCTATTGGCCGGTCTGGAAAGTCGAGGCGCATGTGCGGGAGAAGCTCCCCGCAGGCGCGGCGACGTTCTCGGGGGTCAAGTACAACCGTTCGACCGGCGCCGGTTGCGGCTTCGTCAACGCCGGAAGCATTGCCGGCGGGGTCCAGGGCACGACCCACTTCATCCTGCTACCGGACGGCAGCCTGAAATTCGACCCGACCGACCGCGTGACGGGATCCACGCTCCAGCAACTGGAGGCGATCCGGAAGCATTCGGACTATCTGGCGCTGGTCTACGCACGTTGCGCCTGACTCCGGCAGGGGCGAATCGGGCGCGATCCCGAAGTTCACACAAGATACAGAAAGCGAACCGGAATCGCCGGGGCGCCGGGAACGCGTCGGACGCGCGCCGGTCCAACGGACAAAATGGGAGGTCGGTTGCAAGTGCGCCGGTTCCCGATCGGCGCGTCTCCAGAGCCATTCGAGTGGACCACCCCTCGCATGGCTCTCTTTTTTTGCCTCGCCCCTTGCAACCATCGTATTCTGAGTCATAACTCCAGGCCGACCGAGGCCCGTTCTCATGAGCAAGACCAGTGCGTGGGCGCAGCAAGAAAACCCGGACGTCGAAGCCGAGGTGCCGGACTTCCTGCGCGGCGGCGGTGAAATGGGCGCGCTGATGCGTGCACACGACTGGTCTGGCACGGCCCTCGGCGCGCTGCATTCGTGGCCGCAGTCTCTGCGCACCGTCGTGCGGCTGATGCTCAACACCGGACACCCGATGTACATCTGGTGGGGTCCCGAGCGGGCCTGTCTCTACAACGATGCCTACCGCCATTCGATCGGCCCGGAGCGCCACCCGGGATCGCTCGGACGCCCGGCGCGCGAGGTGTGGGCGGAGATCTGGGACATCATCAATCCGCAGATCGAGCAGGTCATGTCGGGGGGCGGCGCGACCTGGCATATCGACCAGCTGGTTCCCATCACCCGATACGGGCACGTGGAGGACGTGTACTGGACGTACAGCTACAGCCCGATCGACGATGAAAGCGCCCCTGGCGGCATCGGCGGGGTGCTGGTGGTGTGCACCGAGACCACGCAACAGGTGCTGACCGCGCGTCAGCTCGCCGATGAGCGCAACCAGCTGGCCCAGCTGTTCGACCAGTCGCCTACCTTCATGGCACTGCTGCGCGGGGCCGAGCACCGTTTCGAGCTCGCGAATCCGGCCTATCTGGCCCTCGTGGGCGGGCGGCCCGTGCTTGGCAGGACGGTGGCCGAAGCCTTGCCGGAAGCGGTCGAGCAAGGCTACGTCGAGTTGCTGGACCAGGTGTTCGCCACCGGAGAGGCCTTCGTGGCCAACGGCGCCCGGTTCGAGACACGCCAGACATCGGACCATCCGGCGGTCGATCGCTTCGTCGACTTCGTGTACCAGCCCCTCAAGGATGCCGAGGGCCAGGTCACCAGCATCTTCGTCAATGGGGTGGACGTCACCGAGCGGGCCCTGGCCGAGCAGGCCATGAGCGAGAGCGAGGCGAGATTCCGCTCGGCCCTGCAAGCGGGCCGGATGGGCTCCTGGGAGACCGACTACCAGTCCATGACCCGCCACTGGACGGCCGAAGGCATGGCGCTGTTCGGCCTCGCGCTGCCGGAGGGCCGCGGGCAGGTCGGCGGCGCGCAGGACGAGTACGTGGCCACGATGCACCCCGAAGACCGGCACCTTGCCGGGCACTTTCGGAAGCTCGCCGACCGACAGGATTCATTTGGCGCCGACTATCGCATCGTGCGCTCCGACGGCACGCTGCTGTGGCTGTCCGGCCGGGGCCTGGTGGTGGCGCGCGGTCCTGACGGGCGGGCGCAACGGCTCATCAGCATCATGGCCGATGCGACCGAGCGCAAGCAGGCCGAGGCGCAGTTGCGCATCGAGCACGAGCGGCTGGAACTGGCACTGAACGTCGGCCGCATGGGCGCCTACGACATGAACCTCCGCAACGGCGAGTTGTGGTGGTCGGCCCAGACCTACCAGATCTTCGGCGTCAGCCCGGACAGCTTCGTGCCGACGCCGCAAAGCGTGCTGGACCTGCTCCACCCCGACGAACGGGAGGCCTTTCTCCGGCTTCGCGACGAGGCGATCGCCGAGGGCCGGCCCTTCGTGCACGAGTTCCGCATCGTGCGTCCGGACGGGACCGAAGCCTGGGTGGCCCATCGGGGTCAGGCGGAGTACGACGCCGAAGGCCGGGTGCTGCGCAATTTCGGCATCACGATGGATATCAGCGAGCGCAAGCAATCCGAAGTGCTGCTGCGCGAGGCGGACCGCAAGAAGGACCGCTTCATTGCCGTGCTGGCCCACGAATTGCGCAATCCGTTGGCGGCGATCGCCAATGCGCTCGAGGTGCTGCGCCGATCCGGCCCGGCCGCGCCGAAAGCCGCCTGGTGCCAGGACATCATCGCGCGCCAGGTCAAGCAGATGACCCATCTGCTCGATGACCTGCTCGACGCGTCCAGGCTCAGCCGCGGCCAGCTTCGCCTGCGTCCCAAGGTCCTCGACCTCGCGACGGCGATCGAGCACGCGATGGAGATCGCGGCGCCGCACGTCGAGGCTGCTCATCACACCCTGAACGTTTCGATGCCTGGGCAGGCGCTCGAACTGGAAGGCGACCTGACGCGGCTCGCACAGATCTTCTCGAACATCCTGATCAACGCGGCCAAGTACACACCGCCGCACGGCACCTTGTCGCTGGCTTGCGTGCGTGAGGGCGCGCAGGCGGTGGTGACGATCACGGACAACGGCATCGGCATCGAGACGCAGCACATGCCGCAGATCTTCGAGATGTTCGGCCAGGTGGAATCGGCTTCCAACCGCTCGCAGGGCGGCCAAGGCATCGGGCTTGCGCTGGCCAAGGGCCTGGTCGAGATGCACGGTGGCAGCATCCTCGTGCGCAGCGAAGGCCTGGGCCGGGGCAGCAGCTTCGAGGTGCGGCTGCCGCTGCTGGCCGCGCGTCGGGCGCCGCCGCCTTCAAGTCCTTCGGAAACCGTACCGGTGGTGCGCCAGGACGCACGCCGTGTGCTGATCGTCGACGACCTTCAGGATGCGGCCGACAGCCTCGCCGAGGCCTTGCGCGCCGAGGGCCACGCGGTCGATGTCGCCTACGACGGCGAGCAGGCGTTGCGCCTGGCCGAATCCGTGCGGCCGGAGGTCGTGCTGCTGGACCTTGGCATGCCGAAGATGGACGGATTCGAGGTCTGCCGGCGCCTGCGCGCGACGGACTGGGGTTTTCGTCCCCTCGTCGTCGCGCAGACCGGCTGGGGCCAGAAGCACGACCGCGAGCGCACGCGCGACGCGGGCTTCGACCATCACGTCGTCAAGCCCGTTGCGCTCGATGATGTGCTGGCGCTGCTACGGCGGGTCGAGCGCTAGCGAACGCGCCCGGTTTGCCTCAGAGCGCGAGCTCGTTGCTGCGGGCCGCTGCGCGCGCTTCGGCGCGAACGCTCGCGCGGTCGACCGTGCTGGCCAGGATCGGAGCGACTGTTGCCGAGGCGCCTTCCGCATACGGGTCCGCACTGTGGGCCGCCACGACGGCTTGCGAACGCACGCTGGAGCGATCGACCACGCTGGCGGTCACCTGCGGCACGCCGGCCGAAGCGCCTTCCGCGTACGGGTTTTCGCTGCGAGCCGCGACGACGGCTTGCGACTTGATGTCCGCACGGTTGTTGGCCGACACCGGCGCGTGGACGCCGTCATAGGTTTCGGCGTGGACGCCGGCCGCAGCAATGATCGCGAGGGCGAAACCGGAGAGAAGCTTGGATGCGGTGTTCATGGTGATTTCCTTCAAATGATTTGGACGAAGTCGAACCGGTCTTGGGTGGGTCACCGCCGTCTTGGCGGCCACCTCGCTCGGTGCCCTGTTCACCCAGATCAGCTTGTCGGCTGGCCTGTGGGACGAAGTTTGCGGGGAAAACCTGGTGAAAACCCGTAGTCCTTTGAACCGCGGTTTTTCTGTGGCGGAAACAATTGTGGGCGGGCATTCTGATGGGCGTGTGAGGGCAGCGAGTGGGTGGGCTGCGGATGGCGATGTGGCTGTGACACAAATGTGCTACATTCCGGTCAAGACACTCACTAGATCCAGGAAGCCCATGTCCACGACCACGATCCGGATGGACGATGCCCTGAAGGCGCGCATCGCCGCTGCTGCCGACCGAGCCGGAAAGTCCTCACACGCCTTTATCCTGGATGCGCTGTCCGAGACGGTGGAGCGCGTCGAGACGGATCACGAGTTGCATCGAATTGCCGACGAGCGGTGGGTCGCATTGAAGCGGACCGGCAAATCGGTGGCCTGGTCGGACGCGAAGGAATACTTGCAGGCCCGAGCGAGCGGCAAGAAAGCGCGTCGGCCCACAGCCCGACAGCCGGCGCCTTGATCGGGTCATGGCTCGAGTCGAGCTTGCGCCCGAAGTTCTTGATGATCTTGACCGCTTCCTGGAGCACATGACGCAGTTCGACGCGGTGGACATCGCGAAGCGTGTCGAAGAAGTCATCGAGGCTATCCAGGTCCTCGCCCACAGTCCTCGAATCGGCAGGCCGGTCAAAGAGGGCAAACGGGAATTGGTGATCGGCAAGGGCGTGCGGGGCTGTGTCGCGTTGTATCGCTACCTGGCCGAAATCGATACGGTTTTTGTATTGGCAGTTCGCGCGCAACGAGAGTCTGGTTTCAAGCATTGATCGATTCGCCGCGCGGACGCTCGCTTGGCGCGTCCGTCATTCCAATTCGACCCACGCCGGCGCATGGTCGCTCGCGCCTTCCAGTCCGCGCACCGCGCGATCGACACCGGCCAGCCGCATCCGTCGGCTCGCAGACGGGCTCAACAGCAGATGGTCGATGCGCATGCCGGCGTCGCGCGGCCATCGGTTGCGAAGGTAGCTCCAGAACGTGTAGGCCGGCTTTGTCGGGAACTGGCGCTGCAATGCGTCGACCCAGCCAGCATCGAGGAGTTGCTGGTATGCCGCTCTCGGTGCCGGCTGCAACAGTGCGTTGTCCTTGAAAGATCGGGTGGCATAGATGTCGGCGTCCGTCGGCACCACGTTGTAGTCGCCGGCGAGCACGACCGGATGCCCCGAGGAAAGCAGCGAGCCGGCGTGCCGGTCGAACCTGTCGAACCAATCGAGCTTGTAGTCGAACTTGGGGCCGGGCTGGGGGTTGCCGTTCGGCATGTACAGGGAGGCGATCACCAGGCCGTGCACGGCAGCTTCCAGGTATCGCGCCTGTCGGTCATCAGGTCCGCCGGGCAGACGTCGGCGGATCTCGATGGGTGCCACGCCCTTGCCCAGAATGGCGACTCCGTTCCAGCTTTTCTGGCCGTGGACCAACGCCTCATAGCCCATCTCCCGGATCGCATCGAAGGGGAACTCGGCCTCGGTGCACTTGAGTTCCTGCAGGCACACCACATCCGCGGCCGTGACATCGAGCCACGCACGCAGGGGCCCGATGCGCTTGCGCACATCGTTGATGTTGTAGGTGGCGATCCTCATCGTGTGGAGCGAGGTCAGCCGGGCCGGCGCGCCGAAAAGCCGAGGACCTTCATCGCGGCGTTCAGGCTCTGCTTTTTCGCCCAGTAGCCTTTCCACGGATCTTCCATCTGGAAGGACAGGTGCTCGCGCGCGGTTGCGATCGTCCACTGGCTGCCGCTCTTGAGCTTGCCCAGGTCGTCCCACGACACCGGCATCGACACACCGAGGCCGGCACGAGCCCGTGCCGAGAAAGCAGCCGCGGTCGTGGCACCGTGCCCGTTGCGAAGATAGTCGACGAACAGCTTTCCCATCCGGTTCGAAGGCCCGCTCTTCGCGACGAAGCGGGTCGGAATGGCCCGCGCCAGATGCTGCACGATCGCCTGCGAGAAACCCTTGACGGTCTCGTAGTCGAAACGGGGCGCGAGTGGAACGACCACGTGCAGCCCCTTGCCGCCGCTCGTCTTCAGCCACGCTTCGAGGCCGAGCTCGGACAGCAGCGCGCGCACCAGCACGGCGGCATCCTGCACGTGCTGCCAGGAGGTGCCTTCGCCCGGATCGAGGTCGAAGATCATGCGATCGGGCTTGTCGATGGCCTTTGCCGTCGAGTTCCAGGTGTGGAACTCGATCACGTTCATCTGCGCAGCGCTGGCCATCGCCTGCGCCGACCCGACTTCCAGCAGGGCGCCATGCCCCGGCCAGAGTGCCGGGTCGAGTTCCTTGATGCCCGGGATGCTGATCTTCTCGTCATGCTTCTGGAAGAACAGTTGGCCCTGAATGCCCGACGGTCCACGCACCAGCGAACAGGGCCGTCCCTTGAGGTGCGGAAGCATCCATTCCGCGATCGACTCGTAATAGCGCACGAGGTCCAGCTTCGTCAGCCCTGAGCCGGGATCGATCACCCGGTCGGCGTTGCTGACCTTGATCCCGCCGACGGCTGACTTGCCCGCCGTCTTGATCGGCCCGGCGCCGATCTGCGTGGCGGTCTCGCGCACGATGGCGCCTGCGGGCTTGTCGATGCGCAGCGCGACGTACGACGCGTGCCGGATCTGTTCATCCGGCGTCCAGTCCGAGAAGGCGACCTCGGCCACCTGGCTCGGCACCACCCACCGTTCGCTGCCGGCTGCACGCTTCGACCAGCGACCGGGCTTCGCCACGCCCGCGGCGAACGGCGCCCTGTCGGCTTCGATTTTCGAGAGCCGCTTCTTCAGCGATGCGGCTTCCTTGGCGTCCCATCCGGTACCGACGCTTCCCACCGAGACGAGGTCGCCGTTGGGCGCATGCACGCCGAGCAGCAGGCTCCCGATCTGCGACGGTGAACCCGCCCGATCGGTGTAGCCGGCGATCACGAACTCCTGGCGCAACTGGCACTTCAGCTTCAACCATGCCTCGGTGCGGCGCGAGGCGTAGGGCGCGTCGGTGCGCTTGGCGATCACGCCTTCCAGACCGATGCGCTGTGCGGAAGCCAGGATCGACGCCGGATCGGCGTCGAAGGCCGCGCTGAAGCGAATCCGATCGGTGCCGCGCTCCTTGAGGAATTCCTCGAGGAGTTGCCGGCGCGCACCCAGGGGCGCCTCCCGCAGGTCGTAGCCTTCGAAATAGGGAAGGTCGAACAGAAAGTAGACGATCTGCTCCGTGCTCGCCTTGCGGTCGAACGCGTTCTGAAGGGCATTGAATTTCGGCAGGCCCTTTTCGTCGAGCACCACGATCTCGCCATCGAGCCAGGCGGATCGAACGCCGAGCTGCTCCAGTTCGCGCGCGAGCGTCGGCATCTTCGCCGACCAGTCGTGGCCGCCCCGGGTCACCAGCGTCGCCTTTCCGTCCTGGATCCGCGTCATCAGGCGATAGCCGTCGAACTTGATCTCGTAGATCCAGTCGCCCGACGCCGGTACCCCGGTGGCCAGCGTGGCGAGCTGCGGGTCCATCTTCGCGGGCAGAGGGGCCGTGACGGCGCCCGGCAGCCCCTTGTCGGCCTGCACCTTCCGCCGTGGCTTGCGAGAGGTCGAGATCGCTTCCGCACTTGCGGAGGCCTTCTTCAGCGGCTTGGCAATCACGCTGTCGGGCAGGGCGGAGACGACGTCGTACTCGGCTTTCGGCCGCGCGAACCCGTCGCGCTTCTTGAACAGGATCCACGGCTCCTGCCTCTCGCCGCCCTTCGCGATCTTGACGAGCTCCCACAGGCCCGCCAGCTTCTGGCCGTGCAGGTGAAAGAGCAGCTTGCCCTTGGCGAGACCATCGCGAGGATCGCCGACGGGCTCCCACGTCCCGTTGTCCCAGACGATGACGGTGCCGGCGCCGTATTGCTTCGGCGGAATCGTCCCTTCGAAGGAACCGTACGACAGGGGATGGTCTTCCACGTGGATGGCCATCCGCTTCTCGCTGGGGTCGAAGCTCGGACCTTTGGGCAGTGCCCATGACAGCAGCACGCCGTCGAGCTCGAGGCGGAAGTCGTAGTGCAGGCGGCTGGCCGCATGCTTCTGGATCACGAAGGACAGGGCCCGCGATTTGCCGGCCTTGCGCTCTCCGCGCGGCTCGGACGTGATCGCGAAGTCGCGCTTGCTCCAGTACCTCTCGAGAGGATCGGCGGAATTGTCGCGGTCGGCCATTCGACAAATCTAGAGTGATTCGTGGGACGTGTCGAGCATGAACGCTCGCGGTGCCGCGCGGTCGTCGAGCGACCGGCTAGCGCTTCTGCGACCGACCGTGCAGCACCGGCGCGAGGTACCGCGCCGTGAGGCTGCCCGCCGAAGCGGCCACCTCTGCAGGCGCTCCGGCCACCACGACCCGGCCGCCTTCCTGGCCTGCGCCGGGCCCCATGTCGATCACCCAATCGCACGCGGCCACGACCCGCATGTCGTGCTCCACCACGATCACCGTGTTGCCCGCAGCGACCAGGCTGTCGAGTTGCAGCATCAGCTTGTCGACGTCGGAGGGGTGGAGTCCCGTCGTCGGTTCGTCGAGCACGTAGAGACCGTTGCCCCGTTGCGCGCGCTGCAGCTCGGTCGCGAGCTTGATGCGCTGGGCCTCGCCGCCCGAAAGCTCCGTGGCGGGCTGGCCCAGCCGCAGGTAGCCAAGTCCGATGGCCTGCAAGAGCATCAGCGGACGTTCCACCGCGGGCTCGTCGACGAAGAATCCGACGGCTTCGTCGACGGTCATGCGGAGAATGTCGGCGATGCTTTGACCCCGCCAGGTGATGGCGAGTGTCTTCTCGTTGTAGCGTGCGCCATGGCAAGTCGGGCAGGGCGCGTAGACGCTGGGCATGAATAGCAACTCCACGCTGACGAAGCCCTCGCCCTCGCAGGTCTCGCACCGCCCCTTGGCCACGTTGAAGGAGAAGCGGCCTGCATCGAAGCGCCGCGCCTTGGCCGCGGGCGTGGCGGCGAACAACTTGCGCACATGATCGAACAGGCCGGTGTAGGTGGCGAGATTGGACCGCGGTGTACGGCCGATCGGCTTCTGGTCGACATGCACGAGCCTGCGCAGCGATTCCGCGCCACGCGCGATGTGGCCCGTCACGCGGTCTTGCGCCGCGGCCTCGATGCGGTCTTCCTCGTCCTGTGGGGCCTCGTGGCCGAGGTGCGCGGCGACGAGTTCCGTCAAGGCCCGCGTGACCAGGCTGGATTTGCCGGAGCCCGAGACCCCGGTGACGGCGGTGAGCACGCCGAGCGGAAACTCGATGTCGAGTCGGGTCAGGTTGTTGCAGCTGACTTGCGCGAGGGCGAGCCAGCCCGCGGGCTCGCGCGGCGTGCGGGGCGGCAGGGGCGCCGTGTCGAACAGATAGCGCGCGGTATGCGAGGCCTTGACGGCTCGAAGTCCGGCCGGTGGGCCGCTGAAGAGTACCTGGCCTCCCTTTTCGCCCGCGTCGGGGCCGACATCGACGAGCCAGTCGGCACGCCGCATGAGGTCGAGGTCGTGCTCGACGACGAAGAGCGAATTGCCGGCCGCCTTGAGCCGGTCCAGCGCAGTCAGCAGGGCCTCGCTGTCTGCGGGGTGCAGGCCGGCGGAGGGTTCGTCGAGGACGTAGACGACCCCGAACAGATTCGAGCGGATCTGGGTGGCCAGTCGCATCCGTTGCTGTTCGCCAGGCGATAGCGTGGGCGTGAGGCGGTCGAGCGACAGATAGCCGAGCCCGAGTTCCAGCAGGGTCGTGACGCGCTGGAGTACGTCATGGGCGATGCGCTGTGCAGCAATGCGCTTTTCTTCCGAGAGTGCCGGCGTGTGCCGAACGTCCGGGGCCGCAAGATGCGCCGACCCGCCAGCGGCTACGCGCTTTGCCGTGGCACGCCTGGCTGCATCGCGGCTGAGCACGTTGGCATCGGGCTTCCCGGAAAACGATCCACCCGCCGCCGGTGCCAGTACCTCGGCCAGTTCCGAGAGCGGCAGTTGCGACAACGTGCCGATGTCATGCCCCGCGAAAGTCACCGACAAGGCCTCGCGCTTCAGCCGGCGTCCCTTGCAGGTGGGGCATGCGCTCGGCTCCATGAACCGGGCGACGCGCTTTTTCATGAGGTCGCTCTGTGTGGTTGCGAAGGTGTGCAGGACGTACTTGCGGGCGCCCGTGAACGTTCCCTGGTAGCTCGGTTCCATCTTGCTGCGCAGTGCGGCTTGGGTCTCTGCGGGCGTGAACCCCGCGTACACGGGCACCGTCGGCTGCTCGTCCGTGAAGAGGATCCAGTCGCGCACCTTCTTCGGCAGGTCGCGCCACGGCGTGTCGACGTCATGGCCGAGCGTCACGAGGATGTCGCGCAGGTTCTGCCCATGCCACGCGGGCGGCCAGGCAGCGATGGCGCGTTCGCGAATCGTCAGCGAATCGTCCGGAACCATCGTTCGTTCCGTCACTTCGTAGGTGCGCCCCAGCCCGTGGCACGTGGGGCACGCGCCCTGCACGGTGTTGGGAGAGAAGTCTTCGGCGTACAGCATCGGCTGGCGCGCCGGGTAGGTGCCGGCGCGCGAATAGAGCATGCGCAACGAACTCGAAATCGTCGTCACGCTCCCAACCGAGGAACGCGCGCTGGGCGTGCCCCGCTGCTGCTGCAAGGCCACGGCGGGCGGCAGGCCTGTGATCGAATCGAATTCGGGCACGCCGGCCTGGTCGATGAGACGGCGTGCATAGGGCGCGACCGATTCGAGGTAGCGCCGCTGCGCCTCGGCGTAGAGCGTGCCGAAGGCCAGCGAGGACTTGCCCGAGCCGGAAACGCCGCTGAACACGACCAGTGCATCGCGCGGCAAGTCGACGTCCACATTCTTCAGGTTGTGTTCGCGCGCGCCGCGGACGCGGACGCAGGGGTCTGTCTGTGGGCGGTCTTTGTTGTGCTCGGCATCGTCAACCATGGGATCTCTTCTGGGGCATCGTTCGTAGGATCACTGCGATAGAGGGCACCTGCTCAGGCTCCGCACCTTGCACTCGTTCGCAGGGTCGCCTTGTCAGTCGCGGCCTCATCCGCGCACGCGAATGCACCCGAGCGTCGCTCCCCCATGCAAGCCCGTCGCCTACTCGACGAGTGGCGAGTGGATGACCAAAAGCGTGCGCACCGAAATGAAACATTGCAGCCTTCACGAACTAGGAGCAGCCATGGACACCTACAGCGCAAATCCCTCCCTATCGCCGCCCGGCGTTGCCCGCGTGACGGATCTGTCCACGCGCGATGTGGCCGTCAGCAGCGGCAGTGGCGTCTCATGGGGCGCCATCTTCGCGGGGGCGGCCGGGGCCGCGGCCTTGTCGCTGGTTCTTCTCCTGCTCGGTACTGGCCTTGGACTCTCGGCAGCCAGTCCTTGGGCGTCCCGGGGTGCCAGCGCGGCCGCTCTCGGTTTCGCTTCCATCCTCTGGCTTTCGTTCACCCAGATTGCGGCATCGGGCATGGGCGGTTATCTCGCTGGCCGGCTTCGCACCAAATGGGCGGGCGCGCACACCGACGAGGTGTACTTCCGTGACACCGCGCATGGTTTCCTGGCGTGGGCTGTCGCAACGCTGTTGAGCGCCGCGCTCCTGGCCTCGGCCGTTGGGTCGATCGTTGGCGCCGGTGCCCAGGCGGGCGCGACGGCTGCGGGCGGTGCGGCGACGGCTGCCGCAGGCACCGCCGCTGGCGCTGCAGGCGCTGCAGGAGCCTCCGCCAGTGACTCGTCAGGCGGCCCGGTCGGCTATTTCATCGACTCATTGTTCCGTCGCGACGCCGGCGCTGCCACAGGCTCTCCGGCCCCGAACGACGGCACCGCCGCAGCGGCACCGGGCGCACCGGCTGACACGTCCGGCACCCCCGAGCGCAGCAACGCGGCGACCACGGCTGAAGTGAGCCGCATCTTCATGAATGGCATTCGCACCGGTGCATTGCCGGCCGCCGACACGACCTACGTGGCGCGCGTCGTGGCGCAGCGCACAGGCATGAGCCAGCAGGACGCCGAGAAGCGCGTGAACGACACCTACGCCAAGGCGCAGGCGGCGCTCAACGACGCGAAGACGAAGGCGCAGGAGGCGGCAGATGCGGCGCGCAAGGCCTCGGCCTATGCCTCCCTTTGGCTCGTCGTTTCGATGCTGATCGGCGCCTTCGTGGCGAGCTTTGCAGCGACCTACGGCGGTCGGCGTCGGGACCTCTGATTCATTCAATCAAACTCAAGGAGAACCCTCATGCGCTCACTCTTGCTTCTCTTCCTCGGGGTACCCATCCCCATCATCATCCTGATCGCGTTGTTCTTCCATTGACGCCTGCCGGCGCCGCTGTTGTCACGCCTGGCCGGACGCCGAGACTGCCGCGATGCAATCGATCTCGATGTCGAAACGGCCCGGCCAGGCGGGCACGTTCACGAAGATTCGCGCCGGCGGGTCCTTCGGAAAGAAACGCCTGTAGATCTCGTTCACCGTCGCGAAGTGTTCGATCGAGGTGCAGTACACGTTGCACTTGAGCACGAGCTCCAGCGATGAGCCCGCGGTTTCCAGGCACAGCTTCATCTGCTCCAGCACGATCTCGGTCTGCCGCTCGATCGGCGCATCGATGACCTGGCCGGTCGCCGGATCGAAGGGCGGCAGGCCCGACACGTAGACCGTGTCTCCATGCCGAGTGACGACGGAAGTTGGCGCCTTCCAGTTCTCCAGGTAGGTGGACAGCGGCTCGACGCGGATGATTTCTCGCTTCATGGTTTGGACTCGGAAGTCAGTCGTAACGGCCGAGATTACGCGCCTCGAGGTCGCGCCCACGCAACGGGTCCACCGGCTTCCGGAAAGTCTGGCAGCCCGCTTCGAACTGGATGGCCTGCCAAGCGGGCCGCGGCGGGGGAGTTCAGCAAACCCAGGGGTGAGTTGGTGATCGCTGCACCCATCGTGATACTGCGGCAGTTCGACCCCAATCCTGTGCCTGTGGGCCTGGTGCATGCAGGGCAGGGCAGGCTGCCGGCCAAGTCCCGTTGTTTCATCGACTTCGCCGCACCCCGATTGCGCAAGGCGTTGGAGAAACTGACGAAGAGAAATCCGCCCGGTCTCGCCAAGGTCGGCTCGACAACCAATGCCTATGCATGACCCGAGGCGCTGACCCGATCAGGACGACCCGTCGCCGGTCAGGACCACCCAGAAGGTGCGCGCGATGATCTTGACGTCCAGCAGCAACGACCACTCGGACACGTACCGCGCATCGAGGGCGACCCGGGCCGCATAGGGCAGTCGGTTCCGGCCGCTCACTTGCCACAGGCCTGTGATGCCGGGCCGCATGTGGCAGTAGTAGACCCATCCGGGGCCGTACATGCTGCGCTGGCGAACCATGCAGGGACGAGGACCAACCAGGCTCATGTCGCCCTTCAGCACGTTGAAGAACTGTGGCAGTTCGTCGAGGCTCAGTCTTCTGATCACCCGCCCCACGCGCGTGACGCGTGGATCGTCGTCCAGCTTCTGGAACTCTTCCCATCGACTTCGCGCCGCCGGATCGCTCTGCAAATGCCGCGCAAGGACGTCATCCGAGCCCCTGACCATCGAGCGAAATTTGTAGCAGCGAAAGGCGCGGCCGCCCTGACCCAGGCGAGTCTGCCAATAGTGCACCGGACCCCCCATTCCGATGCGCACGGCCGCGGCGATGAACAGGTAAAGCGGCCCGAGCAACACGAAGAACATCAACGCGCCGAGGATGTCCATCGAACGCTTGAGCGTGCGCTGCGAGAAGGTGAGGCAGCAGGGATCGGGAAGCGTTTTCGTGTGAAGGGCGACGAGGTACGGCCAGCTTGGCGAGCTTGTGTCGGGCTGAGGTGGAAACATGATCGTCTTTTGATGAGTTGAAAGAGTCCGCAAGAAGAGTCGCGCGGCCGGTCAGCGGCCGGGACCGCCGCCACCAGGTCCACCGCCGCCACCGGGGCCACCTCCGCCGCCGCCGGGTCCACCGCCGCCACCGGGGCCACCTCCGCCGCCGCCAGGTCCGCCGCCGCCGCCAGGTCCGCCACCGCCAGGTCCGCCACCGCCGCCAGGTCCGCCGCCGCCGCCAGGTCCGCCGCCGCCGCCAGGTCCGCCGCCACCGCCAGGTCCGCCGCCACCGCCAGGTCCGCCGCCACCGCCAGGTCCGCCGCCACCGCCAGGTCCGCCGCCGCCGCCAGGTCCGCCGCCACCGCCAGGTCCGCCGCCACCGCCAGGTCCGCCGCCACCGCCAGGTCCGCCGCCGCCACCAGGTCCGCCGCCGCCACCAGGTCCGCCGCCGGCACCAGCACCGGCTCCTGCGCCGCCGCCACCAGCACCGGCTCCTGCACCGCCGCCGCCAGCACCGGCTCCTGCGCCGCCTCCACCAGCACCGGCTCCTGCGCCGCCTCCACCAGCACCGGCTCCTGCGCCGCCTCCGCCAGCACCGGCTCCTGCGCCGCCTCCACCAGCACCGGCTCCTGCGCCGCCTCCACCAGCACCGGCTCCTGCGCCGCCTCCACCAGCACCGGCTCCTGCGCCCGCTCCGCTGCTTGTACCTGCGCTGGCGGAACCGGCAGCAGCGCCGCTTGCAACACCTGCTGCGGCACCGCCGACTGATCCATTGCCCGCATTCGTGCTACCCCCCGGGTCGGGTGCGCTGCTGGCGATCGCCGAACCTCCGACCGGCGCCGAGCCCTTGGATATCGCGATCCCAGTCGCGGCTTGACCGATCGATGCGCCCGGGGCAACCCCGCTTGGAGAGTTCGCCGCTTGCGCCCCTCGGATCGGCGTGCTGAAACAGGGGGCTTCACCGAAGGGGTTGTAGCGATCGCAATGGGTCGCGACACTCGTCGCGCTGCCGACGAGAGCCGGCCCGGTCGGGCGCGCTACCGACGCGGGGCTGTCGGCCCTTGGCTGCTCCGTTCGAGTCGAACGCTGGACCTCGGCGACGACGGGCGGTGCCGCTTTTTGGCGGCCACCTGCGATGGCGCGCGGCACGCTGACAGTCCTCGCCGCGCCCCGGTCGCGCTGCAGTGTGCCTGCACCAGCCCATTGCGATGCTGTCGTCGCTCTTGGTGTCGGTGCCGGAGGAACCCGTGCGTCTTCGATGGGAGGAACTGCCTCGGCCTGCTGGACCGGCTGTGGTGCCCGCGGGGATTGCTCCGCCCATTCTGCGGCCTGGGCATCGGCGACCTGTGGCTCCGTGGTTCGTGCCTCCGCGGCCAGAGGCTCGGCAGGTTGATCGATCGCCTCGACCTCGGCCGGCGCGGCCGGCGCTGCGGGTGCTCGCGGTTCCATGTGCGGATCCGGCGTGGACGCAGCCTGCACCTTGGAGGGTTGCCCACGGATCGCCACCGGCTCGAGAGCGGGCGCCGGACCGCGCTCCATCGTGCGGTTCCAGTACCAGAACACGAACGCCGCGATCAACAGGAAGACCACCGTCAGGAGGAGCATGACGGGCAGGTCGAGTGCACCGGGGAGCATCGGCTTCCTGGCGATCTCTCGCTTTTCGGTGGTGCGCACAACGACGAACGGGTTGTTCGCCATTGCAGCAGGCATTCGTGCGGGCGCCGTCGTGGGCGCGGGCCGCGGCACCCTGGGCATCCTCGCGGGTCTCTGAACCCTCCCTTCAGGCAGGGGCCCCGCGGGGACATTCGCTGCCGTGCGAATGCCGGTGAATCTTCCCGCGCATCCCCGGCAATACCTTGCGGGATCTCTGTTGGCGGTGTGGCAGGACTCGCAGAACTTCGTCATGGCAATGAGGCGAGGCGTGGGACTCACGGAATCGGTATGGAGGCGGTGATCACCACGAGCAGGTTGATCACCACCGCGAAGGCCACGAAGTCCATGGCGGACGCCCGGTCCGGCGTCTCCCGCAGGCGCCATGGAAACACCGCGTTGCGCAAGGCAGGGCCTTTCACGTTGTCGCCGGTGGTCCCGTAGAACGCCGGGAGCTGGCGCGAGCAGCATTTGCAATGGCGAGCGGACCCCATGTTGATCGTGTTGCACGCGTCGCAGATCTCGGCAGACGGAGCGCCCACCTGCAGCCTTGCAAGGTCGATCAGCGTTCCGAAGGCAATACCTCGCGTCGATGTGCCCAGGACCAGACAAGGGTTGGTGGGGGTAGCCATCGCATTCTCCTCAAACACATGTGAAACTTTCACATCAGTAACGCTCTTGTCTTATAGTGGCTGCGGAGAGCATGTAAGACAGGGGCTGAAAGCGCTGTCCCGCTGGTAACCGGTGGTTAATGGACCGTCTTCAGGAGCCGACTTTCATGCGACCGCGCGGCGCTTCCGGACTGCAGCGTTCGCAAACAGACCCAATGGCAACGAACCACCCCAGATCGAAGAACGCCAAGCACGACCGTGGCCAGCCATCGCTCCGTCAAAGCATGGCGCTGGGCAGGGAAGGTCAGCTGGTGTGGGTCATCGGGGCTTGCGATCGCGTGTTGCGTCCCCTGGTGAGGCTCGCGCTGGCGTTCGGCGTCAAGCACGCGCAACTGGAGGATTTGCTCCGTGACATCCTGCTGGATGAGGCACGTCGTGCGTGGCTCGACAAGGGCACCGAACCCAACATCAGCCAGTTGTCGGTGACCACCGGACTGAACCGCAAGGTCGTGACCACGAAAGTGCGCGAAGGCGTGGCTTCGCTGCCGCACACGGAGATGTCGGCAGAAGCCAAGACCTTGACCTTGTGGCTCCAGATGTTCGCGGACAACCCGGCCCATCGCTCGTTGCCGATCGTGTCCGAACAGGAATCCGTGCCGTCCTTCGAGGCCGTCGCGCGACGCGCCAGCCGAGGCAACGTACACCACCGGGCCATCCTCGATGAACTGGTGCGCCTTCGCATGGCGACCGAAGTCGATGGCACGGCCGAACTTGCCGTGGCCGGCTTCGTGCCGGCGAGCGACCTCAAGGGGATGCTTTCGTTCCTGGGCGACAACGCGCGTGATCACCTTTTGGCGGGCGTCTCGAACACCATGGGGCCGAAGCCGCCTCTTCTGGAGCGATCGGTGTTCGCGGCCGGCCTGTCGCTCGAGGAATGCGAGCGCATTCACCGACTTGCGCGGGAGCGCTGGGGTGGCCTTCACGACGAGTTGTCGCGCGAGATGAGACACGCCTACGAGGCCGCCGACGAGAAGGCTTCGGGCCGCATCCGCGTTGGCATCTATACCTACTACGAAGACGCGGAACCCAAGGCCAGGGCCGAAAGAACGGTCGCGCCGGCGTCGTCCAGCAAGTTATCAGGGAGAAGTGAATGATCGGAAACCTGATGCGCACTGCGCTTCTGTCGCTAGGGACCGCCTTGCTCCTGTCCTGCGGAGGTGGTGGCGGTGGCGGCGGCGCGTTCGCACCGGTCGTCGGAACTGCAGCGGGGACGCTCGCAGCGGCCGTCCCTGTCGGCGGTGCAAGCCCGGGCGGCGCGACTGCTGCGAACAGCGTGAACGGGGGCAGTGGTGGCAGCGGCGGCATTGGCGGTATTGCCGCCGATGACGGGAGCTCGACCACCACCGCGGGCGGGGACGACGCGTCGGGTGTGGGCTCGGGAGGCACCGGCGTGAGCACCGCCGACGCCACCGGCGTCGGCGCGGTCGATGGCGCCGGAAGCGTCATCGTCAACGGTCTGCGCTACGACACGACAAGCGCCGTCGGCAACATCCAGGACGCGCCCGCCGGATTGCAACTGGGCATGACCGCGAAAGTCACCGGACCCGTGAACGCGGACTTCACGAGCGGCATCGCACGACGGGTCGAATCCGCCGCCGACCTCCGCGGCACCGCGGGACAGGTCGACCTGTCGCAGGGCAGCTTCGTCATCTTCGGCACGACGGTCACGACCGACGAGGCCACGGTGTGGGCGGATGCATCCGGCCTGGCCGCGATTCCGGCGGGACGCACCTTGCAGGTGTGGGGATTGCCGGCGTCGCCGGGGGTGCTGCGAGCGACGCGCGTGGAGCAGCGCGACCCTTCCACGCCGATTCTTTCGGGCACGGTGCAGAACCTCGACGCCTCGGCGCACACCTTCACGCTCGGCGGCGTGGTGGTCGACTACAGCGTCGCGGCGATGAGCGGCAGCCCGGACGGCCGGCCGCTCGCCAATGGAACCATTGTGCGTGTGCGCGCAAACATCGTCTCCGCCGGCCGGCTTGCCGCCGTGCAGGTGGAGTGGTGGTACCCCTTGCCGACCGCAGACGGCACGACGGCGCAGTTCGCAGGAATCATCACGGACTACGCGGGACAGGGTTCGTTGCGAGTGCTCGGATTCCCTGTCGATGCGACTTCCGCGCAGGTCACCGGCGGGCAGCCCCGTGCGCTCGGCAATGGCGTGAAGGTGGAAGTCGGCGGCACAGTGTCGGGCGGCGTCCTCAAGGCCACGAAGCTCAAGATCCGGCACGCGCCGGGTACCGGCGGCCCGGCGTCGTTCGATCTGATCGGCACCGTGGGCGCCTTCAGGTCCGCTTCCGACTTCCGGGTGAAGGGGCAGCCCGTGGACGCCGGCGGCCCCGGCGTGCTGTTCACCAACGGCACTGCGGCGAACCTGGGCAACGGCGTGAAGGTGCACATTCACGGGTCGCAGGTCGTCGACGGTGTGCTGACGGCACAGACCGTCACCTTCGAGTGAACAAACGATGGAAGACACAAGACGCAGGCTTCCCGGACCGCTGTCGCCGGATTCCGACTTCGAATACCGGGGATGGCTGGTACGCGTCGAGACCACCCTCGCCGATCAGGTCTACTCGGGTCACGCGGACTTGCTCTGCGATGGCGTGCACCGATGCCGGGTCGTGTTGACGACCTCCCGCATGGATCTCCCGAGCGCCCAACTGGCGCTGTGTTCAAAGGCCCGCGACTTCATCGACGACTGGTGCACGCGCGACCACTCGGGCACCACTTCATTCCAGGAGCTTCAAGGAAGCTGAACAGCACCCTGACGCAATGCGTCCTTCACCGTCGCGGCGGTCGCGGCGGCAGCAGGTCGGCGTCATCGTCGATCGGAGGATTTTCGAGCTCGGCGATGAACTGCTGAGTTGGACCCGATGATGTTCGCTCAAGCAGGCTTCGTCGTTCCCAGGCCAGGGTCTCCCTGGTGCGTCGATCGCTGTCCGCCTCGCGCCGGCGCCATGCGATGACCGCGCCAACGGAGATGACACAGGCAGAGAAGGCGAGAAAGCCGGAGGCAGCGACCAAGGTGTTGATCCATCCCGGCGGAACCTTCCTCACATAGAGGAGCAAGGCGAGACCTCCCAGAGCCACCAGGCTCAGCAAGAGGGGTGGATAGAGACGCGCAGGCTCGCTCCGGCGCACTGAGCGCCAGACCATCATCCCGAGTCCGAACAGCCCAGCCACGCCATAGAAGACCACCATCGCGGGGTCGCTCGCGGATTGCGTCGCGAGCCCGCCGATCTCTTGCGCGGCCAACAGACCGAACACGAGCCAGACGCCTAACCATCCCATGCCTTCCATCATTGATCCACTGTGAGCCACGCAGGCGGTTGACGATCCGGACGAAGAGTCCGTCACGACCTCCGTGGCGGCATCCTGACCGCATTGAAGACCGCGCCTGCGGCAGTGACCGTAGGCGGCGGCCAAGCGATCGCGTGGGGCGTCACCCATTCTGGACGGCGGGTCGCACGTCAGGATGAGTGCCCGCGCTCGGCCATTCTGAAGCGCCTTCAGTCCACCAGCCCGAGCTGGACATATCCGCCGTTGTTGCCGATCGCGCCGACCACCATCGACAGCTTGTTGCCTTGCATCAGAAAGTAGGCGTTGGGCGCAGTGCCGGCCCCCCGCATCCCGAGCGGGCCGATCAAGCCCATGGTGCCAAGGCCGTAACCTACGCTGGCTGAGGAGCCATCGGGCTTGAGGAAGCTGGAGGCGCCGGTGGTCGCATCGAGCGTGAGCGTGCCCCATGTGCCATTCGTGTCGGCGCCGCGCGCGGTGCTGCTTGCCCACGCGCTGGTCTCGGGCAACCCGACCCGAAAAACGTTGTCGCCCACAGTGTTCAGGCCAGCCGAAAGGTAAACGTTCTGGCCGGCGACCATCGCGATCGAGAAGGCGCCCTTGTCGGTAGGGTCCGCGACGTTGACGATGTTCCAGCTCGTGCTGCTCGCGCCGGGGCTCACGGTGTAGGTCAGCACCGAGCCGCTGGGGCATTTGGCAATCGCATGGATGCCGACTTCGTTGCACAGCAGGAAGACCGTGCCGCCGTTGGTCACCTGGGCCTGACGGATGTTCGAGTTGCGAGTGCTTGCGTTGACCTGGATGCCGAAGCGGTTGTAGGTGCCGTCGAGGGCACTTTGCTGCGTGACGAGCGCGCGCGATGCGATGAAGGGCTGGACCGCGTAGGTCGTCGACGAGGGAAGCGTCGCGAACGGGAAGGAGCCGACGACCGTGTCCGTCGTCATCCTGAACCGTGCCGTGTTGACCGCTGCGCCGATGCGCGGGTTCTTGAAGACGTACGTGCCGCTTTCGGTCGCGTCCGCGGTGAAGGCGCCCGACGTCACCGCGCCCGTCGGGTCGGTCATGTCGTAGGTCTGCGTGTCGAGATTCAGCGCGAGCGTCAACTGGGTTCCATTGGTGGCGAAGACCTTGTAGTCGCCATTGCGCGCATCGCCGCCCGCGAGCTTCAACACCGTGTCCTTGGTGAGAGCTGCATTGGCGCTCGCTTTGGCGGTCACCGTGTATGTGCCCTGGCTGGTCTGCGTGTTGACCAGTTGAGCGGCCCACTTCGTGGAAGTGACGGAGGGGCTGCGAAGCGTCACCGCGCCGGACTGCGCGCTGGTCCCACTCCAGTTCGAATCGGAACTCGCGGTGATCTCGACTGTGTCGCCCGGCTTGACGGCGTACTGGCCGGCGCCGTCCGCGGTGGCCGGTGTGCCATTGACGGAAACGGTCGTTGTCAGCGTTGCCGCCGGAAGGACGGGAAAAGAACCGCCACCACCGCCGCCGCCGCCGCAGCCTGCCACTGTGGCTATCCATACTGCCAGTCCAGTCAACTTCACCCAACGCGTCATCTCGAACCCTTTCTGCTTGTTGTCGTATTTGCCGACCTGGCCACCTGACCAGCATCTGACATCCAAATGTAACTATTTGCTTGGTTATGTAAGATAAGGGTTTTCAATCAGGCTGCTACGGTGGGAGCAATGACTTCAACTCAGTACGTCAGTCGAGTCGCTCTGTTGCGGGACAGGGTCCCGTCGTTCGATCGCTATCCCTTCTGCCTGCCGGCGCTGCGGACTTTCGACCGTATCGAGCTTCACCCCAAGGTGACTTTCTTCGTGGGGGAGAACGGGAGCGGCAAATCGACACTCCTCGAGGCGATTGCCGTGTCGCTTGGCTTCAACGCCGAGGGAGGCAGCAAGAACTTTCGATTCAAGACCCGGCGCTCACACTCCGAACTGCACGAGTACCTTCGCCTGTCCAAGGGCGTCAAGCGACCGCGTGACGGGTACTTCCTGCGTGCGGAGAGCTTCTTCAACGTGGCCACGGAAATCGAGAATCTCGACGCCGAGCCTTCGTTCGGACCGCCCGCGATCGACTCCTATGGCGGCCACTCGCTGCATGAGCAGTCGCACGGCGAGTCCTTCATGGCGCTGGTGACCGAGCGCTTCGGGGGGAAGGGCCTCTACATACTGGACGAGCCCGAGGCTGCGCTATCGCCCCAGCGGCAACTCGCGGTGTTGTCTCGCATGCATGACCTCGTACTCGATGCGTCACAGTTCATCATCGCGACTCACTCGCCCATCCTCATGGCTTATCCCGATGCATGCATCTACCAATGCAGCAAGGACGGGGTCGCGAAGATCATCTACGAGGACACCGAGCATTTCAAGGTCACTCGCGACTTCCTGGCGAACCCGGAACGCATGCTCCGCATCCTCCTGGAGCGCTAGCAACGGCGCAGCTAGCCAGGTACCCGCTTCGCGTAGTCGACAAAGAATCCAAGGCTGCCCGGATTCAGCATGGCGTCGGGGCTGGCGACCTTCTCCACCGGCGCGCCGAGCAGCAGTTTGCGCACAGGCACTTCCATTTTCTTGCCGCTGAGCGTGCGCGGGACCTCATCGACCTGAAGCACTTCGTTTGGCACATGGCGCGCGGAGGCCTTGGTGCGGATCTGGGCGCAGATGCGTTCCTTCAGCGCATCGTCCAGGGTCGCGCCAGGCTGGAGCACGACGAACAGCGGCATGAACGACGGGCGGCCCAGGAACTCGAGGTCGACCACCAGGCTGTCACGCACCTCGGGCAGCTCTTCGACCACGCGATAGATCTCGGCCGTTCCCATGCGGATGCCGTGGCGGTTGATGGTGCTGTCGGAGCGTCCGTAGATGACCGAGCTGCGACGCGGCGTGAAGCGAATCCAGTCGCCATGGCGCCAGACGCCGGGGAAGGTGTCGAAATAGCTTTCGAGGTAACGCTTGTCGCCCGGGTCGTTCCAGAAGCGCACTGGCATCGAGGGCATGGGCTGCGTGATCACGAGTTCGCCGACCTCGTCGACCACCGGCTGCCCCGCCTCGTCGAATGCGAAGGCCGCGACGCCGAGTTCCGGGCACTGGATCTCGCCCGCATGCACCGGCAACGTCGGCGCGCAAGCCACGAAGCCGGAGGCGATGTCGGTGCCGCCGCTGATGGAGGCCAGCCAGAGGTCTGGCTTCACTGCGGCGTAGACCCAGCGATAGGCGTCGACGGGCAAGGGCGAGCCGGTCGCGTTGATGGCGCGCAGCTTTTCGAGCGACACCTGCTCTCGTGGACGCAGACCGTCCTTCATGCAGTTGATCAGGTAGGCCGCGCCGCAGCCGAAGAGCGTGACGCCCTGCGCGTCGATGAAGCGCCACAGCGCGCCGGCCTCCGGCCAGCCCGGGTTGCCGTCATAGAGCACGATGCTCGCGCCCGTGAGGAGTGCGCCCACCTGCAGGTTCCAGACGATCCATCCGGTGCTGCCCAGGAACAGCAGGCGGTCGCCGTCGCGCAGGTCGTGTTGCAACGCCATGGTCTTCAGGTGCGTGAGCACGATGCCGCCATGGCTGTGGACCATGGCCTTGGGCAGCCCGGTCGTGCCCGACGAATACACGATCCACAGGGGATGGTCGAAGGGCAGTCGTTCATAGCGCGGTGGCGCGTCTTCGGCCAGCGCGTCGTCCCAGTCCACGCGATCGCGCCAGCCGACCGTTCGCTCGCCGGCCAGAGGCCCTGGCACATGGACCACGCGCCGCACGGTGGGCAGTTGCGCAAGCAATGCGTCAACCTGCGAAGCGCGGTCGTGCAGCTTGCCGCTATAGGTGTAGCTGTCCGACGCGAGCAACAGGCAGGGCTCGATCTGCCGCAGGCGATCCAGCACCACCGAAGGGCCCATGTCGGGCGCGCAGCCGGACCAGATGGCGCCGATGCTGGCACAGGCGAGAAAGGCCACGACCGTTTCCGGTCGATTCGGCAGGTAGCCCGCCACCCGGTCGCCCGGACCGACGCCCCAGGCACGCATGCGCGCCGCCAGCGCGGCAGTGTCTCGCTCCAGCTCGGCCCAACTCACCTCGCGCAGCGGCGCATTCTCGGTCCGGGCGAGGATTGCGGGCCGCTTGGTCGTGGCGTTGCGCATCACGTTCTCGGCGTAGTTCAGCCGCAGGTTCGGGAACCAGCGCGCACCGGGCATCTGCCGCCTCGCAAGCGCCGGCTCGCGTTCGCCTTCGGCGATCACGTCGAAGTAGTCGCAGATCGATTGCCAGAAGGCTTCGAGTTCGTCGATCGACCAGCGCCACAAGTCCTCGTAGTTCGAGGTCTGCACGCCGCGGCCGTCGGCGAGCCATTGCTGGTAGTGGTGCAGGCGGCTCGCGCTGGCCTGCTCTGGCGAGGGCGACCACAGCAGTTCGCCATGGCCTGCCGGAAGGGACTGGGGTTGCATCTGCAGGCCTTGAACAGGATTCAAAAAAAGGAAGTCGATACGAAGACAGACCTACCGGGGATCGGATCCGAAGTGATGCAGCACATTGCGCAACAGCCTGTCGAACACGGGATCGCGACCGACGATCCATGCGGCGCCGACGGCCCCGGCGTGGAACACGCGACCGCCCTGGGGGCGCTCCCAGTAGATCATTTCCGCGGACAGTCCTTCGAGCGAGTCGGTGACGCGAGAGTACCAGTCGAGGTAGGTGTCCATTGCGCCGGGCACGCGACGGATACCTTGTGCGATCACGCTCAGGCCGGCCGGCGGCGTGGGCAGCGTGGCGCCCGGCGGCGCTTGATGCGTCATGCGAAGCAGCGTCGCGGTGCTCAGGTCCCACTCGTGGCCGATGGCGCGCGGCAGTCCGCCGCCCGGCGCATGGCCGAAGGTCTGGCCGCGTTCGAGTCCCAGCGGGTGAGGGTGGTTGAAGAGCGGATGGGCGGGCTCGGCCACGTGGTAGACGCCGAAGTCCTCCGCATCGGCGAAGCCCCATCCTGCGGTTTCCAGGCCGATGATGCTCGCGGCGGCGCGGCCGACCGCGCGCAGTTGCCCGCCACGTGCCCAGTCCTGGCTGTGGAACTCCTCACCGAAGGGCCCGGCTGGCGGCCGCAGTTTGGCATCGGCCGCATCGGCGCCGCGCTCGTCGTTCTTGCGCTGCTCCATCACGCCCATGTCCTCGTCGAAGCTGACCCGCAGGTACATGGTGTTGCCCGACAGCACCAGGGCCTGTCCGCCGCGTCGCAGCAGGGCGTCGAAGGCATCCACCACGGGCGTCGACCAGTATTCGCTGTGGCCGTTGACCACGACCGTGCGATAGGCCGCGAGCAACGCCGGGTCGGCGTGCACGTCGAGGTCGGCCAGCAGGTCGAACTCGTAGCCTTCGCGCTCGAGCCAGGCGTGCAGACGGCGCTCCAGCCGGGTCCATTGCGCGAAGCCGCTGCCCGCAGGGTCGTAGAGCGCTGCCGGGCTGGCGTTGGGCCACGGCATGTGCAGCCCGGTGAAGTAGCTGGGCTGCCCCGCGTGATGGTAGGTGTAGCTGCAGAACGCGGGCGCTTGCGGATGGCTGTTGGGCAGTCCGGTGGAGCGGCGCGGCCACACGGGGTCTTCCACCTGGTTGCGCGCGAAGGGCGTGGCGGCGTACGCCAGCCAACTGCTCATCGCGCACAGCACCAGCAACGGCGCCGGGCGCGCATGGGCCGGACGCTTGACGAGGAACGTGATGTCGTAGACCGCCTCGCGTCCCTCCCAATCGAAGTGCAGCCGCGCCACGTGCAGCCCGGGGCGCGCTTCGGCCGGCAAGCTCAGGCTGTGGGTGGCCGCCCAGCGGCAGTCATGGAGGTCGTCGCTGGCCAGGCGCAGCCCCTGGCGCTGGCCGTGCGCGGCGAAAGGTTCCTGGGCCTCGGCAGCATCCTCGTCAAAGGCCGGGCCGCGGATCATCCAGGTCCCGTGATTGACGATGCGGCCGCCGCGCTGGTGGCCGCTGGTGTCGGCCACGCGGTCGCCGCGGCCCTCGCGCAGCGGCCAGCAGGCGCGAACGGCAGGATCGGCCGGCAGTCGAAGTGCACGCTGGGTCGCGCGCGCGGCGATCTCGCCGGCCGACAGGGCGCGCTCGTAGACCACGGGCAGCGCCAGGTCCACATCGGCCAGCGCATCGGCCCCGTGCGGCTCGCCGGCCGCGCCCAGGCGCAGCGGCGCGGGGCCCGGGCGCACCGGGCCGGCCAAGGGCCAGCGGCCGGCGCACCCGCCGTCGATCCACAGGGCCGCCGAATGGCCGTCCCAGGTCGCGGCCACGTGCTGCCAACGCCGTGCGTCCAGACGGCCCCCGACCTGCAGGGCCGCATCGCGTCGTTCGCCGCCGTCGCCAAGGTACAGCGCCAGGGCGCCATCGGCCTCGATGAACAGCCCGAAGCCGCAGCGCGCCGGCGCATCGTATTGCGTGATCAGGGCTTGCCGCGCACCGGTGCAACGCCACGGCATGACCCAGCATTCCAGCGTCAGCCCGGGCAGCGGCAGCGCCGCGGGCAGGCCCTTGTCGATATGCACGTAGGAGCCGGGGTGGATCGGCTGCACCTGAGTGGCCGAGGTGCCGAGGTCCGCAACCACGACGTCGTCGCGCCGGCTGTCCGCGTCGTGACCCAGGCGACACACCGTGAGGCGGTAGGGTCGGTCGCTGCTGATGTGAAAGTCGATGGGCTCGCCGGCGTGCACGGTCTTCGCGCTGGTGTAGCCATGCACGCCCGGCACGGCCAGCGGGCGGTGCGGCGGGATCGGTCGGCTCATTCCGAAGTGAAGCCCGAGGCCTTGACCACCGGTCCCCAGCGCTTGAGGTCATCCGCGATCAGGGTCGACAGCTCCTCGGGCGTGCTCGGGTTCGCATCGCTGCTGAGCTTGGCGAGCCGTTGCTGCACTTCGGGCAGGGCCAGCGCCTTGCCGAGCGCCGCATGCAGTTGCATGACGGTGGCGCGCGGCGTGGCGGCCGGCACGAACAGGCCGGTCCACTCGAGGTTGTCGAAATGGGGCTGGCCCAGCTCCTTGAGCGTGGGCACGTCGGGCAGCAGCGCGGTGCGCTTGACGCCGTTGACCGCGAGAACCTTGAGCTTGCCGGCCTGCTGGTACTGCACGAGATCCGCGATCGGTGTGATGCCTGCCGCCACCTGGTTGCCCAGCAGATCCTGGACCAGTGGCGCCGCGCCGCGATAGGGGACCGACGTCAACTCGACCTTGGCTTCGCTGCCCAGGCGATAGCCCATGAACTGCGCCACGCTCCCGGCCGCCGGCACGCCGTAGCTGGCCTTCGACTTGTCGCTGCCGGCCACCGCGAGCCATTCGCGCACGTCGCGCACCGGTAGCGCCGCCCGCACCGCGATGCCCTCGTAGAAGGTCGCGATGCGGCCCACGGCCTGGAAGTCCTTCACCGGGTCGTAGTGCACCGATTTCGAGGTCAGCGGCAGCATCACCATCATGTGCATGTTGGCGAGCAGCACGGTCAGGCCGTCTGCCGGCGCGGCGCGCACATAGTCGGCGGCGATCTGGCCGCCCGCGCCCGTGCGGTTCTCCACCACGACCGGCGCGCCCAGTTCCGCCGAGAGCTTGTCGGCCAGCGTCCGGGCCTGGACATCGGCCGACCCGCCCGCCGGATAGCCGACGATCAGCCGCAACGGCCCCCTTCCGGTGGGCAGCTGGGCGGAGGCCGCGCAGGAGAGGGCAAGGCTCGTGCAGGCGAGCGTGAAGCGAAGCAGGGCGCGCAGCGTCATGGTGTCATCCTCGGGAAAGTTCGATGGAGCGTGAAGAAGGGGCGGAAGAAGCGCGGCACGCGCATGACGTGAGCCGCACGCGAAGCTCAGGCCAGCTCGCAGCGAACCACCTCGTCAGCGAGGTCGGCCAGGGCCCGCTCGAGTCGCTCGACCAGTTCGTCGAGCTCGGGCTCGCTGATGGTCAGCGGCGGCGTGATCATCTGGAAATCGCCGAACGCACCCAGGTTGGCCCGGCGGTTGTACAAGGCAATGCCATGGCGCAGCCCATGCGCGGTGAGCTTCGCGGGTGCGTTGAACTCGGGTGGAAGTGCGCGGCGTGTGGCCTTGTCGGCGACCAGTTCGATGGCACTGAGCAGCCCCAGTCCGCGGACGTCGCCCACCAGCGGCGAGCGCTCGGCGAGCGCCTCGAGCCGTCGGCGCAGGCTCACGCCGCGCTCGCGGGCGCGTGCCACGAGGTCGAGGCGTTCGACCTCGTCCATCACGGCATTGGCGACGGCACAGGACAAAGGGTTCGTGAAATAGGTGTGTCCGTGCACGAAGCCGCCGTGGCTGGCCACGGCATCGACGATGCGGTCGGGCGCCAGCAGGCAGCCCAGCGGCGTGTAGCCCGCCGCCAGGCCCTTTGCCAGCGTCACCAGGTCGGGTCGCGCCGCACGCCAGTGTTGAGCGGCGAGGAACTCGCCGGTGCGGCCGGCCCCGCTCATGATCTCGTCGTAGATCAGCAGCACGCCGTAGCGGTCGCAGATCTGCCGCACACGTTCGAAGTACGCGGCCGACGACACCACCGCGCCGGTCGACAGGCCGCCGATCGGCTCGATGATGAAGGCAAGAACGGTCTCCGGCCCTTCGCGCTCGATGGTTCGGGCCAACTCCTCCGCGCAGGCCATCGCGTGGCTCTCCTGCGTGTGGCCCTCGGGCAGTCGGTACGACAGCGGCGCGGCCACCTTGGGCATCGGCTTGACCATGGGGCCGTAGATCGACAGCGTGTGCTCGTCCCCGGTGATCGCCACGGCGCCGAGCGTGGAGCCGTGGTAGCTCGGGTGGCGCGAGATCACTTTCCAGCGACTGGCCTGCCCGCTCACCACGGCATAGTGGCGCGCGAGCTTGATCGCCGACTCGTTGGCCTCGGAGCCGCCCGAGACGAAGAAGGCGCGGTCGAAGCCCTCGCCGGCCAGCGCGCAGACGCGATCGGCCAGCGCGATGTTGTGTTCGCTCTCGAAGAAGCGGGGGTAGGCGAAGCTCACCCGCGCGGCCTGTTCCTGCATCGCCGCAAGCACGTGCGGGTTCCCATGTCCGATGTTGGCCACCACGGCACCGGCGGTCGCGTCCAGGTAGCGCCGGCCGTCGGCGTCCCAGAGGTAGACGCCTTCACCGCGACCCAAGCGTGGCGGCCTTGGCGCGCCCTTGGGGCTGTAGAAGGCGAGCACCGAGCCGCCTTGCCGGGTGTCGCCGAGCAGGCGCGGTGCGGAAGACGTCGCGGAAGGACTGTCAGTGGAAGGATTCATGGCGCAACGATACGGAGATCGCGGCGGCAGCAGAAGGCGCATGGAAGGATGAAGTCCTATACGCTAGGCGCATGAAGCTCGTCCATGACCGCCTCGATCTGCTCACTACATTCCTGCGCATCGCCGAAACCGGCTCGTTGAGCAAGGCGGCCCGCCTGCTCGGCATCACCCAGCCTACCGCCAGCAGGCGCCTGCTGGAACTCGAACGCCTACTGGGCTGCAAGTTGGCCCTCAGGACCACCGCGAGCTTCTCGCTGACCGACGAGGGACGTCTCCTGCTGGTCGAGGCCCGGGCCTTGTCCGACCGATGGGCAAGTCTTGCCGAACGGATTTCCGGCGGCCGCAGTCGGCCGGAGGGGACCTTGCGGGTGATCGGCCCGTCGGGCTATGGGACGGGTTTCCTGACGGACGCCGTGACCGACCTGCGCGCAGCATGGCCGCAATTGCGCGTCGAACTCACGTTGACCGACCGCGTCGTGGACCTGGTGGCGACAGGCGCGGAATGCTGGGTCTGCGTGGGCGAAGTGCGGGACCCCGGACTGGTCTGCCGACCCCTTGGCATGATGGAGCGGATCCTCGTCGCCCATCCTGCGCTGCTGCGTCGCATCGGAAAGGTGACGCCAGCCAACTTGCCGACCCTGCCGTGCGTCGGCCTCGTGCCGTACTTCGCGGATTCGGTGCGCTTGCTCGACCGGTCAGGACGCTCGCATACGGTGTCGATCGACACGCCGCTGCGCACCGACAGCCTGCTGTCGAGCTATCGGGCGATCCTCAACGGTGATGGCATTGGCGCGGCCGCGCCGTGGATGTGCCAGGGCGACCTGGACGCGGGTCGATTGAAGCGCGTGCTGCCACGCCTCTGGCTGGAACCAGTGGGCATCCACGTGGCGCTCCCCCCCGACCTCCACCGTCCGGCGCGTGTGACTGCATTCATTGATGCACTGCGCCGGAGAATCAAGGACATGCGGGGGTTCAGTTCCGCCGACTAATGCCATGAGAGGCGTCGTCCCGGGCACACCCGCATCAACCCCTCGCCAGGTTTTCCTTCCGCGCGATCTGCCCAAGCGTCTCGTACACGAGCCGGACAGGCGCGACGTTCCAGCCCAGGCGTTCGCGCATGCCGAGCACTGCGCGCATGGCCAGCAGCGAGTGGCCGCCCAGGTCGAAGAAATTGTCCAACGGAGAAATGTCGTCCGCGCCAAGCAGGCCGGCCCAGATTTCGGCGATGGCGATTTCCTCGGGCGTCTGCAAGCGGGCGCTTCGGTGCTGCTGCGTCGTCATGATTTCGCTGACAGGCTTTGGCAGTGCGCTGCGGTCGATCTTCCCGTTCGGAAGCAGCGGCAATTCCTGCAGTCGAACGATGTGCTGGGGCAGCATGTAGTCGGGCAGGCGTTCGCGAAGGAATTCCCGCAGTGCCATGGGGTCCATCAGGTGCGCGTGCGTCACGCAGTACGCGACCAGCCGCACGTCGTCTTCGGCTTCGACGCGCGTGACGACCACGGAATGTGAAACCGATGGATGTTCCGACAGCGCGGCTTCGATCTCGCCCAGTTCGATGCGATAGCCGCGCACCTTGACCTGGTGATCGAGCCGGCCGAGGTGTTCGAGCAGGCCGTCGTGGCGCCAGCGCACCAGGTCGCCCGTACGGTAGAGGCGCGCGCCGGGCTCGTCGCTCCAGCGGTCCGGCACGAAGCGCTCGCGCGTCAATTCATCGCGCCGGTGGTAGCCCAGCGCGACACCCATCCCGCCGATGCATGCCTCGCCCGGCACGCCGATGGCGCAAGACTGGCCGAAGGCATCGAGCACCCACACGGAGGTGTTGCCGATCGGGCGGCCGATGCTGATGCCTTGCGTCGGGGATTGCACCTGCCAGCAGGTCGACCAAACGGTGGTTTCGGTCGGGCCGTACATGTTCCACAGCGCCGTGCTGCGTTCCATGAGCTGCTCGGCCAGGGCGGGCTGCAAGGGCTCGCCGCCGATGAGTGCGCGGAAGCCGGGTCCGCCGGTCCAGCCCGTGTCGACGAGGCCACGCCAGGCCGACGGCGTGGCCTGCATCACCGTGGCCTCGTGGCGCTCCAGCAGCGCACGCAGTTGCGTCGGCTCGCCAACCTGCTCCCGGCTGGCGACGATGACCTGGGCACCCACGGCCAGCGGCAGCAGCAGTTCGAGCACGGCGATGTCGAAGGACAAGGTAGTGACCGCCACCAGGCGATCGCTTTCGAGCAGGCCGGGCTCACGCGCCATCGCCACCAGGAAGTTGACCACCGCCCGGTGCGGCAGGGTGACCCCCTTGGGCTGCCCCGTCGAGCCGGACGTGTAGATGATGTAGGCGGCATCCAGCGGCTGTGCGTCCAGCGCCGCATCGGGCGCCAGGGCGAGCGGCGATGCGTCGGCCGCCATCGCGGGCGCGTCCGGATCGAGCAACGGCACGTTGACGCCTTCGAAAGGCGCGGCCAGGGCCGGCGGAACCAGGATGGCGGACAGGCCCGCATCGTTGGCCATGTAGCTGAGCCGGTGCACCGGGAACGCCGGATCCAGCGGGACATAGGCAGCCCCTGACTTCAGCACGGCGAGCAGGGCCACCAGCATGCCGGCATCGCGCGGCAGGCACAGCCCGACGCGGTGCCCGCGGGCGATGCCGCGCATGCGCAGCGCACGGGCCAGCACGTTGGACTCGGCCTCCAGTTCCGCGTAGCGCATCTCCCGGCCCGACGCGTCCACCACGGCAACCCTGTCGCGCAACGCCTCGTTGGCGGTGCGCAAGTGGTGATGCAGCACCTGCCGCACAGGCAGTTGCAGATGCGTGGCATTCCAGTTGTTGCGCAGGAGGGCCAACTGCGTCGGCGCAACGACCGAGTAGGTCGACAAGGGGCGCTCCGGCTCGGCCAGCACCTGCTCGATCACCGCGATGAAGTTCTCGAGCATGCGCTCGGCGGTCACGGCCGCATAGAGCTCGGTGGAGTATTCGAGGTGGATGCGATGCGCGAACTCGGTGTCGATGTGGATCGAGAAATCGAACTGCGACGCCGTGTGCTCGTGGTCGAATTCCTCGTAGCGGAAGTCCACCGGCGCCAGTCCGCCCACCGGCGCGTTGAGCACGTTGAACAGCACGCGCACCAGGCCGTCGGGTTGCGTGATGCCGCCTTGCCCCAGGGCTTCCACGAGCTCGTCGTACGGTGCGTCCTGGTTGGCATAGGCTCCGAGCGCCGTGTCGCGCACGCGCCGCACCAGTTGGAGGAAGGGCGGGTCGCCGGACAGGTCGGTGCGCATCACCAGCGTGTTGACGAGTGTGCCGACCAGCTGCTCGGTCGCCAGGTGGTGACGATTGGCGATCGGCGTGCCGACAGCGATGTCCGTACTGCCGGCCTGCCGCGCAAGCATGAGCTTGAACGCGGCCAGCAGCAGCACGAAGGGGGTCACGCTGTGCCGTGAACAGAAGGCACGCACCGCATCGCGCAGCCGCAAGGGCAATGCCGCAGACACCTTGGCGCCGTGATAGACCCCGTGCGGGGGACGCACGAAGTCGATGGGCAGCGACATGGGCCGCAGTCCGTGCAGGCGGTCGACCCAGTAGGCCATCTGGCGCTGGCGCTGCAACACCGTCTCGGGCGAGCGCTGCCAGACGGCATAGTCGGCGTACTCGACAGGCATGGCCGCCAGGCGGGGCTCGTGACCGCCGCGCCAGGCGGCATAGAGGGCGAGCGTTTCGCGCATCAACACCGCCATCGACCAGTTGTCGGCGATCGCATGGTGCATGAGCCAGAGAAACACATGGTCCTCTTCGCCCAGGCGCAGCAGCGTGACGCGGTGCAGCGGCGGATGCGCCAGGTCGAAGGGCGTGGCCGCGCGCTCGCGCAACAGCGCACGCGCTCGGCCCAATCGCTCGGCCGGATGAAGCGCCTGAAGGTCGATGTGCTCGACCTGCACCGGGAGGCTCGGCAGGATCAGCTGGACCGGTTCCGTCCCCTCCATCCGGAAGTGGGTGCGCAAGCCCTCGTGGCGCTCGACCAGCCGGTCGAGCACGCGCTGGAACAGAGCATGGTCGAGCGGCCCCCGCAGCCGGAGCGAGACTTCGATGTTGTACGCCACGGAAGCCGGATTGAATTGCTGGATGACCCACATGCGCCGCTGCGACAGCGAGACCGGCAGGGGTTGGCCGCGCGGCACGGTGGCGATGGACGCGGCGGGCGCGGGCGCATCGTCGCGCAAGGCCTCGGCCACGCGCCCGGCCAGCGCCGCAACCGTGGCGTGCTCGAACAACGCCTCCAGCGGCAGCCGCACGCCCAGCCGATCGTGCAGCCGCGAAGCGACCTGCGACATCGTGAGCGAATTGCCGCCGAGTTCGGCGAAGGTTTCCAGCACGCCGAAGGCGCTGGTGCTCAGCACCTCCTGCCAGATGTCCCACACCGCCTGCTCGCCGGCGTCGCGCGGCGCAACCTGCGCCGTTCCGTGGCCCTGCCGCTCCACCGCCAGCACTTCGAGTTCGCCGGCCAACCATGCCTTGCGCGAAGACTGGCGCTGGATCTTCCCGCTCGACGTGCGATGCAGGGCGCCGGCCCGAACCACCGCCACTGTCTCGATCGGAACGTCATGCGTCTGCGCCACGGCTCGGCGCACCGTGCGCGCAATGTCGGCTGCGTCCGCCGCAGCCGTGAGACGCTCCACTTCGAGCACGATCACGACCGACTCACCCTGCTCGCCGTCGATGCCGAAGGCGGCGCCGAAGCCGGCGCGAATCGCGGGATGCGCCCGCTCGGCGGTTCGCTCGATGTCCTGCGGATAGTGGTTTGCGCCGTGGATGACGATGAGATCCTTGTGCCGGCCGGTCAAGAACAGTTCGCCGTCGTCGACGAAGCCCAGGTCGCCCGTCCGCAGCCAGGGTCCGGAGCCGTCCGCCAGCGTGGCGCCGAAGACGAGGCGCGATTGCTCGGGCTGCTGCCAGTAGCCCGCGCCGACGCTGGGCGAGCGCACCCAGATCTCGCCGATGCCGTCGGCGGCGCAACGGATCCGAGTCTCTGGCGCGACGATGGCCAACTCCGTGTCTTTCACAGGCGCACCGCAACCGACAAGGGTGCGGCTCGTGGCACCCGCAACGCCCTGCTTGCGCACCCGATGTGCCTGCAACGCGGCGGCATCCAGGTGGAGCAGGCGCGGCGGTTCGCTGCGCCTGGCGAAGGTCACGCCGAGGACCGACTCGGCCAGCCCATACGCCGGCGAAAACGATGCGGGCCGCAAGCCTGCCGGCGCGCAGGCCTGCAGAAAGCGCTGAACCGTGTCGGCTCGGATCGGCTCGGCGCCACAGCTGAGCGACACCAGGCTCGAAAGGTCGCCCGCGTAGGGCTGCCCGTCGAGGTGGCGCAGGCAGGTGGCATAGGCGGAGTCCGGTGCGCCGCTGTGCGTGATGCGAAAGGCGGCAATGGCGTCCAGCCAGCGCAATGGCCGCCGCAGGAAGGTCAACGGCGACATCAGCCAACTGCCGATGCCGAGTTCCAGCGGCGCGAGCACGCCGAACACCAGCCCGTAGTCGTGGAACAGCGGCAGCCAGGTGAGCGGCCGGCTGTCTACGTCGCCCCCGTTGGCGACGATCAGCGCACGCGTGTTGGCCAGCGCGTTGCCATGGGTGATGCATACGCCGCGCGGCGCCGAAGTGGAGCCCGAGGTGTATTGCAGGTAGGCGAGTGAATCCGGCCCGGCGGGCGCATCGGTGGGTGACAGCGCCGGCTCTTCGGGCTCCAGGCCAACCAGTTCGTCGAGCGTGAGCAAGCGCGCGCCGGGAGCATCTTGCCCGCCGAGGAGATCGGCCACCGGCTGCCGGATCGATTCGCCGACCAGCACCAGGCTCGCGCCCGCGTCCTCGATGATGAGGCGCAGCCGGGGTCCAGCGCGAAGCAGCCGGATCGGGTCGGGTGGCGGAACCGGCACGGCCACACGGCCCGACAGCATGCAGGCCCAGAAGGCGCACACGAAGTCCAGCCCGGTCGGCAATGCCAGCAAGACCCGGTCACCTGGCCGCGTGACCGTGGCCAGTCGCGCGGCGAGCGCGCGGGACTGCTCACCCAGTTCGGCGTAACTCAGGCAATGAGCAACCGTCAGGTCGTCGCGCAACACCGAATAGGCTGGAAGATCGCCTCTCTCGCCGCAGCGGGTTTCGAATAGCGTGGCAAGCGTGCCGCCAGAGGCTGCATGTTGTGCGTTGCACTGTGAAGGGGCGGCTTGGATCAATGGCAGTCAACAATCAATTTATCAACCGCGGGCTCACGCAAATGGCAGTGGCGCCGAATCAAACGGGGCCACCAGGTTCGATTCATGATACTGCCGCCGCTGCGAGCCCCACTTTAAGTTCCCTATCGGTCATAGCGCTCCAGAGGTTTCCGTGACGCAGTTCACGCCATTGATCAACAGTGGGTCCATTCTTCGGACGTCCGTCGATCCTGTCCTGCAAGCAAGCAGACTTCTGTCCGCCATCGGCGCCAGTTCAGGCCAGTAGATTCTGACGTTGCATCAAAAGGAGATCGTCATGGCAGATGACCTGGAAAACCGCGGCGCACAGGACCGCAGCCGCATCAACATCAACGAAGCGCACGAAGTCCGCTACTGGGTTCAGCGTTTCGATGTGACCGAGGAAGACCTCCGCAAGGCGGTTGCCGAGGTCGGCGTGTCGGCCGACAGAGTCGCCGAATTTCTCGGAAAGCGGTGAGATGGCGACGGGCAGTAGAACCCTCTGGAAGGGCGCGATCACCTTCGGATTGGTCCATATCCCGGTCGGCCTCCACACCGCCACCACCGAGGAAGGCGTGGACTTCGACTGGCTGGACAAGCGGACGATGGATCCGGTGGGCTACAAGCGGATCAACAAGAAGACCGGCAAGGAGATCGACAAGGACAACATCGTGAAGGGTGTCGAGTACGAGGACGGAAAGTACGTCGTCATATCGCCCGACGAGATCGAAAAGATCTACCCGCGCACGACGCAGACCATCGAGATCCAGCGCTTCGTCGACGCCAATGCGATCCCGTTCGTCTATCTGGAGCGGCCCTACTATGTGGCCCCGGTCAACAAGGGTCAGAAGGTCTATGCGCTGCTGAGGGAGGCCCTCCTCAAGAGCGGCAAGATCGGCCTGGCCAAGGTGGTGATCGCGACCAAGCAGCATCTGGCGGCGCTCGTACCCAGCGACAAGGCGCTCGTGCTGAATCTGCTTCGCTGGGGCGATGAGGTGAAATCGCTGGAAGGCTTGGACCTGCCGTCTGCCGGCACCAAGGGCGCAAACATCAGCGCCGCGGAAATGAAGATGGCCGAGCAACTCGTCAAGGACATGTCGGGTGAGTGGAAACCCGAAGATTTCAAGGACGAGTTCAAGCACGAGGTCATGAAGCTCGTGGACAAGAAGGTGAAGGCAGGGGATACCGAAACGGTGATCCAGCCGGAAGAGGAGGCACCTTCCGAAGGCGCCGAGATCATCGATCTGACGGAACTGCTGGCCCGGAGCCTCAAGGGTGGCAAGGGCTCGAAGCCGGTCGCGAAAAAAGCGCCGCGCAAGGCGCCTGCCAGGAAGGCGCGCAAAGCGGCCTGACCGAAGCGCATGCCCGCCTCGATCCGTCGAATAGCCATTTACGTCGATGCGACGGGGGAGGGCGCATATCGATGGGTCCTGATCGAGCACGCGTCGAAGCCTTCGCGGTGGACCGAAATCAAGGTCTCCCCGAAGACGCAGGCGACCTACCGCGAAGCAATGGCCGATGGCCTGTTGGCCTTGCAAGGCCTGGTCGGCGACCTGGACGAAGGGCCGCGTGAAGCGGCCGACTCCGAACGCGCACCGACGCGCTCGGGCAGTCGCTTCGGTTTCGGCGACCTGCCTGCCGCGCGGTGAAGAACCTTTGAAGCGTCAGTCCATGAGTCGCCTTGGCAATGCCTGGGGCCATGTGTGGCGCGCCGCGATGGCCACGCCGGGCCTTCGCGTGGTCGTGCTGGCCATTCGCAACTACATCCTGCACCAGAGCGCCAACCAGGCCGGCAGCCTGGCGTTTTCGTCGGTGCTCGCGATGTTTCCGCTCCTGATCCTGCTGTCCGCGGCCGCCGGCTTCCTCGGGCAGCCCGGTGATGCCGCGGCGCTGGCTGCGCGCGTCCTGGGCTACGCGCCGCAGGTGGTGCGCGATGCGATGCAGCCGGTCGTCGATCAGGTCCTGGCCCAGCGCAACCAGGCACTGCTGACCATCGGCGTGATAGCCACCCTGTGGACCGCCTCGTCGGGCCTGCAGGCCGTGCGCACGGCGCTCAACCGTTCGTATGGCATCCAGCGTGGCCTCCCGTTCTGGAAGGCCCGCCTCAAGGTCACGCTGTTCACGGTGGTCGTCGGTGCCGGGATCCTGGCCGCGTTCAGTTCGGTGATCATCATGCCGCTCGTGTGGCAGCTGCTGGAGGCCAACGTGGGTGTGGGGCAGGAGGCGCTCTGGCTGAACAACGGCGTGCGCTACGGCCTGGCGTTCGTGGCGCTGACCGTCCTGTATGCGCTGCTCTACGCCTGGCTGCCGGACATTCGCCAAGGGCTGCGCACCGTGCTTCCCGGAGCCCTCGTCGGAGCGGCGCTGTGGGTGGCGGCCGCCGCGACCCTGTCATACACGCTGCGCAACGCGGGCAAACTGGCCCTCGTTTACGGCAGCTTCGCGGGCGTGGTCGCGACGCTGGTGTTCCTGTACATCAGCGCAACCACCTTGATCTTCGGTGCGGAGCTCAACGCGGTGCTGCACGAACGCGCGGAACCGCCAGCCCAGCCGCTTGCGCCGTGACAGGCCACGCGGGATGGCAGAGCAGATGCCATGGGGTGCCGCAAGGTGCTGCAGAAACCGCCTACACGGCCCGGTGCGCCCGGGACTACGTTGCCCGCCGGCGCGATCCATAGAGTGATCGATCCAACAGTCAACGAAGGGACCCCATGGCTGAAAGCAGCGCGAGCGTGCCCGAGCACCTGTCGGGCATTCCGATGGGCCGTGAAGTGGAAAGCACGCTGCGGAAGGTCTTCGGCCTGCGGAGGTTGCGCGCCGGGCAGCGCGAAGTCATCGCCCGGGTCCTCGACGGCCACTCGACCCTGGCCGTGATGCCGACCGGCGCCGGCAAATCGCTGTGCTACCAGCTGCCGGCCGTTCTTCTCGAAGGGCGCACGGTCGTGGTGTCGCCCCTCATCGCCCTCATGAAGGACCAGTGCGAGAAGCTGCGAGAGAACGGCATTGACGCGGTGCAGCTCAACAGCCAGTGCCCGGCCGAAGAAATCGAAGCGGCGGAGTCGGCCATCCAGGACGGCTCGGCACGGATCGTCCTGACCACGCCCGAGCGGCTTGCCAACAAGGCGTTCATGGCCCTGCTGCAAACCGGCGCCACGGCGCTGCTCGTCGTGGACGAAGCGCATTGCATCTCGCAATGGGGCCACGACTTCCGGCCCGCCTTCCTCGAGATCGAGGCTGCGCTTCGCGCCCTGGGCAGGCCGCCGGTGCTGGCCCTCACGGCCACCGCGAGCGACGAGGTCGCCCGCGACGTGATGGCACGCCTGGGCATTCCCAGGGCCGGCCTGCTCGACACGGGCACCTACCGGCCCAACTTGCGCTACGCCGTCGAGCAGCTTGCGACCGAAGACCGAAAGCGCGAGCGCACGCTGGCGCTGGTCAAGGATTTCGCTGGCAGTGGCATCGTCTACACCGCCACCATCAAGTCGGCCGAAGCGGTGCATGCGGCGCTGGAGGCCGCGGGTGAAACGGTATCCCTGTATCACGGAAAGCTCGGTGGCGAGGAGCGCCGGCAGGCGCAAGACGCCTTCATGAGCGGCCAGGTCCGCGTGATGGTGGCGACCAACGCCTTCGGCATGGGCATCGACAAGCCGGACATCCGCTTCGTGCTTCACTACCAGATGCCGTCCGGGCTCGAGAGCTACTACCAGGAGTCGGGTCGGGCAGGGCGCGACGGCGCACCGGCCCATTGCGTCCTGCTGTTTCAGCGGCGCGACCGTGCAGTGCAGCAGTTCTTCCTCGCGGGCCGCTATCCCGATGCAAAGGAGCTAAATGACGTCTATGCCGCGTTGCGTTCGGCGCCGCCCGACGCGGCCGGATGGACGCTGCAGGCGCTTCAGGAAAAGCTTCAGGCGCCTCGCACGAAGGTCCACGTCGCGTTGGCCCTGTTGCGCCAACGGCGGATCGTGCGCCAAAGCGCCGATGGCGGCCTTGCGGTCGTGCGTCAGGCCGTCGCGGCCGGCGACCTCTCGGCCATGCTCGATCAATACCGGGAAAAACGCGAACATGACCAGGCCACGCTGGAGGGCATGGTCTTCTATGCGCAGACCGGCCTCTGCCGGTGGCAGGTGCTGTTGGCGCATCTGGAGGGCGAGCCTCGCACGGCACCTTGCACGCGCTGCGACAATTGCAGGCGCATCGCCCTCGCCAGCGCGCAGGCCAGGGCTGAAGAGGCGCCGGACGCCCTGTCGGAGAGACGCGCCACGGTAACGTCCAGGTTTCGGCCGGAGGCGATGGTGCGCGTCCGGCGATATGGCGTCGGCCAGGTGGTCGCCGCGGACACGCTGGCGGTCGACATCGAGTTTTCGGATGGAAGCAGGCGCTCCTTCCACCCGGACTTCGTGCGCCCGGCGCGGCAGGCCGCTGCAAGGCCCAGCGAGGCTGGCGGCTGAGGAGGCGTGTTGCGAAGTCGGGCGATGCAAGCGCTCAACGTGGCAACGCCGCCATAGGCTCGTCGGGAATGCTCAGGGCGCAGGGCGCCCCGGAACCGTCCCCGCCACGCTTGCGCCCGCGCCTGCGGACGCCGGCGTCGTCACTGGCCGGAAAGTCCAACGCAGCCGACGCCTCTCCACGCGCAGCCGCAGTCCCTGGTACCTCACCAGGTAACGCAGCCCGATGCACGCCGACGCCAGCCCCGCGGCGGCGGCCACGCCCATCGCCCAGCGCGGGCCGAATGTGTCGGCAACCCATCCCACCACCGGTGCGCCGATGGGCGTGCTGCCCAGCAGCGTTGCCAGCAGGATCGCGATGACGCGGCCGCGCAGCGCGGGGTCGGTCGAAAGCTGCACCAGGCTGTTGGTGGAGGTGGTGAGCGTCTGTGCCGCGACACCGGTAACGACAAGGGCCAGGCCGAACGCGACGACATGCGGCATCAGCGCGGCCGAAAGGCAGCCCAGGCCGAACACCGCCGAGCCGACCACGAGAAGGCCCAGGTGCGGCTTCGACCGGCGTGCCGCGAGCAGTGCCCCTGTCACCGAGCCGATGGCCATCGTGGACGACAGCAGGCCGTACTGTCCGGGTCCGCCATGGAAGGCACCGACCGACATGGTGGAAATGAAGATCGGGAAGTTCAAGCCGAAGGTGGCCACCAGGAACAGCATCGACAGCACCGCGCGCAGGTCAGGCCGGTTCCAGACATAGCGGAAGCCGTCCATCAGGCTCGCATTCCTGCGCCCTTCCGCACTGTGGCGCGAGAAGAGTTCGCTCTTTCGCAGGCAGGCGAGCGAGATCAGCACGGCCACGAACGACAGTGCGTTGAGCAGGAAGGCCTCGCCCGGACCCGAGGCCGCGATCACCACGCCGGCCACGGCCGGACCCACCATGCGGGCCGCATTGAAGGAAGTGGAATTGAGCGCCACCGCATTCGAGAGCTCGGCATCCGACACCAGCTCCGCCACGAAGGTCTGGCGCGCCGGCGCGTCGAACGCCGCCACGCAACCCAGCAGCAGCGCGAAAACGTAGACATGCCAGAGCTGCGCCATGCCGCTGATGGTGAGCAGCCCCAGGCCGAGCGCGAGCGTCGCCATGGCGGCCTGCGTGAACATCAGCAACTTGCGCCGGTTCAGCCGATCGGCAGCGAGCCCGGTGAACGGCAACAGCGCCAACTGCGGGCCGAACTGCAGTGCCATCACGATACCCACCGCGGTGGCGTTGTGGTTGGTCAGGTGCGTCAGGACCAGCCAGTCCTGCGCGGTGCGCTGCATCCACGTGCCGATGTTGGAAACCAGCGCACCGGCCGCCCACAAGCGGTAGTTGCGGATGCGAAGCGAACGGAAGGTCTCGCTCAAGCGGCCTCCACCAAGGCCAGGACGTCCTCGGTGCGACAGGTTTCGCCCAGCCGCGGGAAGATGCGTGCCAGGCTGTTCGCGTGCGCCTGCTCGTTGAGGTCGGTCATCGCGTCGACCACCAGGGCTACGTTGAAGCCGAGCTCTTGCGCTTGGCGAGCCGTCGATTCGACGCCGATGCTGGTGGCGACACCGGCCAGCACCACCTGTGTCGCGCCGCGTTCGCGCAAGGCCGTTTCCAGGCCGGTCCCGGTGAATGCGCCCCAAGTCTTCTTGCTGACGCGAATGTCCTGCGGTTGCGCGTCGAGTTCGGGCACGAGTTCGGCCCAGTCGGCGCCGGGCGCGGGCCGTGCGGGTTGCGGATCGGTGCGACCGGGCGCGGCGCCCACCACGTTCACCAGCACGACCGGCCATCCGCGGCGCCTGAAAGCGGCGGCCAGTCGCGCGGCCTGCGCCACCACGTCGGAGGTCGGATGCGCCGTCGGGAGACTGACGATACCTTTCTGGAGGTCGATGAGAACGAGGGCGGGATGGGGGTCGAGCTTGGACAGCGGCATGGGAATCTTTCGTCGTCGTGGGAGGGGTTCAATCGAGCAGGCGCTGCAGGAGCTGCACGGCGGCAGCCAGCTGCTTCTGTTCGGCGGGGGAGTAGCGGGCGGAGATAGTGCGCTGCAACCAGTCTTCGCGCGCGGCACGGACCTGCCGCAGCACCTTGCGCGACTGTGGGGTGAGCGACAGCAGCGTGCGTCGCCCGTCCGCGGGATCCGGTCCGCCTCTGACGTAGCCGGCCTCGATCAACGCGGCCACCGTGGCGCCCATGGACTGCGAACGCACGCCTTCGGCCGTCGCCAGTTCCGTCACCGTGGCGATCTCCTGGCGCTCCAGTCTCAGCAGCACCGCACGCTGCGATTCGGTCCAGTCGGCGACGGAGGCTTCCTGCCGCAACCGCCGGCGCAACTGCGACGCGAGCATGCGCAGATCGACCGCGAGTGCATGGGCGGCTTCGGTGGTCGGTTCGGCGAGTTGAACGGTCATGACCGGTGCAGGGGATTGGACAGGAGAACTACGAAGTTTAGCTTCCTATCTTCACCCTGACCGGCACGTGGTTTCCGGCTACCCAGGCCGGTCAGTGCGTCCGGGGCGTCAGGCGAATGCGCTCAATGCGCCATCGGCGCAGGCGGCCACGGAACGGAAGGATCTGCCGGCGGCACGGAGGCCAGCAGCGAGCGCGTGTAGGGATGGCGCGGGTTGGCAAAGACCGCCGCGGTCTCGCCTTCCTCGACGACGTCGCCACGCTGCATGACAACCACCCGCGAGCAGAGGTAGCGCACGACCGACAGGTCGTGCGAGATGAGCACCAGCGCGATCCCGTGGCGCCGTCCCAGTTCGATCAGCAGGTTCAGCACCTGGGCCTGCACCGACACGTCGAGCCCCGAGACGATCTCGTCGGCCACCAGCAGCTTCGGCATCACGCACAGCGCCCGGCCGATGTTCACGCGCTGCTTCTGCCCGCCCGAGAGCTGGCTTGGAAAGCGCGTGAGCGCGTCCTCCGGCATGCCGACGTCGTTCAGCAGCTGACGGGCCTGCTGCTCGCGCGGGTTGCGCTCGAGCTTCGCCGCCATCTGGTCGGACTCGTAGGCCTGGGTCAGCAACCGGAACACCGAACGGCGCGGATTCAGCGCGGAGTGGGGGTCCTGGAAGATCATCTGCACCTGCTCGCGCGTGAGCCGCAAGGCCTGGGCGCTCGACCGTTCCTGCCCTTCCAGCAGCAGCCGGCCGCTGGTGAGCGATTCGGCGCCGACGATCAGGCGCGCCACCGAACTCTTGCCGCTGCCGCTTTCGCCCACGATGCCGACGAACTCGCCGGGCTGCACCTTCAGCGAGAGCCGGTTGACTGCGACGTTGTGCACCTTGCGCCGACCCAGCAGGCCCCGGCGCGCGGTGTAGCGCAACGTGGCGTCCTGGAGTTCCACCAGCGGCGGCGCACCGGGGTCACCGCTCGGTGCTTTCCAGGCCGCACTCCGACTGTCGTCTTCAGCCGACTGGCCTTCAGCATGCTCGCGAGGCGCGATGCAGCGGACCCAATGTCCGGGGGCCTCTTCGACCAGTGCAGGCGGCTGCAGCGTGCACGCAGGTTGCCGCTGCGGGCAGCGTGCGGCGAAGCGGCATCCGGTGATCGCGCCCAGCGCGGCGACGCCCGGCATCTGTCCGCCCAAGGTCGGCAGCACGCGCTGCGGCCCATGCACGTCGGGCGTGGCGTGGTCCAGCGCCCAGGTGTAGTGGTGGCGCGAGCGGCGCAGCACTTCGCGCGCCGGTCCGTATTCGACCTGCTCGCCCGCGTAGAACACGGCGATGTCGTCGCACACGTGGGCCGCCAGCCGCAGGTCGTGCGTGATCAGCAGCATGGCCGTCTGGTGAATGCGCCGCTGCTCGGCGAGCAGTTGCAGCACGTTCGCCTGGCTGACGACGTCGAGGGCGGTGGTCGGCTCGTCGGCCACGATGAGCGCCGGGTTGGCCACGAAAGCCATCGCGATCAGCACACGTTGGCATTGGCCGCCCGAGAGTTCGTGCGGGTAGCGATCCGCCAGCTCGTCGGGCTTCGGCAGGTGCACCGATTCCAGTTGCTTCAGCATGAGACGTCGGCGCCCCTTGGGCGGCACACCCAGGTGCGCCAGGTGCTCGTCGAAGGTCTGGGCGATGGTCAGCACCGGGTTCAGCGCGGTCAGCGGTTCCTGCGGCACGAAGGCGATGCGCCGTCCGAGCAATTGGCGCCAGGCCCGCGTGCCCAGCGTCAGCAGGTCCATGCCGTCGAACTTGATGTCGCCGTGCGTGATCTCGAAGCCGGCCGGGATGTGGCCCGAGATCACGCGGCCGATCATGCTCTTGCCGGCGCCGGATTCGCCGACCAGCCCGAGGACCTTGCCGCGTTCCAGCGTCAGCGAGACGTCGCGCAGCAGATCGACCTTCGCGCCGCCGAGGCGGGCCGTCAGTGTGAGATGGGAGATGCCGAGCATGTCATTCGCTCCGCAGGCGCAGCCGCGGGTCCAGCGCCACGCGGACACCATCGCCGAAGAGGTTGCAGCCGAGCACCGTGAAGATGATGCAGGCGACCGGCACCAGCATCACCCAGGCGGCGCTCTGCATGTCGGTGCGGCCGTCCGCCAGCATCTGCCCCCAGGTCGTGACCTGCGCGGGCACGGAGAGACCGATGAAGGACAGCGTCGCCTCCACCACGATGGCGATGCCCATCTCGATGGAGAACAGCGTGATCATCAGCGGCACGACCGCCGGCAGCACCTCGCGCAGCATGGTGCGCAGATGGCCGAAGCCGAGCAACCGCGCCGCCAGCACGTAGTCGCGCCGTCGGGTGACGAGCACGTCGGCCCGGATCACGCGGCAGAAGCGGGTCCAGTCCACCAGCACCACGGCCAGGATCACCTTGTCCACGCCGGTGCCGAGGCCGACCAGCAGGATCAGCGAAAGCACCACCGGCGGGAACGACATCCAGAGGTCGACCACGTAGCTGATGCCGCGATCCACCACGCCACCGAAATAGCCCCCCAGCATGGCCAGGGTGCTTCCCAGCAGCATCGAGCCCAGCGCCGCGACGACGGCCACCGTCAAGGCCACGCGCGCGCCGTAGATCGCGCGCGACAGCACGCAGCGGCCCAGGCCGTCCGTGCCCAGCGGGAATGCGGCGTCGCCGCCCGGGGACCACATCGGCGGCGTCAGCATGTGCAGCAGGTCCTGGTCCAGCGGATCGTGCGGCGCCACCCAAGGCGCGAACACGGCCAGCAACAGCACCACCAGAAGAATGCCGCCGCCCACCCACACGCGGGGCTGCCGACCCAACTGGCGCAACGCGCCGCGGGTGACGGAAACGGAGGGGCCGGTCGGGGCCGACGATGTGATCATGGCAGTGGCGGTCATAGCGTTCTCAGTCGCGGGTTCAACACGGCATACAGAACGTCGACGATCACCGTGATCGCCAGCATCAGCACACAGAAGATCAGCGCAATGCCCTGGATCAAGGGCAGGTCGTTGCCCTTCACCGCCTGCACCATCAGGTTCCCGACGCCGGGAAAGCCGAAGATCATCTCGACCAGCAACGCGCCGCCGAACAGGAAACCGAACTGCACGCCGATCATCGTGATCGTGGGCAATGCCGCGTTCTTCAGCATGTGGCGCCACACGATGCGCGTTTCCGACAGCCCGCGCAGCCGCGCCGTTTCGACATAGGGTTCGTTGGCGGCGTCGATCAGGCTGGAGCGCAGCACCCGGATCACCAGCGGCGCGAAGCCCAGGGCCAGGGCGAGCGCCGGCAGCAGAAGGTGCGACAGCGCGGTAAGCCAGGCCTCGAAGCGTCCCACCAGCAGGAGGTCGATGACGGCGAACCCTGTGATGTCGGGCAGCACGACGCCTTCGCCGACCCGTCCGCTGAAGGGCAGCACCGGCCACAGCACGCCGAAGGCCAGGATCAGCAGCAGGCTCCAAAGGAAGGAAGGGATCGACTGCATCAGCGCGACCGCGAGGTCCGCCACGGTCTCGCGCTGGCGCTGGTAGAGCGCATAGGCCAGCACGCCGCCCGGCACGCTGATCAGCAGCGCGAGCAGCAGGCCGGCCAGCGTCAGCTCCAGCGTGGCGGGGAGCGACGACAGCATCAGGTGAGCGACCGGCTGGCGGAAGTTGATCGAAGTGCCCAGGTTGCCGTTGAAGGCCTGCCAGAGCCAGATCAGGAATTGCTGCGGCACGGGCTTGTCGAAACCGAGTTGCTCCCGCAGCGCCGCCGCGTCGGCCGGCGTGGCCGATGCGGGCAGCAGCATCGCGAGCGGATCCACCGGCAGCATGCGCAGCACGACGAACACCACCAGCGACAGCAGCAGCAGGGTCGGGATGGCCAGCAGCAGCCGGCGCAGGACGATCGCGGAAATGATCTGGAACATGCTGTGGAGCCTGCGCGCAGTCTGTCAGGGGTGAAGGCGCCTCAGCGGTACTTCATGTCCGCCGGCAGGATGTAGCCGTTGTCGAACAGGGTGGGTTGCAACGCCGACGAATAGGCCGTGGTGGCCACGGCCTGCAGCAGCGGGATGGCCCACGATTGCTGCGACGATTCGACGTTCAGCGCCTTGTAGCCGGCCATGCGCTTGGTCTCGTCGACCTCGGTCATCAGGGCATCGATGCGCGGGGCGAGCGTCATGTCCTTCCAGGTCGAGAAGCGCAGGCGCGGATCGAAGATTCGCCCGGCATAGTTCTCCGGGTCGCCGGTGCTGTTGACCCAGCTGTAGAGGAGGGGACCCGCGAGCTTGCCGTTCTGCGCCGCCTCGACCAGCTTGGCCGGCGTGGTTTCCTCGATGGTGGCGTTGATCCCGACGGCCTTCCACATGCCGGCGATGGCGCGCGCCATGTCGTAGTCATTCGGGAACACGCCGTTGGTGGACAGCAGCGTGAAGGACACCGGGTTCGAAGGGCTGAAGCCGGCGGCCTTCAGTTCCTCGATGGCCTTGTTCTTGTCGTAGGGGAACTTGAAATCGGGCACGTAGGAGGGTGTGCCTTCGGGCGTCATGACCGACAGCGGCTTCGCGACGCCGCCGTAGAAAGCCTTGGACAGCGCCGCCTTGTCGATGGACAGGTGCATGGCCGCTCGCACGTGGTCGTTGTCCATCGGCTTCACGTAGTTGGGAATCCGGATCATGTAGACCTCGGAGACCGGATAGACCTTGGTCATGATGCCGGTCTTCGACGCCAGCCGCTGCACTTCGCGCATCGGCAGCTGCGTGGCCATGCCGACCCGACCGGACTCGGCCAGTGCGACGCGCGCCGAGCCTTCCGGCACGATCTGGAACACCACCTGCTTGATGGCGGGCACGCCGCCCCAGTACTTGTCGAATGCCTCCAGCACGATGCGCGAGCCGCGCTGGTGCTCCACCATGCGGTAGGGCCCGGCGCCGATCGGCTTGGCGTTGAAGCCTTCGGCGCCCACCTTTTCCATGTAGGCCTTGGGCACCACGTAGACGGCCAGGAAGGCCAGGTAGATCGGCGCGGCCGGCGTCGGCCGGTTGAACACGAGCACGCCCTTGGTCGGCGCACTCACCTCGACGTCGCCCAGGGTGTTGAGCATGCCGCCGACCAGCAGCTTCTTGTCGGCCTTGGCGCGTTCGGACAGGCTGTAGCGGACGTCGTCCATCGTCAGGCGTGTGCCGTCGTGGAACAGGATGTCGTCGCGCAGGGTGATCTCGAGCCGGGTCGCCCTGTTGTCGAGCCACTTCCACTCCTTCACCTGGCGCGGTTCGAGCTTCAGTTGCGGCGAGTAGCGCAGCGGCGAATCGAAGACCGACTGGTAGAGGTTCTGGATGTTGGGAATGGAGAGCGCGTTCGGGTCCCACGTCGGCACGTCCACCGGGTAGGCGATGGCCAGGGTGGACTTGTCCACGGTCTGCGCGCCGGCCATCTGCCACGGCAGGAGCGAGCCCGCACCGGCGGCGAGCGCGCCGAGCAGCAGATGGCGTCGGGCCGGGTCCTGCAACGCCCGCTGGAGCTCGGCATCCTGGGGGCGCGGGAATTGGAAGTCTGTCATGGTGCGTTTCTCTTCTCGATGAAGGGGAGGGACGGGGAGGGGAAGCTGGCGTTCAGTGGCGGCGCGCGGTGCGTGCGACGGACGGTGTTCATGGCGCATCCGTTTCGCTCAGGGCTGCGTAGGCACGCTCCGCAGCCAGCACGAACCGGAACATGCTGTCGTGGGCCGCGACCGAGTCGTGGCGCGCAAAGCTCGCATGCAGTTCCTTGAGCCCTGCGACGACGACCGGATGGATCTCGGGCCCGCGCAAGGTGGACATGCGTACCGTCAGCACCTGGTCGGAGCAGCGCATGATTACCGCCGCCAGCCGCTTGTTGCGCACCGCGCCCAGCCAGGTCTCGCGGAAATCGACGTTGGCACGGAACAGGCGCGGGAAATCCTCCGAGTCCTGGGCCGCCTTGGCCTCGCTCAAGGCCGCGCTCAGTTTCGAGATGCCGGCGCGCGACAGGTCGCGGGCGGCAAGCGCCGCGGCACGCGGCTCCAGCAGCTTGCGCAGCTCGAAGACTTCCATTACGTCCTTCGGGTCCAGCGTGGGGATGCGATAGCCGCGCGCCGTGCTGACCAGCACGCCCTCCGCCACCAGTTGCAGCAAGGCCTCGCGAACGGGCATGCGCGACATGCCCAACTGCGCCGCGATCTCGAGATCCACCATCCGATCTTCCGGCGTGACGAGGCCCGTGCGAAGACGGCTGCGCAGGGCGTCGTAGGCGATGGCGCTCAGGCTCTGGCGGCTCTGCGGCTGCGCTTCGGGCAGGGCCTTCAGGGGTGAGGTCGAGCGCGCCACGGTCAATTTCCGTATACGGTTTGACGTCGATCCGCCGTCGGATTTTCGTTCCCGATTCGCCCGCGCTGATCGCCCAAACGAGAAAGAAATGCATTCGCCTCTCTGGAAAAGCCGCTTCGGCGCTTCGCCAGTGATTGCCAATTTAGTTGAGGCTTAAAGTACATTGACTTCAATGTGGCACGAACAATATACTGTTGTCAACCGCTTTTATCCTTGTTTCCCGGCCGCCTCGGCCGGGGCGAAAGCGGCGGAGCGTTTCTACCCATGAATTCGCAAGCACCGCCCTTCCAGCATCCCTTCAAGCCCCGGCTGGAACGTGGCGCTGTCCTGCCTCTGGTGTGGTTGGCGCTCGGCAGTGCCGCGCTGGCCGAGATCGCGGCCGGGTCGGCGCCTGCGGCCATCGTGGTCGACCTCCAGCATGGCCTGTGGGAGCGCGGACCGCTCGAGGCCGCCGCGGGCATCGCAGGGGCGCGCACTTCCGTCATCGCGAGGACGGCTGATTTCTCCGCGACAGCCGTCGGCGCTGCGCTCGATGCAGGCGTGGCCGCGGTCATGGCGCCGCTGGTCGAAACCGCGGAGGACGCGGGCGTCCTGGCCAGCGCGGGCCGCTACCCGCCGCAGGGCCGCCGCTCGGGCGGCGGCGTGCGGCCACTGCTGGCCGGCATCGACAGCATGCGGGCCGTCAACCAGCACGTGGCCGTGGGCGCCATGATCGAGACCGCGCTGGGCGCGCAGAACGCCGAGGCGATCTGCGCCGTCGACGGCATCGACTTCATCTTCATCGGCACCGGCGACCTGGCGCTGTCGATGACGGATGCGAGCGCCGAGCAACTGAAAGCCTGCTGCGCGCGCATCCGAGACGTCGCTCACAAGCAGGGTCTCCCCTGCGGCCTGTTCACTTCCGACGCGGAAGCCGCCCGCCAGGCCTTCGCGGACGGCTACGAGCTGGCCGTGGTCGCCAACGACATCGGCCTCGCGGCACGCGGCTTCGCCCAGGCGATGCAGGCGGCCCGGTCCTGATCTTCCTGAAGAAAGACCTTCCGCATGAGTACTGAACAAGCCGTCGATGCCCTGGTCCAGGCGCTCGGCACCGATCTCGTCGCCACCGGCGCGGCCATTCCCGACAGGCGCCACGGCGACTGGAGCGGCGTGCCGGCCAGCGTGCCGCGCGCGCTGCTGCGCCCCCGCACCACCGAGCAACTCGCGCGCATGCTCCAGATCTGCAACGAGTTCGGGCAGCCCGTGGTTCCGCAGGGCGGGCTGACGGGCCTTGCCGGCGGCGCCTGCTGCGGACCCGACGAAGTCGCGGTGAGCCTGGAGCGCATGAATGCCATCGAGGAGGTCGATGCGATCTCCGGCACGCTCACCGCGCAGGCCGGCTGCACGCTGCAGGCGGTGCAGGAAGCCGCCGCGGCAGCGGGCTTTCTGTTCGCGCTGGACCTGGGTGCGCGCGGCACCTGCACCATCGGCGGCAATCTTTCGACCAACGCCGGCGGCAACCGGGTCATCCGCTACGGCACGATGCGCGACCAGGTGCTCGGCATCGAGGCGGTGCTCGCCGACGGCAGCGTGGTCGGCGGCCTCCACAAGATGGTGAAGAACAACACCGGCTACGACTTCCGCCACCTTCTGGGCGGCGCCGAAGGCACGCTGGGCATCGTCACGCGCGTGGTGCTGAAGCTGCATCCGCAGCCGCGATCGGTGTCCACCGCCTGGTGCGGCCTGCCGAGCTACGACGCGGTGACCACGCTGCTTCAGCGCGCGAAGGCGGAACTGCCCGGCGGCGTGTCGGCCTTCGAGGTGATGTGGCCCAGCTACCTCGACTTCATGATGGAGAAGGTCAAGGGCCTGCGCGCACCCCTGCCGGACCGTCACGCCATGAACGTGCTGATGGAGAGCGCGGGCGCCGACGATGTCCACCACCCGGTGGCCTTCGACGAGTTCCTGGCCCGCATGCTGGAAGAAGGCGTGATCGAGGATGCGGCCGTGGCGCGCTCGAGCACCGACGCTCGCTCGCTGTGGGCGGTGCGCGATGCGACCGCGGAATTCCCCATGCTGCTGCCCGGCATGGCGGCGTTCGACGTGAGCTTCGCGATAGCGGACATCGGCCGTGCCGCGCTGGAGTGCGAAGCCCTGCTGCGCGAAAGGTGGCCGGACGGCACGGCCCTCGTCTACGGTCATCTGGGTGACGGCAACCTGCACGTGATCGCGCATGCCGATGGCGGCCGGCCCGAGACCCGCGCGCAGATCGAGGAAGTGGTGTACGACCTGACACGGCGCTATCGCGGCGCCGTTTCCGCCGAGCACGGCATCGGCCTGCTCAAGCGCAAGGTGCTGGGCCACACGCGCAGCCCCGCGGAACTCGCGGCGATGCGCGCCGTGAAGCACGCGCTGGACCCCAAAGGCATCCTCAACCCCGGCAAGGTGATCTGAGCATGAACGCATCGAAGACCAGGTTCCGCATCTGGGCGCAGGGCGCCACCGACCAGACGGGCCATCGCACCTATCTCGCAAGCCTGCTGCCCCACATGCAGGCCTGCGTCGACCCGGAGTTCGAGGTGGAGTTCCACACCACCACGCCCTCGGTGACGACGGTCCACGCGCTGTCCGAGTTCCGCTTTTCGCGCGAGGTGATCCGCAACGCGATCCGCGCCGAGCGCGAGGGCTACGACGTGTTCTTCATGAACCACTTCCAGGACGTCGGCCTCTACGAGGCGCGCGCCTCGGTCAACATCCCGGTGCTGGGGCTGGGCGAGACCAGCCTGCTGCATGCCTGCACGCTCGGGCGCAGGCTGGGGCTGCTGGCCATCAATCACGCTTTCATCCCGACGCACACGGACCAGGTCCAGCGCTACGGCCTGCAGCAGCGCGTGGCCGGGATTCGCGCCGTCAACGCCTCGATGGCCGACTGGATGGAGGCTTTCGCCTCCGCCGAGAAGAAGGCGGAACTCGAAGAGGTGTTCGTGCGCGAAGCCCGCCGGTTGATGGACATGGGCGCCGACGTCATCGTGCCCACCGGCGGCATTCCCATGATGCTGTTCGGCGCACCGGGCGCCCACGTGGACGGTGCACCCATCGTCAACGGCGTGACCGTGGTCCTGAAGGCCGCCGAAATGGCCGTGAGGCTCCGCCGCCTGGGTGCCGGGGTCACGAGCCGCGTCGCGCACTCCGGGTTCGCGCTGCCGAACGAAAAGACCCTGGACGAGTTCCTGAACCATGGCTGATGCGGGCGACCCGGTGCCGGCGTTCAAGGACAGGCTCGTCTTCGACGATGCGGCGGGCGAGCTGCGCGATGGACCTCGCCGCTATCTGCTGCTGCGGCCCGATGCCCTGATGACGATGTTTCGCCTGCTGCCGCCGGAGACGCGCGCACTCGCGCTGGGCGCGCTGGAACAGGCGGTGCACGAGCAGGGCTCGGACAGCGCGCGGGCCTATCTGGCGCACGGCGGCGGCGATGTCGACATGCTGCTGGCGATCATCGAGCGCACGTCGCCGCAGCTCGGCTGGGGCACCTGGCGTTTCGAAAAGGACGGAGACCGATTGCGCCTGGAAGTGCACAACAGCCCGTTTGCGCAGTCCTTCGGTCCTTCGGAGCAGCCTGTCTGCCATGCGGTGAAGGGCATGCTGCGCGGTCTGGCGGACCTCTGGCTGGGCCGCCCGGCGCAGAGCAGCGAGCTGCGGTGCGCGGCGCAGCACCACGCGACCTGCACCTTCGAGGCGCGCGCGACTTAGTCGCTCAGCCTTGCGGCGTCAGTCGCGCCCCGGGGTGGAAACGGGGGCCATGGACTCGAACACGCCATCGCGCCTGATCCACGCATGGAACAGCGCGGCCGACAGATGCATCAGGATCAGCACGAAGAAGCACATCGCCAGGAACATGTGCGCGTCCCACAGCATGCTGTGCACCGCGGCGTTGGGCGGCACGATGGCCGGCAGGCGCAAGCCGGCAACCACCACCGGATAGTCGGCAGCCGAGAGCATGCCCCATCCAATCAGCGGCATCGCGATCATCAGCAGGTACAGCAGGACATGCGAGAGCTTCGCGGCAAGCTTCATCGGTGCGGGCATGTCGAGTGGCAATGGGGGTGTGCCGACGCGCCAGCGCACGATGAGCCGCAGGACCGCGAGCACCAGGATGGCGATGCCGAGCGGCTTGTGGATGTCCACCAGCGTCAGGTACACGGGGCGAACCGTCGTGACCATGCCGATGCCGATGAAGAGCATCGCCAGGATGCAGACCGCCATGAGCCAGTGGAGCGCGCGCTGCACCGGCGTGAACCGCTGGAGATCCTGGGTCACGGCTTGGCTCCCGAAGTGGTGCGGGGATAGTCCTTCTCTTCGGCCGTCCGGCGGTTGTACGACACCGAGTACGCGGCCGATCGCGCGGCCGGGAAGGGATCGTCGGAAGTGCGCATGCCCGAGGGCAGCACGACGGGGTCGAAGTTGAGGTCGCGGCAGGGGCCATCGCGTTCCGGCTCGATCTTCTGGACCACGAGCGAGCCGACATCGACCTTGCGGCGGTCGTCAGGCCACACCTTGGTCGGGTCGGCAGTCGGATCCCCGGGATTGGCCACCGCCACCGTCAAGGTCCAGCGCTGGGGCGATCGGGCCACCCTTTCGGTGATGTCCTCGCTCAGGAAATCCGGGCCGCGCTTCTTGAGTTCATCGGGCGGGACGGCCACCGGCGTCGCGGCGGGCACGAACGACCAGCGCACCGTCTGGTCCTGGCCTTGGGCGTTGGTGAACACGAAGCTGTTCAGGCTGTTGAAGCGGTCCTCCGCGTAGGAGGCGGTGAAGGGTGCGCTGCCCGCCCATGCGCCGAACGCTCCGAGGCCGGGATGGGCGGCCGCGAAGGCCTTCATGGCGCCGGGATCCTTCGAGTGCGATGCCATTTGCAGGTCGTAGAAGTCCTGCGGCGTGGCGACCGGGAAGAAGGGCGCATCGATCATGGCGGAACGCCACTCCTGCCCGTCCGGCGACTGGATGCGCAGGCCCAGGCCCCGCACGCGCGAGTTGGCGTCTTCGGTTTTCGGGTCGGCCACCGCCAGATTGAATCGACCGGTCACCGGATAGGCGCCTTTCGAAAAGATCTGTGCCTTCGACAATTCAACGCCCGCGCCGTTGGCCTCGAAGGTGCCGGTGAAGCAGATGCCCTTCGCGTGATTGCGGCGGAAACCCAGCGCTGCGCCGGCGGGTGGCGCCAGGGTGTCCACGATCTTGTCAGGCGTCAGGCGGGCGGGCGAGAACCATCCCCCGGTGTACCCGAAGGCAGCGGCGATCACGACGACGATCGCTGCGATCAGCACGAGGCGCATCACGGTCGATCCGGCGGATGCGGGCTGGCGGTGAATCATCGAATTCCCTCCAACGCGGGGCGCGTGCGCGCAATCTAACAGTTCGCTGCGGGTTTATCCATCGGCAGGGCCAAAGCCGCGGCGGAGCCGTCGCGCTGGCCGCGCACGAAGCGGGTGCGATGATCGAGCATCGCCACCTTCAAGGAAACACCGTGCTGACCGTCCACCATCTCGGCAAGTCGCAATCGGAACGCATCGTGTGGCTTTGCGAAGAGCTCGGCCTGACGTACGAGCTCAAGCACTATGTGCGCGATCCCGTCACGGCGTTGGCACCGCCGGAACTCGTCGCGCTGCACCCGCTCGGCACGGCACCCGTGATCAGCGATGGCGACGTCCTGCTCGCGGAGTCCGGCGCCATCGTGGAATACGTCATCGCGAAGTACGGCCAGGGGCGGCTGACGCTCGGACCGGACCATCCGGACTACGTCGACTACATCTTCTGGTGGCACTACGCCAACGGGAATTTCCAGCCGAGCATGGGGCGCAACATGATCCTGCGGCGGCTGGATCTGCCGATCGACAACCCCATCGCCGCCCGCCTGAAAGGCCGGCTCGTGGGCGCCTTCGCGCTGATCGAGAAGCGCCTCGGCGATGTCCCGTTCCTGGCCGGCGAGAACTTCACCGCCGCGGACATCATGACCTTCTTCTCGCTGACGACGATGCGCTACTTCATGCCCTTCGACCTCACGCCGTATCCGGCCATCCTGGCCTACCTGCAGCGTGTTTCGGGGCGGGAGGCGTACCAGCGCGCCATGCAGAAGGGCGACCCCGGCATGCCGCTTCTGCTTGCCTGATGCCCGGCATCGAACGGGTTGCGGAGGGTCAGCACCCCTAGGGCTGCGAAATTCCCGCGCAGCAAGAACGCCCCGGCGTCGCCGGGACAAGCGCGATGCCAGTGATGCGTTTGCCTGATCAGTGCATCGTTTTTTGCATCTTCTGGATGCACCCTGGCCTCCCTACGATCGCCCCACATTCGAACTGATAGATGGGGACAACGTGAGTGATGCAGTCGACAGGCGAGTCCTGATCGTCGGCGCGGGGCCGACCGGGTTGGCGCTTGCCATCGAGTTGGGGCACCGGTCGATTCCTTGCCTGGTGATCGAGCGCAACGCCCGCGTCGGCTATGCGCCGCGCGCCAAGACCACCAACTTGCGCACCCGCGAGCACCTGCGCCGCTGGGGCATCGCGGACAAGCTGCGTGCGCTGTCGCCGCTGGGTATCGACTACCCCTCCAACGTGCTGTTCGTGACGCGCCTGGCGGGCCACGAGCTGGCGCGCTTCGAGAATGCGCTCTACTGCGCGCCCGGCAAGAACCCCCTGTATTCGGAGCATTCGCAATGGATCCCGCAGTACACGGTGGAAGAGGTGATGCGCGCACATGCGCAGTCGCTGCCGAGCGTCGAGATCCGCTTCAACTGCGAGCTGCTGGGCTTCGAGCAGGACGGCCAGCGCGTGAACTCGCGCATCCGCGATGCCGCCTCGGGCCGCGACTTCATCGTGCGCAGCGACTACATGGTCGGTGCCGACGGCGCCCGCAGCTTCGTGCGCGAGGCCATCGGCGCCAGGATGGAAGGCACCTACGGCCTTTCTCGCAACTACAACGTCGTGTTCCGCGCGCCGGGGCTCGCGCAGGCGCACAGGCACGGGCCGGCCATCATGTACTGGCAGGTCAACGCCGACGTGCCCAGCATCATCGGCCCGATGGACCGGGGCGAAAAATGGTTCTTCATGCCCACGGCCGTGGCGAAGGACGCCAGGTTCGACGTCGGCACGGCACCGGACCTCATCCGGAAGGCCACCGGCATCGACCTGCCCTATGAAGTCCTGAGCTCGGACGAATGGGTGGCCAGCAGCCTGGTCGCCGACCGCTATCGCGACCGCCGCGTGTTTCTCGCTGGCGACGCCTGCCACCTGCACCCGCCGATGGGCGGATACGGCATGAACATGGGCGTGGCCGACGGTGTCGACCTCGGATGGAAGCTGGCGGCCATCGTGCAGGGCTGGGGCGGTGCGTCACTGCTCGACAGCTACGCGGCCGAACGTGCGCCGGTGCATCGCTACGTGATCGGCGAGGCGGTTGCCAACCACGGCACGCTCGGCCATCAGCTCTGGCAGGACGGCCTGGAAGACGACAACGAGGGCGGGGCGGCGTTGCGCGCGGCGGTGGGCGCGCGGGTCGCGGCGGCCAAGCTGCGCGAGTTCAACACGCTCGGCGTGGTGCTCGGCTACCGCTACGAGAACTCCCCCGTGATCGTGAGCGACGGCAGCGAGGCGCCCGCGCCGGACTTCCTCAACTACGTGCCGTCCGCGCGTCCCGGCCACTTGGCGCCGCATGCGTGGCTGCACGACGGCACTTCGCTCTATGACCACTTCGGCCAGGGTTTCACGCTGCTCGACAGCGGGCAGGCGAGTCCGGAGGACATCGAGGCGGCGCGCCGGTCGGCCCAGCTGGCGGGCGTGCCGCTGGAGGTGATCCAGCCGCGCGAGCCCGGATTGCCCGGTCTCTACCTGTCGCGCCTGACGCTGATCCGCCCCGACCAGCACGTGGCCTGGCGCGGCGACACGTGGCCCCAGGACGGCGTGAAGCTGATGCGGCACGTCACGGGCCGGGCCGCGGCGCACTAGTTCAGGAACAAGAAGAAGACCGGAGACGAACATGACGACATACAGGACCGCGGTCATCGCGGCGCTCATGGGCATCGGTGCCCTGGCGTTCACACCCGCACACGCCCAGGCGCCGATCAGGATCGGCTACCTCGGCACCTTTTCCGGCCCCATCGGCAGCATCGGGCAGGACAACTACGACGGCTTCATGCTGGCCATCGAGCGGCGCGGCGGCAAGCTCGGCAACGTGCCCGTTCAGGTGCTCAAGGAGGACGACCAGTTCAAGCCCGACGTCGGCCTGCAGATGGTGCAGAAGTTCATCGAGAAGGAAAAGACGCCCATCATCGTCGGCGTGATCGGCTCGAACGTGATGATGGCGGTGCAGCGGCCCATCACCGAGAAGCAGGTGTTCCTCATCGGCACCAATGCCGGACCGTCGGCCATCGCCGGCGCGCAATGCTCGCCCTACCAGTTCATCGTCTCGTGGCAGAACGACCTCCACGCCGAAGCGGCCGGCAAGTACGCCACCGACAAGGGCTTCAAGCGGATGATGCTGGTCGCGCCGAACTACCAGGCCGGCAAGGATGCGCTGCAGGGCTTCAAGCGCCAGTTCAAGGGCACGGTGGTCGACGAGCTGTCGCCCGGCATGTCGCAGCCGGACTTCTCGGCCGAGATTGCGCAGATCGCGGCCGCCAGGCCCGATGCGGTGTATGCCTTCTTCCCCGGGGCGCTCGCGGTCAACTTCATTCGCCAGTACCAGCAGGCCGGCCTGGGCAAGACCATCCCGCTGCAGACGTCTGCGATGCTGGACTCGACCACGCTGCCGGCCCTGAAGGATGCCGCGCTGGGCCTGAATGCCACGCACTTCTGGGGCCCCGACACCAACAATCCGGTGAACCGCGAGTTCGTCGAGGCCTTCGAGAAGAAGTACAACCGCATTCCGTCACTCTTCGCGGCGGAAGGCTATGACGCGGCACTGCTGCTCGACGTGGCCATCGCGCGCGTCAAGGGCGACGTTGCCGACAAGCCGGCCTTCCAGGCGGCGCTGAAGGCCGGCAGCCCGGAATCGGTGCGCGGCGCGCTGAAGTTCGGCAACAACAACTTCCCGATCAACGACTGGTATGCCTTCGAAGTCGCGAAGGATGCGAAGGACCGCATCAGCCTGAAGACGGTGGCCACGCCCCTGAAGGACCATCAGGACGCCTACCACGCCCAGTGCGCGATGAAGTAGCCAGATGAGTCTGCACCTGCTGCTCACACAGTTGCTCAACGGCTTTCAGCTCGGCGTGCTGCTGTTCCTCCTTTCGTCCGGCCTCACGCTGGTGCTGGGCATCATGCATGTGATCAACCTGGCGCACGGCTCGCTGTTCATGATGGGCGCGTACATCGCGGCGGCCGTCTACGGCTGGAGCGGGTCGTTCGAGCTCGCCGCCGTTGCAGCGGTGGCGGGCAGCATGCTGCTGGGCTTGCTCCTGGAGCGCATCGTGGTGTCGAAGCTGTACGACCGCGATCATCTCTACCAGGTGCTGGCCACCTTCGGCGTGATCCTGTTCTTCAACGAGGTGGCACGCTTCGGCTGGGGGCAGTCGCCGATCTTCATCCCCGTGCCGGAATTCCTGGCGGGCACGGTCGACCTGTTCGGCCTCACGTATCCGGCGTACCGGCTCGCCATCATCGGCGTGGGACTGGCGGTCGGCGCGGCGATGTACTGGGTCGTGCATGCGACGCGCGTCGGCATGCTGATCCGCGCCGGGGCGTCGGACGCGGGCATGGTCGATGCGCTGGGCGTGAACATCCATCGTCTCAACGCGCTGGTGTTTGCAGGGGGTGCCGCGCTCGCGGGTCTGGCGGGGCTGATGGCGGGGCCGATCCTCTCGGTGCAGCCGGGGATGGGCGAGCCGGTGCTGATCCTTGCGCTGGTGGTGCTCGTGACGGGCGGCATCGGCTCGATTCGCGGCGCTTTCTACGGCGCATTGATCGTCGGTGTCGTGGACACCATCGGCCGCGCGTTCCTGCCGGGCCTGATGCGAGAGTTCATGGAGCGCTCGTTTGCGCAAGCCGCCGGCCCGGCGATCGCATCGATGCTGATCTATCTGCTGATGGCGATCGTGCTGGCCGTCAAGCCCGCGGGGCTGTTCCCGAATCATGATTGACACATCCAAGCTTGCCCATTTCGTGTGGCCGCCGACGCCCTCGCCGGAGACCACGCCAGCAAATCGCCGGAACCTGTTCGGTGGTGTCAGCACCGTCTCTGCGCGGCATTGGATCGCAGGGGGGCTCTTGCTGTCGCTGGCATTGGTGCCGGTGCTCTCGCACGTCATCGGGCAGAGCTTCTACGTGACGCTGGTGTCGCGCATGATGATCTTCGCGCTGGCCGCCACGGGTCTCAACCTGATCATGGGCTACGGCGCGATGGTGAGCTTCGGCCATGCGCTGTACGTCGGTGTGGGCGCCTATGCGGTCGGCGTGCTGTCCTTCCATGGCATCGGCAACGGCTGGGCCCATCTGGCCGCGGCACTCGGTGCGGGGGCCCTGCTCGCGACGGTCATCGGGCTGGTGTGCCTGCGCGCGAAGGGTGTCGGCTTCATCATGATCACCCTGGCCTTCGCGCAGATGTTCTACTTTCTCGCGGTCAGCCTGAAGCAGTACGGCGGGGACGACGGCTTCAACCTCGACGCGCGCAGCCAGTTCGGCGCCGTCGACCTCGGCGACAACGTGGTGCTGTACTACGTGATCTTCGCGACGCTGGTGACCGTGCTGTTTGCCTTTCATCGGCTGGTGCATGCGCGATTCGGCATGGTGCTGCGCGGTTGCCGGTCGAACGAGCGGCGCATGCGGGCGCTGGGCTTTCCGACGCTGCAGGTCAAGCTCGCGGCCTATGTCGTCTCCGCGTTGGTGTGCGTGCTGGCCGGCGTGCTGCTCGCCAACATGACGCGCTTCGTCTCGCCCTCGTACATGCAGTGGACGGTGTCGGGCGACCTCGTGGTCATCGTGGTGCTGGGCGGCCTCGGCACGCTGATCGGCCCCGTGGCGGGCGCGGTGCTGTGGCTCTCGCTCGAAGAGGCCTTCTCGTCCTTCCACACCGGCTGGCCGGTGCTCGACGAACTGGTGCGGAACCACTGGCTCGGCATCCTCGGCGTGCTGGCGGTGCTGGTCGCGCTGAAGCTCAAGGACGGTCTGTATGGCGCCATCGCAGCGCGCGGCAGGCATCGGCCATGACGCAGGACGTCAAACCCGTGTTGCAGGTGACAGGCCTGGTCAAGCGCTTCGGCGGCCTGCTCGCCACGGATCACCTCGACCTCGATGTCCGTCCCGGGGAGATCCACGCGGTGATCGGCCCCAATGGCGCCGGCAAGACGACGCTGATCAACCAGCTCTCCGGCGAGCTGCTGCCGAACGAGGGCAGCATCCGACTCGATGGCGAGGACGTGGTGCACGAGCCGGTGCAACGTCGGGTGCATCGGGGCATCTCGCGCAGCTACCAGATCACCTCGGTGTTTCAGGAGTTCACCGCGCTGCAGAACGTGATGCTGGCGGTGCAGGGCGCCAGCGGCGGCAGCTTCTCGTTCTGGAAGCCGGTGACAAGCGATGCGCGCCTGGTCAAACCCGCGCGGGCCTTGCTGGAGCAGGTCGGCCTTGGCCCCCAGGCGGGTACGCCCGTTTCGGAGATGGCGCACGGCGCGCGCCGCCAGCTCGAACTCGCCATGACGATGGCACTGAAGCCCCGGTTGATGCTGCTCGACGAGCCGATGGCCGGCATGAGCCATCAGGAATCGCAGGAGATGGTCCGATTGCTGCGCGGGCTCAAGGGCCGATACGGGATCGTGCTGGTCGAGCACGACATGGACGCCGTGTTTGCGCTGGCCGACCGCATCACGGTGATGGTCTACGGCCGGCCGATCGCCTGCGGCACGGTCGACGAGATCCGCAACGACCCAGAAGTGCGCCGGGCGTATCTGGGCGACCAGGTCGAGGCCCTATGAACGCACTGCTGGAAGTCGAATCCGTCGAGACGCACTACGGGACCAGCCAGGCGCTGTTCGGCCTGAGCTTCGATGTGCGCGAAAGCGAGGTCGTCACGCTGATCGGGCGCAACGGCATGGGCAAGTCGACCGCGGTGAAGACGGTGATGGGCATGCTGGCACCGCGCCACGGGGCCGTGCGCATCGGCGGCGTCGACATCACGGGCGCGCCCGCGCACCGCGTCGCCCGCGCCGGCATCGGTCTCGTGCCCGAAGGCCGCCGGATCTTCCCGAACCTCACGGTGCGCGAGAACCTCGTGGCCACGGCCGACAACCGCCATGCACGCAAGCCCGCGTGGACCCTGCAGCGCGTGTACGAGATGTTCCCGCGTCTCCAGGAGCGCGAGCGCAACCTCGGAAGCAACCTCTCCGGCGGCGAGCAGCAGATGCTCGCCATCGGCCGCGCGTTGATGACGAACCCGACGCTTCTGATCCTCGACGAAGCGACCGAGGGCCTCGCGCCGCTCGTGCGCGGCGAGATCTGGGCGTGCCTCGCGCGACTCAAGGCCGAGGGGCTGTCGCTGATCGTCATCGACAAGAACATCGCGCCATTGCTCCGGCTGGCCGACCGGCACTTCATCGTCGAGAAGGGCCGCGTCGTCTGGCACGGTTCTTCCGATGCGTTGCGCACGAAGCCCGAGCTGCTGCGCGAATACGTAGGGATGTGAATGCCCGAACCCCATGAACCACAGGCGACCGACGACATGAAACTCTCCGGCAACACCATCCTCATCACGGGCGGGGGTAGCGGCATCGGCCGCGCGCTGGCCGAGGCCCTGCACCGACAGGGCAACCAGATCATCATTGCCGACCGGCGCGCCGCGGCATTGAAGGAAGTGACCGAGGCCGCCCCGGGCGTGCACGCCATCGAACTCGACGTATCCCTCGCGGCCAGTATCGGACGCGTCATCCCGAGGCTGATCGCCGACTTCCCGTCGCTCAACGTGGTCATCAATTGCGCCGGCATCATGTTCGGCGACGACGTGGCCGAGCCGATCGACGACGGCCGGCTGACCGACATCGTCGCGGTCAACCTGTTCGGCCCGATGCGCATCAACTCCGCGCTGATCGCGCATCTGAAGCGGCAGAAGGCGGCCACCATCATCAACGTCTCGTCGATGCTGGGCTATGCGCCGCTCGCATCGTCGGCCTTGTATTCGGCCACCAAGGCCGCGCTGCATTCGTACACGCTCTCGCTGCGCTACCGGCTGCAGGGCAGCAAGGTCGCGGTGCTGGAAATTGCGCCGCCTTACGTGCAGACGCAGCTCATGGACGTCAACATGACCGACCCGCGCGCGATGCCGCTCAAGGAGTTCATCGACGAGACCCTGCAGGTGCTCGGCACCGATGCGGTCGAGGTCCTGGTGGAACGCGCCCGCGTGCGCCGCGACGCGCAGCGGGCCGACGAGGTCGGCGTGACGAAGCGCTTCAACGACATGATGAGCGGCGCAGCATGATGCACCTCACCCGCTGGGGCGATTCGGGCCCGAAGGTCGTGATGGTGCACGGCAGTGCGCAAGGCAGCCGCCTGGGCGGCGACACCCACTTCGCCGCGCAGCAGCGCCTGGCGAGCCGTGGCTGGCAAGTCGTGGTGCCGGACCGGCCCGGCCATGGCCGGAGTCCGGACCCTGGTCGGCCGGACGACGCGGAACTCGACGGCGCCCTCGTGGCCGACTTGCTCGGCGACGGCGCGCACCTCGTCGGCCATTCCTTCGGCGGCTGCGTCGCGCTCGCCGCCGCGGCGCAGCGCCCCGAAGCCGTCCGCTCGCTGACCGTGATCGAACCCGCCATGGCCGCGCTCGCGATCGGCAAGCCGGCCGTGCGGCGCTTCGTGTTCGGCATGGTCCACGCGCTGTTCCTGAGCTTCTCGCCGACCACGCGGATCCAGCGCTTCATCAAGCTCGTGAACATCCCGCCCGAATTGCGCGGCGGCTCCGACCCCGAGGAACTCCGGCGCATGGGCATCGCCATCCGCAGGCTCAGGCTGCCGTCGAAGGACACGCTCGCCCGCCAGCTCGAAACGGTCAGGCGGGCCGGAATCCCGCTCCTCGTGATCTCCGGCGGATGGAGTCCGGCATTCGATGCCGTGTGCGACACGGTGGCCGAGCTTGGCGGTGGCTCGCGACTCGACATCGCGTCGCCTCATCACTTTCCGCAACTCGTATCCGACGAGTTCAACCAGAACCTCGCGAAATTCATGGAAGAAGCCGACGCCAGGCGCGCGGCATGACGGTCAACAAAGGACGAAGCAAGCGATGACAGAAACCGCAGCCGGGACGCCCCGCCACTTTCGCCAACTGATCGGAGGGGAGTGGATCGACGCAGAAGGGGGCCGCACCTTCGACGATCTGAACCCCTTCAACGGTGACGTTTTCGCCCGCATCCCGGCGTCCGGCGCCGCGGATGCACAGCGTGCCATCGATGCCGCCGACAAGGCATTCCCCGCATGGGCGGCGATGGGTGCGCGCGCGCGCCAGGCGCTGTTCCTGAAGGCGGCCGACATCCTGGAGCGCCGTGCGGACGAAGTGGTGCTGCTGATGGCGCAGGAGACAGGGGCCGCCGCGCCTTTCGCGCGCTTCCAGATCCAGTGGGCTGTCGGCCTGTTGCGCCAGGCGGCCGGCTATCCGTACCTGCCGGGCGGCGAGATCGTCCAGTCCGACACACCCGGCGTGTTCGCCATGGCACTGCGGAAGCCGCTCGGCGTCATCGGCGGCATCTCGCCGTGGAACGGATCGGTCGCCCTCGGCTTCCGCACCGTCGTCGCGCCGCTCGCGTGCGGCAACACGGTGGTGCTCAAGCCCTCGGAGGACGCCCCGGTGTGTGCCGGCCTGCTGATGGGCGAGATCCTGACCGAGGCCGGATTCCCGCCCGGCGTCCTCAACGTCGTCACCCATGCACCCGGGCAGGTCGGACCGATCGCAGACAAGCTGTTCGAAAGCCGCAAGGTGCGCGCGTACAACTTCACGGGTTCCTCCGCGACCGGCGCGATGCTGGCGGCGCGCGCCGGCCAGCACCTGAAGCGCATTGCCCTCGAACTGGGCGGCTACAACCCGATGATCGTGCTGAAGGATGCGGAGCTCGACTACGCCGTGGACACGGCGATCTTCGCGGCCTTCTTCCATCAGGGCCAGATCTGCATGAACACGCGCAAGGTCCTGGTGGAACGTCCCCTGTTCGACGCCTTCCTGGAACGCTTCGTCGCACGTGCCAAGGCGATCAAGGCGGGCGACCCTGCCAACCCCGCGAACAAGATCGGCCCGCTGATCAACGACCGTGCCGTCGCGAACGTGCGCAAGGGCGTCGAGCAGGCGGTGGCCGCGGGCGCACGCGTGCTGGCCGGCGGCGCGTGTGCGGGTCGTTGCTTCGAGCCGACCGTGCTGGTCGATGTGCCGCCGAACGCGCCGATCTACCGTGAAGAGATCTTCGGCCCGGTCGTGATCGTGGAGCCTTTCGACACCGAGCAGGAGGCCATCGACAAGGCCAACGGCACCGACTTCGGCCTGTCCGCCTCGGTCATGACCGCGGACGTGTGGAAGGGCATCACGCTTGGCGGACAGATCCAGTCGGGCATGGTCAACGTCAACGGCCCCACGATGGGTGGCGAGCCGCAAATCCCGTTCGGCGGCGTGAAGGACAGCGGTTGGGCGCGATTCGGACGGTGGGCCATCGACATGTTCACCGACCTGAACCTGGTGACGGTGAGCCAGAACAAGCGGCAGTACCCGCTGTGATCGCGCCGATGCCATCGCCCCGCAACACCCCTAGGAGACAAGCAGTGCCAGTTCGGAAACATCGTGTGATTCATCGAAGCGCCTTCGCGCCCGCCACCTGGCTCGGCCTGATGCTCATGGCCATGGGCACCCAGGTCGCTGCCGCGCCGCCGGCGAGGGCCGTGGTCGACCAGGGCCTGGTCATCGAAGGTGTGACCGTCGTCGACGTCAAGGACGGCCGCCTTGCACCCGGCATGAGCGTGGTCATCCAGGACGGCAAGATCTCCCGGATCGCGCGTGCTTCCTCGATCGAAGTCCGTGGCAATGCCGTCACGGTCGATGCACGCGGCAAGTTCGTCGTGCCGGGCTACCTCGACATGCACGCCCATCCGCTGAACGCACCCGATCCGCGCCCCACGCTCAAGCTGATGTTGTCCAACGGCGTCACCGGCTATCGCCAAATGTCGGGCTCGCCCGAACTGCTGCAGGCCCGCGCCGCGGGCAAGCTGGACTACCCGCAGGCGCCGGAGCTTCTGGCCTTGCCCGGCACCATCCTGACCGACACGCTCACGCCCACACCCGAAGCGGCCGAAGCCGAAGTGCGCAAGCAGAAGGCCCAAGGGGCCGACTTCATCAAGACGGTAGGTCTGTCGAGCAGGAACTTTTATGCCGCGGGCAAGGAGGCGAAGGCGCAGGGCCTGACCTATTCGGGTCACATGAACATGGACATCGACGTGCGCGAGGGCGCGAAGATCATGCATTCCATCGAGCACCTCGGGCCGCTGGAGGTGATGCTGCTCGGCTGCTCGCGCGACGAGGCGCCCATCCGCGACTTCGTGGCGCACACGCATTCGGAGCCGCCGCAGGTGGGGCCGACCACGCCGGCGATGCAGGCCATGCTTGCCCGCATGATCGCCAACCCGATGATGATGACCAAGCCGCACCAGTTCGAAAGCATGCAGCGCGTCATCGACAGCTTCGACGAAGGCCGGTGCAAGGAGCTGGCCGGCGAACTCGTCAAGGATGGCTCGTGGCAGGTGCCGACGCTGATCCGGCTGCGCACGATGCAGGTCGCGGACGATCCGGCCTACAGGAACGACCTCAACAACCGCTTCATGCCGCCGCCGGTGCGCCAGATGTGGAACGAGCTCGGAACGCAGTTCGCGCAGCGCATCTCGCCCGACAACCGCGAGGTCTACAAGCGCTTTTTCGTGCTGCAACTCAGGTTCACCAAACTGCTGCAGGATGCCGGCGTGCCGATGCTCGCAGGCTCCGACACCGGCGGCTCGCTCTGGGTCGTCCCCGGCTTCTCGCTGCATCAGGATTTCGACCTCTTCGCGCAGGCCGGCCTCACGCCGCTGCAGGTGTTGCAGATCGCCACGCTGAACGGCGCCCGCTTCCTCGGCCGCGAAAGCACGATGGGCACGGTGGAGGCCGGCAAGCACGCCGACCTCGTGCTGCTCGACGCGAACCCCTTGGCGGACGTGGCCAACATGCACAAGATCTCGGGCGTGGTGCGTGCGGGCGACTACTACTCGCCGGCGGCGCTGCGCAGGCTGCAGGCGGACGCGCTGCCATGACACGACAACCAGAAGGAGACACCATGAGTTCCACGCAACACACCGCATCGCTGTTCGGCGGGCTCTCCGGCCGGCATCGGCTGGTGGCGGGGCAGTTGGCCGCGAACACGCCCCTCATCGTCGCGATCCACGGCGGCACGTACACCTCGGCCTACTTCGATGTGCCCGGCGCCTCGCTCATGGCGCAGGCCGCGGCCAACGGCATTCCGATCATCGCGCCGGACCGCCCGGGCTATGTCGACAGCCCCATCCTGCCGGCCGCCGAAGGCACCATCCGCGGCCAGGCCGGCGTGCTTACGAAGGCGCTGAAGGAGGCCTGGGAGCGCTACGGCGGCGGCACGCGCGGCATCGTGCTGGTCGGGCATTCGATCGGCGGCGCCATCGCGGCGACGATCGCCAGCGAGCCGGACGGCCTGCCCCTCATCGGCCTTGCGGTGTCCGGCGTGTGCATGAACACGCCACCCGAACACAAGCCGCTGTGGGAAAGCCTGCCCGACATCCCGATCGTGGAGCTTCCGGCCGAGGCCAAGGCCCAGTTCATGTTCGGCCCCGAAGGCAGCTTCGATCCGGCGATGCCGGGCCTCTCGACGGCCGTGGCTGGCGCCGGCGCGCCGAAGGCCGAGTTGGTCGACATCGTGAGCACATGGAGCCACAACGCGCCCACGACGCTGGGCAGGATCACGGTGCCGGTGCACTACCGGCAGGCCGAGATCGATCGGCTCTGGATCTGCGGGCAGGGCGAGGTCGACAGCTTCGCCAGGGCCTTGTCGAAGTCCCCGCGCGTGGATGCCGCGATGGTGCGCGGCACCGGCCACTGCATGGACTTCCATCACGTCGGCCGAGCGCTGCAACTGCAGCAGCTGGCTTTCGCCTTGCAGTGCGCGGCAGAGGCCGCGCACTGACGGGAACGAGCGCGCGCAGGCGATGCCGGAAGTTGATCAATCCCGTCATTTCTCCATCTCGTTGCCGTGTAAGCGCCGTCATACATTTCGCCGACCGTGACGCTTCCATCGCGTCACCCCAACATAGAGGAGACACCTTGACCGCGAAAACCGCCCCCAACCTGATGTTCAGCCACATGGGGCTGAGCGTGAAGAACATCGCCGCCATGGAGGCGTTCTACGCCGGCGTGCTCGGCTTCACCGTGACCGACCGCGGCGATGCCGAAGGCATGGACCTGGTGTTCCTGTCGCGCAGCCCCGACGACCATCACCAGATCGTGCTGGCCACCGGCCGCCCGGACCAGTTGCCCGCCAACACCGCCAACGCGCAGTTCGGTCCGAGCATCAACCAGATCTCCTTCAAGATGGGTTCGCTCGACGACCTGCGCGACATGCTGGGCCGGCTCGAGGCCGCGGGCGGCGGCAACCTGTTCCCGGCCAACCACGGCATCGCGTGGAGCATCTACGCGCACGACCCCGAGGGCAACAACCTGGAGTTCTTCGTCGACACCGACTGGTACATCACGCAGCCCTTCCTGATCCCGCTGGACTTCAGCCAGAGCAACGAGGACATCGTCGCCCTGACGAAGTCGCTGTGCGAGAAGAGCGAAGGCTACGAGCCCTACGGCGACTGGCGCCAGCGCGTCGCACGGCGCATGACGCGCTTCGTTCCGGCCCGTCCGGCTTTCGGGGGCTGAGCGCCATGTGGATCCGCTCCGCGTTCTGGGTCGGCCAGGCCAGGCCCGGCATGGAAGAGAAATTCGAGGCGCTGATGAACCGGTCGCTGGTTCCCGGGCTGCGCGCGCTGCCCGGCGTGCGCAATGCACGGGCGCTCTGGCCGAGGAAGCGCGAAGACAACCCGCCCGACATCTGCTGCCAGATCGTCGTCGACTTCGAAAGCCGCGCCGACATCGACCGCATGCTCGCCTCGCCGGAGCGCGCCGCGTTTCGGCCGAAGGTGCTTGAAGCGATCGCCCTGTTCGACGGCCAGTTCAGCCACATCGACTACGAGGTCGGCGTGAGCTGACAAGGCCTCCGGGCCACCCCCCACCCGCACGCAACTGCACACCGCTCGCGCTCCCTGACGGGACGCGATGGGCCGGCTCGCGCCCGAAGAACGAACGGAGTCGCGACTTCCTTTCGACAGCCATCAGAAAAAAGAGAGACAACGGAAATGAAGAAGACATTGGTATCACTGGCATTCCTGGGCTTCGCGGGCGCTGCGCTCGCCCAGTCCTCGGTCACCCTGTTCGGCATCGTCGACACGGGTGTGAGCTACTACAGCATGAAGAGCGACAACGTCGGCGCCATCACGCCGGCCCGGGCGCCATCCATCACGCTCAGCCAGACCGCGATGACCAGCGGCAACTTCGTGCCGAGCCGCTGGGGCTTTCGCGGCACGGAGGACCTCGGGGGCGGCTTTGCCGCGAACTTCTGGCTCGAGTATTCGCTCAATGCCGACGACGGGACGATGCCGCTCAATGCGCGGCGCACGACCGTAAGCCTGTCCGGCCCCTACGGCGAGGTGCGCCTCGGACGCGACATCACGCCGACCTTCTGGGTCGACACGGTAACGGACCCCTTCCTGAATGCCGGTGTTGGCGCCAACCTGATCGGCATGGTGAATGCGCGCATCGCCGTGTTCACCGCGCTGCCGGGCGGCGGGCTGCTCAACGGACCGTTCGGTGGGCCAGCGAACTACATCTTCGCGAACAACACCATCGGCTACTTCACGCCGGCCACGTTGGGCGGGTTCTATGGCCAGGCGATGGCCAACTTTGCCGAGAACGTGAACAGCTCGCTCCAGCCCGACACACCTTCCAAGCGCGGCCAGGTCACCGCCGGCCGCGTCGGCTATGCCGACGGCAAGCTCGACGTCTCCACCAGCTACGAGGTCAGCACCGCGATCGACGCGGTCGCGCCCTACACCAGCCCGCTGACCAACACCAAGATCACGACGGTCAATCTCGGCGCCACCTACGACTTCGGCTACGTCAAGCTCTACGGCGAGATCTCGCGTGCGACCGTGGACTCGAAGTTCGCGCTGCCCGGCGCAGCCGCGTCGAGCTCGAACGACTACGACGGCGCGATGGTCGGCATCTCCGCGCCGTTCGGCCCGCTGCGGCTGAGGGCCAGCTATGGCTACGTCAAGTTCAGCACCGACGCGCCGCTGTTGTCCGCGATCAACCAGGATGCCTCGATTTCCAAGTTCTCCCTGGGCATGACCTACAGCCTGTCGAAGCGAACCTTGCTCTATGCGACTGCGGCCTTCGCCAACATCAAGAACGGCAAGAGCGATCCGATGGTGATGGGCGTGCCGCCGCAACCGACGGGTGCGTTCGTTGCCGCGGCCGGCTATGCGCCCGCCTCCGCCCGGGGTTATGACCTGGGCATCAGCCACTCGTTCTGATGATCCAAGGTGGCGCGCGGCCAAGGCGCGCCGATTCGGCTCCTGCGCGTCAACCACGCGCGGGGCCTTGCAGGGCCAGGACTTCCCGCAATGGATCCCGGCCCTTTTTTCTTTTCAAGAAAGCTGACGATATGAAGTTGTTTCGCCACGGCCAGCCCGGCCACGAAAAAGCGGGTGCACTGGACGGGGAAGGCCGGATGCGCGACCTCTCGCTGCTGGTGCCCGACCTGACGCCCGACTGGCTGTCTCCCGACAAGCTGCAGGCGCTGGCCGCCATCGAATTGAAGCGCATGCCCCTGGTGCCGGACGGCACCCGCATCGGCGTGCCGGTGGCCGGCGTGCGGCAGTTCGTGGCCATCGGCCTCAACTATCGCAAGCATGCGATGGAAGCCGGGCTGGACCTTCCGCCCGAACCGGTCGTGTTCACCAAGGCCATCACTTCGCTGGCGGGTCCCGATGACGACGTCGTGCTGCCGGAAGGTTCGGTCCAAGGCGATTGGGAAGTCGAGCTGGGCGTGATCATCGGCAGCCTGGCGCGACAGGTGAGCGTCGAGCGCGCGCTCGACCATGTGGCCGGCTATGTGCTGGCCAACGATGTGTCCGAGCGCGACTGGCAGATCAAGCGCGGTGGTCAGTGGGGCAAGGGCAAGAGCTTCGACGGCTTCGGCCCGATCGGCCCGTGGCTGGTGACCACCGACGAGATGCCCGATCCGCAGCGCATCGAACTGGCGCTGGCCGTGAATGGGGAAGCGCGGCAACGCAGCAGCACCGCCGACATGATCTTCGGCGTGGCCGAAATCGTGTCGTACCTGAGCCGTTTCATGACGCTTCTGCCGGGCGACGTGGTCATCACCGGCACGCCCGAAGGCGTGGGCCTGGGCATGAAGCCGCCGCGCTTCCTGCAGCACGGCGACGTGATGACGCTGTCGGGCGGCCCGCTGGGCACGCAGCGCCAACAGGTCAGGTGAAGGACGCGGCGGCGCGGCGCGACGCGGCAAGCTGGCCCGGCGGCGGGATCTCGATCGTGGCGTCCACGTGCCGGCTCGCGCGCCGGATCATGTCGCAGAAGTAGTCCGCCGCCGGCGTGAGCGGGAGGCTGTTGCGTCGCACGATGCAGATCGGCGGCGAGGGCAGCCGCTCGGCCACGTGGATGGGCTGCAGCGCATCGCGGAACAGCGGCGTCTGCGTCCACTGGATGGGCAACAGCATCAACAGGTCGGAATAGGCGACGGTGAAAAGGAAGGTCAGCGCCGACTTGGCCTGCACGATCAGGCGCGGTGGCGGCAGGCCATGGCTGGCGAAGAGCGGTGCGAGCTCTTCCTCGGCCCGGTAGGTGACGGAGGTCGTCACCCACTCGGCGTCCACCAGGTCGCGCAGCGATTTCGCGTTGGCCAGCGGGTGGCCGTGCCGGCCGACGATGACGCGGTAGCTGTCCATCAGCTTCTCGGCGGTCAGCTCGCCGGAGACCTCGCCCAGTGTCGGGCCCACATAGCAATCGACGATGCCGTCTTTCAGTTCGGCTTCCACGCTGGGCAGGAGGCCATCGATGATGTTGAGTTGCACGTTGGGAAAGCGTTGGCGGAACGCGGCCATCGCGCTGGGCAGCATCGCCATGTGCGCCACGCCCGACAGGCAGACGCAGATGTGGCCATTCATCTCGCCGCGCAACTGGTCGAGCTCGCTGCGAGCGCGCTCCAGTTCGCAGTGCACCGCGCGGGTGCGGCGCAGGAACACCTCGCCCATCTTGGTCAGCGAGACGCCCTTGGCGCGGCGCTCGAGCAGCACGACGCCCAACTCCTTCTCGAGCTCCTGGATGCTTCGCGTGATGGCGGGTTGTGTGACGTCGAGCTGGCGCGCGGCGGCCCGAAGGCTGCCGCGTTCGGCAACGGCCATGAAATCGCGGAGGGAATTGAGCTTCATGCGCTGTGCGTGCGTGTCGAATGGATGCGCAAGACTAAGCTGTGGCGCGCGTTTTGTATCTCCGTGCGAGCCCTCGGTCGAGGGCCCGGTGCTGCATTGGCGACAACCGGGTTCGCAGTTCGGACTCGAGCGCCTTGCCGGCGCTGCTGATTCGTTTTCGGCATCGACCTGCCGAAAATGCGATCTGTCGACATGAGGATCGGCTGCGTACCATCGCCTTCCAAGAACGACGGAGACAGAAACAGGTGAACGCGATCACACGACGCAAGGCCATGCTCATGGCCTCGGCCATCGCCTGTGGCGGTCCGGCCATGGCCCAGTCCGGTGCGGCGGCCTTTCCATCACGCGCCGTGACGCTGGTCGTGCCCTTCACGGCGGGCAGCGGCAGCGACACGATCTCGCGCATCATCGGGCCGCGCCTGGGCGAGCTGTGGAAGCAGCCCGTGGTGGTCGACAACCGACCGGGTGCGAGCGGCAACCTGGGCGCCGACCGCGTGGCCAAGGCGCCACCCGACGGCCAGACGCTGCTGATGGCCATCAATACCCTGGCGGCGACGCCATCGCTGTACAAGTCGCTTCCCTACAACCCGGCCACCGACTTCACACCCATCGCGCGGCTCGCGACCGCAGGCTTCGCGTTGATCGTCAACAAGAACCTGCCGGTGAACGACATGCGCTCGTTGCTGGCGTACATCAAGAGCCACCCGGCCGGCTCGCTGAACTATGCATCGCCCGGGAACGGCACGCCGCATCACCTGGGCATGGAACTCATGAAGTCCGCGCTCGGCATCGAGGTGGTCCACGTGCCGTACAAGGGCTTCTCCGGCGCGCTGACGGACACGATGGGCGGGCAGGTGCAGATGATGCTGGCGACGGTGCAGTCGGTGCTGCCGCAAGTGCAGGCCGGCAAGGTCCGCATGCTGGGCGTGACCGGGGCCGAACGTTCGCCGCTGGTGCCGGACGTGCCCACCTTTCGCGAGCAGGGCATCCCGGCGCTGGAAGGCGTGGACGCGTGGTACGGCGTGTTCGGCCCCGCAGGGATGCCGGCGCCGTTGGTGGAACGCCTGAACCATGACTTCCTGCAGGTGATGCAGCAGGACGACGTCCGCAGGAAGCTGGCCGACCTGGGCCTGACGGTCAGGACCAGCAGTCCGGCCGAATTGCGCCAGCTGATGGCTTCGGACATCGCGCGCTGGAAGAAGGTGGTGGCAGACGCCCACATCGAAGCCGAATAAGGAAGCAAGAGAAAACCATGAGTCAACCCGAAGTCTTCATCGACATCTACAACCACGTCATGCCGCTGCAATACCTCGAGAAGGTCCAGCAGCTCGGCAAGGACGCCGGCATGGTCAAGCGCATGACCACCCTGCGCATGCTGTGGGACATCGAGGCGCGTGTCGAGATGCTGGACCAGTTCCCGCAGGTGCAGCAGGTGCTGAGCCTGGCGGTGCCGTCGCCCGAGATGCTGGCCGGACCCGACGCGTCGCCGGCGCTGGCGCGCATCGCCAATGACGGCATGGCCGAGATGTGCCGGAAGTGGCCGCACAAGTTTCCGGCGTTCACTGCCACCTTGCCGATGAACAACCCCGAGGCCGCGCTGGTCGAGATGGACCGCGCCATCGGCGAGCTGGGCGCGAAGGGCGTGCAGGTGCTGACCAACGTGAACGGGCGGGCGCTCGACCATCCGGAGTTCTTTGCCGTGTTCGAGCGGATGGCGAAGCACCATCGCCTGCCGGTGTGGATGCACCCGGTGCGGCCGGCGACCAAGGCCGACTACATCGACGAGGAGAAGTCGAAGTACGAGATCTGGCAGGTACTGGGCTGGCCCTTCGAGAGCAGCGTGGCGATGTCGCGCATGGTGTTCTCGGGCCTGTTCGACAAGCTGCCGGAACTCAAGCTGATCACGCACCACTGCGGGGGCATGTTGCCGTATTTCGGGGGGCGGGCGGAGACACTCTGGGCGCAGCTCGGATCGCGCAGCGCGGACAACTCGGAGGCCGATGTGCTGAAGAACCTGCGCAAGGCGCCGATCGACTACTTCAAGATGTTCTACGGCGACACGGTGCTCAACGGCTCGACCGCGGCGCTGAAATGCGGCCTGGACTTCTTCGGTCCCGACCACGTCGTCTTCGCGAGCGACTGTCCCTTCGATCCGGAAGGCGGCCCGATGTTCATCCGTGAGGGCATGCGGTCCGTGCGCGAAGCGGGCCTGTCGAGCGCGGACCTGCGCAAGGTCTGCTGCGGCAATGCGTTCTCGCTGATGCGCCTGGTAGATCAGGCGAAGGATTGAACCGGCCCGCCTTCGGGCGAGGCATCGTTGCCGCGCCGAGTGCGGCGCCCCTCGGGCGTCAGTCGGCCGCCCCGCGCCGCTTCACCCGGCGCGCCACCGTCAGCTTCCGGTTCACGTCGGTCGTCGCCTCGGTGCTGTCGACCAGGTTGTGATAGATCGCGTGCAGCGTGCGCAGGGTCGTCTCGACATCCGCCTTGGACACGCCCTTGACCGATGTTTCCTCGATCCGATGGCCGTGGGGTGAGAGTTCCTTCACGAGCGCCAAGCCGGCGGGCGTCAGCGCCAGCACCATCGCGCGCTTGTCGGCGCTCGACGCCACGCGCTCTACCAGGCCGCGCTTCTCGGCGGCGACCACCGATCGCGACAGGTACGACAGCTCCGCGCCGGTGTGGTTGGCCAGGTCGGTGAGCGACTGGTTGTTCTCGAAGTTCAGCGCCGCCAGCACCCGCCACGTCTGCAGGTTGACGCCATGCACCTTGAGGTCGTCGCTGAAGCGGGCCGCAATGATGCTGGCCGCGCGATTGAGCAGGTAGCCGACCGACCTGTCGAGGTCGTAGAACACACCGTGTCCGGTGCGCTGGGGAACGCGCTTGGCGGGGAGTGGCTTGGCTGCGGATGGAGGGGAAGGGCTGCGCGGCATGTCGGAGACGGGGGTACTGCCCTCCAGATGAACTGGAGTGGCCGGAAGCTTAAACCACGGCGCGGCATCGATCGCATGGTGTTGCCGGCACGGGCTCAGAACAAGGCGCCGGGCCAGTCGACGATGGCCTGCCGGATGGCATCGAGGCTTCTCGTGCGCTCGGCGAACTTGGCGACGGCCGGCCGGGCGCCGTCCTTCCAGAACGTGTCGGCGCCGAGGTTGTGCATGCGCATCAGCTCGACGCCCCAGAACAGATCGGCCATGGTGACGTGCTCGGCGAGCAACCACGCGGTCGTCGATGCGCTGAGCTTCTGCTCGAGCGAGAGGCAGGCCAGCTCGGCCTGGTCGTAGGCATCGCGCATCGCGGATTCCGTGAAGAGCTGTTGCGCCGCATCGAGCTCCTTGGACCGTTTGGCCGTGTAGGCACGCACCAGGGCTTCCTCGTCAGCACACTGCGCAAGGTAGCGGTCGCAACGCTCGACCTTGCCCATGGCGAAGGCGACGCCCGTCCTGCCGCGCAGTGCCCCTGGCCTCTGGTCCCGATCGGGCGGCAGGCCGTTCAACATCTGGTAGTTCGGCAGGTTGTCGATGAGGTCGATTTCTTCATCGATGCGAGCCGCCAGGCGTTCAGGGCGCAGCCTTGTCGGGGCGTCCCGCATGGCGGCGTCGAGGTGGTTGCAGATCCGCTTGGAGTCGACCACGATCTCGCCCGTCTCCCAGTCGATCAGCGTCGGGACCACCGCGGCATCGCAACCGCCTCCGAATGACACCGACGTGCTGCCCGCGTGCCGGCTCACCAGCGCGGCGCCCATGTCGTCGCATCCGAGGATCCGCAGCCGGACATAGGCCGGCAGGTAGGTCTGCCCGCCGAACAGGTCCATCGCGTGCGATCGGTAGGCCTGTCCGTGGTGCGCCAGCACGGCGCGGACCTTCTGCGAGCAGATGGAATTCGCCGCACTGAACAGCTCGAAGCGTGGACTGGTCAGCTCGTCTGGCCCGATCAGTTCGCCTTCGCTGTTCAGGGCGTTGCGTGCATCGGCGACCAGGGCTTGCAAGTTGGGTTTCATGTTGTCGTGCGCGTAGCTTGTGCTTTCAGGGATGGGGATCGTAGGCAGCGGGCTCCGCATGCAGAAGATGCAAAGAAGCGCTCACCGATCAGGCGGTGGCATCGATGAGACGACGACCGCGGTTTCAACCCGTCATGCAGGCTCGGCAACGACGCGATTCACGAGCGTGCCGAGGCCGTCGATCTGCGCACGCACGACGTCGCCGACCTTGAGGAACGAGGGCGGTTCCATCGCCACGCCGACGCCGGAAGGCGTCCCGGTGGCCAGCAGGTCGCCCGGCTCCAGCGTGAAGGCCGTCGACAGGTAGGCGATCTGGTCGGCCACGCGGTGGATCATCGAGCCGACCACGTCGTCCTGGCGCAACCGGTCGTTCACCCACAGCCGAAGGCGCAGCGCGTCGAGGTCCGCGATCTCGTCCGGCGTGACGATCCACGGCCCGGTAGGTCCGGTGGTGTCGAAGGACTTGCCGACCGTCATGGTCGGCACGGCCAGTTGCCAGTCGCGCACCGAGACATCGTTGCAGACCATGTAGCCGGCAATGACGTCGAGCGCGTCCTCGCGGCGGACGTGGCGGCAGCGCTTGCCGATCACGACGCAGAGCTCGACCTCGTAGTCGAGCTTGTCGGAGACCCGCGGCAGGTGCACGTCGCCGTGGGGACCGTTGATGCACGACACCTGCTTGTTGAACCACACCTGCGTAGGGGGCGTCTTCACGCCGACCTTGGTCGCTTCCTCGACGTGCTTCCTGTAGTTCATGCCCAAGGCAAGGAACTTGGACGGGTTGGGCACTGGCGCAAGGAGTTTGACGCTCGCGAGTGGCAGCGTTCGGGCGGAATCTGTCGCGATGGCCTTTGCCTTCGCGAGCGCCTCGGGCCCGGCCTTCAGCAGTTCGAGCATGGTCGTGGGCAGTGACGCGTCGTTGGCGGGCAGGTCGATGACGAGGTCGCCTTCGAGCCTGGCGATCGAGGTCTTGCCTTCGTGGGAGTAGGTGATCAGTTTCATGAGTCTTGGGAACAAGAGAAATATCAGGCCGTGCGGGCGAGCGGCGCGGATTCGCCGGACGGCGCAGCGGCTGTCGACGTGGCGTGTTGCACCGGATATGCATAGCGCCTCGGCAGCCGAAGCAGGGCCAGCGCCGCCAGCGCCAGTGCGACGACGAAGCCCATCAAGGCCACACGGTAGGAACCCGTGCCATCGAAGGTCGCGCCCATCACGAAGGGACCAACGCCGCTGCCGACAGTGAAGACCGCGAACAGGTAGCCGTACACCTGGCCGAAGGCGCGCAAGCCGAAGTAGCGGCTTTGCAGGTACCCGATCAAGTCGACCTCGGCGCCGAGGCCCAGGCCGACCATCACCGCGCCCAGGGTCGTGAGCGCGGGGTCCGAACTGGCGAGCAAGGTGATCACGCCCGTCATCGGGATCAGGATGAAGGCGATCGCCACATAGGGCGCGAAGAAGCGGTCGAGGAAGTAGCCGCAAACGAGCCGGCCCAGGATCAGCGAAGCGCCGATGCTCGAGAAGATGCTCACAGCCTGCTGCGGCGCAATGCCTCGATCGGTCAGCAACGGCACCAGGTGGACGATGATGCCGTTGGCCACGACCGGGATGCAGAGGAAGACGAACGCCAGGATCCAGAAATCGGGCGTGCGCACGACGTCTCTGGCGTTGAGGCCAGGAAGGGCGAGCGACGGCGCCGCGGACGCATCGCGCTGGCGCGCGGGCTCGCCGATGAACAGCGCCACCGCGGGGAACGCGATCACGAAGACGGTCGCGCCCAGCGCGACGTAGGCGCCGCGCCAGCCGAACTGGTCGAGGTAGACCTGCGCGAGCCGCGGCACCAGCGCGGTACCCAGGCCCACGCCCGTCATCGCAATGCCCATGGCCAGCCCGCGCCGGCGGTCGAATGCGGCTGCGATCGACTTGGCATAGGGCAGGGGTGCCTGGCCCGCACTGAAGAGACCGAGCACCGAGAACATGCCGATGAACACGGCGGCCACGCCCGGCGCCAGCGCCATCGCAGCGGTGGACAGCGCAAACAGCGTGATCGATGCCAGGGTGATGGGCTTGACGCCATGCCGGTCGATCAGCTTCCCGATGACCGGTGTGAACGCGGCTGCGCAGAGCGAGCCGATCATCACGGCGGCCGAGAGCACGCTGCGGTTCCAGCCGAACTCCGCCATGATCGGCTTCATCATCACCGACGCCGAGAACTGCAGCACCGTGACGTTGCCGACGACGAGGCCGAGCACGGAGCCCAGCACGATCCACCAGGGGTTGCGAAATTGAGTGCGCATGTCGAGTCTCCGAATCGTTGTTGTGGACCAGGGCCGCACGCGGCGGCCGGTGGCTGTCAGGCCGCGCGGGCGTCTTCGACGAAGCGGCCCGCGTGGAACACCAGCGGCGCACTGCTCTGGTAGGTGAAGCGTTCCACCTGGCCGAAGAACATCACGTGGTCGCCGCAGTCCGTCATTGCCGACTTGCGACATTCGAAGCGTGCCAGCGCATTGGCCAGCACCGGCACGTTGCCGATGCCCTGCTGCAATTCGCCTTCGAGCAGGGCGAACTTGTTCTCCGACGGCTTCGCGAAATGCATGGCGATGTGCTGCTGGTCGGCGGCGAGCACGTGCACCGCGAAGTACGCGGCGGCCGAGAAGGCATTCAGGCTCGGCGCCTTGCGACCGAGGCACCAGGCGACGAGCGGCGGATCGAGCGAGACGGAGCTGAACGAATTGACGGTGAGCCCGGCGGCGCGGCCGTCCTGGCCGATGGTGGTGACCACGCAGACGCCGGTAGCAAATCGACCGAGGGCGTTGCGCAACTCGCGGGGATCGACCGATTGCGGTGCGGTGTGGATCGTGTGCATTTCAGTTCACCTCGCTGGTTTCGAAGGGCGCATTGGCGCCGGCGCCCGTGAAGCAGCGAGGATCCCTGATGGAACCCCATTGGTCCAGCCACTCGGGCGCCAGTGGCAATTCGCGCGGCTCGCGCGCGCAAGTCTCGGGAAAGGCTTCCATGCCGAAGCTGTACTCCATCGTGAGTCCGTCCGGGTCGAGGAAGTAGAGGAACAGGCTGTCGGACGCCGGATGCCGCCCTGGCCCGAAGACCACCGCCGAATCGGCCTTGCGCAGCCGGCTCAGCGCGCGGCCCACGTCGTCCACCTCCGTCACCATGAAGTTGACGTGGTGCAGGCTGTGCTGGTTGAACTTGGCGATGCCGATGCCGTGGTGGTAGGGGTTCGGCCAGCAGCGCAGGAAGGTGATCATGTCGCCGACCGAATCCGAGACCTTGAAGTTGAGCACTTCGCGCCAGAAGCGCAACGCGGCTTCGGGCTGCGGCGTGTTGAAGACCACGTGGCCGAGCCGCTGAATGCGCGCCACGGTCGGCTTGAAGGGGCGCGCTGAATCGTCCTCGGGCACATAGAACTCGATGACGGCGCCGACAAGGGGTTCGAAGATGCGGACCGCGCGCTTCTGCTTGCGTGCTTCGCAGGCCTGCGGGGGCATCTCGTGCGCCTCGATGCCGGCCTGGTCGAGGCGAACCAGCAGCGGTTCGAACTGCGCCATGCTCTCGAGCATGAAGCCGGCGCAGCGGAGGCCGGCGCTGGCGGCCGAATGGAGTGCCAGGCTGTGGTGGTCCTGGTCGCAGCGGAACAGGACTTCGCCTTCCGCGCCGATGCCGACGTACTGCAAGCCGACCACTTCTTCGTAGTAGCGGCGCGAGCGCCCGAGGTCGGTCACGTTCAGTTCGATGCGACCGAGTTTCTGGTAACGGATCATGTTCGTCGCTCCGTGTGATTCAGTACTGCCCGCGCGGCGGCAGGCCCAGGCGCATTTGGCCGTACATGGTCGAGACCGTGTGCCAGTTGACGCTGATGTGATGTGCCACCGCATTGATGTCCCGCCATGCGCGCTGCACGCCGCTGTCGAGCTGGATGCCGGTGCCGCCGACCACGTCGTACAGGCCGTTGATCGCGCTCACGCAGAGCCGCACGGCATAGGCGTGGCCGCGGCGGAACTCGATGCGCTGTTCGACGCTGGGCCTGTCGTCGCAGACCGTCATGTCCGACACGGCGCGCAGGTCGCGTTGCAGGATCAGCTGCGCCGCATCGACGGCCGCTTCGGCTTCGGCGACGGCCGTCTGCACGTGGCCGAAGTTGGCGATCGTGTGGCCGCCGCCGACGAAGGCGCCACGCGTGGCACGTGCGGCAACGGTCTCGACGAACTCGTCGATGGCACCGCGCAGCGCAGCCACCGCGGGGTTTGCCAGCAGCGGCGGAAATCCGCTCAGGAAGGGCACGCGGTACAACGGCGCCCGGTTCGCCTGCGCGCCCGGCGCTTCCTGCTCGAGGACTTCCCGGAAACCCACGGTGCGGTGCGCTGGCACGAAGATCTCGTCCTCGATCCCGATGTCCTTGCTGCCGGTGCCTGCCAGTCCCACGGTGTGCCAGTTGTCGATGACGCGGTACTCGCGCTCGTGCACCAGCAGGAAGATGGGCCGCGGCGGCTGGCCTTCACCCGTGTCGACCATGGCACCGAGCGAAAGCCAGCTTGCGTTGTCGCAGTTGCTCGCGAAGCCCCAGCGGCCCTTCAGCATGAAGCCGCCGTCGACGGGGCGTGCCTTGCCGGTGGGGGCGATGCAGGAAGCGGCCACCGCGTCGGGCGAGTCGCCCCATACCTCTTCCTGGGCCTCGGCCGGGAACATGGCGATGACCCATGAGACGGCGGCGCTCAGCCCGTAGCACCAGCCGGTCGAGGTGCAGCCCCGGCCGACCTCGAAGGCCAGGCGGCGAAGGTCTTCGATGTCCAACTCGTAGCCGCCGAAGCGGCGTGGCTGGAGCACGCGGTACAGCCCGGCATCGCGCAGCATGTCGGTGACCTCGGCCGACACGCGGCGGTCCCGTTCGGTCTGTCGTGCGCGTTCGCGAACCACCGGGGCCAGCGCGGCGGCGCGCGTCAGAAGCTCGTCGAGCGACGGGGTTCGCACGAGGCCCACCTCCTGGGTGCGCGGAGGAAGGGTAGGGCGGGTCAGGGTGGCGGCGTCTGCAGTCATTGTCTGCTCCAAGAAAGTTGTTAAAGCAACCTTTTGCTGTGACCGGATTAGAAGACAATAAAGTTGCTTTTGCAATCATCGAAAGCAACTCCCGAACTAGGGAGTAACCCTTGGTCCGCACCTGCGACATCGCTCACCCTGGAGAAAAGACATGGAACCCGCCCAACCACGCTGGCGCTGCGGCTGCATCGACATCCACACGCACGTCATTCCGCACGATTTCCCGGCCTATGTCGGCAAGCGGCTCGACTCGCCATGGCCCTCGATGGCGCAGGCGCAGCCGTGCCATCGGCATGTGATGATCTCGGGCAAGGTGTATCGCACCGTGCCGCAGCAGAGTTGGGACATGGCGCTGCGGCGCGACGACATGGACCGCATCGACGTCGACCGCCATGTGCTGTCGCCGATGCCGGAGCTGCTTTCGTACTGGCTCGACGCCGATGACGGCGCCGTGCTGGCGCGCTATCTCAACGAGACACTGGCCGCGATGGTGGCCGATGCCCCGTCGCGCTTCAGCGCACTCGCTGCGGTACCCCTGCAGGACATCGGCCGCGCCATCGCGGAACTCGATCACGCGGTCAACACGCTGGGGCTTGCAGGCGTGGAACTCGGCAGCAACGTGAACGGCGTGGTCATCGGCGATCCGCGTTTCGAGCCCTTCTTCGACGCCGCCGAGGCTTGGGGTGCGGCGGTCTTCGTGCATCCGCTGCGGCCGGCCGGCATGGATCGCCTGGTCGGTCCGCCGCTCCTGGAGCAGATCGTCGGCTTTCCGGGGGAGATCGGCCTGGCCGCGGCCTCACTCGTCACCGGTGGCATCCTCGCGCGGCATCCGAAGCTGCGCATCGCGATGAGCCATGGTGCGGGGTCGATCCAGGCCCTGGTGACGCGGATGCAGTTCGCCTGGGAGGCGACGCAAGCGCTGCGCGACGCGATTCCGCTCGCGCCGAACGAGGCGGCCCGCAGGATGTTCTACGACGACCTGCTCTACGACGCGGCGGCCATCCGCGCGCTCGTCGCGATGGTGGGTGATACGCAGGTGATGATCGGCACGGACTACCCCTTCGCAGTGATGGATCGGGACCCGGCGGGGCGCGTGCGCTCGCTGGGTCTGGGCGACGACGTCGAAGAGGCACTTCGATGGAAGAACGCCACGCGTTGGCTTGGACTCAAGCGTTCCGAGACCGATGGGGATTCATGACCGCAGCGATCCGGCGGGCTGCGACGGCCGCGCCGAACGTCAGTTCGAGCTCAACGCACGCAAGGCCGCGAGGCGCTTGCGCGTGCCGGGGTGCGTCGCGGTGTCGTTGCGCAGGCCGAGGTCCATGAAGGCCGCGACCATATGCTGCTCCGGCAGGCCGAGGGCGCGCAGGGTTCTCAGGGCAAAGGCGTCGGCTTCGTATTCCTGCCGATAGGCCAGTGCCGAAGCATCACGGCCCAGGCGGTCCGCGACCGCATCGGTGTGTTGCTGCTCGACGAGGCCGGGCACCCATTTCGCGTAGACGAGCCCCATCTGCGACCAGTGGTCGAGCGCCACGTGCCCCAGTTCATGCGCAAGGATGAAGATGCGCTCGCCTTCGGGCAAATCCGCCAGCGCCACATTGGCCACCACGATGTGGCCTTGAAGCGTCTCGCCCACGACCTCGCCACGCACCACGCGCAACTCCGCCTTCGAGAGCGCGGGATCGGCGAGGCCGAGAAGGAGCTTGTCGAAGGACTCGCGCACTTTCAGGGCGCGCGGACTCGCCGCATCGGCGGGCGTCATGGCGTCGAGCTGCTTCTGTTGCGACAGCTGCAGCACGCCGATGATGTCGGGCACCGGGCGAGCGTCCTCGCAGCGGGCCGCACCGCAGGCCAGGACCATCCAGATCATCAGCAACCATCGCATGGACGCACTCCACGGCGCTCAAGTCGCAGGGCGCCCTTCCTGCTGCACTGCAACAAGCGTGCCAACGGGCCCCAGCGCTTCGTCGAGCGCGGCGTTGATATCTTCGATCAGGTCCGCCGGATCCTCCAGTCCAACAGATAGCCGCAGGTGCCCATACGTCCGGAACGCTTCCGGATAGCTTCTCGAGCCGCGACGCGCATCCTTTCCGACGTGCACGATCAAGGTCTCATCGTGGCCGAGCGACACCGCGGAGGTGATGAGGCGCAGACTCGCCACGAAGCGGTTCTGCAGCTCCGGCCCGCCTTCGAGGGCAAAAGCCATGACCGCGCCATGGCCCGAGCCGCCGAACTGGCGCGACGCCAAGGCATGCTGCGGATGCGATGCCAGTCCCGGATAGGCCACGAACGCGATGCGGTCGTCCTGGTCGAGGAACTCGGCGACCACCTGCGCGGTGGACAGGTGCCTCGACAAGCGCAGCGGCAGCGTGATGGAGCCGCGCATGATGAGCCAGGCATTGAAGGGCGAGATGGCGCCGCCGACGTCGACGAGCGCATCGTTCTTCAGTCGTCGGATCAGTTCCGCGCGGCCGATCACCGCGCCGCCCATCGCATCGCCGTGCCCGTTGATGTACTTCGTCAGCGCATGCGCGACGAGGTCGGCACCATGTTCGAGTCCGCGGAACATCGGGGGCGGCGTGAAGGTCGCGTCGATCGACAGCATGGCGCCGCCCGCATGGGCGATGGCGGCCAGCGCTGCGACGTCGGCGACCTTGGTGGTCGGATTGGCGATCGTCTCTGCGTGGACGAGCTTCGTGCCGGGGCGCATCGCGGCCCGAACCGCGGCGAGGTCGCTGATGTCGACGAATGTCGCCTCGATGCCGTAGCGCTGCGGAAGCAGTTCGCCGAATAGGCGGGCGACGGCCTCGTAGGTCACGTCGCTGACCACCACATGGTCGCCACTCTTCAGGAAAGTGAAGAAGATCGCGTGCAGGGCGGCCACGCCGGTGCAGAACACGGCGGCGTCCTCGCCGCGCTCCAGCGCTGCGAGCTTGCGCTCGAGACACAGCTGGTTGTGGCCCGAATTGCGCGTGTAGAAGAGCCTCTGCGAATCCGACCAGTCGAGCCCCGAGGGGTCGTCAGGCAACTCGTACGAGTTGGACATCACGATCGGGGTCACGATCGCGCCGGTCGTGGCGTCCGGGCTGTTCCCGGCGTGCACGGCCTGGCTGTCGAACGAGAGACTCGCGGGCTGCTTCTTGTCGGGTCGTTGCTTGTCGCTGCTGCTGCCGTCCATGAGATTTCTCCTGCGCCAATGAAGCGGTGACCGTCGCTCTACGACGCCGATTCGTGCGCACCGTCATCATCGAGTCGGCAGTCAGAGCCCGATCGTAAGCTTCGCGATGGGCACCTTCTCACCGATGCCGAACCTCAGCGTGTCAGGATGCGTGTCCTTCGGACTGGTGAACGTGCCGAACATCCTGTCCCATATTGACAGCAGGACACCGAAGTTGCTTCCATAGTGCAGTGGGTTGTCGCTGTGGTGGATGTGATGGCTTTGCGGCGTGACCAGTATCCAGTCGACGCCGCGCAGGCGCCAGCTCACGTTCATGTGCATCCAGCCGTTGGCCATCGCATAGAAGAAGAACAGGCCATTGGCCAGCCAGAAGGGCGACACGCCGAGAATCGGGCTGGCAAAGATGTAGGGAAGATTGAAGATCGTCTGCTGGAGGATGGAAGTCCTGTTGCCCGCCAGCCAGTACATGTGGGTTGGCGAATGGTGCCAGCGGTGCACGCCCCACAGGGGCTTGAGGTGCACCAGCCGGTGCATCCAGTAGGCGCCAAAATCCGCGACCAGCAGGTAGAGCAGCACACGCGCCGGGAGCGGCCAGGATCCTATGACTGCGGGCCAAGGGCCTTGGACAGCCGTCCAGATATTCAGGTAGCTGGCCGCCTGCCGGGTCACGAAGGCGAAGAACAGCACGGTGATCAGGTCCGCGAGCAAGACCTTGCGCCATTCGATCCGCCGTGCGCCCCAGCGCCACTCGATCCAGCCGAAGACCGCGATTTGAATTGAGAAGAGCAGGGCCAGGAAGATGAACTGCCGAAAGGTAATCATCGATCGGCGCCACCGAGGATGAATCGAGGCTTGGCGGCAATGACAAAGTGAAGCGCACTCTCGGAGGGCCAGCGAAGGCTCATGACACGTGAGGCAGTAGCTTGCATGTCCGATGGGGTTTGCCCCGGGCGCATGAACTCGCCGCCGACGGTCGATTTGCGGAATCCGTCACGGTTGGCCTGTTTGCCTGCCCGGATCGAGTCGCGATGGCTCCCATCGCCACATGGCATGCGCGCGCCTGCGGCAGCGGCGGGACAATTCGGGACTCATGGCAGCCACGACATCCGACGATCCCACCCAAGCTGTCCGCACCCACCCCGACGCGGCTCCCGAACACTGGCGGCGCAACCTGGCCGTGTGCATGTTCGGCTCCTTCACCACCATCGTGGCGATGACGCTGCTGCTGCCCTTCCTGCCGCTCTATGTCGAGCAACTCGGCGTGCACGATCACGCGGCGATCGTGCAATGGTCGGGCGCGGCCTATGGCGCCACGTTCCTGAGCGCAGCGCTGGTGGCGCCGCTGTGGGGACGGCTCGCCGACCGCTACGGGCGCAAGCTGATGCTGATCCGCGCCAGTCTCGGCATGGCGGTGGCGATGGCCCTGATCGGCCTCGCACAGGACGTCTGGCAACTCGTCGGGCTGCGCCTTCTTGCCGGATTGCTGGGCGGCTACGCCTCGGGCTCGACGGTGCTGATCGCGACCCAGACGCCGAAGGAGCGATCGGGCTGGGCGCTTGGCACGCTGTCGTCCGCGATCATGGCCGGCAGCCTGGTCGGGCCGCTGATCGGCGGCGTGCTGCCGCCATTGATCGGTATCCGCTGGACCTTTTTCGGCGCCGGCGCGGTCATCTTCGTCGCCTTCCTCGCGACCCTGGTTCTGGTGCGCGAGGAGCGCCGGCCGCCGCGCGTGGCGAAGGCCGGGCGGCCGCCCGGCGGCTGGGCCGGCGTGCCGGACAAGCGCCCGGTGGCCGCCATGCTGCTCACCGGCATGCTGCTGATGCTGGCCAACATGTCGATCGAGCCGATCATCACCGTCTATGTCGCCCAACTGGTGGCCGATCCGCAGCGGGTGACGGTGGTGGCCGGGCTCGTGATGTCGGCCGCGGCGCTCGGGAGCGTGCTTTCGGCCGCGCATCTGGGGCGTCTGGCCGACCGGGTCGGCCACTGGAACGTGATCATCGGCTGCCTGGCCGTGTCTGCCGTGCTGTTGGTGCCGCAGGCCTTCGTGACCGCCGGCTGGCAACTGGTGCTGCTGCGCTTCCTGATGGGGCTGGCCCTCGGCGGACTGTTGCCTTGCATCGCGAGCGTGATCCGCCACAGCGTGCCGGAGGGCGTGGCCGGAAGCATGTTGGGCTATTCGATCTCGGCGCAATACACCGGGCAGGTGGTTGGCCCGCTGGTCGGCGGGTTCGTGGGCGGGCATTTCGGCATGCCGACGGTGTTCCTTGCGACCTGCGTGCTGATGGCGGCGGGCGCATGCTGGAACTGGTGGGCCCAGCGCGCCATCGTTGGCGGCGCGCGGCTGGGGTCGTCGACAGTTTCCTGACCCGCAGCGCTTCGAACGGCAGGCCTGCGCACGGATTCGCCAAATGAACCCCGTTCCGTCAAAGACGGGAGGGGCGGGCCCCCGGGAAGATGGTCGTCACGTCATCAACCATCGCAAGGAGCCCACATGCGCGACCAGGTCAATTACTCCGAGAACAAGCTCTGCCTTCGCGCGGCGCAACTGGGTGCAGGGACCGCCGTGGCGATCGCGGGGCTCATGGCTGTCGCCACGCCGACCGAGGCAGGCGCTGCCCCCGAATCCGTGGTTCCGAACCAGTCCCCTGGAGACCTCGTCGATGCGTTGCACGCGGCCTTCGGCGTCCACCACGCCCGCGCAGTCCATGCCAAGGGCGTCATCCTGAAAGGAACTTTCAGCCCGGACGCGAATGCCAGGTCGCTGTCGAAGGCGACGATCTTTGCGAGCGGCCCGTTGCCGATGACCGTCCGCTTCTCCGACTTCACAGGCATTCCCGATATCCCGGACACCATCCCCGAAGCCAACCCGCGAGGCTTCGCGGTCAAGGTGAAGGCGAAAGACGGTGAGGAATTCGATGTCGTCACCCACAGTTTCAACGGCTTCCCGACGTCGACGAGCGACGAGTTCGCCGCCCTGCTGCGCAGCATCGGTGCCTCGGGCGGCGATGCGCCCCCCCATCCCACGGCGGTGGAGCGGTTCCTGGCGGACCATCCGGTCGCCAAGACCTTCCTGACCACTCAGAAGCCACCGCCGGTTTCGTACGCGACGGCGGCCTACTACGGTGTCAATTCGCTCAAGTTCACCAACGGCGACGGCAAGTCGGTCTTCGTCCGATACCGCTTCGTGCCGCGCGACGGCGAGCACTACCTGACGACGGAGGCGCTGAAGGCGAAAGGACCGGGCTACTTGCGCGACGAATTGTCCCAACGGCTCGCCAAGGGCGCCATTGCCTTCGACTGGTTCGCCCAGATTGCCAGCGACGGCGACAGGATCGAGGATCCTTCGATCGCGTGGCCCGACGAACGAAAGCTGGTCAAGCTGGGGACACTTTCCGTCGTGACGCTCGCGGACGATGCAGCGACCGACAAGCAGACACTCTTCCTGCCGGGCGTGCCGCATGCAGGCATAGAGGCCGCGGACCCGATGCTCACGCTCCGTACCAGCGCCTACCCCCTGTCGTTCAGGGGGCGTCAGTAGAGCCCTGAGCGCCGGTCCCGCGGTGCCTTGACCGCGTTTTGTGTCAGCTGACATCCGTCGTCCGGAGAAATCGGCGGCAGGCAAACCATCCATCGGGAAATTCGCGTCCAATCCGGGCATGGACGATCCTCCCGTTCAAATCCTGAGCGGTGCCGCGGCCCCGGCGACGGAGATTCAGCTGCACGACGATGGGGACGCGCGCCTGATGCGGCACTCGGGCGGCGCCGCGGGACGCTACCTCTCGCGCCGCACGCGCGCGCATCCGAGCCTGGCATCGCTCCAGCGGATGCAGCATGAGTTCCTGTTGCGCGCGAGCCTGCAGACGTCCTGGGCCACCGTGCCCTCTGCGCTGGTTGCCACCGAGGAACGGCAGGAACTGCGGATGACGGATCCCGGAGGCCTGCTGCTCGAGCACGCCATCGGCGAGCCTTGGGAGATCGACCGCTTTCTGCGCGTTGCGGTCGGGGTCGCCGAAGCGCTTCGACGATTTCACGACGCCGGACTCGTGCACAGGGATCTTCGCCCCGTCAACGTGTTCGTCGACATGTCGAGTGGGCACGCCTGGCTCAGCGGCTTTGCCAACGCCGCCGCTTCGCACGGCAATGCGTCGACGGCCGCGGGGGAAGGCCCCGGCACCTCGGCGCTGTCCCACGCGTCGCCCGAGATCAGCGGGCGAATCAACCATGGCGTCGATGCCCGCAGCGATCTCTATTCGCTCGGCGTCCTGCTCTATCAAATGTTGACGGGGCGACTGCCCTTCATGGCCGCGGACGCTCGCGAGCTGATCCATGCGCACCTCGCCAAGCCGCCGCCGGCGCCGACGACGATCGTGGACAGCGTGCCGCCCATGCTGGAGCGCATCGTGCTCAAGCTGCTGTCCAAGGCAGCCGAGGACCGATACCAAAGCGCGGCGGGGGTGGAAGCGGACCTGCGGCTGTCCTTGCACGCCTGGTCGACGCGCAGGCAGATCGATGCGTTTGCGCTCGCGTCATCGGAAAGCCGCAGTCGACTGCGTGTGCCGGAGCGACTCTATGGACGGGATCGCGAGCTCGAAGCGCTGCGAAACGCGCTCGCACAGGCGGCATCGCAAGACCGGGTCAAGATCGTGCTGCTGTCCGGGTACTCGGGCATCGGCAAATCGGCCCTCGTCGCCGAGTTTCAGCGATCGATGCCTGCAGGCAGCGGATTCTTCGCTTCGGGCAAGGCGGACCAGTACCAATCCGGCGTACCCCATGCCACCTTGGCGCAGGCCCTTCAGGCCCTCCTGAACCCGCTCCTTTCGCTGCCTCCCGTCGAGCGTGAAGCCTGGCAAGCACGGCTGAACGAGGCCGTGCTCGCCAACGGCCGAATCATCGCGAACATGGCGCCCCAGCTGCTGGAGCTTCTCGGTCCGCAGCCATCGCTCCCGGAGCTGTCGCCGCGCGACCATCAGGTCCAGTTCCAGACGACGCTGAGCCGGTTTCTCAAGGTCTTCGGCTCGGAACCGCTGCCGTTGATCCTGTTCCTGGATGACCTTCAGTGGACTGACAGTGCGACGCTCGAAGCCATCGACCACGCCTTGCTTGCCGAGTCAGGCCTGAAGCTGCTGCTCCTGTGCGCCTACAGGAGCAACGAGATCGAGTCCAATCGTCCGCTGGCAGCCTGGCTGGAAAGACTGCGAGCCCGCGTGGCGGACATCGAGGAAGTGTTCCTCGCGCCGCTTCTGGCCGGAGAAATTGCCAAACTGGTCGGCGACACGCTCGCCCGCGCGCCGGAGACCTGCGCGGAGGTCGCGCAACTGGTGTATCGGGCCAGTGCCGGTAACCCCTTCTTTGCCACGCAGTTCATCAGCGGGCTCTCGGACGAAGGGCTCTTCGAGCGACGCAACGATTCGGGCGACTGGGTCTGGGACGTGACACGGCTTCGCATCCACCCCCATCAAGCCGACTTGCCTGCACTGATGATCGAGCGGATCCGCAAGCTGCCGGTGACAACGCGCAAGACCTTGAGGCTTCTCGCATGCCTGGGCATCCGCAGTCCGGCGGCGACCCTGGCGCATGTGGCCGGACTGACGCAGGACGACCTGCACGCGGCGCTGTGGCCCGCCGTCATCGGAGGCCTGTGCCTTCGATCACAGGGCGAATATCGATTCCTTCATGACCGTGTTCAGGAGGCCGCCTATGCAATGATCCCGGAAGACCGACGCGCGGCCGCGCATCTCGAGATCGCCCGTTGCCTGCGCGGAATGGCGATGGCGGCCTCCGATCGCATCGCGGACGCGGGAGGCTTCGACCTCGTGCGGCAGTTCAATCTCGCAGCTGCCGCATTGGGATCGCAGGCGGAACGCGACGAGATTGCCGAGCTGAACCTGAAGGCGGCGCGAAATGCGCTGACGGCGACGGCGCATGCCGCGGCCCGCGGCTTCGCAACGGCAGGCATCGATCTGTTGGGACCGGAAGGTCGCGTACGGCAGCGGCGCATCAGCTTCGAGCTCGAACTGACTTGCGCGGAAAGCGACTTCCTCGCGGGTCTGGTCGAACCCGCCGAGCGTGCATTGCGGTGCCTCATGCGGGGCGAACGCACTGCCCTCGAAAGCGCAGCCATCGGACGACGGCTGATCGAGCTCTACGTCGTGAGTTCTCGCTACACCGAGGCCGCGGAGCAGGCCGTCAGCTGCCTGAAACGCCTGGGGGTCGATATCGATCTCCACCCGGCGATCGAGGAGGTGGAGCGCACATTTGCCGAAACGATGGCGCTGCTCTCGGAAGGCCCCATCGAAGCACTTGTGGACCTGCCTGTGTCGTCGGACCCCGAGGTTGCCGCGGCCATGAACGTGCTGGGGGAGATCTTCTCCTTCTCCTACTTCACCGATGCCGGACTGGTGGTCGTGCATCTCTGCCGGATGGTGCGGCTGACTTTGCAGCACGGGTTGACGCCTGCGTCGGCGCAAGGATTCGCCTGGTTCGGCGTCATGATCGGCCAGCACTTCGGACGCTACCTGGAGGGCTACCGGTTTGCGGAACTGGCCCGCTGCATCGTCGACAGGCAGGGCTTCGCCGCGAGCGAGGCGAAGACCGTCCTCGCGTTGCAGCTCGCAAGCGTCTGGGCCAGACCGATCTCCGTCGCTGTCGATACCGGCCGCGCGGCACTTGCGGCGGGCATGGACCGCGGCGACATGGCCGTCGCCTGCTGGGCCTGTCACCACACCGTCAACGATCTGTTGGTCCGAGGCGACCGTCTGGAAGACGTTGCAAGGGACATCGAAGGCCATCTCGCGTTCGTTCGCCGCGCGCAGTTCCGCGACGTCGTCGATGAACTAGTCACTCAACAGCGCTTCGTGGCGGCATTGCGGGGCCTGACGCCGGTGCTCGGCACCTTCGATGGCGACGGTTTCGAAGAAGCCGAATTCGAAGCGAGGTTCGACGATGGGCGCATGCCGACGCTGGTTTTCTGGTACTGGGTCTTCAAGGGACAGCTTCGGTTCATCGCCGGAAGATTCGAAGAAGCCCGCGAAGCGCTTCGGAAGGCGACACCCTGGATGTCCTCGGCCGTCCAGAGCCAACTGGTGAACTACCACCTGTACGCGGCGCTCGCCGCCGGCGCCGGTGCGGGCGTGTCGACACCGGAGGCGAGGGCGCGGACCTGCGCCACTGTCATGGCGCACCTTCAACAGCTGAGGGCCTGGCGTGACTGCAACCCTGCAACTTTCGCGGACAAGAGCGAACTGGTCGAGGCTGAACTTGCGCGCTGCGAGGGCCGGGACCTGGCTGCCGAGCTTCACTTCGAGGAGGCCGTTCGCCTCGCGCGCGCCAATGCCTGTACCTGCACCGAAGCACTGGCCAACGAAATGGCAGCGAACTTTCATGCTGGAAGGGGCCTGGCCACTGTCGCGCAGGCCTACCTGCGTCAGGCGCACTACGCCTACATGCGGTGGGGCGCCGTCGGCAAGGTCAAACTCGTCGAGCGCGAAAACCCCTGGCTCTCCGAGAAGGCGCCTGCGGGGTCGGTCGCCTCGCCGGGCACCTCCGTCGAATCGCTCGACTTCGAAACGGTCCTCGCGGTCTCGGAGGCCATTTCCAGCGAGATCGACTCCGAACGCCTGACAGAGACCCTGATGCGCGTGGCGCTCGAGCACGCCGGGGCCGAGCGCGGACTCCTGTTCCTGCACGGCCCGGGCGGCATGCAGTTCGAGGCACAGGCGGAGGTCTTCGGCGACTGCGTCCGGGTCGTTCGCCCCGATGGCGTGAATCCGCAGGTGCCCCTGCCGGCGTCGGTGCTGGACTTCGTGGGGAAGAGCCTGCAGACCGTTCTGCTCGACGATGCAGCCCATTCGGCGGAGCACGCGGGCGAGCCCTATTTCCAGCGGCGGGGGACGCGGTCAGTGCTGTGCCTGCCATTGATCGAGCAGGCGCGCCTGGCCGGCGTCCTCTATCTCGAGAACGACCTGATCACCGGCGCCTTCACGAGCAAGCGCATTGCAGTGCTGAGGCTGGTGGCCGCGCAGGCCGCCATCGCGCTGGAAAAAGCCCGGCTCTATCGCGACCTGAAGCGCGAGAACCACGAGCGCCAACTGGCGGAGGAGAGCGCCGATCGCACCGCGCGTGCGCTCCGAGAGAGCGAGGGGCGATTCCGCGCGATGGCTGACGCCACGCCGGACGTCATATGGATCACGGAGACCGAGCCGGTGCGCGTGCTCTACGCAAGTCCCAGCTTCGAGCGCATATGGGGCGTCAGCCTGGAACGGCTCTACCAGGATCCGCGCGTATGGATGGAGGGCATCCATCCCGACGACCGACCCGCTGTTCGCGCCGCCTTCGGTGAATGGGTCCGATCGGACGGCAGTGCAAATTGGAACGTCGAATTCCGCGTGGTCACGCCCTCGGGAGATATTCGCTGGATCCACGAGCGCGGTGTCTTCCTGCGCGAGGAGAGTGACGGTCCGCGCCGGGTCAGCGGCATCTCCACGGATGTGACGGAACAGCGGACCGCGGTGCTTGCGCTGCAGCAGTCGGAGAGACGCCATTCGCTGGCCATGGAGGCTGCGCGCGACGGGCACTGGGACTGGATCGCCGAGACGGATGAGTACTACGCCTCGCCGCGGATGCTCGAGATCTACGGATTTCCCCCGGACACCCACTTCAATGGAAGGCAGGACTTTCTCGACCGCTTTCCTTTCCATCCCGAGGACCGTCCCCGGTGGGAGGCTGCGGCGGCGGAGCACTTCGCGAGCGGAAGATCGCGCTTCGAGTTCGAGCTCCGGTTGCTTCGCCATGGCGAGGTGCGCTGGATCCACACGAATGGGCTGCTGTCCCGCGATGACCAGGGTCGACCCAGGCGGTACACCGGTTCGGTCAGCGACATCACCGAACGGAAGGCGGGGGAGGCCGCCCTCCGGCGCGCGGAAGCCGCGATCCAGCAGATGCAGAGGCTCGACGCTGTGGGCACCCTCGCGGGCGGCGTGGCCCATGACTTCAACAACATCCTTGCGGTCATCCTCGGCTTCGGCGAAGCGTCCATGAAGAACACGCGGCCAGGCAGCAGGATGCGCCGCGATCTGGAACGAATCCTGTCGGCTGGAGAGCGGGGGCGCGCACTGGTGGAGCGCATCCTCACGTTCAGTCGAAGCAGTGTCGGTGCACGCGTCGTGGTGCACGTCGAGAGCGTCGTGGCGGAGTCGCTCGCAATGCTGGAGGCCATGCGGCCCCCGCATGTGGAAGTGACGGCGCGGCTTGGTTCCGGCGGCGCGACCATGATCGGCGACCCCACCCAGGTCCACCAGCTCCTGATGAACCTCGCGACGAACGGCATCCAGGCGATGCGGTCCTCCGGCTGCCTGCAGATCGATCTCTGCTGCGCCACCATCGAACAGGGAAGGATGGCCACCACGGGGCCGTTGGCGTCGGGTCACTACATCGTGCTGTCGGTGCGTGACGATGGTGCGGGGATCGACCCGAGCATTCGAGACCGGATCTTCGACCCGTTCTTCACGACGAAGGACGTCGGCACCGGCACGGGGCTCGGTCTCTCGCTCGTCCATGGCATCGTCACTGAACTGGGCGGCGCGATCGATGTGTCGACCGAACTCGATGTCGGCAGCTGCTTCACGGCCTTCCTGCCCCGCGCGGGCGAGAAGGCGGCGCAGCGCGTACAGCTGCCACTGCCGGTGGCACGGGGCAACAACGAGCGGATCCTGATCGTCGACGACGAGGAGCCCCTCGTCCAGTTGACCAGCGACATGCTGGCCGAACTCGGCTATCGACCCGAGGCTTTCACTTCGGCTGAACTGGCGCTGGAGGCCCTTCGAAGGGACGCCGGGTCCTTCGATGCCATCATCACGGACTTTCGGATGCCCCATATGTCCGGCATGGAATTCATCGATGCCGTGAGAGGGCTGGACGTGAAGGTCCCGATTCTCCTGGTGAGTGGATTCCTGGCTGGATCGACGGCTGAAAAGGCTCGCAAGCTCGGCGCCGACGTCATCCTTGCAAAGCCGATCGCGCGGCACGATCTCGCCATGGCCCTCTCGGACGCGTTGCGGGTCGCGCCGCAGTCCGAGCCAGCATCATGAGAGGTGACCCGTCATGCAGGCCTTGAGCTCGACATCGCCCGCCCATGTGATCGCCGTCGATGACGATCCCCATGTGCTCGACCTCATCAGCAGCTACCTCGGCGACCATGACTTTCGCGTGAGTACGGCAACGAACGAAAGCGAGATGACCGGGCTCATGGCCCGGGACTCGGCAGACATCGTCGTGTTGGACCTTCGGCTCGCACGAGAGGACGGGCTTGAGATCGCCCGCCGCCTTCGCGAGCGCTCCAAGGTCCCGATCATCATATTGACCGGCCGGCTCGACGAGGCAGACCGGGTCATGGGGCTCGAACTGGGTGCCGACGACTACGTCACCAAGCCGTTCTCACCCCGAGAGCTCCTCGCACGCGTTCGCGCATTGTTGCGCCGCACCCGGATGCACGAGCGCGTGTCCGACACGCTCGCAAGCGTGCGGGCCTATCGCTTCGCCGGCTGGGAGCTCAACATCCGGCTGCGGCGATTGACTTCCCCGCTCCAGCGCACCGTGATGTTGAGCAACAGCGAGTTCAACCTGCTAGTCGCGTTCCTGACCGCCCCGCGGACGGTATTGGATCGCGAGCGTCTGCTCGAATCGTCCCGGCTTCACAACGCCGAGGTGTTCGACCGGGCCATCGACGTTCAAGTCGGTCGCCTGCGCAGGAAGATCGAGCCTGATCCGAAGGCGCCGACATTCATTCGCACGGCGCGCGGCAAGGGCTATTCCTTCGACGCTCTTGTCGATGTGCTCCGGGGCTGACGCCTGACCATGCCCGGCATGGCCAGCGACTGCCGGACTGCGGCGAGCAATTGACGTTGGGTGAATGGCTTCGGAAGGACCGCGGCCACGCCGAGTTCGTTGGCAAGCTGGACCGAGCCACCCTGGCCCGCGCGAAATCTCGCCGACAACAGCAGGATCGGGATGCTCGGATGCGTCTGGACAAGCCGGACCAGAAGTGGCGAGGCAGCGCGAGGGTTCGCGACGTCGGCGACGATGAGGTCGACCGCACCGATCGTGGAAGGCACGGAATGCACCTCCACAACGTGACGCGCATCGCAAAGCCACCGCCGCACGAGTTCACGCACGAGCTGGTCTCCCTCGATCACCGCAATGCGGCGCGCATTGGTCATTGCGTGGGGTTCCCCTTGGTGTCATTTCGCATTGGACCCGAGTTGGGTGTTTCCAATCACGCAAAGTGCCAGCGCCCGCGTGTCAATTGACATGGGTCGCCAACGCGGCGTGTGTGTGTCAGATGACAAACCGAGTTCGGCGATCAGACATCGTGCAGGGGCGGAATGAGATCAAGCTGATGGCCATTCCTCCACAAAGAAACCGGAGTTCCCATGAGAACGCATGCTGCCCCTGCCTGGCCCGGCTCCTCGGCGATGAGCATCCTGATTTCGCATTCGAACGCTCTCATTTCTGCCGGCCTGGTGGCGACGATGCAGAAGTTGCGCGACTGCGAAATCCAGTGCAACACGGAGGGGGATGGCATCGACTTCGCCAACCGGCTCGACGACATCGACTTGATCATCGCCGACTCCGCCTCGCTGCCGCAGTCGACGCAGGGTCACGCCGGGGCGTGGGCCGCACCCGCGCGCGTGCGGCCGCAGATCGTCCTTTTGACAGCGGCGAGGGATGACGCGCCAGGGGCACAGCCCCTGCCTCACGGCGTCAGCGCATGCCTGCCGCACAGCTGCGGCCAGGACGATCTGTTGAGGACGGTGTGCAGCCTGATGGGGACCATCGTCCTGCCTCGCACGATCGGTGACCCGCGTGCCGGCGTGAACGCCGCTCGCAAACGCGGCGCCTCTCCGCGAGGCGGTATTGCGCCGTCGGCGCTGCAACGTGTCCGCGCACACATCGACCAGAATCTGTGCGAGCACATCGACGTCGCTCAACTGGCTGCCATGACCGGTCTCTCGGCGTGCCACTTCTCGCGTGCCTTCAAGCAGAGCGTGGGTGTCCCGCCGCATCGGTACGTGCTGTCGCGCCGCGTGCAGGCAGCGGCGGCCCTGGTCAGGTCCACCGACAGGCCGATGTCCGATATCGCCTTGGAAGTCGGATTCTCCGACCAGAGTCATTTCACCCGGGTCTTTACGGCGCACATGGGTGCGTCGCCGCGCCGGTTCCGGTATCTCCATCGATGATGTGCCGAGACCCTATTTGCAAGAGGCGGTGCGCTTGCTGCCGACAGGCCTTCAATTTTCATGAAGCCTGCCGATATCCCTTCAACGTTGTGAATGGAGATCAGATGGTCGCGGCAATCGGTTCGGTCAGCAGTGGGTCCAACTTCAGCGCTGGAAGGATCAGCGCCCAGATCGTGGCGCTGCAGAAGCAGGCCAACGCCTTGATGAAGCAGGCGCGCGGCCTTCAGGAGGATTTGCGATCCATGGCCCCGGGCGATGCACGGGAGGCGGTCCAGAAGCAGCTGACCGAGCTGTCAAGGCAGATCCAGATGATTCAGGAGCAGATCGCACGGCTCCAGCAGGACGCCGCCAAGGCCGGCAAGGAAAACGGGGTCGTCGCTGCCATGGAGGGGGTCGCCAGTACGAGCAAGAAGACCGCCAGCGGCAGCGCCCGAGTTGCCGTCGTGACCACTGTCGGCGGCCGGGTGGATACCACGGCGTAGTGTGGCAAGCCTCCGTTCACACCCCTCCGGCTCGCTCGCCTGAATCGTTGCCTTCGCTTGCTTGCGATGACGGCGAACGCATCGGCTCGACCGTGCCGATGGCCCGGCCGACCATGTGCTCGGCCAGCGTGTCATAGAGCGGGCGACTGATCATGCGGGAGATCAGGCTGGCCAGCATGGCGGCGGCCATCAGGCTGAGCACCATCGAGTGCCCGTCCACCATCTCCATGACGATGATGAAGGCCGTGAGCGGCGCCTGCGTCACCGCGGCCAGGAAGCCGGCCATGCCCATCGCGATGAGCGCCGGCGCGAGCTCGCTGCGGGTCAGCTGCCCCACCGCGTCGCCGATGCCCGCGCCGATGGACAGCGACGGCGCGAAGATGCCGCCCGGGACACCGCACCAGGCCGTGAGCCAAGTGGCCACGAACTTGAGCACGGTATAGAGCGGCGTCAGACCCTCATGGCCTTGCAGCATCTGCTTGACCGCATCCGAGCCGGCGCCGAAGGTGACACCGCCCGTGACGACCCCGATGACGGCCACTGCCAAGCCGCCGATGGCAGCGAAGCGAACCGGGTAGCGCGCCCTCCAGCGGTTGATCCGTTGCGGCGCGCCCGTCAGCGACGCGATCAGCAATCGCGCGAACACGCCGCCCATGATGCCGCTGACCAACGTGACCAGCAGCCCGGGGCCGAGTGCATCCCAGCCTAGCCGGGGCACACGGATCACGCCGAAGTAGCTCAGGTTGCCGAAGGCCGACACCGCGACGAGGCCGGCCAGCACGATGGCCGTGATGATCAGTCCGCTGGAGCGAGCCTCGAGCCGCCCCGACAGCTCTTCGATGGCGAATACCACGCCCGCCAGCGGCGCGTTGAAGGCGGCCGCGATGCCGGCTGCTCCGCCGGCCACCAGCAGCGCGCGCGCATCGATGGTGGTGTCAGGGGACAGCCAGCGCCGCGCATGCTGCATCACACCTGCTGCGACCTGCACCGAGGGGCCCTCGCGACCGATCGACAGGCCGGCCGCGAAGCCGGCGGCACCAAGGCCGATCTTTGCGACGGTGAGTCTGAGCGACGCGAACATGAAGCGCTGCTCGCGGGGCAGGTCAGGGTGCAGCGCTGCCTTGATCTGCGGAATGCCGGAGCCGCCCGCGCCGGGGAAGAAGCGCAGCGTGAACCACACGATGCCGGCCGTCAGCAACGGGGTGGTCAACAGCACGGCCCACGGCCAGGCGCGATAGAAGCGGTGGAACTCGCCGAAGACCCAGTCGCTCGCGAGCGTGAAGACCACGACGAACAGCCCGGCCGCGATCGCATAGCCAAGCACGATGGCGCGGTCGAGCCAGACGCGGGCGCCGGACAGCTCGGCGCGCAAATGCTCAAGAAAGTCCGGTTCGTGGTTCATCGGCGCCGATGAACCTCAATCCCAAGCAATCATGTGAAGGTCGATGTCAGCCTGCGGGCCATGGTGACTGGATCGATAGTGTCGCCGAAGTGGGCGAGGTACCGCCCCTCGCGGTCGAGCAGGTAGCTGATGGCGGTGTGCGGCACGACATAGCCGCCGGGTGCCTCCGCATCCTCCTTCCGCGTGGCGAAGATCCGGAAGTTTGCCTTGGCGCTGTCGACCTGCGCCTGCGTGCCGGTCAGTCCCACGAAGGCGGGGTGGTAGCCGGCGAGGAAGGTGCGCATCCGCGCCGGCGTGTCGCGCGCCGGATCGACACTGATGTAGAGGGGCTGCAACCGTGCTGCTTCATCGCCGAGAAGTTCGAGCGTACGCGTCAGTTTGGCGAGCTCGCGCGGGCACACCACGGCGCAGTGGGTGAAGCCGAAGAAGATCAGCTGGAAGCGGCCCGCATAGCTGCGCTCGGTGACCGGCTGGCCGAAGTGATCGACGAGGTCGTAGGCGCCTTTCACGGGTGGCGTCACGGCGGCGGTAGGCGCGCCGCCGCAGCAGCAAGCGGGCGCGGCACCCGTGGAGGTAGCGGTGCTCATTGCAGCTCCCACGCCAGGACCAGGTCGGTGCTGCGGTCCAGATCGAGCGCCAGCGTCATCCGGCCGTCCTCGACACTCATGCCGACGCTCTCGCGATCGACCTGCACACCGTCGCGCAGGACCAGGCACCGGCGATGGGCGTCGACACGATCGATGATCATCGCCAGGGACTGCAGGCCCGCGTTGCGCGGGCTGATCGTCAAGGCCAGCGCCTGCGCCTCCGCGTCGAAGCGCGCGCGCAGCAGGTCGAAGCCCGGTGAGATCGCGCGCACGGCGGGTTGCTCGAAGTGGCTCGCATCCCAGGGCCTTTCATACAGCGTGCGCAGGCCGTCGGCGACGTTGAGCCGCGCATAGGCGATCAGTGCATTGCCGGTCAACGGGTCCATGTAGCGCATGTGGCCTTCGACATCCCAGCTCGCATCGTGGCGCGGGTAGTAGAGGCCGCCGTCGGACCAGGTCGGGTCCATGTAGAGGTCGGCATGCGCCAGCAGGCCGTCCAGCAGGGGCTGGTTGCCGAGCTCCGAGGCCCAGATCGCCGCGTAGCCGAATTCGGGCGCGCCGAAGTTGTACGCCGTGTCCTCGTCGGCGGGCGGCGCCGCGCCCGCGGCCAACGCTTCTCGCCACGCCTTCACGACGGTCGGCGGTCGCAGCGACACCGTGCCGTCGGCATGGTGCTTGAACCAGTCCGCGGCCTGCACCGGTGCGAGCGACTGGATCATCTCGGAATTCCAGGCATTCATCACCGCGCCCAGCCAGGTGTCCGACATGGCCCGGCCGGGCGAGAAGAACACTTCCTGCTTCTGGCGCCAGAAATACTGGAAGTGGCCGTGTTCGTCGAGCATGCCCTTCTGTTGCCAGGCGGCGCGGTAGCTCGAGGTCGCTTCCTCGGCGAGTTGCGTGCCGTGGCGCAGGTCATGGAACCGGAAGCCGAGCATCGGGAACTGGTTGCAGATCAGGAAGATGCAGTTCGGCTCGCAGGCAACGCCGAGCCAGCCGTTCTCGACCATCTGCCAGTAGATCGTGTCGTTGATCTTCCTGAAGTCGTATTCGAACTTCTGAGGACCCATCCCATAGAAGATCGGCTGGTGAACGAAGGTGAGGGCGCCCGGCTGCGCATAGCGGTCGTCGTCGAACAGGACCGCGTACATGCCGGTCATCGCGTGCAGGTGGCCGCTGTACATGATGTTCTCCTTCACGACCGGATCGATCCACGGCGTTCGCAACTCGGTGAGGCCCGGATCGAGGAAGGGGCCCGACTGGCTCGTCTCCTTCCAGTAGCCCCAGACATCGCGCCGAAGCATCTTGCGGATCAGCGTCTGCATGAGCGGCTGGAAGACGCACGGGGCAGCGGGCAGCCGGTGGTAGTGCGCAAGTCCGAGCGCATAGACCATCTTGGCGAGCTGGTAGCGATAGGCGTCGAGCCATTCTTGGCCCGGGTCTGCAGTGCCCATCAGCGACCAGTCGCCGTCAGGTCGGGCGGCAAGGTTCTCGATGTGGCGCAGGTGGCCGAGCTGCAACTTGTCGAGGCGCGGCGACCGGGCGTCGCATTGCCGCGCCTGCGCAATCAGCACATCGTTGTCGGTGAGGGTGGCGGGATTCGAGGACATCGGCATCGCTCCGTTGGAGATGGCGCCACGCGAGTCGTGTGCCGGGTCGGCATCATAAATGATCGCGTTCAATTAAACTGTGAGCGATTGTCAGGCCAGGCGGCGACGGCCATCCATCACGCTGAGCGGGAAGGGCCGCGAACTGCTGCAGGACCCCGCCGTGCAGGCGGCCTACCTCGGCATGTGAGGCCACCCTATACTTTTCTCCGCCACCCTCACCGATCCCTCTGCGCCATGTCATTCCGCGAACCCAAGAACGAAGTACTCAGCCGTGCACGGACGGCGGAGGACAAGGCCAAGGTCAGGGACGCGTTCATCGCGGCTGGTCGCCGACTGCTGGCCGAAGGAGATCCTTCGCGGGTCTCGCTTCGGATGATCGCCGCGGAAGCAGGGTATGCGCCCGGCGCGATCTACCAGTACTTCGCCGACCAGCGCGAACTCTTCTTCCATGTGCGTGCGCGCGACATGCATGCCGCGACGGAGCAACTGCGCAGGCTCATCGCCCGTACGCGCGACCCCGCGAAGCGTGTGCAGAAGCTGTTCGTCGGCACCGCGGACTACTGGCTGGCGCACATGGACGATTTCCTGATCATCTTTCCGGCACCGTCGGCGCAGGACCCGAAAGTGGCACCGGGTGCGGTCCCGTTCGGCAAGTCCCCGGTCGTGCAGGAGAGCCTCGATCTCTACTACGAGACGGTCGATGGATTCTTCCGGACCTTGCCGCGCCCCCCCATGCCTTCCCGTCTTGCGACGGACATGCTGATTGCCGCCGTTCACGGTGCGATCGTCTTCCCGTGCATGACGCGCACGATGGAATGGTCGGACACCCGCGCGATGGTGAACCAGCTCGTGACGACAGTGGTTCGGCAATGGGAATCCGCCGGACAAGATGGATGAGCCCATCGTTCGCGCGGACTCTGCGCAACGTGGGTCACGCCGAGGCCGTACCGGCACGGCGCAGGTGGCGCAGCACCCGTTCCGCCAATACCGCCACCAGGCACAGTCCGGCCACGGCGGTGATGGCGACGAAGTAGTCCAGCGCGGCCATGAAGCTCGACTGCTGCAGAAGCAGGCCGTTGATCGTCGCGGTCGCCATGCGGGCCGCCGCCTCCGCGTCGTGCGTGGCGCCGAAGCGCAGCGCGAGGATGCGCAGCGTGTCCTGCAGCGCCAGGCTCGAAGGACCGAGCGCCTCGCCCAACTCCACGTAGTGCAGGGTCGTGCGCCACTGGATGAACAGCGTCGCGACGCACATGCCCGCGGCCACGCCGAACTGCGCAATCACGTTCTTCACCTGGTTGGCGTGCGAGAACAAGGCTTCGTCGCGCTGCAGGTCGCGAAAGGTCTGCACGGCAGTGGTCGACAGCACCGCGATCACGAAAGCGCCGTTGCACAACAGGGCCGGCAACAGATGCGCCACCGGATCCACCGTCTCGCTCAGACGCCCCAGCAGGACGCCGCAGGCCGCCAGCAGCGAGAAGCCCAGCACGTAGTAGCGTGTCGGCCCCGGATGGCGCGGCACCAGCCGGGCTAGCAGGATCCACACGATCACGCCGCCGAGCGCACCGACGGCCACGTAGCGGCCGATGACTTCGAGCGGCAGGTTCATCCCTCGCAACAGCAGCAGCGGGACGGCCGTGTTGTTGCCGCCCAGCAGCGCATAGCTCACACCGAAGGCGGCCAGGCCGATCAGGTAGCGGCGCTGCGACATCTCGTGCAGGCGGATGGCTGGCATCTCGCTGCGCAGCAACAGCCACACCGCGAGGACGAGCGCGAGCAGCCCGATCGACCCATAGGCATACAGCGCTGGCCGCTCGGCGTAGAAGTCGAAGGCGCTGCGCTGCAACGCGAACAGGATGAGCGCGCTGCCGCCGGCCAGCGTGACGAGGCCGCGCGCATCGAAGGGCGCGCGCGCCGGCGGCGGCAGGTGCGGCAGCGAGAGTTCGCCGAAGAGTGCGATCAACGCCGCGGGTACCACCTGCGCCGAGAAGGCGAGCCGCCAGTCCTGCACCGACAGCGCCACAGATGCCAGCAGCGGCCCGCACACACCGCCCCAGGCGATGCCCGAAGCGAAGAACTTCACGCCGGTGAATCGACTGGCCGAAGGCGGTATGCGATTCACCAGCACCCGCCCCGCCGTAAAGAAAGAGGCGCAGCCCAGCGCCGTGACCAGCCGTCCGGCGGCGAAGGAGGCCAGCGAGTCACTCGTGGCGCAAACGATCGCGCCGGCCGCGAAAAGAAGGCTCGCGCAGCGCATGAACCAGCGCCAGCCCATCCGCTCGACCAGCCAGCGGTGGTTGAAGATCATGCCGATCGCGGTGACGGCGTAGAAGGTGGCGACCAGGCTGTATTCCTCCGGGCTCGCGCCCAGGTCGCCCATGATCGGCGCGGCGTTGAAGGCGAAGACGCCCGTCTGCAGGAAGTCGCTGAAGGGCAGGGCGCCAATGAGCAGCAAGAGCGCCATCCGCTGCACGCGGGACGCTACAGGCGTCGGCGACGACGCTGCGCCAGTGGGCATGGAGGGCATCGAAGACATGGTTCGCTTCAGCGGGGCACTCGGGCGACCACGAGGTGCCCGTGCTCCTCGTACGAGTGCGAGCCCGGCCGAGATATCGGAGGGCGACCCGTGCCTCTCCTGTCCTTCGATGCCCCAGCGGTGTTCTCCGCTAGGTTCTCGCCGATGATCCGTCGCACTGCCTCGTCGGCTGCGCGGTCATCGCCGCCGGGTACGGTCGTCACGGCCGCCGTGGGCCGCGCGACCTCGTCGAGCCGCGGTCCGTCGGTGCGCCGCGTCTCGACCGACACTTCCACCGACAGCCCGATGCGCAGCGAATGGGCCGCTACTTCGCGCGGGTCCAGCAGGATGCGAACAGGCACCCGCTGCACGACCTTGATCCAGTTGCCTGTCGCGTTCTGCGCAGGCAAGAGCGCAAACGCCGCGCCGGTGCCCGCACCCAGCCCGGCGACCGTGCCGTGGTAGTGCACGTCGTCGCCGTAAAGGTCGGACACCAGCGTCGCCGACTGGCCGACGCGCAGATGGCGCAACTGGGCCTCCTTGAAGTTGGCATCCACCCAGATGCCGTCCAGCGGCACCACCGTCATCAGGCCAACGCCGGCCTGCACCCGCTGGCCGACCTGCACACTGCGCCGCGCCACGAAGCCGTCGACGGGCGCGTTCACCTCGGCGCGGTGCAGGGCGAGGTAGGCCTCGCGCACGCGCGCCGAGGCCCGCAGCACGTTCGGGTGGCGTTCGATGGTCGTGCGGTCCGTCAGCGACATGTTGGCCGCGAGTTGGGCCTGGGCGGCACGCGCGGCCGCGCGGGTCGACGCGAGCGCGCTGCGCGCCGATGTCAGTTGCGTGTTGGCATGCTCGAATTCCTCACGCCCGACGGCGCCGTCCTCCACCAGCGCCTCGCGACGCTGCGCGTCCACCTGGGCCCGTGCAAGCTCCGATTCGAGCCGACTCACTTCCGCCTGCCGCAAGGCGATCTGCGCGCCGAGCACCTCGTTGTTGGCGTACAGCGTGCGAACTTCGCGCACCGTCTGCGCGAGTTGCGACTCGGCCTGATCGAGCGCCACGCGCGCGTCGGACGGGTCCAGGCGCACCAGGGGCTGTCCCGCGCGCACGAAGTCGGTGTCGTCGGCCCGCACTTCCAGCACGGTGCCGGCGATCTGCGGCGTGATCTGGATCACGTTACCCTGCACGTAGGCGTTGTCGGTGGTCACCGTGCCTCCGGGACCGAGCATCCGGTAGCCGGCGTAGCCGAGGATGGCGAACAGGGCAAGGACGCAGAGGGTCAGGGTGAACGCGCGGCGCGATGGGGTGCCCGCGGCGGCGGCCGGTGCAACGGGGACGGGGTCTGGGCGCGGTGTGTTCATGACCAGGGTTCCTGGATGCTCCGATGGTCGGACGCGTGCCGCCGCGCTTCTTTCATGAATCGCGTCGCATTGGACGAAACCGATCACGCAACGCGGCCTCCGCCATCTGTTGCTCGAACGCGGCCAAACACGCCGGCTTTGTTCCATCGCGCGAAGAGCGTTGGCGCCACGATCTCCGCTTGTTCGATCACACCGCAGGAGAACGGCATGCCGCTTCGAAGATCCGCCATCGTCCTGACTCTCGCCTGCACGGGAGCCCTGCTCTGTCACGCACCGCCGGCGGGCGCGCACGAGGCCGGCGAAGAGACCGCGTCGCCCAAGTTCTCACAGGCGCTGCCCAACGTGCCGGGCAAGACCTTCGCCACGGCCATCGTCGACTTCCGGCCGGGCGCGAAGGCGAAGCCGCACCGCCATGGCGAGGCCTTCGTCTACGCCTATGTGCTCAAGGGGTCCGTGCGCAGTGCTCTGAACGACGAGGCGCCGCGCGTCTACCGCACCGGCGACAACTGGTTCGAGCCGCCAGGCGCTCGCCATCCGATGACGGAGAACGCGAGCCAAACGCAACCGGCGCGCCTGCTGGTGGTGTTCGTCGCGAACACCGGCGACGCGCTCAAGATCCCCGATCAACCTTGAAAGAGAAAGCACCATGGAACAACGCCTGGACCATCAAGCCATCGCGCCAGAGGGCATGCGCAGCCTCGGCGGCGTCTACATGTACGTGCGCAAGTCGGGCCTGCCACACGAACTGGTCGACCTCGTGTACCTGCGCGTGTCGCAGATCAATGGCTGTGCCTACTGCGTGTCCTCGCACTCGCGCGACCTGCTGAAGGCCGGCGTTCCGATCGGCACCTTGCTGATGCTGACGACCTGGCGCGAGGCCGGCGCGGTGTTCTCCGCCCGGGAGCGCGCCGCGCTGCAGTGGGCCGAATCGCTCACGCAGGTGTCGCAGACGCACGCACCCGACGACGACTACGCAGCGCTGTGCGAGCAGTTCACCGAGCGCGAGCGCGTGGACCTGAGCCTGGCCATCGGTCTCATCAACACCTTCAACCGGCTGGCGATCGGCTTCCGCAAGACGCCGGAGGCCGTGTCGGCCGCCTGACGGGGAGCGCTCGATGCCACGGGCCGCGCCGGGCCCGTCGTCATTGATTGGCGTTCATTGGGTCGTCCTTGCCGGGCGGTCCTTCAGTACGCTCGATCGCTGTTCGCGGACGCGGTGTAGCCACCGCCGAGCGCCCGCATCAACTCGGCCTGCCCGTCGAGGGCGCGTCCCCGCAGGTCGGCGGCGGCGCGGCGTTGCGCCAGCACGCTCGACTCGGCCGTCAACACGACGAGATACGAGCCGATCCCCGCCTTGTAGCGTTGCACCGCAAGCCCGTAGGCGCGTTCGGCAAAGGCCTGCGCACGGGTCTGGTCCTGCTGCTGGCGATCGATCGATTGCAGTGCCAGGATCCGATCGGCCGCATCGCGGACCGCCTCCAGCACCGCGGCGTTGTAGGCGCCGATGGCCGCATCGAGTTCGGCCGCCTTGGCGCGCTGGTTGGCGCGCAACCGTCCGGCATCGAAGATCGGAAGTCGGATCGCAGGGCCGATGCCGTACTGACGGCTTCCGCTTTCGAGCAGGTTGCCCAGGCCGAGTGCGCTGAAGCCCGCGAAGCCGATCAGGTTCACGCTGGGATAGAAGTCCGCATGGGCGACGTCGAGTTCGCTGGCGGCGACTTCGGCGCGCCGTCTTGCGGCAGCGATGTCGGCGCGGCGGCCGAGCAGATCCGCCGGTACGCTGGACGGCAGCGGCGCGGGACTGAGTTGCACCATGCGCGGCGCCAGTCCCGCGAGCGCCGACGCAGGCTGCACGGTAAGCGCAGCGAGCGCGTTACGGCGCGAGTCGATCTGTTCGTGCAGTGCCTCGATCGACTGGCGGCTGTCGGGGATGGCCCCTTCCGCCTGCTGCAGGTCGACCGCGGTGTCGAGACCCGCGCTGGTGCGGTGTCGCACCAGCGTAAGCACTTCGGCGCGCTGGGACAGCGCGCGTTCGGCCACTTCGCGCAGCGCCAGCAGCCGCGCCATCTGGACGTAGGTGCGGACCACCTGGGCGGCGAGCAACAGGCGCGCCATGGCGGCATCGGCCTGCGTCGCGCGGACCGTGCCGAGCGCCGCTTCGAAAGCCGCGCGATGCCGGCCGAAGAAGTCCAGCTCCCAGACCATCGCGAGTTGCGCGGTCGCGAGGTGCTGCCGCGTGCCCGCGACGGTGAGCGGGTAGAGCGCATGCTGCGGAAAGCGCTGCAGCGTGTCGTCGTAGCGGGCCACGACCAGCGGCCAGTCTTCGCTGTCGATGCGATCGGCCAGCGCGTTCGCACGCCGCAGACGGGCCTCCGCGATGACCAGCGAAGGGTTGTCCTCGAGGGCCTTGTGGACGAGTGCATCGAGCGCTGGGTCATTGAAGACCCGCCACCAGTCTTCATCGACCGGCACCGGCGCAGCGTCTGCGGTCACGCCGAGTGCGGCGATGTCCAGCCGGGCCGCCGGGGGATCGAGCTTCGCCGGCAACGCGCAACCCGCGAGCAGCAGCGCGGTCGACGCCATGGCGGCGATGCCGCCAGCCCTACCGCGACGGCATGCATGGCGAGCGTTCATGGAGGACCTCCGGATTTCGTTGGCCCATGTTCGGCTCGGCGATGCGATTCTTCTTTGACGATTCGCTTCAATCTGGCGCAGAACGATCACGAAGAAGGGACGGCGCGCCAACAGTGCACGGCGACCGCGTGTCCGGCCGCGCGTCCTCTGGCAACGGCCGACCCTTGATCGGGGAATAGTGTCTATTCCGCTGCGACCAATGGTGCCGCGAGCCTGCGCCGCCTACTATTTTCCTCACCCGCAGAGACCAGTCCGGCCTCTGTCCCAACGGCCCTGAGGAGCGCAGACATGACCCACCATGGATTGAACGATGCAGTCGAATCACTGGCCGAGGGAGCTGTCTCGGACATCGAGTTCCGCGATGCCCTGGCACGCGCGGTCACGGCGGTGACCGTCGTGACGACGGCCGGTCCTGCCGGCATCGCCGGGGTGACCTGCTCCGCCGTTGCCTCCGTCTGTGCCGATCCACCCACGCTGCTGGTGTGCATGAACCGGCGAAGCTACGTCAACGGCGTCATCAAGACCAACGACGTGCTTTGCGTCAACTGGCTCAGCGCGCATCAGCGCGGCACCTCCGACGTGTTCGCGGGCGTCGGCGGCGTTCCGATGACCGAGCGCTTCGAGATGGGCGGCTGGCGCACCCTGGCCACCGGTGCACCCTACAGCGAAGACGCACTCGTCGCGCTCGACTGCCGCGTCGTCAGCGCGACCGAGGTCGGCACCCACAGCATCTTCATCGCGCGCGTGCTGGCGACTGCAGCACACCCCGAAGAGCACCGCGATCCGCTCGTGTATTGCAAGCGGACCTATGCAACCACCCAGCCGACCGCTCATGCCTGAGCCAACGGTTTCTTTCGTCACCACCAACCAAGGAACAGCCATGCTGAGAACCGGAAAGCAATACCTCGAGTCCCTCAATGACGGCCGTGTCGTCTGGGTCGGCAACGAGAAGATCGACAACGTCGCGACGCATCCGAAGACCCGCGACTATGCCCAGCGCCACGCCGACTTCTACGACCTGCACCATCGCCCCGACCTGCAGGATGTGATGACCTACGTCGACGAGGCCGGCGAGCGGCGTTCGATGATGTGGTTCGGTCACCGCACCAAGGAGGAGCTCAAGAAGAAGCGCCGCTATCACGAAACCGTGATGCGCGAAATGATGGGCGCATCGTTCCCGCGGACGCCGGACGTCAACAACTACGTGCTGACCACCTACACCGACGATCCGATGCCCTGGCAGACGCAGTCGATCGGCACCGAGGGCCAGCCGCTGGCACAGAACATCCTCGCGTTCGCCGAGTTCGTGCGCGTGCGCGACCACAACTGCGCGCCCAACTTCGTCGATCCGCAGATGGACCGGTCGAGCCCCGATGCGCAGGCGAGGTCGCCGGGCCTGCGCGTGATCGAGCGCAATGAACGGGGCATCGTGGTCGATGGTGTGAAGGCCGTGTCGACCGGCACCGCCTTTGCCGACTGGGTCCACATCGGCGTCTTCTTCCGCCCGGGGATTCCGGGCGACCAGATCATCTTCGCTGCCGTGCCGGTGGCGACCAGGGGCGTGAGCGTCGTGTGCCGCGAGAGCCTGGTGAAGGAGGATGCGATCGAGCATCCGCTGGCCTCCAAGGGCGATGAGCTCGACGGCATGACCGTCTTCGACCACGTCTTCATCCCCTGGTCGCACGTCTTCCATCTCGGCAATGCCGAGCATGCCAAGCTGTATCCGCAGCGGGTCTTCGATTGGCTGCACTACCACGCCCTTGTGCGCCAGATGGTCCGCGCCGAACTGATGGCCGGGCTCGCCGTGCTCGTCACCGAACACATCGGCACGAGCAAGATCCCGGCGGTGCAGACGCGGGTGGCCAAGCTGATCGGCTTCCACCAGGCGATGCTGGCGCACGTGGTGGCGAGCGAGGAACTCGGCTTCCATACGCCGGGTGGGCTCTACAAGCCGAACATCCTGATCTACGACTTCGGCCGCGCGCTGTACCTCGAAAATTTCTCGCAGATGATCTACGAGCTGGTCGACTTGTCGGGCCGAAGCGCGCTGCTCTTTGCCACCGAGGATCAGTGGGAGGACTCGAAGCTCAATACGCTTTTTGAGAAGATGAACACCGGGCCGGTCGGCAGGCCGAAGGACCGCCTTCGCATTGGCCGCGTGATTCGCGACCTGTTCCTGACCGACTGGGGCAACCGGCTCTTCGTGTTCGAGAACTTCAACGGCACGCCGCTGCAGAGCATTCGCATGCTGACGATGCAGCGCGCCGAGTTCTCGGGTTCCGGCACCTACGGCAAGCTGGCGCGCCAGGTCTGCGGCATCGAGTCCGAGATCGACGACAACACCGACTACAAGGCCACGGCCGACTACGCGAAGGCGATGGACGCCGCGCGGCACCAGGAAAAGCTCTCGCTCGGCAGCACTCTCGCGATCTGAGACCGCCTCATGAAGGTCATCACGGACTCCAGCCGGATCGCGCTGCCGGGCGCGGTCGTCTCGATCGGCATGTTCGACGGCGTCCACCGCGGCCACGCGAAGGTGCTCCGGCAATTGCGCGCACGCGGCGAATCCCTCGGTCTGCCGACCGCGGTGGTGACCTTCGATCCGCATCCCCGGGCGGTCGTCCGCCCCGACGGATGCCCCAGGTTGTTGTCGAGCGTGGACGATCGCATGCAGTTGCTGGCCGCGACCGGAGCGGTCGACCACTGCCTGGTGCTGCGCTTCGATCAGCAGCGAAGCCGGCAGGATGCCGAGGCGTTCGTGCGCGACACGCTGCTCGCGCAGTTGGGCATGCGGGAGTTGATCGTCGGCGAGAACTTCGCCTGCGGACGCGGGCGTGTCGGCACGGTCGCCTATCTCTCGGCGTTGGGAGGAGCAGTCGGCTTCAGTGTGGCGCCCGTTGCACTCGATACGGTGCCGGGCGTGCAAGAAGCCGTGCGCTGTTCGTCCACCGAAGCGCGACGCCTGATCCAGATCGGGGACGTGGCCGGTGCGTCGTCGGTGCTGCAGCGGCCGCACGAGATGACCGGCACCATCACCCGCTCCTCGCGTGCCCCGCGACGGCGCATCCAGGCGGCCCTGGCGAGCGCGATGTGCACTCCCGCGGAGGCCGACTACGTGGGCGCGGTGCGGCGCAACGGCTCGGAGTCGCGCTGGATTCCGGCCTTGCTGCACGTGCGCAACGACGGGCGATCGAGCCAACGGATCGTGCGCCTTCTGGCGGAGGACGAGGTGGACGTTTCGCCGGGCGATGAACTGCGCATCCGCTTCGTCGATCGCGCCCGGCAAAGACGTGAATTCACCGTGCAGGAAGGCATGCCGGCATGAAGAGCTTCATCCATTCCACTCACGCACAGCGCGTCGTCTTCGGCGCCGGCACGCTCGACCGCCTGGTCGCGGAGATCGACATGCTGGGTGCGACTCGGGCCATCGTCCTGAGCACGCCAGGCCAACGCTCGGAAGCCAAGCGCGTCGCATCGATCCTGGGCAACGCGTGCGTCGGCATCTTCGATCGCGCCGAGATGCACGTGCCGATCGAGACGGCCCGCCAAGCCCGTGCCCTCGCCCGACGCCTCGGGGCCGATTGCGCGGTGGCCATCGGTGGCGGATCCACCATCGGGCTTGGCAAGGCCATCGCGCTCGAATCGGGCCTGCCGGTTCTCGCGATACCGACGACCTATGCCGGTTCCGAGATGACCGCCATCTACGGCATCACCGAGGCCGGCCTCAAGAAGACCGGCAACGATGCCCGCGTGCGTCCGCGCACCGTGATCTACGACATCGACCTCACCCGCTCGCTACCGCTGGAGATCAGCGTCTCCAGCGGCATGAATGCACTGGCGCATGCGGCCGAGAGCCTCTATGCCGCCGACATCAATCCGGTCGTCGCGTTGATGTCGCAGGAAGGGATCGCCGCTTTCGGCCGGGCGCTGCCTGGATTCGCCAGCGGGGATGACGCGCAGATCTCGGCCGCCCGCGCCGATGCGCTGTACGGCGCCTGGCTGTGCGGCACCGCGCTGGGGAGCGTCGGTGTGGGCCTGCATCACAAGCTTTGCCACACGCTCGGCGGCAGCTTCAACCTGCCGCACGCCGAGGTGCACACGATCGTGCTGCCGCATGCGCTCGCCTACAACGCCGCCGCGGCACCGCAGGCCATGGCGCGCATCGCCCAGGCGCTCGGATGCCCGAATGCGCCACAGGGCGTGTTCGATCTCGCCAAGGGCGCCGGCGCGGGCATGGCGCTGAAGGACCTCGGACTTCGCGCCAGCGATCTCGACCGGGCCTGCGCACTCGCGATGGAGAACCGTTACCCCAACCCGCGTCCGCTGGAGGCGCGGGCCATCCGTCAACTGCTTCAGCATGCCTTCGACGGCGACCGGCCTGCCCCATGAATTCTCGCGGCCTGAAATGGGGCGCGCTGCTCGCGCTCGTCGCCTGCGGGGCGCCGCCGGGTACGGCTTCGGCCACCGAAGGCGGCGGCAACTCCTACCCGCTCGGTGTCGACAACACCTTTGCCGGCTACATGCTGCCCGAAGGCGCCCACTGGCTGCTGTTCTATCAGCACTACACGGCGAACCAGTTCAAGGACGGCGCCGGCAACGACAATCCCCGCTTCTCCGACTTCCGGCTGCAGTCCGATGTGGTGGCGCCGCGGCTGTCCTATGTGTGGCCGGGCGTCGTCGTGCTCGGCGCCAACGTCGAGACGCGGATCGTGCAGCCGATCAGCGCGGTCGACCTTCGGCTCGGCATCGCCCGGCCAGCGCCGCTTCCGCCCCTGGATCACGGCGGCCAGCAATCCGGGCTGTCCGACCTGTTCTTCTCCCCGATCATCCTTGGCTGGCACGGTGAGACCTTCCACCAGACCCTGGGCGTGGAGACCAACATCGCCACGGGCAGCTACGACGTTCACCGCTACGTCAACACCGGCCGCAATTACGACCAGATCGCTCCGGCCTATGCCTTCACCTGGTTTCCGACATCGCGCGGCGACATCAGCGCGAAGTTTCGCTGGGGCTTCAACGACAGCAACAAGGCGACGGGGTACCACTCGGGCAACGAGGCCTCGGTCGAGTTCAGCGCCGGCTACCGTGCGACGCCGGAATTGCTGGTCGGAATCAACGGCTACATCTATCGGCAGACCACCGACGACGAAGTGAACGGTGTTGCGGTGAAGGGCAGCAAGGGCCGCGTCAATGCGCTCGGGCCCTTCGCGAGCTTTCGCTTCAGCCCCAATTTCGCGCTGACGCTGCGCGTGCAGTCGGAGTTCGGCGCGCGCAACCGTCCGCAGGGCACACGCTTCTGGGCGATGGCGCTGTGCCCTTTCTGAATGTCCGACCCATTCATTCCAAGGAGACCCCACCATGCGCAACCTGAACCAGCACAACATCACCGACGCGGTGATCGAACGATTCGCGGACACGCCGAGCCCGCGCCTGAAGCGTGTCTTGACGAGTCTCGTACGGCACCTGCACGACTTCGCCCGCGAGGTCGAACTGACCGAAGACGAGTGGATGCAGGGCATCCAGTTCCTCACGGCAACGGGCCAGAAGTGCGATGACAAGCGCCAGGAGTTCATCCTCCTGAGCGACACGCTCGGACTGTCGATGCTCACCGTCATGATGAACCACGACAAGCCCGCCGGCTGCACCGAGGCGACCGTGTTCGGGCCGTTCCATGTCGAAGGCGCGCCGCACTACGAGAACGGCGACGACGTCGGCAACGGCGCGAGCGGCGAGCCCTGCGTGGTGCGCGGCACGGTGCGCTCGCTCGACGGCAGCCCGATCGCCGGCGCGACGCTCGATGTCTGGCAGGCCGACAGCGGAGGCCACTACGACGTGCAGCATGCGGAACTCGACCATGCCCAGGGACGCGGCGTGCTCCGCACCGATGCGCAGGGCCGCTTCCACTTTCGCACCGTTGCCGCCGTGGCCTATCCCATTCCCGATGACGGCACTGTCGGCGACATGCTTCGCGCCACGCGACGGCACCCGTGGCGGCCGGCCCATCTGCACTTCATGGTGAAGGCACCGGGCTTCCAGATGCTGGTGACCCATGTCTTCCGAAAGGGCGATCCGTACCTCGACTCGGACGCGGTCTTCGGCGTGCGCGAATCGCTGGTTGGCGAGTGGGTGAAGCAGGCTGACGGCAGCTACGTGCTGAACTTCGACCTGATCCTGAACCCCGAGCCTCGCGATCCCGCAGCGACAACCGCTTCCGTCCCGCAAGCGGAAGCTCAGGCGGCCTGAGCGGCGTCACGCAGGAACAGCCGGCGGAACACGCCACGCAGCCACTGGCTGCCCGGGTCGCGGTGGAAGCGGTCGTGCCAGTACAGCGCGATCTCCATGCTCGGCAACGCCAGGGGTGGCTCGACCGCGACCAGGTCCAGGTCGTTGGCCAGCGCAACGCCCAACGTGCGCGGCACGGTCGCGACGATGTCCGAGTTCCGCGCGATGTGGGCAGCCGCTGCGAAGGTCGGCACGCGGCACACGATGTGATCCCGCGGCAGCGTCGCTTCGAGCAGCCGCTCGGCATTCGCGTACTCGTGCCCGGTGCCGGTCACGGAAACGAGCGCGTGCTGCTCCTCGAGGAAGCGATGGAGCGCCGTGGACGCTCCCGCGTCACCGGATTGCTTTGTGAGGCTCTCCGCATCGAGGCGCGGATGCCCCTTGCGGAACAGGGACACATAGCTTTCCGTCCAGAGCGGATGGCGCCGGATGCCTTGCGTCAGCGAGGCGAAGGAGCCGATGGCCAGGTCGACCAGGCCCGATTCGAGCCATTGGTCCAGGTGATGGACGTCGCAGGGAACCGCCTGCACGTGCACCTTGGGCGCCTCGACGCGAAGGATCGCCAGCAGAGGCGGCAGCAGCTGGACCACCGCGGCATCGATCATGAAGAAGCTGAATCGCCGCTCGGAAACGAGGGGATCGAAAGGCACGTGGTCCGAGCGGAGCGCACGCATGCTGTCGAGAATCGCGCGCACGGGTTGTGCCAGTTCGAGCGCCTTGGGTGTCGGCTCCATCTTCAGCGCAACCCGCACGAAGAGAGGGTCGCCGAAATAGAGGCGAAGGCGCGCCAGCATCTTGCTGAGCGCCGGCTGCGTCATGTTGAGCACCCGTGCGCAGCGGGTCAGATTGCGCTCTGCCAGCAGGATGTCGAAGATCTGCAGATGCTGCAGATCGAGTTCGGCATCATTCATCCTGGGAATCGCGTCCATGGGCTGTAGGAAGCAAGGAGCGTACCTTTGCAAGCGGCACGCTGCAAGCCACTACCCTGGCGAAGTTCGTTCGGCGGCAAAGAACTGGCTGGGCGTCTGGCCGAACTGCCTTCGAAACATCGTTGCGAAGGCGCTGGGGCTTTCGTAGCCCAAAGCCAGCGCGACGTCGATGACTTTCTCGCCCGTCGCCAGCAGCTCCAGCGCCCGCAAGAGGCGAGCCTGCTGTCGCCACTGGCCGAAGGTCATGCCGGTCTCCTTCAGGAAAAGGCGCTGGATGGTTTTCTCGTCCACCGCCAGCCGTCGCGCCCAGTCGGCCATGGTGGAGGCGTCATCGGGACGTTGCTGAAGCCGATCGCAGATGCGCAGCAGCCGCGGGTCGGACGGCGTCTGCAGGTGAAGGGGCAGCACCGGCAGCGCGCGAAGCTCGTCGAGGATCAAGCGCATGACACGGCCGTCGCGCGTGGCGGGCATGTAGGGCTGCCGTATCTCCATGGCGTTGCAAATGAGTTCCCGCAGCAGGGGCGACACGCCAACGGCCTGGGTCTCGCCGAGCAGCTTCGGAGCGGCATCGGAGGCGACCAGCAGGCTGCGCATGTGCACCTCTCCGATGCAGCGTATCTCGTGGGTCATGCCCGCCCGCATCCAGATCGCGCGGGTCGGCGGGACTACCCAGCGGCCGGCTTCGGCCTGCACCACCATGACGCCCCGCACCGCATGGATCAATTGGTGCTTGGCGTGCGCATGCGGCTCGATGTGCCAACCCACCGGGTAATCGGTGGCCCGCGCAGTGATCGGCGAGCGCGCCTCGTCGATCTCCTTCAGCGTCTGGGAGAGGGGGGCGGGTCGGCGTGGCCGGTCCATGTCGTTTTCGCGAGGGTTGAAGGTGGATTGGCGCAAGACAGGCGTGACGGCGTTTTCGATAATTCTGTCACGCCGGGCGCGTCTCACCGGCCCATGTGCCTCCGCGCCCCAAGGCGGCAGGCTGTCTTGTTGGGGATTGAAAGCCATCCATGTCGACTTCCTCCGCCGCAGCGGTGGACGTGAGCGGAACGCCCTCGAGCGCCGCCAGCAGTCCACCGGCATCCTTCCAGAAGGCCAGACCGGCCTTCGGCATCCTCGGGGCCATCAGCGGCTCCCACATGATCAACGACATGATGCAGTCGCTGATCCTGGCGATGTATCCGATCCTGAAGGGCGAGTTCTCGTTGAGCTTCACCCAGATCGGCTTGATCACGCTGACGTACCAGCTCACGGCCTCCCTGCTGCAGCCGCTGGTGGGCCTGTTCACCGACCGCCGGCCGCAGCCCTATTCGCTGCCTCTGGGCATGTTCTCCACGCTGATCGGACTGCTGCTGCTGGCCATGGCGCCCAACTTCGGCATGTTGCTGGTGGCGGCATCGTTCATCGGGCTCGGGTCGTCGATCTTTCACCCGGAGTCGTCGCGCATCGCGCGGCTTGCCTCTGGCGGGCAGCATGGCTTCGCGCAGTCGGTGTTCCAGGTGGGAGGCAACCTCGGTACGGCCATCGGGCCGCTGTTGGCAGCCGCCGTGATCGTGCCTTTCGGCCAGCGCAGCGTGGCCTGGTTCGGTCTGGCCGCGCTGCTGGGGATCGGCCTGCTGTTGCAGGTGAGCCGCTGGTATTCGACGCACCACGTGGCCGTCGCTCGCAGCACGAAGGCGCCGGCCGAAGCGCCGTATCCGCCCAAGGTGGTGCTCGGCGCCATCGCGGTGCTGCTGGTGCTGATCTTTTCCAAGTACTTCTACGTGGCGGGGCTCAGCAGCTTCTACACGTTCTACGTGATGGACCGCTTCGGCCTGTCGGTGCAGAGCGCGCAGTTGCATCTGTTCCTCTTCCTCTTTGCCTCGGCCGTGGGCACTGTGGTCGGCGGCCCCATCGGTGACCGCATCGGCCGCAAGCCGGTGATCTGGGTGTCGATCCTGGGCGTGGCGCCCTTCGCGCTGCTGCTGCCGCATGCAAACCTGTTCTGGACCACCACGCTGACCATCGTGATCGGCCTCGTGTTGTCCTCGGCGTTCTCGGCGATCCTCGTCTATGCACAGGAGCTGATGCCGGGCAAGGTCGGCATGGTGTCGGGCCTGTTCTTCGGCTTTGCCTTCGGCATGGGCGGGCTCGGCGCGGCGGTGCTCGGGATCCTTGCGGACCGGACCAGCATTGCCTTCGTGTATGACGCCATTGCCTACCTGCCGCTGCTGGGCGTGGTGGCGGCCTTCCTGCCCAGGACGGTCCGCCGACGGTGAGCGGATTCGGCGCGCGGCGATGAGCTGCGGCGCCCGAGCCTCCCGGAACGGGGGATGGGCGGGTCGTCCGAAAGGGGGGTTTGCACACCCCGCGCTGCGCGAGTAGTGTGGGGGCCATGACCGACTCCACTTCCCCCGACCTGAAGGCCGGCGTCCCGCTCGAACACATCGCAGACGGTGCGATGCTGCCCGGGCAGATCGACGGCGAAGACGCGCTCCTGCTGCGCCAAGGCGATGCGTTCTACGCGATCGGCGGGCAGTGCACCCACTACCACGCGGCGCTCGCCGAAGGCCTGGTCTGCGAGCATGTGCTGCACTGCCCGATGCACCACGCGCAGTTCGACATCCGTACTGGCTCGGCGCTTTGTGCGCCGGCACTCGACGACCTGCCCGCCTGGCGCGTGGAGCAGGTCGACGGGCGGGTGTTCGCGCGCGAGCGCATCGTCGCTGCACCGCGTTCGCACAAGAACGCGCCGTTGGACGATGTGGTCATCGTCGGTGGCGGCGCGGCCGGCTTGGCTGCCGCCGACAGGTTGCGCAGGGAAGGCTATGAAGGCCGCCTCACGATTCTCAGTGCCGACGTCGACCCGCCATGTGACCGGCCGAACCTGTCCAAGGACTTCCTCGCCGGCACGGCGGAGGCCGACTGGATGCCGCTGAAGCCGGACGACTGGTACCGGGAACAGCGCATCGACCTGCGGCTGAACATGCGCGTCGAGGCCATCGACGTGGCCGCGCGCCAACTGCGCGTGGCCGGCGGACCGGCCTGCCCGTTCGGTGCGCTGCTGCTCGCCACCGGCGCCGAACCCGTTCAACTCGCAGTGCCCGGCGCAACGGCCGGCCAGGTGATGACCCTGCGCAGCTTCGCCGACAGCCGCGCCATCGTCGCGCGGGCCGCATCGGCCCGTTCGGCACTCGTGATCGGTGCGAGCTTCATCGGGCTCGAGGTCGCGGCGTCCCTGCGCGGTCGCGGTCTGGAAGTGCATGTCGTGGCTCCGGACGCGGTGCCGATGCAGCGCGTGCTCGGCCCTGAACTCGGCACCTTCGTGCGCGACCTGCATGCGTCGCACGGCGTGACCTTTCATCTGGGCACCACAGTGACGCGCCTGGATGGTCAGCGCGCAAGCCTGGCCGACGGCACCGTGATCGAGGCCGATCTGATCGTCGCGGGCGTCGGCGTCCGGCCATCGGTCGTGCTGGCCGAGCAGGCCGGCCTTGCGGTCGATCGCGGCGTCACCGTCGATGCCTACCTGCAAACCAGTGCGCCGGGCATCTTCGCAGCCGGCGACATCGCACGCTGGCCCGATCCGCATTCGGGCGAGCGCATCCGCGTCGAACATTGGGCGCTGGCGCAGCGCCAGGGCCAGGTCGCCGCGCTGAACATGCTCGGCCGCCGCCACCCCTTCGACATCAGTCCGTTCTTCTGGAGCCAGCACTATGACGTGACGATCCAGTACGTGGGCCATGCTGAACGCTGGGATGCGGTCGACATCGACGGATCGCCGTCGGCGCGCGACTGCAGTGTGCGCTACCGCCAAGGCGACCGGGTGCTCGCCGTCGCGACGATCGGCCGTGACATGGCCAGCCTGCGCGCGGAGCGCGAACTGGAGCAACATTGCTGATATTCAGGGAACGGCAGGGACTGGTCCGCCCGGCGCGGACGCCCCGGCCTCGATGAAGAGCCGCTTGATCATCGGATAGCGCGCCTGCACGCGCGCCTCGATCTCGGCAATGGCGGCGGCCGCGTTCTCGGTCGAGGTGCCATCCTCGAAGTCGAGGTCGATGACCGCGAGCACGTCGTTCGGCCCCATGTACATCGAGAGGATGCGACCGACCGCATAGACGCCGGGCTGCTCGCGCGCCATGGCGCGGATCGCGCGCGCGGTCTCAGGCCGCACGCCTTCGCCGATCAGCAGGCCGCGGGATTCGCGGATCAGCAGCACCGCCACGCCCGCCAGCAGCAGCCCGATCACGAGCGACGCGATACCGTCGAGCTCCGGTATCTCCAGCCGATGGCTCAGGTAGATGCCGACCGCCGCGATGGCGAGGCCCAGCAGGGCCGCCGAGTCTTCGGCGAGCACCGTGTAGGTGGTCGGATCCTTGCTCGTGTGGAGCGCGCGCCAGAAGGGCCGGGCGCCGACCTCCTTCCTGAACTGGCGCAGCGCGATCGCGAAGCTCGTCCCTTCGAACAGGGCGGCAGCGGCCAGCACGACGTAGTTCCAGGTCGGATCCCGGATCGGCTCCGGCTGCTGGATGTGCTGGAAGCCTTCGTAGAAGGAGACGCCGCCGCCCAGGCCGAAGATCAGCACTGCGACGATCAGGCTCCAGAAGTACAGCTCCTTGCCGTGGCCGAACGGATGTTCGTCCGTCGCCGGGCGCTTGCTGAGCCGCAGCCCGACCAGCAGGAGGATGCCGTTGAAGGTGTCCACCGCGCTGTGCACGCCTTCCGACAGCATCGCCGAGCTGCCGGTGATGCCGGCGACGATGAACTTGGTGATCGCGATCGCGACATTGGCTGCGATGGCACCGTAGATGGAGAGCTTGGATTCGGCCATGGCAAGTGAAGGGAAGGTATCCCGGACCTGTCACGGCGAATGTAGGCGCCAATCCCGGTTCGGGCGGCGGCTTGGGAGTCAACCACTCCCATGCCTACATGAGCGCGAGGATGATCTTGTCGAGCGTGATCGGATAGTCGCGCACTCGCACGCCGGTCGCGTTGTAGACCGCGTTGGCCACCGCCGCGGCAGAGCCGCACAGGCCCAGCTCTCCGACGCCCTTGGCCTTCATCGGCGAGGACTTCTCATCCACTTCGTCGAGAAAGATCACTTCCTGCACGGGCACGTCCGCATGCACCGGCACGTGGTATTCGGCAAGGTCGTGGTTGACGAAGTAGCCGAAGCGCGTGTCCACCACGGCTTCTTCCATCAGCGCCGCGCCGAGCCCCATCGTCATCGCACCGATCACCTGGCTGCGCGCGGTCTTCGGGTTGAGGATGCGACCGGCCGCGAAGACGCCGCTCATGCGGCGCACCCGAACCTCGCCCGTGGCGGCATCGACGGCGACTTCGGCGAAGTGCGCGCCGAACGTGGCCTGCGCGTAAGTCTTGGTGAGGTCGCCGAACTCGATCGCGTCTTCGGCCGTCATGCCGCTGCGGCCGACCACCTCGGCCAGCGGGAAGCTGCGCGTGCCGGCACTGACCCGTCCGTCCGCGAAGCGTGCATCGGCCGGCAACAGGCCCGCCTTGCGGGCGATCGCGTCGCGCAGCTTCGTGCAGGCCGCGAAGACCCCTGCGGTCGAGCTGTTGCCGCCCCACTGGCCGCCTGAACCGGCGGAGACCGGAAAGTCTGAATCGCCAAGCTGTACCTCCACCTGCGCGAGCGGCACGCCGAGCATTTCGGCGGCGGTCTGCGCGATGATGGTGTAGCTGCCGGTGCCGATGTCGGTCATGTCGGTGGAAACGGTGACCTTGCCGCGCCCGTCGATGGCCACGCGCGCGGCCGACTTCATGGTGATGTTGCCGCGGAATGCGCTGGCCATGCCCATGCCGACCAGCCACCGTCCCTCGCGCACCTGCGCGGGCGTCGCCTTGCGGCGGTCCCAGCCGAAGCGCTGTGCGCCCGTGCGCATGCAGCCGATCAGGTCGCGGTGCGAGAACGCGCGGCCCGGCTTCTCGGGGTCGGTTTGCACGTCGTTGAGGATGCGCAGTTCGACCGGGTCCATCTTCATTGCTTCAGCGAGTTCGTCCATCGCGATCTCGAGCGCCATCATCCCCGGAGCCTCGCCGGGCGCGCGCATCGCATTGCCTTCGGGCAGGTCGAGCGTCGCGAGCCGGTGCGAGGTCAGGCGGTTCGCGCCGCCGTACAGCAGACGGGTCTGCATCGCGGCCGTTTCGGGCTGGCCGCCCGGCAGATCGCCGGACCAACTCTCGTGCGAGATCGCGGTGATGCGCCCGTCGCGCCCCGCGCCGATGCGGATGCGCTGGATGGTCGCGGGCCGGTGCGTGGTGTTGTTGGGAATCTGCGGCCGCGCGAGCGCGATCTTGACGGGGCGGCCCGCCGCGCGCGACGCCAGCGCGGCCATCACCGCATCGCTGCGCACCCAGAGCTTGGAACCGAAGCCGCCGCCGATGAAGCTGGAGATGACATGCAGCTTGTCGCGCGGGATGCCGAGAATCTCCGACAGGTCGCGCCGCGCCCAGTCGATCATCTGGCACGAGGTCCAGAGCGTGAGCTTGTCGCCCTGCCATGCGGCAATGGTCGCGAAGGGCTCCATCGCCATGTGGCTCTGGTCGGGTGTCGTGTAGGTCTGTTCGACCTTGACCGGCGCCTGTGCGAAGGCACCATCGAAGTCGCCCACGGCGGAGTCGGGCGGTTGCTCATCCATCTTCGGCTTGACCGCCGATTCGCGTCCGCGCGCGAGATCGAACTGTCCCGGTGCCGTCTGGTAGTCGACACGTACCAGATGGGCCGCCGCGCGCGCCTGCTCGAAGCTGTCGGCGACGACGATGGCCACCGCCTGATGAAAGTGATCCACCTCCGGTCCCGCGAGGTGTTTTGCGGTGATCGCCTTCGCCTTGTTGACCTTGCCTGCATTCTCGTACGTGACGACGGCGAGCACGCCGGGTGCGGCGCGCGCCGCGTCGGTGTCGATGCGCACGATGCGGCCCTTGGCGATCGCTGCGCCGACGATCACGCCATAGGCCTGGTTCGCCACCACGTCATGGCGCTCGTAGGCATAGGGTGCGGTGCCGGTCGTCTTCAAGGGGCCGTCGATGCGGTCGTGGGGCTTGCCGACGACCTGCAGGCGGTCGATCGGATTGCGCGTGGCGGGTTGATCGAATTTCATGACTCAGCCCTTCGCTTCCGACAGTACCGATGCCAGCGTGCGCTCCAGCAGCACCGGCTTGAATGCGTTGTGCGCGCTGGTGCGCGCGCCCGCCAGCGTGGGCTGCGCTATCGCCTGCGCGCTGCCTTGCTGCTCCGCGGCCTCGACCCGCCAGGGCTTCGGCGCGAGCCCGCCATACGCGAAGCGGCCACGGCCGTCGGGTTGGATGACTGCAGCCACGGAAACGAGCGCGAAGGCATAGGAGGCGCGGTCGCGAACCTTGCGATAGAAGTGCTTGCCGCCGAGCGGCGCGGGCAGGGTGACCGAGGTGATGATCTCGTCGCGCGCCAGAACCGTCTCGACGTCGAGCGTGCTGCCGGGCGCGCGGTGCAGGTCGACGATCGGGATCGTGCGCTGCGAGCCGTCTGCGCGCACTGTCTGCACGGTTGCATCGAGCACGCGCATCGCCACTGCCATGTCGCTCGGGTGGGTTGCGATGCATTGCTCGCTGGTGCCGAGGATGGCGAGGTTGCGGTCGAACCCGCCCTGCGCGGAACAACCGGTGCCGGGCTGCCGCTTGTTGCAGGGCTTCGTCGTGTCGTAGAAGTAGGGGCAGCGGGTGCGCTGCAGCAGGTTGCCGGCGGTGGTCGCCTTGTTGCGCAACTGCCCGGACGCACCGGCCAGCAGCGCCCGGCTGAGCACCGCGTAGTCGCGGCGAACGCGCGCATCGGCCGCGAGGTCGGTATTGCGCACCAGCGCACCGATGCGCAGGCCGCCGCCGGCATCGAGCTCGATCCGATCAAGTCCGAGATGGTTGATGTCGATCAGGTGCGCGGGCGTCTCGATCTGCAGCTTCATCAGGTCGAGCAGGTTCGTGCCGCCAGCGATCACCTTGGCGCCCGGGTGGTTCGCGAGCGATGCGGCAGCCGCAGCGGGCGATGAGGCGCGTTCAAAAGTGAAGGCTTTCATGACTTCACCCCCTCGACTTCCTGGATCGCCATGAGGATGTTCGAGTACGCGCCGCAGCGGCAGATGTTGCCGCTCATGCGTTCGCGAATCTCCTCGGGCGTGGCTTGCTGACCGGCGTTGAGGTCGGCACTGACGTGACTCGGGATGCCGGCCTTGATCTCGGCGAGCGTACCGACCGCCGAGCAGATCTGCCCCGGCGTGCAGTAGCCGCACTGGAAGCCGTCGTGCTTGACGAAGGCGGCCTGCAGCGGATGGAGCCTGGCCGGCGTACCGAGGCCTTCGATCGTCGTGACCTCGTCGCCGTCGTGCATCGCCGCGAGGGTGAGGCAGCTGTTGATTCGTCGTCCGCTCACCAGCACGGTGCAGGCGCCGCATTGGCCGTGGTCGCAGCCCTTCTTCGAACCGGTGAGCTGCAGGTGCTCGCGCAGGGCGTCGAGCAGCGTGGTGCGCGTGTCGAGCGTCAAGGTGTGCGTCTTGCCATTGATCTTGAGCGTGACCTGCGCGGTGGGGGGCGCTGCGGCGCCGCCGCCTTGGCCCGGAGCGCCTGTTGCCTGCGCCTCGGCGTGGGAGGCGGGAATCAGTGCCCCGGCTGCTGTGGCAAGGCCGCCGACCAGCAAGCCTCGCCTGCGCATTTCGAGAAAGTCAGAAGAGGTCGATGTCATCATGGGTCTCCGTCGCGGCTGGCGCGCGATCACGATAAAGCTACCAGCCTAGGAGGTGCGTTGCGCGGACCGGTGAGGTTTAGCCAGCGTGTGCCGTAGGAGAAACCTTCACCGCCCGTTCGCGATGACCTGTCTGGACGGAGATGCGCGCGACAAAGACCTTCGTCAGTAGCGGTACGGGTTGTCCGGACGGCGGTCGTAACGATCCGGCACGCCGTCGCGGTCGTAGTCACGCCGTGCGCTTGGCGGCGGTGGCGCAGGGCGGCTGTAGTAGGCGCCGGCCGGCGGACCGGCGTCATAGGGAACGGCGACGCAGCCTGCAAGGGCGGCAGCGGAAGTAAGGAGGGCGATGAGTGCTTTCATGCCGAGAAGCTGCGCCCGTGCGCGCAGTTCAACCATCGGCACGGCCGCCCGTTTTCAAGTAGGCGAATGCCGTGCGCCGCCGTCATGGCTGCAAATGTCGTTTCTGGTGTCGGTTCGCGAGTGCAATCATTTGCCGTGTTTTCGGCGATTCCGTCACGCGCCGTTCGAGCCGACAAGCGCAAACTGAATCAATGTTCAAAGCACTCTTTCTTCTGGTGGCCATCGTTGGACCACTCTGGCTCGTCTATCTGTTGGGCTTCTGGGTGCTTGCCGCGACTGGCGCGATGTTGGCAGCCACGATCGCATTCTCGACGGGGAAGGCGAGTCCTTCGGAAGAACACAAGGGCGGTGGCCTCACGGGCTATCGCACCAGCTTCTACGCAGACCTGTAGGACGGGTCGATAGGCCAACAGGCGGGAACGCAGCCCCCCTGTGCGCGCCGAATCCGGCGCAGTTTGCACCTGCGGCCTTACCAGCCAGCGAGCGACTTCAAAGACCAGACAAATGCCATCATGAGCAGCACGATGAGCAGCGCGGTGCCCCAACTGAATCCGCTGCTCTCGGGAGGCCGGGATGCATTGCTGATTGGCGCGTGAAACGTGGTGGGGCGCTCCTCCCGCTCGGGCTTGTCTACCCACCATCCGAAGTTGGTGTCGCTGTCGTCGGCATTTTTGCGTGTCATGCATTCATTCTAGAAATGTAATGAATAGGTATTCATCCACTTCGCCTGGTGCTGCAGACCGAATGTGACTTCGTGCGCACTATCACGCGCATTCGAAAGCGGCCAGCAGCGCGTCGAGCCGCAAAGCGTCGCCCACGGACTCGCCGGCCGCCGAGTTGTCGAAGATGCACCAGCAGTTCTCGGCATCCGCCACGGCGGCCGACAGCCGCGGCGCGAGCAAGTCGAGCAGCGTGTCCTCATAGCGTGACCAATACATGCGAGGCGAACCGTGCAAGCGCAGGTAGACGGTCTGCCGCCACCCGCCCGGCGCCGCTCCCGGGTCGTGGCGCACCGGGTCGGCCAGCACCCGGCCGAATCTCAAGTGCGCGAGCAGGGCATCAGCCTCCGGTGTGAACCAGCTGGCATGACGCGGCTCGATCGCCACCGGTCCCGCGTAGCGCCGTCGCAGCGCCGCGCCGAAGCGGCCCGCCACGCGCGAGTCGAAGGCCAGGCTGGGCGGGAGCTGCACCAGCAGGCAGCGCAATCGCTCCCCGAGGCCCTGCACCTGCTCCCAGAACGGATCGAACATCGGCATCGCGCTGACGAGCCTCAGTTCATGCGTGATGGCCTGTGGGAGCTTGACGCTGAAGGCGAAGCCGGATGGCGTGCTCGCGGCCCAGCGCTCGTAGGTCTGTCGGCGATGCGGCCGGTAGAAGGAGCTGTTGATCTCCACGGCATTGAATCGGGTCGCATAGCGCGCCAGCTGCGAGCTTCCCTCTCCGAATGCGGCCGCGAATGCGCGCGGAATATTCCAGCCCGCGCAACCGAGACGGAGGCGGCGACGATGTGGGGTCGCAGGGGCGGCTTGCGTCAATCGATGCTGCCGGAACCGGTGGGGCCCGGGGCGATGGTGGTGTCGCGCGACATGGAAGGGCTCCAGGTGGGTGTGGCCAACTTCTCATGCAAGCTATCGCCCGGATGTCGAGCGCGATGTAGGCCGACGCGCACTTCCAGGTCGGTGCCAGGCGCCTGGTCAGCCATCGGCATGTAAGGAATGCCCCGCACGAGGAGGCGTTCACCACTGGCCCGACCAGCGACTTTCGCCTCCATGCTTCGACCATCTTTTCGCGAAGGAGGATCGATGTCCAGACTCGTGTTCGCTTACGGGGACGAGGAATTCATCTGTGGCGCCATCGAGGAACGTCCAGGGCTGTTTCGAGCGCAACTCGAGAGATTGCGTCCCTGGCCGGAGTCGGAGACGCTCCTGCTTGCCCAGGGCTCTCAGGGTTTCCAGTCCGAATGGGCGGCTCTCCAGTGGGCGGAGCAGATGGCCGTGCGCTGGGTTCAGCAACAACGTACGCAACGCGCCGGCGTCGGACTTCACCCGGCACCGCGAAGCTAGGGAGATCGATGCGCCCGCCCTAGTCGTGATCGTCCGAGTGCGGCGAGTTCTGCGCCTCTTCGGATTGGACGGTTCCTTCCTCGGTGTGGACCTCCGCGACGCGCTGCTGCGCCTCGCTGCGAGCCTGCTCCAGCAGGTCCCCGGTTTTTTCTTCGGTCGTTTCGGGTGGTTTTTGGGCGGTCATGGAAACTCCTTGGTGATCGCGCAGCGTGACGCAAACGCCGAGATGTTCATGTAAGACGATGGCGCGGTGAATGCGCTCGGAACCTGTCCGCTGGCCGTTTGAGCTTCGTGGCCTCCCCGGTGCTGCCAACGGTGTCCTTTTGCCGCAGGGACGGCGCGTCGTCCCACGCATGCCTTGCCCAGGCACGTGCAAGGTGCCTGCATGACCGATCCACGCAATGTCGCGCACGACAAAAAAGTGCAACAGGAAAAGAAGCATCGCGGCGAGGAAATCGCCCCCGGAGCCGAACACGCCCCTCAGCCTGGTCAGAAGCCGGCCCTCAAGCATGTTGACAAGCAGGAGGTGGACAAGGAGGAGACGGACCAGACCTAGGGCCCGACGCTGCCTGAATTTGATGAGCGAATCCCGCCCTAAGGGCAGCCCGACAGGGTCGGGCTCGCTTCCCCATTCCGATCACCCGCCGGCAACCCCGGCCTCGGCCGCGGCAAGCCGATAAAGCACCTGGCGCATCAGGAGGCCGGGCTTGTCGGGAGCGAAGTTCAAGTCGAACTGTGGCTCGGTGTCGTTTCTGACGACATCCAGGATCCATTCCAGCGCATCCACGTCTTCCTGGTAGGCCTTGGTCGACGCGGCCAGCAGGTGATCGTCGGCCGCCTTGTCCTCGAGGTTGAAGTTCCGGCTGCAGAACCACCAGTAGTGAATGCCGCCGTTCGTCTCCGGCGTGAAGATGTGGCTGATATTGAATCGGTAGGTGCGAGGCGCGCCGCTTGGATCGTTGTTGTCCACGATGCGCGCATAGGCGGTGTGCAGTGCCGGCGAGACGAAGCGCGCGTCCGAGAAGCGATCGACCGGCTTGCCAGTGAGGCCAGTGGGCACGCCGTAAACGCCGGGAGGGGGAGAATTTCGCAGCTCGCGGTCGATGATGATCTTGTTGTCCTCCTCGCGCACCTTCAACTTGGACCGGGCGTATTCGGGCGTGCCGATGGCGCCCGGATGCAGGAAGGGGAAGTGCGTCTGGTCGAGCAGGTTTTCGTGCATCGCCACGTAGTCCGAAGCGATGTGGAAGCTGCCGCTGACGCTCTTCCACTCCGGGCTGGCCAACCATCGGGTGTCCGGGACCAGGCTCTCGTCGGCATGGTCGGCATCCCCCATCCAGATCCAGATCAAGGGTCCGCGCTCCACCGTCGGAAAGCTCCGCACATTGGCATTGGTCGGCACGATGGGCATCGCCGGCATGTTGACGCAGCGGCCCGACGGATCGAACTGCATGCCGTGGTAGCCGCACATGAGCACGTCGCCCACGAGCTTGCCCTTGGCCAGCGGGAACGATCGGTGGGGGCAGCGATTGCGCACCGCCACCGGCTCGCCTGCCAGCGTGCGGTAGAGCGCCACGTCCACGCCGAGCAGACGGCGGCTGATGATGTCGCGCGTGACCTCGCTCGCCATCGCGGCGACGTACCAGCAATTGCGGATCAGCGGGGTCGTGTGATCCGCGAATCCGCCGGGCACGAATTCACGTTCTTCACGCACCACGAATTCGACAGGGCGCTCAACGATCAGGTCCATTGTTTTTCTCCTGCAGGTAGAGGTCAGGCGTCGAGCACGAGTCGACTGCCTCGGGCGCGTGAAACGCATATGCACAGCGTCTCGTCGGATGATTTCTCTTCGGGTGACAGATAGTGGTCGTGGTGCTCGATGCCGGCATCGGTGGCGACCACCGGAAGCGGGCAGAGGCCGCATTCGCCGCGTCGGCAATCGAAAAGGACGGGCACGCCATCGGCCAGCAGCGCATCCAGGATGCTCACGTCACTGCCCACCTCCACCGTCCTGTTGGATCGCCGAAGATGGACAGTGAAAGGCTTTGCGTCCCCCGAGATCGACGCCGTGAACATCTCGCTGCGCACGCGGTCCGGGCGCCAGCCGAGGCGTTCCGCCGCCGCGTGGGTGGCATCGATCATCGACCGCGGCCCGCACACATAGACTCGCGTGCCTTCCGGCTGGCTGCGAAGAAGTGCTTCGATGTCGGGGTGGCCTTGCGTGTCGCTGTGGTGAAACTTGACTCGGTCCCCCGCCAGGTCTGCGAGCTCTCCGTGATAGGCCATGCCGGCGGACTGCCGGCCAGCGTAGAACACGCGGTAGTCGCAGCGGCGTCGCGCCAGGCTGCGCACCATCGAGAAGATCGGCGTGATGCCGATGCCGCCCGCAATGAGGAGCACGTTATGGTCGCGTCTGTCTAACGGGAAATTGTTGGTCGGCGGGCCGATCTGCAGCCGGGTACCCACTTCGAGCGTCTTGTGGATATGGGCCGAGCCTCGTGCATGGTCCTCGCGCTGCACCGCGATGCGGTAGGTGTTGCGAGCATCGTCGTCGAGGGTACAGCCGCCGACGAGCGAGTAGTGCCGCACGATGAGCCCACGCTCTGTCGAGACAGTGTGCAGCGACACGTGCGAGCCGGCCGAAAACGAAGGCAGCTGCGTGCCGTCCACGCGGGTCAGCAAGTATTCGCGCACGCGATCGGTCAGCTGGCGAACACCGGTGACCTGAACGTCGAAGTTGGGTCTTGCCATGGCGTAGTCCTTGGAGGTTGAAGACGGGAAGCCGCCCGGGCCTCCGGCGGCTTCAGGAGTGGGCGAGCGCCTCGGTGGCTGGCGGGTTGCGCCTGGATGCGACCTGTCCGGCCAGGATCGCCACGGCGGCGATGCCAGCCGGGATGGCGAGCGCCGAAACGATGCCGGCAAAGCCCCATCCCATGCCCAGCAGGATGCCGCCCACGGCAGACCCCAGGATGCTGCCGAAGCGACCCATGCCCTGCATCCAGCTCACGCCGGTCGCGCGGGCCATCGTGGGGTAGCAAGCGGGGGCGAAGGCGTTGAGGCCGGTCTGTGCACCGTTCATGAAGAAGCCGGCTGCCAGCATCCACAACGGCAGGCTGGCGGCGGTGGCACCGACGCCGCCGACGCCGAAGACGCACAAGGCACCGCCGAGGTAGGCCGCAGCGATCACGAGGGTCGGCTTGAGGCGGTCCATCAACCAGCCGGTGAGGACGGCGCCGAGGATGCCGCCGGTCTGGAACATCGCGGTGATGTTGGCGGCCTGCGTGATCGGCAGACCCGCGTCCTTCATCAGCGTCGGCAGCCAGCCGGTGATCAGGTAGATCACCAGCAGGCCCATGAAGTAGGTCACCCAGAGCGATACGGTGATCAGCGAGTAGCCCTGCGAAAACAGAACACCGATGGGCCGCTTCGCCTTGACCGCCGGCTCTGGCGCAAAGAAGCGCGTCCCTGCCGCGAACCGGGCCTTGCAGACGCGTCCCAGCGTTGCGGCGATGCGCTCGGCCGGAAAGTTGCGAACCAGCATGAATCGCACGGATTCGGGGAGGAACAACACCAGGAACGGCAGCAGCACGAGAGGGAACACGCCCCCGGCGATGAGCACCGAGCGCCAGCCGAAATTGGGGATCATCCAGCCGGCTGCGAAGCCGACGACCGCGGAGCCCACGCCGAAGCCGATGAACATCACGGTGATCAGCAGTGAGCGCCGACGCTCCGGGATGAATTCGGCCAGCAGTGTGGTGGTGTTGGGCATCGCGGCGCCCAGGCCGATGCCGGTCAGGAAGCGCAGCACGACCAACTGCGTCACGTCCTGCGTGAACGCCGCCAGGATGCTGAAAACGCCGAAGACCAGGACCGAAGCGAGCAGGACGGTCTTGCGCCCGAGGCGATCGGAGGAAGGGCCCGCGACCAGGGCACCGAGCACGAGACCGACCGGTGCGGCGCTCATCACCAGCCCGAAGCCGGCGCGGGAGATGCCCCATTCCTGAATGATCGAGGGCGCCAGGAAACCCATGATCGCGACGTCCATGCCGTCGGAGGCGACGATCAGGAAGCACAGGATGACCAGCAGCCACTGCGTGGCCGTGATCCCTCTGCGATCGATGAAGGACTTCACGTCCAGCGAAGGCGAAACATTGCTCACTCTTGTCTCCTGGTGGGGCCATTTGGTCCAGGGCCCCTTTGCTGCCGGTGAGGGCATCGGGGCAGTGGTCGTATGGCTGTGGGGGTGAGCGAAGTCTATTGATTCTGATAGAAGTCAATTAAACTGAATTCTGGCAATCAGCTAGCGCGTTTTTGCACAAATAGGGACCCGAGGGTCAAGGAGCAGCCAGATGGACGTCGTGACCCACATGCAGACCTTCGTGGCGGTCGTGCGATGGGGAAATTTCTCGGAGGCCGCCCGGCAGCTCGGCGTCGTGCCCTCGGTGGTCGCGAAGCGCATCGTCCAGCTCGAGGCAGAACTCAAATGCAAGCTGTTCGACCGGACGACGCGGCGGGTCGGTCTCACCGAAGCGGGGGAGAAACTCCATGCGAAGGCTTCCGTGGTCGTGTCGCAGTTCGAAGAACTGATTGATTCTGTGGAGAGCGACGAAGCAGCACTCGGCGGCCATCTGAAGGTGATGGCGCCCACTTCATTGACGATGATGCAGCTGGGCGCCGTCTTCAGCGAGTTCCTGCGCGTCCATCCGGGCATCACGATGGAGATCGTGCTCGAGGACCGCTCCACCAATCCCGCCGAGGGCGGATTCGACCTTGCGATCAGCGGCCGTGCAGCGAGCTACGAGGGCGTCGTCGACATCCCGCTGCGCCCCGTGAAGCCGCTGCTTTGCGCCGCGCCGTCTTACCTGCGCGCCCATCCGGCGATCGCTCATCCACGAGATCTACCCGATTGCGCCTGCCTGGTGTTTTCGGCCACCGGAACGACCTGGGCCTTTCAGAGCAGCCGAGGGACGCTCTTGGTCGATGTGCACCCTCGGCTTCTCGCGGATGACAACCGCACCTTGCTTCAGGCAGCAACAGCCGGGCTTGGATTGGCGCTGCTGCCCGCCTACATCGCATCGGATGCAATTGCCGCGGGGCAGCTCGAAGTGGTGCTCTCCGACTTTGCTCCGCAGGAAAACTGGTTCAAGGCTTATGTGCCAAGGCGCCGAGTGAACGTCGCACGTGTTGCTGCACTGCTGAAGCACCTGCAGCAGGAATGGCCGCCCGAGTGGCCGCCCGAGGAGCGGCGGGGAAGGCGGGTCAGGGCCTAGCTTTTCTCCGGCCTCTGTCGATTTGCTCAGGCTGGCGCACTGGCCAGCGCTTCGGCCACCGCCCGCATCGCCAGCAGGGTAGCCGCCCGGCCCGAGCCCGCAGATGACGCCCGTCGCGGCCAGCGAAATCAGCGAGTGCTGGTACTGCTCCGAGCGCTTGTGGATGTTGGTGATGTGGACCTCCACCACCGGCTTGCTGATCAGCTTGACCGCATCCAGCACAGGGATCGATCCGAACGAAAAGCCCGCCGGATTGATGATGACCGCGGCGTCCTTCTCGAAGGCTTCCTGCAGCCACTCGATCAACTGGCACTCGCTGTTGGTCTGCCGGAAGTGGCACTCCAGGCCGAGTTCGGCGGCCAGGCGCTCCGTGCGGTCCTTGATCTCGGCCAGCGTCGTGCTTCCGTAGAGGTGGGGCTCGCGCTTGCCGAGCATGTTGAGGTTCGAGCCGTTGAGGACAAACACCTTGTTCATTTTGTGCTTCCGGAGGAGGGGGTTGTCAGTGAGGGGCGCCGACCTTGGCGGCCGGGTCCACACGGTTCATGTCGATGCCGCGCGTCTCGGGACCGGTCAGGATCATGATCAGCGAGATCACGTTGAGCACCGCGCACACCGCCACGACGCCCCAGGGAGAGAGCCATTGAACACGCTCACGAGCCACACGGCGACCAGCGGCATCGGACCACCGGTCAGGAGATTCGCGCCGGTGTAGGCCAGCGCCGAACCCGAATAGCGCACATTGGTCGGAAAGGCCTCGGCGAACCACACGGGCTGGATGCCGCTCTGGAACTGCGTAAAGCCCAGGAAGAGGCCCATGATGGCGAGCATCGGATAGAAGCTGCGTGTCGCGAGCACGCCGAAGTAGACGAACAGGATCACCAGCGTCGCGATGGAGCCGAGGGCCAGCGCCTTGCGCCGCCCGATCCGGTCGCTCAGCAGGCCACCGGCCAGCGAGCCCACAATGGCGCAGACGTTGGCGCCCATCAGCAGCATGAAGCCGGTCTGCTTTGGCACACCGAGGTCCTTGGTGATGAAGCTCAGCGAAAAGACCACGATCAGGTAGAAGAGGGCGGCCGGCCCGCAGAAGAAGAACATCAGCCGCAGGATCGTCTTGTAGTGCAGGCGCACCGCATCGCGCAGCGGGCTGCCCACCTGGGCCACCTTGGTCTTCTGCATCTCGACGAAGGCCGGCGTCTCATCCACCTTCAACCGGATGTACACGCCCACCACCACGAGCACGAAGCTGATCAGGAAAGGGATGCGCCAGCCGTAGCTGTCGAACTGCTCCGGCGAAAGCGTCGACGACAGCAGCAGGAGCACCGCATTGGCCAGTATCTGGCTCAAGGGGGAGCAAAGGCCCAGCAGCCCGGAGTACTTGCCGCGCCGGTCGGGCTTTGCAAATTCGAGCGCCATGAGTTGTGCACCAGTCGATTCGCCGCCGAGTGCGAAGCCCTGGATGATGCGCAGCAGCACCAGCAGGATCGGCGCCCAGATGCCGATCTGCGCATAGGTCGGGAGCAGGCCCATGAGGACCGAGGCCAGGCCCATGACGCTCACCGTGCCCAGCATCAGGTTGCGGCGGCCCAGCTTGTCGCCGAGATAGCCGCAGATGATCGCGCCCAGCGGTCGCGCTGCCAGGCCCACACCGAAAGTGGCCAGCGACGCCAGCAGCGCCGAGGTCGGGTCCATCGACGGGAAGAAAAGCCGGGGCAGAATCGTCGCCGCCACGGTGCCGTACAGGGTGAAGTCGAACCACTCCAGCGCGGTGCCGATGGTGGCCGCCGTCACGGCCCGGGTTGCCATCGCGTCGCGGGATTGCTCGGCTGGTATTTCGGCGGCAGAGTGGGCCGCCGCCATGTTGTTCGTCATGTCGATGTCTCTCTAGGTTTCTGGGGTTTTTCGGACCTTCGGGACCCCGCATCCTGCAGGGGCGAGAGAGATTGTTGAACCTCGGACAGCGGCGCGTTTCAAATTGGAATTGTCTTTCGCATCGCAAAACAGGAGGCGCGAATGAGTGTGGCACTTGACCGGGGCATGCAGATCCTCGAACTGCTGGCCGACAGCAACGACGGCATGTCCCTGGCCTCGATCGCCGATGCCGTCGACGTCCCGAAAAGCGCCTGCCACAGGCTGCTCGAAGCGCTCGCACAGCGGGGCTACGTGCGGCAGATCCGCGAACGTGGCGACTACGTGATGACGACGAAGCTGCCGGCGCTCGGACTGAGCTTCCTGAGCAGTTCCGGCCTCGTGGACATCGCGCAGCCGATGATCGAGCGACTCGCCGACATGTCGGGCGAGCTTGCGCGCCTGTCGATCGTCGACCAGGATCGCCTGACGTGGGTCGCGAAGGCGGAAGGCAATCGAAAGGGCTTCCGCTACGACCCCGACATGGGGATGAACGCCCGGCTCTCCTGCACCTCCTCGGGGCACGCATGGCTCATGACGATGTCGGACGAACTCGCCGTCGCATTGGTCTCGAAGCAGGGCTTCGGCAAGCCCGAGGACTACGGGCCCAAGGCACCGACGACCGTCAAGGCATTGCTCGGCTTTCTCCACGCGGCCCGCGTCCGGGGCTACGCCATGATCGACGAGGTGTTCGCGCCCGGGATGACGGCGGTGGCAGCGCCTGTGTGTCGGCCGAACCATCCGCCGATCGGTGTGATCAGTCTCGCCGGCCCGCGCAACCGGCTCACCTTCGAACGCATGCAGCAACTCGGCCCGGTGCTGCTCGACACCGCCCGCGAACTCGCCACGCTGAGCAACGCCTCGGGTCTCTTCTCGAAGCCGCCGCTGGGCAAGGCCTGACAGGGGACGCGGCCATCGACTTGGCGGCGGGCGATCCGCCGGGCGCGCGGCATCAAGGCGACCGTTCCAACACCTTGAAGAGGGCAGACGCCGCAAGGATCTGTTTGTCCTCGACGCTCACCATGCCGTTCATGAATACCAGGCTGGACGTGGTGCGTGTGACGCGGCCCTGGGCAATCAGGAACTGGCCTTCGCGGGCGCCGCTCAAGAACTGCGTGTCCATCTGCACCGTCACACAGGCGCGCCTGCCAATTGCTTCCCACGCGATGGCACCGAGCGTATGGTCCATCAGGCTCATGAGAAGTCCGCCGTGTACGACGCCGGCCGGGTTCAGGTGCTCGGGCCCTGCGAGCACGCCGTAGGCCCAGCCGGACGCCAGTTGCTGCGTCCAGAGCGGACCCACCAGTCCGACGAAGCCCGGCAGGGATCGAGGGCGCCATCCTTGCGCCTGCAAGCTGTCCGAAGTGTGTGTGATCGTCGTCGTCATCATCAATGTCGGGTCACTGGAATTGCGGTGTGCTTCGGTTGTTTAGGCCTGAGTCAGGCCGTCGTTCAGCCGAGGCTCAACCCGTCACCGGATTGCCGTCGGCGCGAAACCGGCTACCCAACCGGTAGCGTGACGCCGGGTGCAGGCATCGGACCATCGTGACCGGCACGCCGCGCGTCCACGTTCTCCGGGTCAGCAGGAGGCAGGGGTCGCCGGCAGACATCGCGAGCTGCTCCGCCTGTGCGGCGGTGGGCAGGCACGCATCCACCACGTGTTCGATCTCGTCGAACGGCACGTTGCGCACCAGGTACTCGCCAGGCGGCATGCTGGTGAAGTCCTGTTCGATGAAAGCAGGCACCACGCGAGGATTGACGTAGCGGTCCTCCAACTGCACCGGCACCTCGTTCTCGAGGTGGAGGCACACCGTGTGGAATACCGATTCGCCAGGCGCGAGATCGAGCCAGACACCGACATCGGGCGAGGCGGCGATGCGTTCGACCACCCGCATGTCGCAGCGATAGTCGTGGCCGCGCTCCTTGATCTCGCTGGCGATGTTGGCAATGTGCAGCAGCGTCGATTGCGGCTTGGTCTCCGCGACGAAGCTGCCGACGCCCGCTACGCGAACGATGCGCCCCTGCTCGACCAGTTCGCGCAGCGCGCGGTTGACGGTCATGCGCGACAGGCCGAAGAGTGAGACCAGGTCGTGTTCCGAGGGCAGGCGGTGCGCCGGTGGCCAGGTCCCGTCCTGGATCTTGCGCGTGACGTAGACCTTCACCTGCTCGTAGCGCGCGAGCGAGGCCTCGCCTGCGAGCGGTTCGGGCTTCATCGCGGTGCCGCGTCAGCGTTGCGCATGATCATCAGCGCATCGACCACCCGGATCTCGCCGCTTCCCTTCTTCACCAGGACCGGGTTCAGGTCGCAGGCGCCGATGAGGTCGCCGAGGTCCATGGCCAGATCGGAAAGGTTCCTGAGGAGGTTGGACAGCGGGCCCAGGTCGGTCTTCGGCATCAGGTTGCGGTAGCCGTCGAGCAGCTTGCCGAGCCGGGTCTGGAGGATCATGGCCTTGGCCTCGTCGCCGGAAACGGGGGCCAGCGCCACGGCGCGGTCGTCCATGAGTTCGACCTGCGTGCCGCCAGTGCCCACGACCATCAAGGTGCCGAAGGGGGCCGAGTCGGCGAAGCCCACGACGGCCTCCGCATCGCCCGTGATCTGCTCCTGAAGCTCGTAGCCATCGATGGTCGCGTGCGGCGCCGCGGCGCCGACGTTGCGCGCGATGTTGGCGATGGCCGTCGCCAGGCCATCGGCGTCGCGCACCCCGAGCACGACGCCGCCGACGTCAGAGCGGTGCGTGATCTGGGGCGAGGCGACCTTCACGACCATCGGAAAGCCGATCTCGGCGGCGCGACGAAGCGCCTCGTCACGGTCCTTGACCACCGTCGACCTGACCACCGGGAGGTCGTAGTTGCGCAGGATGCGAAAGCAGACCTCGGGCGCGAGGCTGCCCTTCGATGCCTCGAGTTCGCGACGCAGTTCGGCCGCCGCCGGGTTGCGCAGCGGACGGCCGCGCCGGTGGGCCTCGGCCCAGCGCGCGGCATGGCCCGCGTGGCCCTTGCCGAGGTTGCGCATCGCCACGAAGCCCTCCTGCAGGCCGCGGATGATCGGCACGCCGGAGCCGGCCAGTGCCTCGGCGATCTGGTCATGCGTCGCTTCCGACGTGGGCGAGATCATGACCACCGGCTTGGCGGACGCGCGGCCCTGCGCCGCATAGCCGCCGATGTGGTTCATGTAGTTCTCCAGCGTCTTCGGATTCAGGCTCGCTTGCGCGTCCTGCAGCAGGGCGAGGGCACCAACTTCGGGGTCCGCGAGGATGGCCCGCAGCGCGTCGGGCGTCTTGCGGGACTCGGCCAGCACGGTCGCGCCGATGTCCACCGGGTTGTGGCCCGGCGTGCCGGGCAGCGCCTCGATCACGCGTGCACGCGTGGCGTCGGAGAAGACGGCAAGCGGCACGTTCCGCCCGGCCGCGACGTCGCAGGCCAGGGCGGTCTGGCCACCCGAGATGCCGGCGATGGCGATGCGTCCGTGGCGCACCATGCGGCGCGCGACGGACGCGCATTCCAGCGAGGCGATCAGCTCGTCGTAGTCATCGACCGTGGCGATGTCGGCAGCGGAGAAGAAGCAGTCCGAGGCGTCGCGGCTGCTGACCAGTGCCCCGGTGTGGGCCTGGGTGGCGGCCGATCCCATCTCCGACGTGCCGACCTTGAGCACGACGAGTGCCTTGCCGGCGGCGTGAAGGCTTTCGGCCGCGAGCGCGAAGGCGACCGGATCCTTGATCGACTCGGCGACGACGCCGACGACCTGGGTCGCATCGTCGCCGGCCAGCCAGTGCAGGTAGTCCGCCGTCGCGAGCTGGAATTCGCTGCCGACGGTGACGATCTTCGAGAAGCCCACGGTGGTCGAATTCATGACCGCGATGGCGGCCGACCCGGACTGCGCCACGATCGCCACCTTGCCGGCCTTCAGGCGCAGCGAGGGCCGCGACGGGTAGAGCGGCACCGAGTCGGTGTAGTTCACGAGCCCCATGCAATTGGGTCCGTGGACGGCGAGCCGGCTGGTCTCGCCGAAGGCACGCATGGCGGCCTCGTCGGCGGCCGAGAAGCCGTTGGCGAACACGATCGCGGACCGTGTGCCGGCGGCCTCGAGCTGCCTCAGCGTGTCGAGCACGTCGGCCGCCGGCACCGCGACGACCGCGGTGTCGGTGGCCGGCGGCAGGTCGGCGATCGCGTTGATGGCGGGCAGGCCGTCGATCTCGGTGGCGCTCGGGTGCACCGGAAGGATCCGGCCCTTGTAGCCCCAGCCCTGGAGGTTCTGGATCACCACATTGCCCTGGGAACTGCGCCGGGCCGAAGCCCCGACGACAGCGACCGTGGCCGGTTTGACCAGCGCCGTCACGTCTCTGTACGAATTCACGATGGATGTCCTGCGAAGTTGCCGAAGCGGATTGCAAAAAGGGGATGGGCGCGCCTCACTTGCGGCCCTTGGGCAACCAGGCCTCGGCCCAGTTCGGATGGGTGTTGAACGAGAAGTTGAACTGCTCGTCCAGGCCCTGCAGGCGGGTCGAGGCGACTTCGTACATCCGCGAGCTGGTCAGGGTCAGCTGGTTGAGGTCGCGGGCGACCACCTCGGCGTACTTCTTGTAGAGCGCACGCTGCTTGTCCAGCGGCGCGGCGGCGGCCTCGGCGGCGATCTTGTCGAACTCGGGGTTGCAATAGCCCGACGGATTCGCGAAAGGCACGCTGCCCGTGTTGCAGACGTGGGCGCGGTCGACGCCCAGCACCGGGTTCGTGCGCCCGGTCAGCGAGATCACCGAGGCGTCGAAATCGTGCTGCTTGTAGACCTTGTCGGTCCAGATCTGCGGCTCGAGGCCGGCCAGCTTGACGTCGACGCCGATCGCGCTCCAGTAGCTCTGCACGATCTTGGCGACCGAGTCGTACGGCGGCTTGGCCACGTAGGTGATCTCGACCGTAAAGCGCTTGCCATCCTTCAGCGGAAGGCCGGCCTCGTCGAGCAGCGCACCCGCCTTCTTGACGTCGTGCGGGTAGAGCTTGTCGTAGTCGACCGATGGATCGAAGAGCTGCTTGAACTGGACCGGAATCGCGTTCTTCGCGGTAAAGGCCAGGCCCTGGTAGGCGTCGGCGACGACGCGTTCCCGGTCGATCGCCTGGAACAGCGCCTGTCGCACCTTGACGTTGTCGAGCGGCGCGCGGCGCATGTTGAAGTCGACGACGGCGCGCTCGGGCGCGTTGTTCTCGATCTCGATGACCTTGAACTTTCCGCCTTTCTCGGCCTGGCGGGCGCTCGCGATCTGCGCGGCTTCGGGCCGGAACCAGTGGACCTCCTCGCGGCTGATCGCGTTCAGGCGCTGCTGTGCATTCGGAATGAGGGCGAAGACCACCGAGTCGAGGTAGGGCTTGGGCTGGTCCCAGTAGTTGGGGTTGCGCACGAAGGTGATGGAGCGTCCGCTCTCCCACGACTGGAACTTGAACGGGCCGAGGCCGACCGGTGCGCGATTCGCCGGATTGGTGGCGACGTCGGTGCCGTCGTAGACGTGCTTCGGCATCAGCGGAAACACCTCCTTGTCGAACAGGTCCAGCGTGGCCGTGAGGGGCTGCTTCAGGACCAGGCGGAAGGTGTTCGCGTCGGGTGCCTCGGCCTTGTCGATCAGCGGCACGAGCTTGCCCAGATAAGTGTTGAACTTGGCGAAGTTGTTGAGCGTGAAGACCACGTCCTCGGCCGTGAACGGCTGGCCGTCCGACCATTTCACGCCTTTGCGCAGGTTGAAGACATAGGTCTTGCCATCCTCGGAGACTTGCCAGTCCGTGGCCAGGCGGGGGATGCGCTTGCCGGTGCGGTCATAGGACATCAGGCCGTCGGCCCATACGTCGGCCATGAAGAGCGAGGAGGTGAGCGAGGTCAGGTGCGTATTGAGCGTGGAGATCGCCGCCGGGTCGACCGCGGCGATTACGGTGCCGCCGCGCTCCGGCTTGCCCGCCTGGGCCAGCGCCTCCGTGCTCAAACCGAGCGCCAGGACGGCCGCGGCGCAGACCGCCAACACGCCGCCACGCAGGGTGGCGGGGAGTTTCGCCTGCCGCCGCGTCGCGGGCAGGGCAGGGGCAAGGTCGACCGTCGAGGCGCTGCGGTGCAAGAACATGGTTCGTCTTTCCTGAGGGGTTGATTTCAAAGAGCTTCGCGTTGGCTGGCACTGGCCAGGAGTTGGGCGCGGGCTTGCAGGGGATCCGCAGGGAGCCTCGCCCTGAGCAGCAGTCGGGTGTATTCGTGCCGGGGATTGGAGAAGACATCGCGGCCCATCTCGACGATGCGTCCCCGGTGCATGACCACCACGCGGTCGGCAATGGATTCCATCGCGTTGAGGTCGTGGCTGATGATCACGAAGCCGACGTTCGTCTTGCGCTTGAGTTCGCGCATGAGCTCGAGCACCTGGCCCTGGATCGAGATGTCGAGCCCCGACAGCGGTTCGTCGGCGACCACGATGCGCGGCTCCAGCATCATCGCGCGGGCGATCGCGATGCGCTGCTGCTGGCCGCCCGACAGCTGGCTCGGATATCGGGTGCTGAACTGCGCCGGGGGATTGAGTCCGACCGCAGCAAGGTGGTGTTCGATGAAGGCCTGCTGCTCCGGCGGGCTGGCCAGGTCGTGGCGGCGGATCACGTGGCCCAGGGTCTCGGCCACCTGCATGCGCGGATTGAGAGAGGCCGAGGGGTCCTGGAACACCGCCTGCACGTTGCGCCGGTAGGCGCTGCGCTGGGCGCCGTCGAGCCTGCCGAGCGAAGTGCCCTTGTAGCTGACCTCGCCGCTGGTCGGCTTGTTCAGGAGCAGCAGCAGCTTGGCCAGCGTGCTCTTGCCGGAGCCCGACTCACCCACGATCGCCAGTGTCTCGCCCTCGTGGACGTCGAGGTCGACGCCGTCGAGCGCGTGATTGAAGCTGCGCCGCCAGCCGTTGCGGGCGCGGCTCGCGAACACCTGGGTCACGCCGCGCATGCGCAGGATCGGTTCGGTCATGCAACGCCTTCCGGTTGGGCAGCGGGCTGCTTCGCACCCCGCCGGCTCAGTTCGATCAGCCGCGCGGAATAGGGGTGCGCCGGGCGTTCGAAGAGCTGCACGGTCTCGGCGCTCTCCACGACCTTGCCGCCGTTCATCACATAGACGCGGTCGCACAGCGCGGCGACGACGCCGAGGTCATGGGTGATGATGGCCATCGCCATGTTGCGCTCGCGGTGCAGCCGCTGCAGCGTCTCGAGCACCTGAAGCTGCACGGTCGCATCGAGTGCGGTGGTCGGCTCGTCCGCCACCAGCAGCAGGGGTTCGCTCGCCAGGGCGATCGCGATCATGATCCGCTGGCGCATGCCGCCGGACAGCTCATGTGGATAGCGGCGCGCCACCTGCTCGACATCCTTCAGTCCGACGTCGCGCAGGAGACCGTAGACCCGCGCGTCGTCGGAGCCGGCGCTCTCGTCCGGGCACAGCGCCTCGCGGATCTGCCGGCCGACGCGCATCGTCGGATTGAGGTAGCCCAGCGGATCCTGGAAGATCATCGAGAAGCCCGCGTGCTGCCGCAGCTTGCGCAGTGCGGCATCGGGCATCGAGAGCGTGTCGGCACCGTTGAAGGAGATGTCGCCGCTCAGCTCGGCCATGTCGACGTTCGGCAGCAGGCGCAGCACTGCACGCGCCAGCGTGCTCTTGCCCGATCCGGACTCGCCGACGATGCCCACGCATTCGCCGCGGCCGACCGTGAGGTCGACGCCGTCGACGGCGCGCACCACATTGCCGCCCACGCGCAGGTGGACCTTGAGATTGCGGACCTCGAGCAGGGACGCGCGGGAGTTGTTGTCTTGCATCTGCGCTTCCGTCTAGTGTTCGAGACCACCGAGCGTCCCCTTGGCGCGCGAATCGGACAGCTCGTTGAGTCCGTCGGCAAAGAGGTTCAGCCCGATCACGGCCAGGCAGATGGCGGCGCCCGGGAAGAGGCTCATCCACCAGGCCTGGTCCATGTAGTCCTGCGCCACGAACAGCAGCTGGCCCCAGCTGATCAGGTTCGGGTCCGAGAGCCCGAGGAAGCCGAGTCCGGCCTCCAGCAGGATCGCGATGCTGGCGTCGAGCGCGACCTGCACGATCACCGGCTGGATCGCGTTGGGCAGGATCTCGCGCACGATGATGTGGAAAGTCGACAGGTCGATGACCTTGGCGGCCGCGACGAATTCCCGTTCGCGCAGCTTGATGTACTGGCCGTAGACCAGGCGTGCCTCCACCGGCCAGATGGCCAGCGTGACCGCGGCGATCAGCAGCCAGAAGCTGTTGCCGAACAGCGCGACCGCGAACAGCACGAACATGATCACCGGCAGCGTCTGAAAGAGCTCGGTGAGGCGCATGAGCACGGCCTCGGCCGGGCCGCGAAAATAGCCCGCGAGGATGCCCACCGTGCCGCCCACCAGCAGGGCGGCCAGCGCGGCACCGAAGCCGATGGTCAGCGATGCGCGCGTGCCGTAGACCACCATCGAGAAGATGTCGCGGCCGATGTTGTCGGTGCCGAACAAGTGGGCTCGCGACGGTGCGGAGAGGCTCTGCGGCGTCTGCTCGAAGGGGCCGTAGGGCGTGATCCACGGCGCTGCGATCGCCACCAGCGCGAGCAGCACCAGGATGGTGAAGCCGATCGAGCCGTGGCGGGTGCCCATGATGTTGCGCAATTGCCGCGAGGCGATGCGCAGCCACCGTGCCAGGCCCTTGGCGGGCGCTGGCCGGATGGCCGGAAGGGAGTCAGGAAGGCTGCTCATCTTTGGGTCCGGATGCGGGGATCGAGCAATGCGTAGAGAAGGTCGACGATGAAGTTCATCGTGATCACTGCGAGCGCGGAGAAGATGACGATGCCGATCACCGTCATGTTGTCGCGCATGCGGATGGCCTCGATCAGCAGCAGACCCAGGCCGGGCCAGGTGAACACCGTCTCGAGCAGCACGGTGCCGCCCAGCGCCGCACCGAAGGCGTAGCCGGCCACGGTCACGAGCGGCAGGCTCGAGTTGCGAAGGATGTGGCGGAAGATGATGGCGCGTCGCGTGAGCCCCTTGGCACGCGCGGTGACGATGTAGCCTTGACCCAGCGTGTCGATCACGCTGGCGCGCATGATCCGCGCGACGCGCATGCCTTCGTGCACCGCAAAGGCCAGCACCGGCAGCGCCATGTAGCGCAGGCGCTCGCCCACCCAGTCGAGGCCCTCGGCCTGCGAGATGACGGGCCCCATGCCCTGCGTCGGAAACCAGTCCAGGTGCAGTGCGAACAGGATCACGAGCAATTGGCCGAGCCAGAAGGTCGGCACCGCATAGGCCACGAGCGTGGTGGTGGTCCAGAGGCGGTCGACGTTCTTGCGGCGGGTGGTTCCCGACAGGATGCCGATCAAAACGCCCAGCGGAATCGCCACGCCGAAGCCCGCACTCGCCAGCAGGATGGTGCGCGGCGCCCGCTCCAGGATCAGCTCCAGCACCGGCTTCTGGAACTGGTAGGAGTAGCCCAGGTCACCGTGGGCCAGGTTGGAGAAGTAGGACCAGACGCGTGTCAGGAAGGGATCGTTGAGGCGGTAGCGCGCTTCGATGGCTTCGCGGAAGGCCGGGGGTACCGGAAAGTCCCCGACCATCGCCTGGACGGGGTCGCCCGGGATCATCTGCTGCATCATGAAGATCGCAAGGATCACCGCGATGAGCAGCGGTATCGAGTGCAGGATCCGCGACAGAAGGAAGCGCAGCATGAGCTTGCCTCAGCCCATCCGGAAGAAGGTGGCGGCATTGCCGTAGAGCCACTTCTCCATCACCTTCTCCTTGATCGGCAGGTCCTGGTATTCCTTGATCAGTTCCTCGAAGGAGGTGTCGAACAGATAGCGCGACAGCCCCACCATGATCTTGTCCTGCAGCAGCGTGTTGCCGAACTGGATCAGCTGCTCCCAGCCCGAACCCGGCTGCGCGAGATAGCGCGGGCGATGGGCGGCGGTGTCGCAGTAGAGGTTCGGATGGCGGCGCAGCAGGCCGACCATGTCGGCGATCCAGGGCCAGCCGCCCAGGCCGGCGATGATGCGCAGCTCCGGGAAGTCGATCGCGATCTCGTCGAGGTGGCGCGGGTGCGCGAGGTCGTAGGGGCGATCGTTGGCGTAGCTCATCGCGGTGTAGATGCGCACCGGCACGTCGAGCTCGACGCACTTCGCATAGAGCGGGTAGTAGCGCTTGTCGTTTGCCGGGATGCAGGTGTAGAGAGGCGACACGCGGATCCCGCCCGCGCCTTCCTCGCGCACCAGCCGCTCGAGCTCCTTCACGGCCCGCATGCCGTCGCGCGGATCGAGCGCCACCAGCGTCATGAAGCGGCCGGGGTAGTCGCGATGGATCTTGCCGATCGCGTAGTTCGATGCGCCGACGAGCAGGCCTGCCTGGATGCCAGCCCGGTCCATGTCGGCGACGAGCTTGGGCATGCCACCGTCCTCGATCTTGGCGTCGCCGGCCGGCTTGCGGTTGGTGGCGTTGCGGAACACCTGCTTGTAGTTGTCGAAGCCGTAGCCGGGCGGGCGCGGCAGCGGCTCGGGGAACGGGTTGCCGGGGCGGCCATTGCTGATCTCGTTGATGGCGGGGTCGGCCTCGCTTTTGGGAAGGCTGATTTCCAGATCGATGACGCGCGGCATGTCGTTCCTTTTGATGTTGGTCGTTGAAGCCATGGGACGCTGCCGGAGCCGGGACATGCGTTGGTGCCCGCTGTATCGGGGCATCGATGTCGGCGAAGACAGGCGTCGGTCGGGCCTCATTCTCAAGAGGTGACTGGACCTGTATATACACATAAACCCCAGTGATTGGAGCGATGCGCGCGCGATGCTGCACCGTGCATCACGACGGTGAGAGCGCCGACGGATTCTGAAGTCGGCATGGCGTGGAGGGCGTCGCCAACACGACAACGCCGGCAACTGGAACGCGCTACTTCTGCTCTGCCCGATCGCAGTTGCGGAACTGTTCCAAGGCGGTCTGCATCGACCTGACCGCGATCTTCAGATCGCTTGTTCGATCAACCAGGTCATCGGGTTGCGGCCGCAGGGCGAGTAGAAGCCGCTCGCAGGCAGTGTCCCATTGCAGCTTCGCTCGAAACCTGGCGTGGGTGTCTTGCGGGTGCGGCGTGCCCTCGCTCACATCGGCTTCGGCTGGTCTAGGGCAGCGCCGAGCGATCATGCCTTTCGGTCTCGCCCCGAATGAGTTCATGCTCTTCAATCCAGCGATCGACGAAAAAGTTCAGATCGGCCTCCGCAGTGGCGGTGCTTCGGAAGGTGCCTGCCAACACAATGCGACAAACGAAAGTGCCGTTGTCGAACAGGTCGGCATGACAGGACGTTCCCCAATCCATCGGCTCGAGCTCCATCGATCGGGTCCACCTCTCATTGCCATCGCCGTGGGCGGGCGCCCGCAGAGGCGGCATGGGGGCATTCATTTCCCAAAGATAGAACTTCGGGACTGCGCGTCTCTGTACGCTGGCGAACATAGTCACAAATTGATGCGAACCGCCGCGGGCGGCTTGAGACGGCCTGTACAGAAGTGGGAATCGCGAGCCACAGTGGTCCGCCCGGATTGGAGACCATCTCCCCATGTTCACGTCACGCCAATCCATCAGCCAATCGCAGGCTACTTCAGCTGCTCGTCCTCCCGAAACGGCCTTTTGCCGCATCGATCCCTTGTCGATCAAGGCCTTGACGTTCGACATGCAAGGCACCCTGCTCGACTTCCATACAACGATTGCCGATGCAGGAACGAAGCTCGCCGGGCGCCGGGGCATTCAAGTGGATTGGACCGGCGTTCTGAATCGGTGGCGCAAGGCTTACCGCGATCAGCTGAATGGAATACTGTGTGGTGCGATTCCCTGGATGTCCACCGACAGCGTTTATCGGAGCACGCTCGATCGCCTTCTGGGCGAGGTCGACTGGGGGAGTGTGCTTTCGCCGGAGGACCGCGATGAACTGAGCGCCGCATGGTCAGTCCTGAAACCGTGGCCGGATACAAGGCCGGGATTGATGCAGCTGCGCAAGCGGTTCAAGTTGTCGACCCTGTCGAACGGTTCGATGGCCTCGATCATCAACATCGTCAAGACGCACGACCTTCCGTTCGATTGTGTTCTGACTGCGGAATTGGTCGATTCGTCAAAGCCCGATCCCCGGGTTTACGCATTGGCGCAGAAGTCACTTGGTGTGCGCGCCGACGAAATCCTCATGGTTGCGTGCCACAAATACGATCTGGCGGCTGCGAAGCAGTTCGGTTTCAAGGTGGCCTTCATTCCGCGTCCCCAAGAGTTCGGACCCCTGGGCCAAGTGGATGTCGATACGGAGGTCTACTTCGACGTCATGGCCCCGGGCTTGATTGACTTGGGAAACTTGCTCGCCGCGAATTCTTCGGGCGGCCGTGTATAGGGCAACGCCGTCCGTCGCCTGCCGGGCCGCTTCCGCTCCGTCTTCAGGCCCGTCCGCCCGCCCGCTCGATGGTGGCGAGTCCGGCTGCCAGCGCGAGTGCGATCACGGCCGCCGCGAACGCGCGCGTGGTCCCGACGATGTCGCCGTGGAGCGAGAGGTGATAGCCGGCCGCCACCGCGGGCGCACCCATCGCCAGGTACGAGAGCACGAACAGCACCGCGAGGGTGCCGGCTCGTTCGTTCGCATCGATGCGCGCAACGAGCGAGCGCAGCGCCCCCTGGAAGCCGGTCCCGAAGCCGATGCCGGCAACCGCCGATGCCAGCAGAAACACAGCGATCGAGCGCAGCGACACGGCGACGAGCACACCCAGCAGCCCGATCACGAGTGCGGAAGCACCGATGCGCATCAGCGTTCGCGCGTCGCGCTGCCGCGTCGCCAGGACGGCGAGCGCTCCGCTGCCGGCAACCACGAAGAGAGCGAGCCCACCGGTCAGCATCGAGGCCCCATCGAGCAGGCGGGCGACAAGCGTCGGGCCGAGCGCGGCGTAGAAGCCGGCAAGCGCCCAGACCGCCACCACCGCCGGGGCGACGCGCAGGAAGGTGCCGCGAGCACCCTGGGGAAGCGCCAGCCGCGGTCGCAGCGAGGCCAACGCGCCGGCGCGCGGCGGCGCCGTCTCGGCAATGAAGCACAGCGCCACCGCCTGCGCGATGAAGACGGCGCCAAGCACTTCGTACACGAGCCTGGTTGGCGCCGGCAGGAACTGCACAAACAACCCGGCGATGGCGCCGCCGATCGCGGTACCCAGCATCGGCGCGACCGAGTTGGCGACCGCTCCGCGCGTCTTGTCGAGGTCGAGCAGGCCCGCGCCGACTGCCGCAATGGCGGCACCGGCCGACAGGCCCTGCAGGGTGCGCGCCACAAGCAGGTCCCCGACGCTCGATGCCGTCGCGAAGACGACCATTGTCAGTGCCTGCACGATCGTCGCGCCGATCAGCACAGGGCGACGCCCGACGTGGTCCGACAGCCGTCCGAGCACCAGCAACGATGCGAGCACCGCCAGCGCATACACGGCAAAGACCACCGTGAGCAGCGTCGGCGAGAAGCCCCAGTGCGCGCGATAGATCGCATAGAGCGGCGTCGGCGCGCTCGACCCGGCGAGGAAGGCGAGCGTGATCGATGCCTGGAGGCCGAAGGCGATGCGCGGCGAGAACGTCAGCCGCTGCGCCGGGATTGCGGCGCGGGACGGCGCCTGGGAGGTGAGGGCGGTGTTCATGCGGTCGCTCTCAGAGGGCCGTCCGGCCGCCATCGACCGCCCAGGTCGCGCCGGTGACGTAGCGGGCGCGGTCCGAGGCCAGGAAGGCCACCGTCTCCGCGATCTCTTCGGGGTCGGCTGCGCGCTTGAGGATCGTCGACTCGCCGATCGCGGCAATGCGGTCGGCCGGGCTCGATGTGTACACGGGCCCTGGCGCGACGGCATTGACGCGGACGCCGGCCGCGCCATATTCCGCCGCCCAGGCGCGCGTCATCGCGGCGAGCGCCGCCTTCGTCGCGCCATACGCCGCGCCGCCCGCCATGCCGATCGTTCCGGCCATGCTGCCGATGCTGATGATGCTGCCGGCGCGGCGCTTTGCCATGGAAGGCGCGATCGCGGCGGTGAGGAAGTAGGCCGACCGCACGTTGCTTGTGAACAGCCGGTCGAAGGTGGCGGCGTCGAGCTGGTCCGACGCGCCGAACCACGCGAAGCCTGCGTTGTTGACGAGCACGTCGACGTCGCCGACCTGTTCGATGAGGCGATGAATCTCGTCGAGCTCGTCCAGGTTGGCGGCAACGAACCGAGCCTTGCCGCCGGCGGCCTCGATGCTTGCCACCACCTGGGCACCACGCGTCGCGTCGCGGCCCTGGACGATCACCTCGAAACCGTCGGCAGCGAGCCGCTGCGCGATGGCACGGCCGATGCCGGCGGTCGCGCCAGTGACGAACGCGCGGCGAGCAGCCGCGGAATTGGATGAAGTCATCGCGATTCCCTCGAGGTTTGGGGTGGAGAAGTTGTGAACAGACAAGTCTGTCTGGTTGCAGTGTACAGACCTGTCTGGTAATGTCAAGCCATGCGCAAGAATTCCGAATCCAACTCCGCTGCACCCGAGCGCCGCTCTGCACGCGAGCGTCTGCTCGAGGCGGCGAATGAGCTCTTCTACGAAAGCGGCATCCACACGGTCGGCATCGATCGCGTGATCGAACGCGCGGGCGTCGCCAAGGCGTCGCTCTACGACACCTTCGGCAGCAAGGAGGCGCTCGTCAGCGCCTACCTGGAGGCGCGTCACGCGGCCACCCGTGCGCGCATCGAAGCCTGGATCGCGCCGCTCGCGACGCCGAAGGAGCAGTTGCTCGGAGTCTTCGACGCGATGGCGATGACGATGGGGCAGCCCGGGTTTCGTGGTTGTGCCTTCGCCCGTGCCAGCTCGGAGTCGACGCCGTCGGGACCGGTGCGCGGCGTCTGCGACACGGCCCGCAACTGGATGCGCAGTCTCTTCGCGCGCCTGGCCGGTGAGGCCGGCGTCGCCGATGCGGAGTCGCTCGCGACGCAACTCGTGTTGCTCTACGACGGCGCTTCCTTGATGGGCCAGATGGAGCGCGGCCCGGCGCCGGCGCATGCCGCCAAGGGGGCCGCCGCCGCACTGCTTGACGCGGCGCCCAAGGTCAGGCGCGGCAGGCGCGGTCGCTGACGGCCCTGCCGGCGCCTTGCGGGAGGCGATGACAAGCGCACCCGCACGAGGTAGGTCGTCCTACATCGAATCAGGGCAGATCGGGGCCGTGCTGGCGTGCGCACGGGCGCAGGCTCAAAGCCCCTAACGATATGCGCTGCTCCAGGTCACTGGAACAGGCCGAATCCTGTATGACACCCATCGCGCACAAGCGACACTCCCTGGCTACCTCTGTCGTTTTCGACCTGCTCAATCCCATTCCATTCGGCTTCTTTGTGGGTGCATTGATATTCGATGCGCTCTTCGCCAGGAGCGCCGACGTCCTGTGGTTCAAGTCGGCGGCCTGGCTGATTTCCATCGGCTTGTTCTTCGCCGTCGTGCCGCGTCTCATCAATCTCGTGCGAGTCTGGTTTCCGGGCGTACAGCACAGCGCGGGCCGCTCCAGGGCGGCCTTCTTTTTCTACCTGCTGGGCGTCGCTGCGGCCATCGTCAACGCCTTCGTTCACAGCCGGGACGCCTACGGGGTCGTCCCCGAAGGCGTATGGCTTTCGGTACTGACCGTGACGCTCCTGATCGTCGGCAATGTCCTTGTGACCCTGCAGCACTCGGAAGACGACTACAGGAGCCGGGCATGAACAACAAGCAACTGTGGAAAGTCGTTCTTCCAACGGCCCTGGCCGTGGCGATCAGCGGATGCGGCGAGCGGGCCGTTGTCGACCCCGCGGAGCAAATGGGACGCGAGCCCGTCCTGCCCGCTGCCAAGAATTTCCTGGTGCCCCCGATGCAGGTTCCAGACGGGGTCGGATGGCAGGGCGATGCGCATCCGGCGGTGGCCAGCGGCCTGAAGATCGAAAAGATCGCGGATGCGTTGCAGCATCCCCGGCAGCTCCTGACGCTACCCAACGGGGATGTGCTCGTTGTGGAATCGAACGGACCCGGCACCGAACCCGTGACGACGCCCAAGCAGCTCATTGCGGGCATGGTCAAGAACCGTTCCGGCAAAGGGGCCAAGGGCGGGAACCGGATCACGCTGCTGCGCAAGCAGGCGGGCTCCGCCAAGTGGGAGCAGTTCGTCTTCCTGGATCACTTGCACTCGCCATTCGGGGTGCAGCTGATCGGCCAGACGCTGTATGTGGCCGACACCGATCGAGTCATGAAGTTCGCCTATACCGCGGGCGCCACGCGCATCACCGATCCGGGCAGCGAACTCGCCGACCTGCCCAACACCATCAATCACCACTGGACCAAGTCGATGCTCGCCAGCCCTGACGGCAAGAAGCTCTACGTCGGCGTCGGCTCGAACAGCAACATCACGGAGAACGGTCTGGCCGTGGAGTATCGCCGCGCCGCCATTCTGGAGGTCGATGTCGCGACAGGGGGCAGCCGCGTTTTCGCTTCCGGGCTCCGGAACCCGACAGGGCTCCAATGGGAGCCGCAGACCGGCAAGCTCTGGGCCATCGTCAACGAGCGCGACGAGATCGGCGCCGATCTCGTGCCGGACTACATGACCGCCGTGCAGGAAGGCGGCTTCTACGGCTGGCCGTACAGCTACTTCGGACAGCATGTCGACGAGCGGGTCCAACCCCAGCGCCCTGACCTCGTTCAGAAGGCGATCAAGCCCGACTTCGCGTTGACGTCGCACGTCGCCCCCCTGGGGCTGCTCTTCTATACCGGCACGAATCTCCCGCCGATGTACCGTGGAGGCGCCTTCATCGGCGAGCATGGGAGCTGGGACCGATCGCCGCTCAGTGGCTACGAGGTCAGCTTCGTCAAGTTCGTGGACGGACGTCCGGCCGGTCAGAAGGTGCCCGTCGTCACCGGCTTTGCGTCCCCGGACGAGAAGTCTCTCTTCGGCGCGCCCGTCGGACTTGCGCAAGCTGCGGATGGCGCCTTGCTGATTGCCGACGATGTTGGAAATGCCGTGTGGTCTGTCAGTGCCAGCAACCAATGACCCAGAAACTCCCCATGCCTCATCTTCATGGTCATGAAATGCTCGACGTCTGGTCGGTCGAGGGCCGCTTCCGACAGCTCATCTACAGCCCCAAGGGCACCATTGAAGGTGTACTCATCGACACCGACGGTGTGTCGACGCAGTTTGTCGTCGACCGGCATGATCCCGCCCTCGCCGGGCAGCTCGCGGTGCTGCGCGAGGGCCAGGCGCTCGTCATCGAAGGCACCGAGGCCGACCCCTCGCCCAAGGGAGAACCGGAGCACACCGTCTATCAGTTCGAACGACTTGCATCGGTCGATGGCAAGTCACTCGCGTCGCCGCAGCATTCGCACGGCGGCAAAGCGGTCGGCACCGTCGTTCGCTTCAACTATGCGAAGCATGGCGTCGCGAACGGCGTGGTGCTCGACAGCGGCGACTTCATCCACACCAAGCCCGATGGGATGGCGCGCTTGGGCCTGAAGATCGGTGACAAGGTCCAGGCCGAAGGCACAGCGCGGCCACTCGCCACGGGTGCCGGACGCGTGATCGAGGCGCGCAGCGTCAACGGCCACTCCTTCGGCCCGGCGCACTGAAGCATCGACAGAAGGGGCTGCGGAATCGCCGGGTATGCTGCCGCTCAACCCTCGGAGACAGCATGCTGTACGAAGTCGCAGGCACAAAGACCCGAATACTTGGAACGCTGCATTTCTTTCCACCCGGTCCGCAAAGATGGATCGATCCGGTCCGGCGCATCTACGACTGGGCAGATCGAATTTACGTGGAGATGAAGTCGGAGAAGGGTCTAGCCCTGTTCACGCTGCCTGCCCGGTACATGGCCCGGGATCTCCCTGCAGATCTGTACGCGGCCGTTCAACCATCCTGGCCGGAGGAAGTGGTCGGCCCTCTCGACGACTGCAATCTGCCCGGCGTCTGTCTCCTTGTGGGCGCGCTCGGCCTTTCCCGTGTCGACGGCATCGAGGCCATGGTGAGGACATGGCTGGGACCGTCGGGTGATGTTCTGGAACTCGAGACGCCGGAGGATGTGGTGCAAGCCGCGAATGAAGTTCCGTTGGACGACCTGCTCTTCTCGCTCCGATTTGTGCTTCGACAGCAGGCAGACGCCCAAAGAAGCCTCGAGGCCAAGTCCCGGGCATGGCGAGTCCACGACATCCCGAAACTCGAGGCACTCATGAAGATGGGTTCGACCGAAGCGATGCGCCGCGCCCTGCTCGAAACACGAAATCGAAAATGGGCCGAGACCATTGCGCGCGAGGCGAAATCGCCGGAGCGCACGCTGGTGCTTTGCGGTGCCGCACATCTATGCGGACCGGGCAATCTGCGTGAAGTGCTCCAGAAGGACCATGGGTACGTTGTGCAACGCCTGTTGATGTAGCTGGCGTCCGGGTCCGGAACGTTCCAGGCCTCAACGCGCACCCTGGACGTTCGATCCAAGCGGGGCCCCCGGGCGCTCCAAGGATTGAGCGACTCTTTTTTTGCCTCTTCGGACCCATTCGAGGTATCGGCTGTTGGTATTCGATGCACACTACCGTACGAGCAGGAGGACCACGATGACGCCCACTCAACCTGAGCCCCCGACGCGGGCAGTGCCCGCCACCGTCAAGCTGGACACCGGCGTGGAGGTCGTGATCCTCGGCTACTACCGGTATTACGGCGAGACCCTCCTCAAGGTGCGCAGCAATGGTGCTGAGTTCAACTATGACCTCACGGAGCCGGACGAACCTCCCGAGCCGCCGATCCAGGCTTGGATCGATGCGAACCCGATGGGGCCGGCGACGACCATCCCGCCGCCTCCTTGACCGGTCCCGAGCACCTCGATAGCGAGCAGTGGGCGCGGTGAGCCTGGCCGAGGAACTTCCCGAAGTGTTCGAGCGCTTCGGCCGCGTGTCGGTCCGCCGCATGTTCGGTGGCCACGGCATCTTTCACGAGGGGCGCATGTTCGGCCTTGTGAGCGGCGAGCGCCTGTACCTCAAGACCGACGACGAGAGCCGCGCGAGGTTCGAAGCGAAAGGGCTCGCGCCCTTCGCGTACATGCGCTCGGGCAAGCTGACGCCGACTTCGTACGTGGAAGCACCGCCCGAAGTCTACGAAGACCGCGAGGAGGCGGCACGCTGGGCCCGCCTGGCCTGGCAGGCCGTTCTGCGGAAGGGCGACGAGGCCGCGCGACGGAAGCCGGCAGCCGGGAAGATGGCTGCGAAAAAGGCGCCTCCGAAGAAGCCGGCCGCGAAGAAGTCGCCAGTGGCGAAGGCCGCTAAGAAGAAGAACAAGGCGAGCAAATGACCGACGATTTTCTTTAGCACCAACTTTCTTGAGAGTCCGAAATGCAAGGTTCGACGCCCTGGATGCCCGGTGACGATAGTGCGGGGCGCAAGCACGCGCCTGCCACGCTACGCAACCGCGAGGCGATCGCCGACGTGCTGCGAGAGGAATTGCCGGTCACCGGCAAGGTGCTCGAAGTCGCGAGCGGATCGGGCGAGCATTGCGCTTTCTTCGCGGCGCTTTTCCCCGGCCATGTCTGGCAGCCGACCGATCCGGACCCGGGCGCGCGCGGTTCGATCGTGAGCTGGTGCGCGGGGCTCGACAACGTCTTGCCGCCGCTCGCGCTCGACGCCGCGGCGACGGATTGGCCGGTCGATGCCGCCGACGCGGTGCTGTGCGTCAACATGGCGCACATCAGTCCGTGGGAAGCGACGCTCGGTCTGGTCGCGGGCGCGGAGCGGGTGCTGGCCAAGGGCGCGCCGCTGATGCTCTATGGTCCGTGGCGCCGCGAGGGCGTGGAAACCGCGCCGTCGAACGAAGCGTTCGACGCTTCGCTCAAGGCGCGCGATCCGCACTGGGGACTGCGGCGGGTGGAGGATCTCGACGCCGTCGCCGCCGCGCGCGCTTTCGCACGAACGCGGCTGGTCGAGATGCCGGCGAACAACTTGATGCTGATCTATCGCCGTTAGCGCAGCATCTCGATGGCTCGAATGCGCCCCGCAGTCCGGTCAGGACACTTGCGCGAGCTGCGCACGCAACGGCAATTGGCGGATGCGCTTGCCGGTCGCTGCGGCGATCGCGTTCATCAGCGCCGGCGCCACCACCGGCACACCGGGTTCTCCCACACCGCCCAGCGGTACGTCGTACGCCGACGGCATGATGTGCACGACGATCTTTTTCGGTGCCATGTTCATGCGCACGACTTCGAACTGATGGAAGTTGTCCTGTTCCGCCCGGCCATTCTTGAAAGTGATCTCGCTGACAACCGCCTGGCTGAGGCCCATCACGCAAGCGCCTTCCATCTGCGAGCGGACGCGATCGGGATTCACGGTCGGCCCGCAGTCGACGGCGATGTCGACGCGCGGAATCACAAGGTTGCCCGTCGGATCGACGCTCACTTCGACGACTGCGGCGACATAGGTCACGAAGCTGTAGTGCGCCGCGAGCCCGAGGCCCTGTCCGGCGCCCATCTTGCGGCCCCATTGAGCTTCCTGAGTCGCGCGTTCGATGACCTTGCGCAACCGACCGACGTTGATCGGATAGCGCTCGGGCGACTCGCCGTGGTTCCAGGCGTCGCTGATCTTGCTCGGGTCGATCAGGCGATCGGGTCCCAGCAGCTCGATCAGGAAGTCGCGATGGTCGCGTCCCTGCGCCTGTGCGATCTCGGCGATGAACGACTGCGCTGCAAACGCATGCTGGATGTTGTTGACCGAGCGCAGCCAGCCGATGCGCGCATGGGCGGTCGCTTCCGGGTTCTCGATTCGTACGTTCGGGATCGCATACGGCATCCCGGCCAGGCCCAGCCCCAGTTCGAACGGCGCCAGCGTCTTCGGGTCCGGCGCAAAGATCGAGAGGATCGTCGGCTCGGCGGTACGGTGCAGCCAGGCGGTCACCTTGCCGTTGGCGTCGAGGCCCGCTTCCAGATGCTGTGCGCAGACCGTGTGGAAGTAGTCGTGGTGCAGGTCGTCCTCGCGCGTCCAGGTCAGCTTGACCGGCTGGCCGCCCATCTCCTTCGACACCAGCGCCGCCTCGACGACGAAGTCCTGCTTCGACTTGCGCCCGAACCCGCCGCCCAGCAGCGTCACGTTGACCGTGACCTTGTCGGTCGCCAGACCGAGACGCTTCGCCACGCGGTCATGCGCCGCCTGGGGGGACTGCGTGCAGGCCCAGATCTCGCAAGCACCGTTGACGATGCGCGCGGTTGCGGCCGGGCATTCCATGGACGCGTGCGCCAGGTGCGGCACGTAGTAGTTGGCCTCGATCCGCTTCGCGGCCTTTGACAGTGCGCCGTAGGTGTCGCCTTCGTTGCGCACTTCCTTGCCACCGGGCTTCAGCACGGCCGCCTCGAGTTCGCTTCGGAAGGCGGTCGAGTTGTAGCTCGCGTGCGCGCCGTCGTCCCAGTCGATCTTCAGGAGACTTCGACCCTTGATCGCTGCCCAGGTGTCCTTGCCGACCACCACGACGCCACCGATCGGCTCGAACTCGGAAGGCGGTGGCGTCCCGTCCATCGCGAAGACCTTGACGACGCCGGGCACCTTCAACGCCTCGGCGGCGTCGAAGCTCTTGAGCTTGCCGCCAAGCACCGGTGGACGCGCAATCACCGCGTAGAACATGCCTGGCAGGCGGGTGTCGATGCCGTACCAGGTCTTGCCGGTCGTGATCGCCAGGCCGTCGGTCAGGAAGGTGTCTTCCTTGCCGATGTAGCGGAACTGGCTCGGCTCTTTCAGCTTGACCTTGGCCGGCGGCGGGACTTCGAGCTTGGCAGCGTCGAGCGCGAGGGCGCCGTAGCCCAGCTTGCGGCCGCTGGGGATGTGCACGACCTCGTGGTTCCTGGCTTGCACCGAGTCGAGCGGCACCTTCCACCGTGCGGCGGCCGCCTGTTCGAGCATCACGCGGGCGCTGGCGCCGCAGCGGCGCATCGGATCGAACCAATGGCGTGTGCTGCGAGAGCCGTCGGTGTCCTGGTTTCCATACTTGGCTTCGTCGCCCTGCGCCTGCACCACGCGCACGCGCTTCCAATCGGCCTCGAGCTCGTCGGCAACGATCTTGGGGATGCTGGTGCGCACGCCCTGGCCCATTTCGGAGCGGTTGACGACGATGCTGACGATGCCATCGGGCGCGATCGACACGAAGATCTTCGGGCTGTCGCGCAGGCCTTGCGGCATGCCGTCGCCGCCGTACTTCTGGGGTTCACCGGCTGCGGTACCGATCGCCGGGATGCCCACATACAGCACCAGACCGGTCAACTGCATGGCCTGCAGGAAGCGGCGGCGGCTGGTACCGACCGAGATCGCACTCACCGGCGTGACCGGCGTGATGCAGTCGGCAAGGGATTGCATGTTCCGACCCGCGTTCATGATGCCTCTCCCATCCCGGCAGCGGTCTTGATGGCCGTGCGTATGCGGGTATAGGTGCCACAGCGGCAGATGTTGCCGCTCATCGCCAGGTCGATGTCGGCGTCGTTGGGCTTGGGATTGTTCTGCAGGAGCGCGGTGGCGCTCATGATCTGGCCGGATTGACAGTAGCCGCACTGGACCACGCCGATCTTCATCCACGCGGCCTGGATCGCCTTGCCGGACTTGGTGGCGCCAATGCCCTCGATGGTCGTGACCTTCTTGCCCGCCGCGGCCGACAGCGGCGTCTGGCACGAGCGCACCGGCGCGCCGTCGAGGTGTACGGTGCATGCGCCGCAGAGGGCCATGCCGCAACCGAACTTGGTGCCGGTCAGGCCGACATGGTCGCGCAAGACCCATAGCAACGGCGTGTCATCCGCCGCGGCGACGGTGGTCGCCTTCCCATTGACAGTCAACGTGGTCATTTGTGAAGTCCTCCATCGCGGGTGGAAACCAAAAGCCTTGAAGACATCGTGAATCTGAAACGTGCGAGCGCATTCCGCCAGATCAGCATGCGCCGGATGGACGTTCCTGGAGTCAGGGTGCCAAAGGTGCCGGATGGGATTGTGCTGCTCGGCACCGGCGAGCACAACTGTTCCGCCTCGCCTTGGCCTCACCCGGTCCCGGCGGTCGCGCGACGTGTCTTTCCGACCCCGGCTCCCGCAAGCTACTTCATGACGTCGACATCGCGCGACTCGGGCAGCATCCACATTGCCGCCACGCTGAGGGCGCACATCGCGACCACGTAATAGGCCGGTGCCATCGGATCGTGCGTGACGGCAATCAACCACGTCACGACGAACTGGGTGGTGCCGCCGAACACCGAAGTACCGATCGCGTAGACCAATGACAGGCCCGTGCTTCGCACCGCGATGGGCAGGAGTTCCGGTACCGCCACCAGGCCCGCCGCGCCGAACATCGCGGTGCTCAGCACCAGCGATCTCGGCACCGTGCACGCATTGCTGGCATCGAGCGACGCCGTCACGCCGTCGACCGCCATCGCAGTCCTCGACCCGCTGAACGCAGGCGTCGTGGTGCCGATCGACATGACGCCGCGACTCGACCTCGATCTGACCCTTGGGATCGTCCATCGCGCCGGTCGCACGCTGGTGCCCGCAACCTCGCGTGCGTTCGAGTTCGTCCGGGCGAGCTTTGCGAATGCGGCTGCCGAGATCTCGCGTCTGCATGGACGCGCGTACGGTCTGGAGGCCGCGCCGTCTCGCCGGAAACGATCAACCTCGACGAAGGTGCCGAAGCGGTCGGGCGGCAGATGACGTGTCTACAGGCCGTGCACGATCCATATTCCGGCATCGGCCGGATCCGGAAGGTGCAGCACATGCTCCCCGACGCGGTGAAAGCGAAATTCACGGTTGCTCAGGACGACCGAACGCATGTTGGTCCACACGTGAATTTCGATGCCGTCCTCATTGCGCCGCACCTGCAGGATCCTGAGCACGGGTGGGAGGGTCACGCTGAACTGCAGGTGGGCAGAGGCATGGGACGTTCCGTGCGCGGCGTCGGCCGCGCACGGAATTGGCCCCCACAGCGTTGCCGGAAGCAGCAGCGCCAGCAGTTGCCGCGCCGCGCCAACGTTCCGCGTCAATTCCCATCCCGGCGCGTGCGCGAGAGATGCTCGGCGACCCGTTCGGCCTGTTCCTGGGTCGCGAAGGCCTCGATGGCGGGTGATCCGCTCAGGCGGTTGGCCAGCACTTCGTAGTGGCCAGAGTGGTGTTGGCGTGTGAGGCAGAAAAAGCCGTCCACCGTTGGATGACGGGCGGGTTTCCACCCGCCGGTCGTTGCGCGCGTCTTCATTTGCTTTCAAGAAGGAAAGAGGTAGGCCCCGGCGCTGCCGGGGCAGGGCGTACGTGGGAGGGTCTCTCTGGCGCCGTTGAATCGAAGCTTTTCACCTTCCAGTCGGAGGCGACGAAAGGACGGCAGTGGCGACGAAAGGACGGCAGTGGCGACGAGGGAACGGGAAAGAATGCTCTGCATCGTGGATGTCATGTGGATGGGTTGGCGCGCGAATTCGGCGAATCGCGTCCGCGCGCAGGCGCACTGAACCCCGGCGCGGGACGCGTCGCACGGGCGGCATTCTGCAATCCACACGTGCCTCGCACCCCCTCCCCGAAGGAGGGGGCGGCCTTCCATTGAGCAAGATCAATCCTGGTCCGGCGGCAGGCGCCAAGAATCACTGAATGCCCCGATGGCTCTTGCGCACTCTGCTCCCCGCGTTGGCCGCCAGCGCATCGGCGGGCGTCGGCGCCCAGGGTTCCTCCGAGCCGTTGCGGGATGAGCCGGCGCTGTCTTCGGAGACGCCCAAGGACCCCGCGCGCAAAGGTCTGGCACGGTTCTTCGATCCGGAGGACGGACAACTCGATCTGAGCAGTTTTCTGGAGGACCCTCGGGGCTTCCTGCCGATACCGATCATCGTGACGGAGCCGGCGATCGGCTACGGAGGCGGCGCCGCCGGAATGTTCCTGCGGCCGCGAAGGGAAGAGGGCGAGGAAGGGTGGGCACGCCCCGACATCTCCGGCGTCGGGGCCTTCGCCACCGAGAACGGAACCAAGGGTGCGTTCGCTGGCGACGCGAGCCGCTGGATGGACGGGCGCCTGCGCACGTTGTTCGGCGCCGCGGCCGGGCAGGTCAACCTGGACTTCTACGGTCTCGGTCCCGGACTGCCCTCGCTGAACCAGAAGGTCCGCTACCAACTGCAGTTCGCAGGGGCCGTCGCGCAGTTCAACTGGCAGCTGGCACCGAAGTCGCCATGGGCGATCGGCATGCGCTACGTCTTCGCCGACGTGGACCCGAAGCTGCGTGAGGAAACCCAGCCGCCCGGCCTCGCCGACACTGCGCGCGTGAAGGTTTCCGCGCCGACCGCCATCCTCGAATACGACACGCGGGACAACGTCTTCACGCCGACGCGCGGCATCTACGCCGAAACGTCCTGGCTCGCCTCGCGCGAGGCCCTGGGGTCGACCGACGACTTCGAGCGATTCCAGCAGGTCGTCATGGGCTGGCACCCGTTCACGCATGGCCTCACGGTGGGCGCGCGGGGAATTTACGCGTGGTCTTCGGACGGCACCCCGTTCTTCCTGCGGCCCTTCGTCCAACTGCGTGGTGTCCCCGCGATGCGATACCAGGGCGACCAGGTGGCCTCCCTCGAAGTGGAGGCGCGTTGGCGCTTTTTCGGCCGATGGAGCGGTGTCGTCTTCGCCGGGGGCGGGACGACACGAACGAAAGGTCTGGATTTCTCCGCCACCCAGAACGTGGGCAGCGGCGGCCTGGGCTTCCGCTACGAGCTGGCCCGCAAGTTCGGGCTGGATGTGGGCGTCGACGTGGCGCACAGCCCGGGAACGACGGCCGTGTACCTGGTGATCGGCAACAGTTGGTTCCGGCCTTGAGGTGATCCGGTCGACGGCCTGTGGCGCTTCAGCTCAGGGCGCGCCGGTGCGCTCAGAGCCCGGGCAAGACAGGCCGAGTACGTCCAGACGCAGGGCGTGCGACACGCCCTCGACGAGGAGTCATGCCGCCTTGCGCAGGAAGCCCTGGTTGGCGCCGTTGCGATTGGGCGCGAAGCCATTCGCCAGAAGCGATTCTTCCGCCGTGTCGTAGAACACACCGATCTTCGAGATCTCGCGCGCCTGCTGGGCGGTCGCGATGGGGCGACCGAACTGGCGCGAGATCTGCACCAGCTGCTCGATCTGCGCCACCGTGCCGATCTTGGCCGTGCGCGTCTGGTTCCAGAGCACGTCCTCGGTGCCGCAGCGCACGTGCAGGCCCATGGCGATCCCCATCATGTTCACGGGCAGCACGTTGCGGACCGAGCTTTCCACCGTGAGCACGGCGCCATCGGGAACGGCGCGCAGGAAATTGGCGAGGTTGTAGATGTTCGGCGCGTCCATGCCACCGCTGATCGCCACCCAGTTCATCACCAGCGGGCCCTTGTAGACGCCGCGGCGCATCAGTCGCTCGACCGACTCGAAGCTGTTGATGTTGTAGCACTGGAAGGCGCTCTGGATGCCGGCGGCCGTCAGGCGGCGGATGTGCTCCTCGACCCAGCCGGGCTGGGCCGGTACCGTCATCTCCTTGTAGGCCTCGAAGATGGCGGGGATTTCCCGCGAAGTGCCCTTGAAGTCCGCCAATTCGGCGTGCTCCGTGACGTTCATCTGCGAGGTGTTGACGGTCACCGTCACCTGGTCCGGTTTCGGATCGAGTTCGGCCAGCATGTGGCGCGTGTCGTCGGACAGCCACTTGGCAGCCGCGCCTTCGGATTCCGGCGCGAAGCTGATCGAGCCGCCCACCTGGATGATCATGTCGGGCACGCGTGCACGCACGCCGGCGATGAGTTCGTTGAACTTGGACAGGCGCTTGCTGCCCTTGCCATCGAGTTCACGCACGTGCAGGTGCAGCACCGTCGCGCCAGCGTTGTAGCAGTCCACCGCCTTCTGGATCTGCTCCGCCATCGTGACCGGGATTTCTTCGGGGAAGTCCGATGGAAGCCAACCCGGCGCATAGGGCGCCGCCGTGATGATCAGGGGCTGCTGGTTTTCGGGAAACAGGTGGCCGTCCAGGAAGTTCATGTCGTCTCGTCTCGGGTTGCAATGCGGATGTCGGAGGGATGGGACGCGGCTCGGTCCTCAGGCCACCAGTTCGCTGTCGGGCTTGCGCAGGAACCCCTGGTTGCCGCCGTTGCGATTGGGCGCGAAGCCGTTGGCCTGGAGCGTCTCTTCTGCCGTGTCGTAGAAGACGCCGATCTTCATGATCTCTCGCGCCTGCTTGGCGGTCGCGATCGGGCGGCCGAATTCGCCGGCAATGCGCACCAGCTGCCTGATCTGCTCGACCGAGCTCATCTTTCCCGTGCGGGTCTGGTTCCAGAGCACGTCTTCGATGCCGCACCGAACGTGCAGGCCGAGGGCGATGCCGATCATGTTCACGGGCAGCACATTCAGCACCGAGCTTTCCACCGTGACCACCGCGCCGTCGGGCACGGCACGCAGGATGTTGGCCATGTTGTAGATGTTCGCCTGGTCCATGCCGCCGCTGATGGCCACCCAGTTCATCACGAGCGGCCCCTTGTAGACACCACGGCGGATCATTCGCTCGATCGTCTCGAAGCTGTTGATGTTGTAGCACTGGAACTCGCTCTGGATTCCGGCGGCCGTCAGGCGGCGGATGTGTTCCTCGACCCAGCTGGGATTGGCGGGCACGACCATGTCCTTGTAGGTCGCATAGAGGTGCGGGAATCCCCGCGACACGCCCTTGAAGTCGTCCAGGCCCGCATGCTCCGTCACGTTCATCTGCGACGTGTTGACGGTCACCGTCACCTGGTCGGGCTTCGGCTCGAGCTCGGCGAGCATGTGGCGCGTGTCGTCGCTCAGCCACTTGGCGGCTGCGCCGTCCGATTCGGGCGCGAAGCTGATGGAGCCGCCCACCTGGATGACCATCTCCGGCACGCGGGCGCGCACGCCGGCGATCAACTCGTTGAACTTCGAAAGGCGCTTGCTGCCCTTGCCATCGAGTTCGCGCACATGCAGGTGCAGCACGGTGGCGCCGGCTTCGTAGCAATCCACCGCCTTCTGGATCTGGTCTTCCATCGTGACGGGGATGTCTTCCGGGAAGTCCGAGGGGATCCAGCCTGGCGCATAGGGCGCGGCCGTGATGATGAGGGGCTGCTGGTTCTCGGGATACAGGTGGCCGTCGAGGAAGTTCATGGGGATGGTCTCCGGATTGAAATGTGACGTGACGTCGGGAATGTCGAACGGGGGTGAGGGAGTGCAGGGACTCAGTACGGCACGTCGCCAACGATGGCGGCGCGCTCCATCTTGCGAGGTGCGGGCCAGTAGTCGTTGACCGCGTAGTGCTGCGTGCTGCGGTTGTCCCAGACCGCCACGTCCCCGGGCTGCCAGGACCAGCGCACCTGGTACTCGGGAATGGTGGCCCGGCTTGTCAGGTAGTTCAGCAGCAGCGATGCGCCGGGCAGCTTGTCGATGCCGTGACGGATGTTTTCCGGCGTGTTGTAGTTGACGAAGTGCGTGGTGAAGCCGCCGACGTAGAGGATCTTCTCGCCGGTTTCTGGATGCGTACGCACCACGGGGTGCTCGACCGGCGGGTTGTCGCGGTCCAACTTCCTGCGTGCTTCGTCCGGCATCACGGCACCGAAGGAGGGCTCGATGCTGGCCTTGGCGCGCAGCTTCAGGATCTTCTGCTTGATCTCTTCGGGCAACTCCTCGTAGGCCTGAACCATGTTGACCCAGATGGTGTCGCCGCCGACCTCGGGGCATTCGACGCAGCGCAGCACGGCGCCCATGGAAGGTTGCTGGCGCCAAAGGCCGTCGGAGTGGTACGAGTTTTCGTAGCTGTGCCTCGTCTCGCTGCGATAGATGAGCCCGAGGCCGGGGTACTTGGGATCGCTGTTGACGACGGGATGGTCTTCCAGCTTGCCGAAGCAGCTCGCGAAGGCCACGTGGTCGGCCCGCGTGATGTCCTGCTTGCGAAAGAACAGCACCTTGTGCTTCAGCAGCGCGGATTTGACCTGCGCGAAGAGCTCGGGATTGCGCGCGGCTTCGCCCAGATGGACGTCGCTGATTTCGGCGCCGATCGCCGGCGTGATTGGATTGATCTGCATGTCGTTGCTCTCGAGAAATGGCGGCGCCTGCTCAGTTCGCCTGGATGTTGAATTTCTTGACGATCCCGGCGTTGCGCTGGGACAGCAGCTTGTTCTCGGCCAGCATCGCAGCCGTATCGATGCTCACATCGGGCTCCACGCCCACGTCGATCAGCTTCTGCTGCACCGCGGGCGCTTCGGCGGCCCGCTTGATGACGGCCTGGAGCTTCGCCAGGACGTCGGCCGGCAGCTTGCTGGAGCCGTAGAAGCAGACCTGTCCCTGGAACTGGATGTCCCGGTAGCCGAGTTCGGTCATGGTCGGCACGTCCGGGAAGTACCTGGACCGGCTCTTGCCGGAGACCGCATAGGCACGCAGCATCCCGCTCTTGATCAGGGGCAGCGAGGTCACCACGCCATCGAACATGACGTCGACCTGGCCGCCGATGAGGTCCTGGAGCGCGGGCGGCGATCCGGCGTAGCCGACGTGCTGCATGTCCAGGTCAGCCTGGCTGCTGAGGATCAGTCCCGAGTACTGCGACACCGTTCCCATGCCGTAGCTGGCGAAGCTGGATTTGCCCTTGCGCGTCTTCAACTGCGCCATGAGGCTTTGGAAGTCCTTGGCCGGGTAGTTCGCACCGGACACGAGGACGTAGCCCGAAGTCGCCACCCTGGCGATGGTGACGATGTCCTTCAGCGGGTCGTACGGCACCTTCATCACCTGCGGCGCCTCCACCAGCAGGTTGCTCGCCCCCATCAGGATCGTGTTGCCGTCGGGCGCCGCCTGCAGCATGGCGTGGAGTCCGATCGAGCCTGTTGCGCCGGCGCGGTTCTCGACGACCACCGGTCGGCCGGTGTCCAGGGAGATCTGTTGCCCGACCACGCGGGCCGCGGTGTCCATCGTGCCGCCCGCCGGGGCCGGAACGATGACCTTCAGAGGCTTCTCGCCGGATGCCCAGACATTGAGCGCCAGCGAACATGTGATCAACGCCATCGCGGGGCGCGCAAATCGATGCAGTGTCATATCGAGTCTCCTTTTGTGTGCGTTTCGGGCTGATCTGCCAGCGGGTTCAGTATCTGGCGCACCGGCAACCACAACTTGCTCATTTGGGACATGAAGTTGTCGGATTGGGGCATTGCCGATGCCGCGCTTCCCGTCGCGGAGCCGCCCCTCAAGAATCGCGTCTCCACATGCATTTACAAGGACATGAACCATGACCAAGGCCATTCGCCTTCATGAAACCGGGGGCGCAGATGTCCTCAGGCTCGAGAGCGTCGAGGTCGGAGAGCCGGGCCCCGGCCAAGCCCGCGTGCGCCACAGCTTCATCGCCGTCAACTTCGCCGACATCTACTTTCGCACCGGCCTCTATCCGCTCGCGTTGCCCAACGGGCTGGGTACCGACGCGGTGGGCGTGGTCGAGGCGGTGGGGCCCGGTGTGACGGACATCGGCGTGGGCGACAGGGTCGGCTACCTGGTGGGACCACCGGGCGCCTATGCGCAGGCGCGCGTGATGCCGGCCGAGGTGCTCATTCCGCTGCCCGACGGCATCACGGATCGCACGGCCGCGTCGCTCATCATGAAGGGCATGACCGCGCAGTACCTGTTCCGGCAGGTCTACCCGCTCGAGGGCGGCGAGACCATCCTGTACCACGCCGCGGCGGGCGGCGTCGGCCTGATCGCCTGCCAGTGGGCGCGCGCCATGGGCGTGACCATGATCGGTACGGTCAGCACCGACGAGAAGGCCGCCATCGCGAAGGCCAACGGCTGCGCGCACACGATCGTCACATCGCGCGAGAACATCGTGGAGCGTGTGAAGGAGATCACCGGCGGAAAGGGCGTTTCCGTCGTCTACGACTCGGTCGGCAAGGACACGTTGGAAGCCTCGCTCGACTGCCTGCAGCCGCGCGGAACGCTGGTGAGCAACGGCACTTCGTCAGGGCCGGTGATCCTGGATACCCGACTGCTGGCGACCAAGGGTTCCATCTGGCTCACCCGGCCCGCGATGCGGCACTACATCGAGCCGCGCGCGCACATGCTCGACATGGCGCGCGAGCTGTTCGACCATGTGCTCGCCGGGCACATCGTCAGCGAGCCCAAGCAGAGCTTCGCCCTGGCCGATGCGGCGGAAGCGCACCGCGCGCTCGAAGGACGCAAGACGATCGGCTCCACGGTGCTCGTTCCCTGAGCGACCTCCGATCGCGATCCGCCGCCGCGGCGTGGCACGCTGCAACCGTCGTCGTAAGGGACCGACCGGGCCAGGCGGGGTCCGAGTTTCCGATGGAAGGCCGGGACCATAATGGCGCTCAAGCACCGTCCCATGAGACACATTGCACGACTCATGCGCAGCGCCAGCTTGAGCGGATATGTCGAGTTGGTGAACTCGCTCGGTCGTGATCCCCATGCCTTCATGCGGACAGTCGGGCTGCAGCCGAAGGTCCTCGAAGACCCCGAGACGCTGATCCCGAGAGATGCCGTACGCGAATTGCTGGAGATCACCGCGCGCGCCACGCGAACCGAGGATCTGGCGCTGCGCCTTGCGGCGCAGCGCAAGCTCTCCGCCCTCGGGCCGATCAGCCTCCTGCTGAGGGAGGAGGCCACGCCGAGGGACGCGCTCGACACGCTGTGCCGCTACCTGAAGCTGGTCAATTCCTCGCTGACTGTCCATGTCGAGGACACCGACAGCGTGGTGGTCATCCGGGAAGACTTGCTGCCAAGCCCGGGGCTGCCGATGCGGCAGTCGGTGGAACTCGCCGTGGGCACCATGTTTCGCATGCTGAGCGATCTGATCGGGCCGCATTGGCGGCCGCTTGAAGTCTGCTTCACGCATCGCCCGCCCCGGGACGTCTCCACCCATCGCGCATTCTTCGGACGGCGCGTCAAGTTCAACCAGGAGTTCAACGGCCTGGTCTGCCTCGCGAACGACCTGTCCAGGCCGCGCGAGCCGGGCGACCAGGTGGCGGCGGGCTACGCGCGCAAGTACCTCGAAGCGGCCCTGAGGGATCGCAGTGAAAGCGTGCACGACAGCTGTCGGCAGCTCATCCTTGCAATGCTGCCGGGTGGCGTCTGCAGCGCGCAGGAGGTTGCCCGGCACCTGCGCGTCGATCGCCGCACGCTGCACCGCCGGCTCGCTGCGGAGGGTCTCAACTTCAGCGGCTTGCTGGACCAGGTGCGCTCGGACCTCGTCAAGCGCCATCTGCGCGACAGCGACCTGCCGCTGAGCGAGGTGGCCGAGCTGCTGGGCTTTGCAACGTCCAGCAGCTTCAGCCATTGGTTCCAGGGGCAGTTCGGCTGCAGCGCCTCGCAATGGATCAGGCAGGCGAGCGACCGGCGTAACGACAGCGAAAGTGTGCGAACGCCTTGACCGGTTCCGTGGCGACTGTCCCGGATCGGCAAGTTCGCGTCCCAAAAGGACAAGCGGGAAAGGGGGAGGGTCCGGATACTGGACGCAGGCAATCAGGCAATGCACGTCGCCTGATTCATTCCAGTTCGCTCGAACGAGCGAGTCACGAAGACAACGAAGAGACGCCCAATGAAAAAACCCCTGATCGCCTTGACCGTCCTCGCCGCCGGTGGTGCTGCGGCCCAGTCCTCCGTCACGCTGTTCGGCGTCGTCGACGCCACGGTCAGCGGCTATTCGAACAGGGCAGAGACGCCGTTCGGCGTCGGCGTCACGACGAGCAGCACCGTGCAGAACAGCGGCGGCTACGCGAGCAGTCGCCTGGGCTTCCGCGGCACGGAGGATCTCGGTGGCGGTGCGGCGGCCAGCTTCTGGCTCGAAGCCGGGATCCTCAACGACACGGGCGCCGGCCTCGGGTCCGGCGGGGGTCTTGTCTTCAACCGTCGTTCGACGGTCAGCCTGTCGGGCGTGCTGGGCGAAATCCGCCTCGGCAGGGACTACACGCCCACGTTCTGGAACGACGCCGTGGCCGATCCGTTCACCTCGAACGGCGTGGGCATCAACCTGATCGCCACCGCGAGCGGCTTCAATACGCCGGGCCAGGCAGCCAACGGCTTCCAGGCCAATCCCAACTACATTCGCGCTTCCAACTCGGTGGGCTATTTCCTGCCGCCGGACCTGGGCGGCTTCTATGGCCAGGTCATGTACGCCTTCAACGAAGCGATCAAGTACGACCCGGGCGCCCTGACACCGAACACGCCGAACACCCAGCGGACCGGGCGCTACGTCGGCGGTCGCTTCGGCTACACGAAAGGCCCGCTGGATGTAGCGGTGGCCGCGGGTCAAAGCACGATCGGCGACCAGTACTTCCTGGGCACGAGGACCAACCTCGACATCTGGAACCTCGCCGCCACGTACGACTTCGGCGTCGTCAAGCTGTTCGGCGAGTACTCGCACAACAAGCTGAAGACGGAGTTCTCCGGCGTCCCGCCAGTCGCGAACGCTTTCGGGTTCACCAGCCCGGGCGCCAATGGCGCGCTGGTCGGCCTGAACATACCGGTCGGGCCGGGCCTGATTCGCGCCGTCTATACGCAGGTGAAGTACAACAACGTCACTGCCGCGAATCAGATCGCGCCTGGTCTGGCGCCGGACCCGAAGTCCGAGAAGTTCGCCCTCGGCTATGTGTACAACCTGTCGGCGCGGACGGCCGTCTACGCGACGGCTGCGCGGATCGACAACAAGAATGGTGCGGACCTGACCGTTGGCGGGCCCGCCTTCTTCACGAAGGCGATCAACGGCGCCGTGCCGACGCCAAAGTCGTCGACCGGCTACGACGTCGGCATTCGGCACATCTTCTGATTGAACCCTTCGCCCGGTTGCGAGCGCATCACCATGACTGCATTGACCTTGGCGGGTTGGCCGACGCTCGGACGCCAGTTGTTCCCGGGCGTCCTCGCCAGTGGCGTCGTGGCCGCAGCGGCCACGTTCCTGTCGCAGCACTACGGCGCGCCTGTCATGCTCTTCGCGCTGCTGCTCGGCATGGCAATGAACTTCCTGTCCGCCGACGGCCCCTGCATCGCCGGCATCGAGTGGACGGCACGCCAGGTGCTGCGCCTGGGCGTGGCGCTGCTGGGCTTGCGCATCACGACCGGCCAGATTGCCGCGATGGGTTGGCACCCGGTGTTGATGGTGGTGGCGTCGGTCGCGCTCACCATCGGCCTGGGTATCGGTTTGGCCAGGCTCATGGGGTATCGAAGCTTCTTCGGCTTGCTCACGGGCGGCGCAGTCGCGATCTGCGGTGCGTCGGCGGCCATGGCGCTTTCTGCGGCCATGCCGAACCATCCCATGCGGGAACGCGCCACGTTGTTTACCGTGATCAGCGTCAGCGCGCTGTCGACGCTCGCGATGATCATCTATCCGATGATCGTGCGCGCGCTCGGCCTCGATCCGGTACAGGCCGGCATCTTCCTCGGGGGCACCATCCATGACGTGGCCCAGGTCGTTGGCGCCGGCTATGGCATTTCCAACGCCACGGGCGATGCCGCCACCTTCGTGAAGCTGCTGCGCGTTGCGATGCTCCTGCCGGTGATCGTGTTCGCGGGCTTCCTGACGCGAGCTCATCAAGGCAGCGCCGTCGAAGGCAAGCGTCCGCCGCTCCTGCCCTTCTTCGCGATCGCCTTCGCGGCACTGGTCGCGATCAACAGCACGGGCTGGGTGCCCAAGGCCGTCACCCAGGCGGGCGTGGACCATTCGCAATGGTGCCTCGTCGCGTCGATCGCCGCGATCGGCATGAAGACCCGTTTGAAAGAGCTTGCAACGGTGGGATGGAAGCCCATCGCCCTGATGGTCGGCGAGACGCTGTTCCTGGCCGCGTTCGTGGCGGGTTGGCTGCACCTGGATGGCGCAGCACGCGGGTGAGCAAGTCCTGCCCCGGAAAGCAGGCGGTCAGACGGCCTTCGGCACGGCGCCGTGGACGAGTCTGCCCTTGTGAAATACGGCATTGCGGACGGGCAGACGGGCAACCGCTTCGGCCGAGCAACTCGCCGGCAGAAGATTGAAGCTCGCCTCGTCCCCGGCTTTCGGCCACGCCTGCTCACCTTTGTCGTTGAGCGGAGTGACGAAGCCGGTCGCATACCCCAGCGTGCGGCTGATGTCGTATTCGGTGCTGGGGTACTGGATTCGGGCAATCTCCTGCGCCTTCTGCAGGATGTCGCAATTGCCGAACGAATTCCACCAGTCCATGACGCTGTCGGTGCCGCAGATCACCTTGACGCCCGCCTCGTGCAGTTCGCGTAGCGGCATGGCGTTCTTGCCCAACGGAACCGCGCTGGCCAGCGTGATGCCGAGTGCCTTCATGCGGGCGGCGATGTCCTTGAGTTCGTCCTTGGAGAGTTCGGCCAGGGAATAGGCGTGGCTGAAGGTCACGTTGCCTTGCAGTTGCTTGTTCTTCTCCACGTGATCCATGAAGCGATTGAATGCGGGTATCGCGGTTCCGCGCGGCTCATGGATGTGGATGTCGATCCCGACGTTGAAATCGACCGCGAGCTGAACCGTCGTGTCGACCGACTTCTCCATCGCGTGATCGAATGAGGTGGGATCGACCCCACCGACATAGCTGACGCCGCCCGACTTCAACGCTTCGCGCATCAATCCCACGCTGTCGGAGGCCAACAGGCCGTGTTGCGGAAAGATGATGATCCTTGAATCAAGCGTACCTTTGTACCGGTCCAGCGACGCCTTGAGATGTTCGAGATTCCCCAGCTTGCTGACGGGATCGACATTGCAGTGGCTGCGGCACACCGTCGTGCCTTGCGAATGCATGAGACGGATCATTGCAGCCGTCCGCTCTTCGGCCACCGGGAGAAGCCGGGGCAGAAGTTCCTGCTCCTGGGCGACGCGGTCTGCGCGTCCATGCTGCGTGGGAAGTGTCGCTTCCCACGGGCCGCCGTAGAAGGTCTTGTCCAGATGGATGTGCATGTCCCGAAAGGTCGGCAGCATCAACTGCCCCTGCGCGTCATAGACCGCTGCGTCTGGAGGAACAGGCGACTTCGTCTCCAGGATTTCGGCCACCGCGCCGTTGGCGATGCGCAGCGTCTTCAGTTCGGTCCTGGTATGAGCGATGACCGGCGTATCGAGCCAGGGCTTCCTTTCCTCGATAAACCCAGTCTCGACGCGGACGTTGGTCAGGTAATACGCGTTCGGCAGGGCCTGCACGCTGGAGATGGGCGTGGTGACCGTGCTCACGTCGATCACGGATGCGGCCGCTGCCCTTCCGGGCTGACCCATCAGACTGGCGCCAAGGGCGAGTCCTCCGGCACCGATGCCGCCCACGAAGCCGCGACGCGAAAGCCCTGACGGTGGGTTGTCCATATGCGTGTCCTTGATGGCACTGCCGACACACGTGATGGGCCGGGTCGACGCATGATAGGTCCGGATCCGTGCGATGTCTCGGGTTCCGCCGGGCGGTTGACGCTCTCACTCGACCGTGGCCCCTGACCGCTTCACGACCTCGGCCCACTTGACCCGCTCGGACTGGATGTATTTCGTGAGGTCCTCCGGCGTCGAGCCGATGGCCTTGACGCCGTCCGACGCGAAGCGTTCGCGCAGGTCCTTCGACTGGAGCGCGGCCACCGACCCGTCGTGCAGGCGCTTGACGACCTCCTTCGGCGTGCCGTGCGGCGCGAGCAGGGCGTACCAGACCCCGGACTCGTAGCCCGGCACGCCGGCTTCCGCGATGGTCGGGACGTCCGGCAGCGCCGGCGAGCGTTGGCTGGACGACACGGCGAGAACCCGGATCTTGCCGGCCTTGATCTGCGCGTTGCCGGTCCCGTAGCTCACGAACATCGCCTGCACATTGCCCGAGAGCAGGTCGGTCAGTGCCGCGCCGCCGCCCTTGTACGGCACGTGCACGAGGTCGATGCCGGCCATCGACTTGAGCAGCTCCATCGACAGGTGCAGGCCGCTGCCGTTGCCCGTCGATGCATAGGACATGCCGCCGGGCTTCGACTTCGCGAGCTGGATGAACTCGGCCAGGTTCTTCACCGGCAGCGACGCGTTGACCGCGAGAAAGTAGGGCGCCGAGCCCAGCAGCGTGATCGGCACGAAATCCGTCAGCGCGTCGTAGCGCAGCTTGGGGTACAGGGCCTGGTTGATCGCCAGTTGCGAGGTGAGGGCGAGCACCACCGAATAGCCGTCCGCCGGCGACTGCGCCACGTACTCCATGCCGATGTTGCCGCCCGCGCCGCCGCGGTTGTCGATGAAGAACGAGCTGCCCAACTGCTTGCCCAGTTCCTGGGAGAGCGGGCGGCCCACCACGTCGCCGCCGCCGCCCGGGGAATACGGCACGACGATGCGCACCGGCTTGTCCGGGTAGGGCGCGGCCATGGCGGAGAGCGATACGGTCAGGACCGCCAGCAGCGAGAGAAGTCTTTTCATGAGGTTGTCTCCGGGTTCGAAGGAATGGTGGGGAAAGAGGCCGTCGCGCCGTTCGCGATCGCCTCGACGGCGGCGTCCAGCCGGGCATCGGCATGTGACAACTCGGCGCGGCGGGATTGCGTCCAGGCACGGTCGGCAGCGACGGATTCGCGTTGACGGGAAAGCATCCGGTCCACCTCGGCGATCTGCGGGCCGCCGGCCCCCTTGCGGCCGAAGACCATGTACTCGGGGCTCGCGACCTCGGCGAAGGCTTGCGCGTCCAGCGGGAAGGCATGCGAGGCCATGGACTCGTAGATGCGGGCGGCCTCGCGGTAGGGAATCTCGCGCAGGCTGAGATGGCGCGCGCGGCCGAAGTCTGTCAGAGCCGACGCGAAGTGGTGGCCGATGCGAAAGGGGACATCCGCGCGCTGCAGCAGGGCGTCCGCGATCTCGGTCGCCGTCGAATAGTCGGCGAGGACCTCGGCGAGCGCGCGCTCCTTGTCGACGACGAGTCCGCCGAGCACCTTGCGCAGCAGCTCGAACAGGGCGAGGGCCCGGCCGCTCGGCACCGGGTCGTAGGCCCGGTAGTCGAACATCCCGCTGCGCACGTTGTGCGCCAGGAGCGACACCGCCTGCATCTCGCCGAGCAGCATGCTGCTCTGCACGCGCAACTGCTCCAGGGCGGCCGGATTGCGCTTCTGCGGCATGATGCTGCTGACCCCGACGAGTTCGCCCCGCTGCAGGGTCATCCACGGCGTCGGCGACGCGTATTGCGCATGGAGATCCTGCGCGAACTGCCCGATCTGCACCGCTGCGATCCCGAGCGCGGCGGCCACTTCGAGGCTGGTGTCGACGGGCGCGAGATGGTTCGCGTCGTAGGCGTTCTCGACGAGCCCGTCGAATCCCAGGAGCGAAGCCAGGCGGTGACGATCGAGCGCGAAGCTCGACGTCGTGAGGGCCGCCGATCCCAGCGGCCCCTCGTTGACGTGCCCGTATGCGGCTCGCAGCCGCGACGAACTGCGAGCCAGCGCGCCGCCCATGCCGAGCAGGTAGTGGGCGAGGGTCGTCGGCTGGGCCTGCACGCCGTGCGTGTAGGCCGGCACGATGGTCTCCTTGTGCGCTTCCGCCAGGGCGAGCAAGGCCTGGCGGGCCTCGATCAGCGCGTCGCTTTCGTCGAGCACCCCTGCGCGCAGGTTCATGCGCGCGATGGTCGCGGAGATGTCCTGCCGGCTGCGTCCGCAATGCAGGCGCGAGGCGTCGGGGCCCACGGCGGCCAGCAGCTTCGGTTCGTAGTCGAGGTAGTCGGCGGACCACTGCCGTGGCATGTCCTGCTCGGTCCGCATCACCGCGAGGATGCCGGTCGCGATGCGCCGAGCCATGCCGGGCGTCACGATGTGCGCCTCGTGCAGGGCCACGATCGAGGCCTTGTTGATCCGGTCGAGGTATTCGACGGAGCGGCCACCGCCCCGGAAACTCGCATTCACGTCGTGGGGATCGGCAGCCTCTGGCATGTCTCTGGTTCCGGGATTGCTTGGGGTGACGCGATTCTTGACGCCGAAGACCATTGTGTAAAATGAATATTTAGGCCGTCATCATTGCCCTCAAGGCATACTGGATTGCGCAGTGCCCATCACCTTCCAGCAGCTCCAGTGCGTGCGCCAGGTCGTCGACAGCGGCTTCAGCGTGTCGCGCGCGGCCGAAGCGCTGCACACCACGCAGCCGGGCGTCAGCAAGATGATCCGCGCGCTCGAAAAGGAGATCGGCGTCGAGCTGTTCGTGCGGTCCGGCAACCGCCTCACGGCGCTGACCGAGCCCGGCAAGGAAGCGCTCTCGCTGTGCGCCCGGGTGCTGCAGGACGCCCAGGCCCTCAGGCGCCTGAAGCAGGATCTGCCTGCCGACAGCGAAGGCACCTTGCGCGTCGGGACGACCCACATCCACGCGCGCTATTCATTGATCGAAGTGACCAGGCGGTTCCTGTCGGTCTATCCGCAGGTGAAGCTCGAATTCACCGTCGGCCCCCCGTCCCAGATCCTGGCGGGCGTGACGGCAGGAACCCTCGACATCGGCCTTTGCACGCTTCCGGACGCGGTGCCCAAGGGCATCGTCTCGGTGAAGGCCTACGACATCGACCGGTGCCTGATCGTGCCGCCGCGCCATCCGCTGTTGAAGATGGGCAAGGTGACGATGGAGCAGATCGCGCGATGGCCGCTCATCACCTACGACAACAGCTACACATCGGGGTCGGTCGTCCAGAGCGAGTTTCGACGGCATGGCGTCACGCCCTGGGTCGTGATGCGGGCGATGGACGCGAGCATCATCAAAGCCTATGTCGCTGCGGGTGTCGGGGTGGCCGTGCTGCAGAAGATGGCGTTCAACGCGGCGCAGGACAAGGACCTGCGCGCCGTGCCGGTCGACCACCTGTTCCCCTCGTCGACCGCGATGATCAGCCTGCGGCGAGACCATCTGTTGAAGAAGTTCGCCTTCGACTTCATCGGGATGGTCGCGCCCGGATGGACGCGCGAGGCTATCGAGGCGCAGCTTCGCTGACGCCGGCCATCGCGTGCGCGCCGCCGAGGAACAGGCGCTCCATCTGCGGGTCGAGCAGGATTTCGCTCGCGGACTTGTGCAGCACCAGCCGTCCGGATTCGAGCGCGATCGCGTCGTCGGCGAACTTCAGCGCGCTCTTGACGTTCTGCTCGACCATCAGCACCGTGGTCCCCTGGTCCGCGAGTTTCCGCAGCAGCTTGAAGACGTCCTGCACGACGATCGGCGACAGGCCGATCGAAGGCTCGTCGATGAGGAGGACCTTCGGCCGCAGCAGGAGGGCCCGACCGATCTCCAACTGCTTCTGCTCCCCACCGGAGAGCGTCGAAGCCGCCGAGTGCAGGCGCTCCTTCAGGCGCGGAAAGAACTCCAGCACCTCCGGGATTCGCTCATGGGTGACCTTCATCCCCAGCGTGATGCCGCCCAGTTCGAGATTCTCGAAGGCGCTGAGCTGACCGAACAGGTTGCGGCCCTGCGGAACGAAGGCGATGCCGCGTGCGAGCAGTTCCTTCTGCGTGGCGCCCGCGATGTCCTGCCCATGGAGGGTGATACGCCCCTTGCGTGGCTTGAGAAGGCCGAAGAGCGTCTTCAGCACGGTCGACTTGCCCGCGCCGTTGGGACCGATCAGCAGGGTGATGGACCCGCCCGGCACCTGGAACGACAGGTCGTTGAGGATCATGAAATCCTTGTAGCCCGCCACCACGTCCCGGAACTCGATGCAGGTGTCGCGCACGGTCAGCTTCCCAGGTAGGCGTCGAGCACCTGCTTGTTCGCGCGGATCTGCGCCGGGGTGCCGATGGCCATGACCTTGCCTTCCACCATGACCATGATGCGGTGGCAGAGATCCATCACGAAATCCATGTTGTGTTCGATCACCACGAACGAGCTGCGCGAGCCGGCGGCCGGATCGCGGTTGAGCTGCTTCAGCAGCCGGCCGATGCCGCCCACGAGACTCGGATTGACACCTGCACAGGGTTCGTCGAGCAGCACCAGCGCCGGGTCGCTCATGAAGGCCATCGCGATGTCCACCAGCTTCTGCTGGCCGTACGAAAGCTCCCCCGCGCGCTTGTCGGCGACGTGGCCCATGTGAAACTGGTCGATCAGTGCATCGGCCTTCTTTCCCAGCCCCGAATCCGAGGGCGCGAACATGCGGCTGAACATCGAGCCCTGGTGCTCCTGCGCGGCGACCAGCAGGTTGTCGCGCACGCTCATCCTCGCGAAGACCTGCAGGGTCTGGAACGTGCGCCCGACGCCGCGGCGGTTGAGCTGCAGCGGCCCGAGCGAGGTCACGTTCTCGCCGTTCAGCTCGATCTTTCCTTCGTCCGGCGCGATCTGGCCGAGCATGCTGTTGAACAGCGTCGTCTTGCCGGACCCGTTCGGCCCGATCACGCCGAAGATCTCGCCCGGCATCACCTCGAAGCTCACGCCGCCCACGGCCTGGATGGCGCCGTAGGCCTTCTTCAGGCCGGACACCTTGAGCAGCGGCTGCGTGACGCTCACGGCTTCGCCCCTTGCGCCTGAAGCGCACGCGCGGACGACGCCTCGCGCGAGCGGCGGCGTGCCCGCACGCGGTCAGGCAGGCTGAGCAGGCCGTCGGGCAGCCAGATCATCAGCACGACCACGGCGGTGCCGAAGACGAAGAGATACCAGGCCTGGGCGAAGCGCAGCCACTCCGGCAGGATGACCCCGACGGCCGATCCGAGCAGCGGGCCGAGGAAATAGCCCGGGCCGCCCACGACCACCATCAGGTACATCATGATCGACTGGCCCACCGTGAAGAGGGCCGGATCGATGAACTGCATCTGCGCCGCATAGAGCCCGCCCGCCACGCCGGCGTAGGCCGCGCCGATCGCGAAGCTCAGCAGCGTATAGCTGCGCGTGTCGATGCCCAGGCTCTCCGCGCGGATCGGGTTGTCGCGCAGGGCCTTGAAGGCCTTGCCCCAGGGGCTGCGCAGCAGCAGCCACATCGCGGCGGCGAGCAGCAGCGCGACCACCAGCACGAGGTAGTAGAAGGCGAGGTTGCCGTCCAGGCTCAGCCCGCCGAGGCTCGGCCGCGCGATGTTGTTGATGCCGAACGAGCCGCCGGTCAGCCATTCCTCGTTCCGCATCACCAGCCACAGCGCGGTGTTGAAGCCGAGCGTCGCGAAGGCGAGATAGATCGTCTGCACGCGCAGCGCCGGAAAGCCCAGCCCCAGGCCGACGACGAAGCACAGCAGCGCGCCGGCCGGCAGCCCGAGCCAGAAGCTGATGCCCTCGCGCAGGAAGATGGCCACGGTGTAGGCACCGATGCCGAAGAACGCCGCATGGCCCAGCGATTTCTGGCCTGCGTAGCCCACCGTGAGGTTCAGACCCATGTTCGCGATGATGAACACCAGCCATGTCGTGAAGAGATGGATGCCGTAGTTCTTCAGGAAGGCCGGAACGAGCACGAGCAGCGCCAGCGACAGCAGCCCGAGCCCGAGCCCAGCCTTCCTCATACCTTGCGCTCCTGCTTGCGTCCCAGCAGGCCTTGCGGCTTGAACAGGATGACGATCATGAAGATCACCAGGGCCACGGCGTCCTTGTACGCGGGAGAGATGTACGCCGCGGCCAGGTTCTCGCACACCCCGACGATCAGCCCGCCCAGCAGGGCCCCGCGGGAGTTGTTGAAGCCGCCGATGATGGCCGCGAAGAAGGCCTTGTTGCCGAGCGACTCGCCCATGTCGAACTTGGCCAGGTAGGTCGGCGTCACCAGCAAGGCCGCGGCGGTGGCGAGCACCGCGTTGATCGCAAACGTATAGAAGATCATGCGTGGCACGTTGATGCCGAGCACCGCCGCGCTTTCGGTGTTCTGGGCTACGGCCTGCATGGCGCGGCCGGTGACCGTCTTCGCGAGGAAGGCCTGCGTCAGCAGCACCAGGCCCACCGCGAAGGCGAAGGTGCCGACATCGCTCGGCGAGAGCGCCACGCCGGCCACGTGGAACACCGTGTCGGGGAAGATCTGCGGGAACGGTTGCGGCTCGGCACTGTAGCCCGCGCGCACGCCATTGCGAAGGGCGATCGACAGGCCGATGGTCGCCACCACGATGGGCATCATGCCGAAGCGGAAGAGCGGGTCGACCAGGCCGCGCTTGAAGAGCCATCCCAGCACCACCACCGCGACGATGACCGTCAGCGCGAAGCTGAGCGCCATCGGGGCGCCCTGATGCAGCAGGATCAGCATCATGAACGCGGGAAGCATCACGAACTCGCCCTGGGCGAAGTTGATGGTGCCCGATGCCTGCCACAACAAGGTGAAGCCGAGTGCGGCCAGCGCGTAGATGCTTCCGGTGGCCAGGCCGCTGAAGAAAAGCTGCAGGAAGTCGGTCATGCGCGTCGAGCGGCCGAAGGTCTTCGGGCGATCACGACGTCACGTCAGAACGTCGCCTGGACAGCCGCGCGCAGTTCGGGCGTCAACTCGGGCAGCACGCCGAACCACGCCTGGAAGGCGGGCCGCGCCTGGTTCAGCAGCATGCCGAGGCCGTTGACGGTGAGGTGGCCGCGAAGCCGGGCCTGCGCCAGCAAGGGCGTCTCCAGCGGGATGTAGATCGCATCGGAGACCAGCGCCTGCGCGGGCAGCGCGTCGAGCGCCACATCCAGCATAGGCGCCCTTGAGGCCGTAGTGCGCGATCCAGTGGTTGTGGATGGCCGGCGAGCGCGTGTGGGCCACGGGCCAGCCCATGACACCGGCCAGGATGAAACGCGAATCAGACAATCGGTGCTCCCGGATCGATGTGGCCGCCGCGGCCGGTCATTTCTTGCCGGTCAGCGGAGGCAGCGTCTCGACGACCATCGTCTTCCCGTTGCGGATCTCCGTCATGAAGCTGTCGCGATCCAGGTCGCCCTTGGCGTCGAAGCACACGTCCATCAGGATGCCGGGGTTCTGCTTGGCGCTGAAGCAGCTGTCGTGCAGCGCCGCGGCCACGGCCTTGCGGTCGATCTTCCCTGCCTTCTCGATCGCGGCCTTCAGGATGTAGACGCCGGTATAGCCCTTCACGCCGTTGTGATCGGACACCGAGTTGTAGACCGTCTGGTAGCGCTTGCCGAAGTCCTGCAGTTGCGGCGCATCCACCGTCAGGCCGACGTGGGCCACGGCACCGTTGGCAGCCTCGCCGGCCAACTCGACCACCTTGGCGCTGGTCAGCACCGTCTCGCCGATCATGGGCTTGTCCCATCCCTGCTTGCGCAGCTCGCGCAGCAGTCGCGCCGACTCTTCCTCGTTGGTATAGGCGAACAGCGCGTCGGCGCCCGACTGCTTGGCCTGGATGACCGCGGCGGAGAAATCGACCTGGCCCGATTCCGTCGAGATCTCGGCAACGATCTGGGTCGGTGAATTGGCCAGCAACTGCTTGATGGCAGCCTGCCCGCCCTTGCCGAAATCGTTGTTCACATAGATGACCGCGAGCTTCTTCGACTTGGCGTTGATGTAGCGGGCCACCTTGGGGAAGGCGATGCTCTGGCCGAACGAGGTCCGGAAGACATAGGGATTGCCCTGCTGCGTGATCGATGCCGCCTCGCCCCCGGTGAAGTTGGGCGTCTCGCCACGCTTGCTCTCGGCCATCGACACCATGATGGAGCCCGAGAAGACAGGGCCGTAGATGGCGAAGACCTCGTTGTCCACCGCCTTCTGCGTGAGGCCCTTCGCGACGCCCGGATTGGACTGCGTGTCTTCCGTGGTGTAGCTGATCTTCTTGCCGAGGATGCCGCCCGAAGCGTTGATCTCCTTGATGGCCATCTCGACGCCGTTCTTGAACATCGTTCCGGAGGTCGTGCCGGGTCCGGAGAGTTCGACGATGTTGGCGATCTTGATGTCCTGGGCCTGTACCAGGCCAACGCCGGTTGCAAGCAGTCCGGCGATGGCCAGACGAATGAATCCCGCTCTGTGCATGGTCGTGTCTCCTCAGTGATTTCTTGTTGCCAGGCCCGGCGCGCCGAGTTCAAGACGCGCTGATGTCCCGACCCGGCGAGCGTTGTAAGGCGGAAAGCAAGGCAGCAACCCGTTCCTTGCTGCAAATATGCTCGATATTCAAACGCGCATGCTCGCCAATCGACTGTTTTACGGGTTATCACGGAGGCAATGCTTCACGACCGGCGCGCCGTGCCGGCTGCCCCGTTGTTGCGGGGCGCCACTCGCCCCGGCCGCCTTCAGAGAAGCACCACGACCCCGTCGGCGGCACGCACGCCCGCGCCTTGGCGCAGCACGAAGATCGGATTGATCTCGGCCTCCACCAGGTGATCGCCCAGCTGCGCGGCCATGCATGAGAAGGCGACGATGGCGTCGACCAGTGCTTCCACGTCGGCCTTGGGCCGTCCGCGAAAGCCATCGAGCAGCGGCCAGGTCTTGAGCTCGCGCGCCATGGCCAGGGCTTCGTCGCGGCCGAGGCCGCCTTCCGCGGGCAACAGGCGGATCGCCGTGTCCTTGAAGAGTTCGGCGGTGACCCCGCCCATGCCGAGCAGGATGGCCGTGCCGAGCGCGTCGCGGTGCATGCCGAGGATGAGTTCGGTTCCGCCGCTGACCATCTCCTGCACCAGGAAGCGGGCCGGGCGCACGCCCGTCTGCCGCTCCACCTCGGTGGCCATCGCGCCGAGCCGTGCCGCGACCTGCTCGGGCGGGACATTCACGGCCACGCCGCCGACGTCGCTCTTGTGCGTGATCTCGCTGGAGAGGATCTTCAGGACGACCGGTCCCTCCAGGTCGCGCGCGGCGCGTTCTGCTTCCTCGCCACTTCCGACGACCCGCTCGCGGGCGCAGGGCACGCCGAAGCGCGCGAACAACTGCTTGGCCTGTGCCTCGTCCAGCGAGCCCCTGGGCAGGTCCTGCATCGGCACTTGCGCAGCGCGGCCAGATTCGCCGACTGGCGCCTGCCATTCGCTCGCCTGCTGCATGCCCGCCAGCGCCGCTGCGCAACTCTCCGCGGCCACGAATGCAGGCACGCCGTGCTGCGTGAGCAGGGCGGCCGCCTCGGGCGCATGCGGGCTGACATAGGCCAGCACCGGCTTGTCCGACAGGGGCAGGCAGTCCTCGATCGCGCCGGCCATCAGCTCGGGCCTGCCGACGCCCGATGAGCCGACGATGACGACGAGGGCGTCGTAGCTCGGACTCGCCAGGAGTGCCTTGATCGCACCGCGCAGCAGATCAGGCTGAAGGCCCGCCAGGGTGACGTCGATCGGGTTGCGGTCCAGCGCGGCGTGATCGCCCGTCTGCAGGGCGCGCAAGGCGGCCGCCGTGGGCTCATCCGGCACAGGCGTCTCGAAGCCGGACACCCCCAGGCTGTCGGACACGAGCGTGCCGGCGCCGCCGGTCGAGGTCAGGATCGCGACCCGCTTGCCACGCAGGACGCGGCCCGTCGCGAGGGCCGCCGGGATGTCGAGCAGATCGGCAAAGGTCTGTGCCCGGATCACGCCGGTCTGCCGGAACAGGGCGTCGTACATGCGGTCCGCGCCGGCCAGCGCACCCGTGTGCGACACGGCGGCCTTGGCGCCTGCCTCGGAGCGCCCGATCTTGAAGGCGACGATGGGCTTGCCGGCACGCGCGGCCCTGAGCGCGGCGGCGCGGAACTTCTCCGGGTAGCGGATCGCCTCGATGTACAGCGCAATCACGCGCGTGGCCGGATCGTCGACCAGCGCATCGACGAAATCGGCCAGCTCGAGGTCCACCTCGTTGCTGGTCGACACCAGCTTCGACAGGCCGATGCCCCGCGCGGACGCTCGCGACAGAAGCGCGCCGAGGATGCCGCCGCTCTGCGACACCACGCCGATGGCGCCTGCGTGGAAATGGTCCATCTCCAGCGCGCCGCTGGCCGAGAGCACGATGTCGTCGGTGAGGTTCACCAGGCCGATGGTGTTGGGACCCAGGATGCGCATGCCGCCCGCGGCCTCCAGCAGTTGCTGCTGGCGCCGTGCGCCTTCAGCGCCGGTCTCGGTGTACCCGCTCGCCAGCACGATGGCCGCGGCCGCACCTCGTTCGGCGAGCTCGCGAACGGCGACATGGGCCCGCTCCGCGCCGAGCAGGACGATGCCCACATCGGGGACCTCCGGCAGCGAGGCCACATCGCGGTAGCACGGCAGCTCGCCGATGCGATCGAGCTTCGGGTTCACGGGGTAGATCGTGCCGGCGAAGCCATGCTTGAGCAGGTAGGACACCGGACGGCCGGCCGTCTTGGCCGGGTCGCCCGAGGCGCCGATCACGGCGACGCTTCGGGGCTGGAGCAATCGGGAGAGGGCGTCCATCATTCCGTCCGGTTGGCGTTGGCCTTGGCCAGGAAGGCCTGGACCGACTCGCGATGCTCGGTGCTGGTGTAGCAGATGCCCTGCGCCTGGCTGCCCTGGGCGAAGACCTGCTGGGCCGGCAGCTCGAAGGTCTGGTTCAGGATCGTCTTGGAGAGCGCGAGTGCTGTCGCGGAACCCGTGCTCAATTCGAGCGCCCATGCCTGCGCATCGGCCACGAGCCGGTCCGCCGCGGTCTTGCGGTCCACGATGCCCAGGGCAAGCGCCTCGGCGGCATCCACCTTGCGGCCGGTGAAGATCAGCTCCTTGGCCTTGGACAAGCCGACGCGGCGCGGCAGGAAGTACATGCCGCCGCCGTCGGGGATGATGCCGCGGTGGATGTAGGACCAGGTGAAGCTGGCCCACTCGCTCGCGATGACGAAGTCGCACGCGAGTGCGGTGTCCGCGCCGAGGCCGGAGGCGGCGCCGTTCACGGCAGCGATCACCGGCTTGGGCATCGTGTGCAGCAGCGCCTGCGTGTGGTGCACGCGTTGCTGCCGGTGCCAGCCGTTGAATGCAATCTCGCCGGCTGGCGCGTTCATGCGGCGCTCCATGCCGGCGATGTCGCCGCCGGCGCAGAAGCCCTTGCCGGCGCCCGTAAGCACCAGGGCCCGAATGGCCTTGTCGGCGGCAACGCGCTCCAGCGCGTCGACGAACTCGGTGCGCATCTCGTCGCTCATGGCGTTGCGCTTGTCGGGGCGATTGAAGGTCAGCGTGGCGATGCCGCCTTCCACCTGCAGTTGGATCAGGGAGTAGTCCATGGCAATCATCCTTCTTCGGCTCAGTCGGTCTTGACGTTGTTTTCCTTGACGATCCGCGACCACCGCGACGTCTCGGAACTGACGAAGTCAGCGAGTTCGGCCGGCGTTCCGGCGCTTACCGTGAGTCCTTCCGGTTCGAGCATCTTGCGAAACTCGGCACTCGCGGAGGCCTTCTTCGCCGCAGCGTTGAGCTTGCCGACGACGTCGGGCGGGGTCGTTGCCGGGACGAAAAGTCCATACCAGCTTTCCACGGCGTAGCCGGGCACGGTCTCCGCGATGGCGGGCACATCCTTGAGCGCGGGCGCGCGTTGTGGCGTCGTGACCCCGATGGCGCGCAGCTTGCCGCAGGCGACCTGGGAAGAGGCTGCTGCCGCGGTGGCGAACATCATGTCGACCTGGCCCCCGAGGAGATCCGTCAGCGCCGGTCCGGCGCCCTTGTACGGGATGTGCGTCATCTGCACCTTGGCGAGGTTGGTGAACATCTCGCCCGCAAGATGCGCGGAGGTGCCGTTGCCCTGCGAGGCGTAGGTGAGCTTGCCGGGGTTGGAACGCGCGGCCGCGACCACGTCCGCCACCGACTTGTAGGAACTGTCCGCACGCACGACGAGGACGTTGGGGCCACGCGCCAGCAGGATGACGGGTGCGAACGCCTTGTGCGTGTCGTACGGGAGCTTGGCCATCAGGCTGGGGTTGATGGCATGTGCGAAGGTCGACACCAGCACCGTGTAGCCGTCGGGGGCGCTCTTGGCCACAGCATCGCTGCCGATGATGGTGCCTGCGCCGGGCTTGTTGTCGATGATGACCGGCTTGCCCAGCGCCTGGCCCATCGCGACGCCCAGTGCGCGCGCGATGGCATCGGTTCCGCCCCCCGGGGCAAAGGGAACGACGAGCTTGATGGGCTTGTCGGGGTACACGGCGAAAGCCGCGGAGGCTGCCAGCGCGGTCGCGGCCAGGCAGGCTGCGAGACGGCACAGAAAGGAACGGAAGGATAGGGTCATTGGTTTGTCTCCTGCCACGGGGGCAAAGGTCTCTGGCGGTTGGCGCTTCGGGATGAAGCCGCCGTGCAGAAGAAGCTTAGGGAGCCGCGCTGCGTTTGACATACCTTCGATTCCAACCAGTGGAATTCACTACACTCGTGCGGACTCATGAATTCATCCAAGCTTGCGCAGTCTCTCGGGGCAGAGAAACCCGGTGTCTCGCCCGCAAACAGGTCGCTGGAGCGGGGCATCGAGATCCTGCGATCCTTCCGTCCCGGCTCCGAACTGCTGGGCAACGCCGAGATTGCGGAGCGAACGGGCCTTTCTCGCTCGACGGTGAGCCGGCTGACGCAGACGCTCGTCGGGTCTGGCTATCTGCAGGTCGAACCGCGTACGAGGGCGTATCGTCTGGCGCCCGCCGTGCTCAGCTTGGCGCACGCGATGCGCACCGGTTCCACCGTGCTCGCCATTGCCGCGCCTTACATGGGCGCCGTGGCCCAGGCGGAGCGGATCAACCTGGGCCTGGCCGCTCCCGACAGGGACGAAATGGTCTACCTGGAATCGATCCGATACAACCGCCGGCCTTCCCTGCGGCGGGTCGTTTCGGGCCAGCGTGTTCCGATGGCACTGACTTCGCTCGGCCGCGCCTACCTCGCCAGCGCGCCGGAAGCCCAGCGGAAGGCCCTGTTCGCGCATTTCCGCCACAGCCGGCGTGCGCAATGGGCACAACTGGGGCCTGCGATCGCAGCGGCCATCCGCGACGTCGAGGAAAAGGGCTTCTGTGCGGCCGCCTGGCAGCCCGAGGTCGTCGCTGTAGCGAGTCCACTGCTGTTCAAGGGCTCGCGGTATGCCTTGAACGTGAGCCTGTCGACGGCCGAACCCCTGGCGGCGGTGGTGCGCGAACTCGCGCCGACGCTCCTCGCCTTGCGTGCGCGCATTCAGCATGACCTGGACGCCGCGACGGACGCATCGTGAAGACGCTGGATTTTGCGCCGCTCGCCGCCTTCGCAAACCGCGATAATGGCCTTTTCCATCGCTGAGCGGACTGCTGGGCTGCGCCGGCTACTGTCAAGAAGGCCCGGACATGTCTGTCGAAAAACGCAACAACGTGAAGGTTCTCGGGGATGGCCCGCTGACCCTGTTGTTTTCGCACGGTTTCGGCTGCGACCAGCACATGTGGCGGTTTCTTGCGCCTCAGTATTCGGCCCGGTTCCGCACGGTCACCTTCGATCTGGTCGGCGCGGGCCAATCGGATCTCGCGGCCTACGACGCGCTTAAGTACAGCCAGCTTGCCGGGTACGCGGACGACGTCCTTGAAATCGTGGACGAATTCGCGCAGGGCCCTGTGGTCTTCGTCGGGCACTCCGTGAGCGCCATGATCGGCATGCTGGCGGGAATCCGCGCTCCGCAGCGCTTTGCGGGCCACGTGATGGTCGGGCCCTCTCCCTGCTACATCAACGACGGCGACTATGTGGGCGGCTTCACGCGAGAGGACATCGATTCGCTCCTGGACACGCTCGAGTCAAATTACCTGGGATGGGCCAGTAGCATGGCGCCGGCCATCATGGGCGCGCCGGAGCAGCCTGAACTCGGCGTGGAGCTCACGAACAGCTTTTGCCGCACCGACCCGGAAATCGCCAAGCAGTTCGCACGCGTGACCTTCCTGTCCGACAACCGCGCCGACCTTCCCAGGCTGACCGCGCCGACGCTGGTGGTCCAGTCCAGCGACGACCTCATCGCGCCAATGGCCGTCGGCGAATACCTCCAACGCACGCTTCCCAACTGCATGCTTCGCGTCGTCGAGAACGTCGGGCATTGCCCGCACCTGAGCGCGCCCTGCGCCAGTGCCAGCGCAATGGACGAGTTTCTCGCGACGCTCGGCCGTCCGTGAATGCCCGAGAACGCTTTCGAGCTGCCGAACGCCGAGCAACTCTTCGACGAGTTTCCGACGGGGCTGCTCGTCACGAGCACGACGGGCACCATCCTGAAGGTCAACAGGACGTTCTGCACCTGGCTCGGATTGGAGCGCGATGAACTGGTCGGAAAGAAGCGGCTGCAGGAGCTCTTCACGATGGGTGGGCGCATCTTCCACCAGACCCACTGGTTGCCGACGCTGGAGATGCAAGGCTCGCTGTCGGAAGTGAAGCTCGATGTGCGGCACAAGGGCGGCCACACGATTCCGATGATGCTGAACGCCATCCGGCGCATCACCGACCGGGGCAGCTATGACGAGATCTCGATCGTCGTCGCCGAAGAGCGCAACAAGTACGAACGGCAGCTCGTCGTCGCGCGCAAGCGAGCCGACGACCTCGTGACGAAGGAGCGCGAGGCGCAGGCCGCCTTGCAGGTGACGCAAGCCCGACTTCGCCAGGCCCTGCGGCTCGGAAACCTGTTCCTCTGGGACGTCGACGCCGCCACCGGCGCGCGTCGGTACGAAGACGACGTCGCGCGCCTGCTGGGCTACGGCGGTGCGCGCCCGATCGACGACGCCTGCTACGCCGCGGCGGTGCATCCCGAGGACAGGGACAGCGAACGGCAGGCGATGGCATGCGCCCTCGGCCGAAGCGAGGATGCCTACAACTGCACCTACCGGCTCAACGGCGTCGACGGCGTCGCGCGGACGGTGGCGTCATCGGGCCATGGCGTCTTCAACGACGACGGCACGCTGGCCTATTTCGTCGGCGTGCTGAGCGACATCACGGAGCCGACCCGCGAGCACGCCCGTGCGCAGGACAGGGCCTTGTTTGCAGAGCAGATGGTGGCGATCGTGAGCCACGACCTGCGCAACCCGCTGTCGGCCATCCTCATGGGCGCCAAGCTGCTCGCGCACGGCGAGAACGCACCGGCCAAGGTGCGTGTACTCGGTCATGTCACCAGCTCCGCGCAGCGAGCCCAGCGGCTCATCGAGGAGTTGCTGGACTTCACGCTCGCGCGGGTGGGCCGCGGCCTGACGGTCGCACCCGCGCCGGTCGACCTGCACGTCTTGGTCGCGGGGATCGTCGACGAGCTTGCGCTGGCCTTTCCCGGACGCGCGCTTGTCTACCATGCCGAAGGCGAGGGGGCCTGCATCGCCGACGCGGACCGTGTGGCCCAGCTCATCGGCAACCTGGTGGGCAATGCCATGGCCTATGGCGAGCCGGCCAGCGTGGTCACCGTAACCTCGGCATTGCGCGGCGAGACCGCCAGCCTGTCGGTTCACAACGATGGCGAGCCCATCCCGGCCGGCATGCAGGCCTCGCTGTTCGAGCCCATGGTGCGCGGCGACCCGGGCGACAGTGCAGCGCGCAGCGTCGGGCTGGGCTTGTTCATCGTTCGCGCCATCGCGCTTGCGCATGGCGGTGAGGTCAGCGTCAGTTCGTCGCACGCCGAGGGGACGACCTTCGTCTTCGCATTCCCCCGGATGTGACCGTCCGGCCCGGCAAGCGGGTCGAAGCCCGGGCCCGCTACTCGGCCTCGATGCCCGATTCCTTGACCTTGCGACCCCAAACTTCGAGTTGCTGATCCATGGTGCTGCGCAGTTCGCTCGCCGAGCCCGGCGCGACCTCCGCGCCCAAGGCCGTGAGCTTGTCGAAGATCTTCGGGCTCGCGAGCGCGCGGGTGATCTCGACGCTGAGCCTGTCGGTGATGTCCTTGGGCAGGCCGGCCGGCGCCAGCACGCCGACCCAGGCGGCGAGGTCGAAGCCCGGCAGCCTGGCGCTGTCGGCGATCGTGGGAAGTTCCGGCGCGAGCTTGCTGCGGCGCTCCGTCGTGACCGCCAGGGCGCGCAGGCGGTTCGACTTCAGGTGCGCCTGGCTCGAGGCCAGGTCGACGAACAGGAAGCCGATCTGGTTGCCGATCAGGTCCGTCAGCGCCTGTGGCGTGCTCTTGTAGGGCACGGCGGTCGCGTCGAGCTTCGCCAGCGAATTGAAGGCGGCGCCCGCCACCTGGCCGGTGCTGTTGCCGTAACCATAGCTCAGCTTGTGCCCCGGTTCGTGCGCGTAGGCGATCAGCTCCGGCACCGTTTTCACCGGAATCGACGCATTGACTGCGAGCACGAAGGGGAAGTAGCACACGCGCGCGATGGGCGTGAAGTCCTTGAGAGGGTCGTAGGGCAGCTTCTTGAACAGGAAGGGGTTCGCCGAATGCGCGGTGTTCGTGCTGAGGAACAGCGTGTAGCCGTCCGGTGCGGATCGGGCGACCTGTTCAGCGGCGATGATTCCCGAGGCGCCCGGCTTGTTGTCGACGATGAAAGGCTGCGCGAAGACTCTTTGCAGTTCGTCCGCCAGCGTGCGCGCGACGATGTCGCTCGCGCTGCCCGCCCCGAAGGCCGTCACGATGCGGACGGGTTTGGACGGCCAGACCTCAGCGGATGCGCCAAGGCACCACAGTGCGGCCACCGCGATGCCGGCGATTGCGCGTCTTCTCATTCCTTTGTCTCCGGTTTCCGCGAGCTACGGTTTGCTCGCATATAGTATGCTAGGTTATGATAAATACCAACATTTTCCGGAGACAAAGATGAGTCCGACACCCGTCGCGGGGCTGAAGGTGCTGGACCTGTCCAAGGTGCTGGCCGGTCCCCTGTGTGCGCAGTACCTCGGCGACATGGGCGCGGACGTCATCAAGGTCGAAACCACCGGTGCGGGCGACGAGACGCGCGGCTGGCCCCCGTTTCGGACCGACGCGGATGGCGAGGCCACCGGCACCGTCTTCCTGAGCGCCAACCGGAACAAGCGCAGCCTCGCCATCGACCTGCGAAGCGAAGCGGGCAAGGCGGCCGTGCTGCGCCTCGTCGACCAGTCGGACGTGGTCATCGAGAGCTTCGGGCCCGGCGTGGCGCAGCGCCTGGGCGTCGATGCCGCCACCTTGCGCGCACGCAATCCCCGCCTCGTCTGCTGCAGCATCTCGGGTTTCGGCAGCGTCGGTCCCATGCGGGACGGCAAGGGCTACGACGTCATTCTGCAGGCCTTCTGCGGCATGCTCGCGATCACCGGCGAGCGTGACGGACCGCCGGTGCGCAGTCCCTTTTCACCGGTCGATCAGGCGACCGGGCTGCATGCGTTGATCGGCATCCTCGCGGCGCTGCTCGAGCGCTCGCGGACGGGCGTGGGCGGAACGGTCGAGGCTTCGCTCTTCGACACGGCAACCGGTTTTCTCGGCTACTTCCTGCAGGGGTATTGGGAGCGGGGGACCGAGCCGGAGAAGCCCGGATCGGGGCACGAGTCGCTGTGTCCGTACGAAGTCTTCGAAACCCGCGACAAGCCGCTGATCCTGGGCGTCGCGAACGATGGCCTCTGGCGCGCGTTCTGTGCGGTGGCGGGCCTGCAGGAGGTGATGGACGATCCGCGCTTCGCGACCAACGCAGCGCGCGTGGCGAACCGCGAGGAGACCGTGGCCCTGGTCAAGCGCGCGCTCGCCGGTCGCGATCGCGACGAATGGATCGAAGCGCTGGGTGCGCTGGGCATTCCGTGTTCGCCCTTGCATACGCTGGGCGAGTTGTCAGCCCATCCGCACGCCGCCGCGAGCGGCATGATCTTCGGGTATGCGCACGATCTGCTGGGCCCGATGCGCTCGGTGGCACAGCCCCTGCGCTTCGGCGGCGAGCGCACCGCGCTGCGCAGTTCGCCACCAGCGCTTGGCGAGCACGGGCGTGAAATCCTTCGAGAGGTTGGCTACGACGACGAGCGGATCGACGAGATGCACGCGACAGGTGTCATTCGACTGCCTGAGTAAAACCTCGCCTGTCCGCCGTCGTTTTCGCGCCTGGTCGCGTCTTCGCGGGCAGCGCCAAGCAGCGCGGCACGGCGGGTCGCATAGTGGCTCGCCGTTGCACGCCGGCGCCCCTCAGATCGACATGCCGCCGGACACCTCGATCCGCTGTGCGTTGACCCAGCGGTTGTCGTCGGAAACAAGAGACGCCACCATCGGTCCAATGTCATCGGGTTCGCCCGCGCGACCGAGTGCCGTCATGTCGGCAACCCGCTGTCTGACTGCGGGGTTGTCGCGGACCATTCCGCCGCTGAAGTCGGTCATGATCGCTCCGGGAGCCACCACGTTGACGGCGATCCGGCGCGGGCCGAGTTCCTTGGCCAGGTAGCGGGTAAGCACCTCGACGGCCCCCTTCAAAGACCCGTAGGCGGCGCTTCCTGGAACGATGATCCGCGTCAGGCCCGTCGAGAAATTGACGATTCGGCCGCCGTCGTTGATCAGGGGAAGCAGCTTCTGCGTCAACAGGAAGACGCCCTTGAAGTGGACGTTGTAGAGCAGGTCGAGGTCCTCCTCCAGGGAGGCTTCGAACGATGCGTGGTAGGAGGTTCCGGCGTTGTTGACGAGAAAGTCGAAGCCCTGCGCGCCCAGTTCGACGAGCGACTGCCGCACGCGTCGAACGAAGTCATCGAAGGTCGCGGCCTTGGAGACATCGAGCTGCAAGGCGATCGCCTCCACGCCGAGGCCTCTGGCTTCCGCCACGACCTTTTCGGCTTCTTCGGGGCTGGCGTTGTAGGTGAAGATGGATCGAACACCGCGCCTGGCAAGGCTGAGCACCGTGTTGCGGCCGAGACCGCGGCTCCCGCCGGTGACGATGGCGATTTTCGAGGTCGACTGAGTGGGGATTTCGGACATTTCTGCTCCTGGCTGAATGCAAGTGAATGGTTGATGACGCCGGAGATCGGGATGCCGGCCTTCCGGGTGGCGTATCTTCGGAAGCCTCGTTGAGCAGATGATTTCAACGCGGCGTCGCGCCGTTACGCCCGTAACAGAGGCGGCGCCGTTGAGGCCGCGACGTAGTTGCGCACCTACTGCAACATGGCCTGCGCGCTTCGTGCTGAAGGGACCTCGACGGAAACGGCTGGAACTTTCCCAAGCACCTGGCCGGCCGCGTCTATGGCGTGCTGGTGCATGGCGATGTGGCCGGCATCGAGAGCCTGCGCCGCAATCTCTGCGACTGGCTCGATTGGATGGGCCTGGTCGACGCCGGCGCGCAGTCGCGCCTGGATCGTTACATCGGCTACTACGAGCCCTACGCCACGAGCCACGACACGCTCGACCAGGACGTCAACGTGCAGGAGGAAACCCGCAACGTGGCGCGCGCCGTCGCCCGTGCGGTGGTTGAATTGCGTGAAGGCAAGCTCAGCATGCCGGACCGTGCATTGACGCGACCAAGGCCCAAGTAGGCGGCGGGGTGCTTGCACCCATCAGCTTACTTCACCGGCGTGAGGGCGTCGAGATCGACTTTTCCGTGCTGGCTCACGAACGTGGGCGACGTGCCTTGGCCGTCCTGCTGTTGGCTGATGCCCGATATGGCGTGGTCGCCGGTGTCGAAAAGCTGCACCTTGCCGCTCTTCTCGATCGCGAGTCGTCGCTTGTGAGGAAAGACTGCGTAGCGCCACCCGTCCTGTGCGCCGCTGCTTGCAGGATGCCCGAGGTCGTCGGGCCACCAGCCGGCGGCGGGCGCCTGCATGGGTTCCATGGGCTTCATCGGCTGCATGGGCTTCATCGGTTCCATAGGCTTCATCGGTTCCATCAGAGTCTCCCGAGCAATTCGGTCTTCTTGGCAGTGAATTCGGCATCGGTCAACACGCCCCGCTCGTGCAGGGCAGCCAGTCGCTCGATGGTTGCCAGGACGTCGCCGCTCTGGTGCGAAGCCGTCGCGCTGTCGGGCCGCCGCGCCGGCGATGCGTCAGGCGAGGTCTCGGCGCGTGGCTGAAGGGTCGGTGGCGTCGCCGATTCCTGTCCGATCCTGCGCAGGGTCGCGAGGTCGACGGCGCCTCGCTGGCTGGCAAAGGTGAGAGCGTCCGCTCCCCCTTGCTGCTGCGATACGCCGCCAATCAGGTGATCCCCGGTGTCGTACAGCTCGACGCCGCCGTTTCGTTCGATGGCCAGCCGACGCTGATCCGGAAAGTACGCATAGCGCATGCCGTTCTGAGCGCCGCTCGTCGCGGGCGAGTGAAGGCCGGCGGGCCACCATTCCGATTCGCGCGCGATGGCAGCGGCGCCCGACGAGGCGGCCGCCTCCGGATGCTCTGCCAGCCACAGCGAGAGGTCGTCGCACAACGCGCCCACGCGGGCGGCCAGCTGGCGGTTGAACATGTCGCCGATCATCAACATGCCGCCGCGCATCCACTGCCCGCTGCCCCCGAACTCGGCATGGCTGAACTGCGCCATGGCGCCGCGTCCCAGCAGCAATGCGCTCCAGAGCGCGCGGGTCGCGTCGCGCCCGAAGCCGTGTCGCGCGCCGATCTCGACGACCGGGGCGGGAAGCGGCCCCTGCGCAGTCATTCGGCCTGGGTCGTCCCGCAGACGTGCGGCGTCGCCGGTTTGGGACTGGGATTGCATTTGCATGGCGAGACCTTGCTTTCAGCTTGCTGGTTTCAGGTCGTCGACTCTGCCGCGACCGGCGAGCCGGCCTTGTCAGTCGGCGCCGCGAGAAAACCGCAGTCGTGTCAGCGCCGCGTCGAATCGCCCCGCACCCGCCACCTGGACACGCTGCACCCGAACCGTCCGTTGAACCATCGCGAGAACGCGCTGAGCGATGCAAAACCGAGGAGGCTCGCGACCTCCGACAGGGGTCGGTCACGGCTCGCGACATAGCGGGGCACGAGTTCGGCACGCGCCAGTTCGAGGACAGCGGTGTCATTGAGTAACTCGAGCACGGGAAGCGAAGGTCTTGAACGACAGGGTTCCTGGCAGCCGTGCGGAGTTCCTTGGAGTTCCTTGGGTATGGGCTGTAGACCTACGTCGAAGGGGAACCCCGGACTGCCCGCCGCATGATCGCGAGAAGGGTAATTTCTCCAGAACGCGTCAGGATCCCTGCCGTGCGCCGGTGACACGCCGGTGTCAGCCAAGCGGCACGCCTCCCCCCCCATGAAAATCCTTCTCTATTCCCACGCCTTTTATCCCTCGACCGGCGGTGTCGAGACCGTTTCGATGGAACTCGCCGAGGGTTTCACGAGCCTTGGATTCGAGTGCAAGGTCGTCACGCGAACGCCGCTCGAGCCCGGCACGTCCTTCGAGTTCGAGGTCGTCGCCAACCCTGGCAGCCGCGATGCGCGCGAACTGGTGAAATGGGCGGACGTGATTCTCTTCAACGGTGCAACGCTCGCGCTGCTGCCGTGGGTGCTGCTGTATCGCAAGCCCTTTGTCTGGGTCCACGTCGGCTATCAGGCCGCGTGCATCGACGGCGCGGGTTGGCAGGACGGCAAGCCCGCGCCGCTGACCCCCTTCGCCTCGATCGTCCACCACGCGACGCTGCGCGGCTGGGCCCCCGCCTTGCGGGAAGGCCTCAAGCTCGGCGTGCGTCGCCTGGTTGCAAGGCATGTGGTCACGAAGAACGTCGCCATCACCCGATGGATGGCGCATGCCAACCGACTGCCCCGGCAGGTCCATATCTACAACCCGTTTCCGGTCGAGCGTTTTGAAGCCGTCGGAGGAGAGGTGGCTGCGCCGGAGTTCGAGTTTCTCTACCTGGGGCGGCTCGTGTCCGAGAAAGGCATCGACACGCTGTTGAAGGCGTTCGCCGGTGTCGTCGCGCGCCACCCTGTCGCGCCGCCTCGATTGCTCATCATCGGCGATGGGGACCGGAGGGCGGAGATCGAGGCGCTGGCCTTGGAGCTCGAGGTCGAGTCGTCGGTCGTGTTTGCCGGAAACCGACGCGGTCAGGACCTGGTCCACTGGGTCTCCAAGGGGCGTATCGGTGTGGTGCCCTCCGCGTGGTACGAGCCAATGGGTGGCGTGGTCGTCGAGCTGATGGCCGCCGGACGAAACCTCATCGTTTCCAAGCACGGAGGGTTGGCGGAATGCATGGGAAATGCGGGACTCGTCTTCACCAATGGCGACCACGAGGAACTGGGCGAGCGCATGACGCATCTGTTGAACAACCCTGAATTGCAGGCCGTGCAGTCCGCTCGTGGCCGCAAGCGCGCGAAGGAATTCGCACCGGCCCCGCTCGTGGATCAATACGTGGCGCTACTGCGGGAGATCACGGGCGAGGCACCGCCTCCCTTGCAGCGGCCGGTGGCGTGCTGATCGCGGCAGGTCAATGCCTTGCGAGGATGTGCGCCAGAGCGGTTCCAACTGCGCGCGTTCCTTGGCGAAGCGCAGTGCGAGGCGTTGCCTGTCGTCCTCGGCCTGCCGGATGAAGCGGAGCTGCGCACGCACCGCGGCTTCGTTCTCGTCAAACTTGCGCCGCAACACCGCGGGCGCCAGCGCGCGGTCGCCGCGATAGAACTCCAGCTCGCCGTCGAGGCGCTGGCGATCGACCTTCAGCGCCGCGAGATAGTCGTTGGCCACCCGGGTAGTCTGGTCGATCTGCGCCAAGGCCTCGGCGCGTTCCTGGTCGTGGATGCGCGCGTCGGGGTAGCGCACCAGCAGCGCGCGCTCCCGCCGACGCTCGCCCGAGCGGAGCAGCGCCGCCTGCTCCGCTTCCTCATCCCGTCGCTCGCGCGCCGCGAGGTCCATCGGCGATGCGGCCGCATCGATCGTGCGCAGGACGCCGCCCGACTTGCGCAACTCCGCCTGCTCCCTGTCGGCGCAATCCGCGATCGGGCGGTCGGAACTCAGCGTGCGGCCGCGGGCGTCCTTGCAGGCATAGATCCGCGGCGCCGATTGGGCGTCCGCGCGCGGTGAGGCGAGGGCCAGCAGCAGGCACGCAGCCAGGGCGACGATGCCCGCGTCGAGGCATCGAAGGAGGGCGGCGTGGCGTTGTTCGTCCATGCCACGATCGTTGCTACGATGTAATACTTATGTATCAGCATATTTCATTTCGGGGCGTGGGCTCCCTCCTACACGGCGCGATTCCGGTGGAATGAAGCTGATCAATCGAGCGACATCCTTGCGTCGCTCACGATCTTGCCGAGGCGCTGCTTCTCCCTCGCGATCACCTGCGCGAAGTCGGCCCGCGTGCCGCCACCCACCTGCGAGCCATTGGCCTCGAACTGCGCCCGCATCGCGGCATCCGTCTTGAAGGCGGTGTCGAGCGCTGCGGCGATGCGGTCGAGCACCACGGGCGGCGTGCCCTTCGGCGCGAACAGGCCGCCCCAGTGCTGCATCTGGATGGTCGGGAAGCCCTGTTCTGTGGTGGTTGGCACGTCGGGCAGCGCGGCCGTGCGCTTGTCGTCGGTGACGGCCACGGCCCGCAGCTTGCCGCCCTTGACGTAGCCCGTCACGCCGATCGGCGCCTCCGATGCCAGGTCGATCTGGCCGCCGACGATGGCGTTGACGGTTTCCGAGCCGCTCTTGTAGTGAACGATGGTCACCGGCACGCCGAGCGCGGCGCCAACCATCTCGCCGACGAAGTGGCCCGTGCTGCCGGCACCGGCCGTGCCGAAGGTGAGGCCGCCCTTGCGCTTGCCGTAGGCCTGCAATTCCTTCAGGTCGCGAAAACTGGCGGTGGCCGATGCGACCATCACCGAGGGTGCGGTGTTGCCTTCGACCACCGGCACCAGGTCGCTGTCGGCATAAGGCATCTTGGTCCGCAGCAGCGCATTGGCCACCGCACCGTTGCCGGCAATCAGGATCGTGTAGCCGTCGGGCGCGCTCTTGGCCACGAAGTCGGAACCGATCAGGCCGCCCGCGCCCGGCTTGTTGTCGACGATCACGGTCTGGTTCAGTTGCTTGCCCAGGCCCTGCGCGATCAGGCGCGCGGTGATGTCGCCCGGGCCGCCAGCCGAGAAGGGCAGGACCAGGCGGATCGGCTTGTCCGGCCAGGTGCCTTGCGCATACGCGGGCGCGCTGGCGGCTGCGATGACGGCAAGGCCGGCCCATCCGGCCAGCAGCAGGGTGCGACGGTGCAAGGTGCTCATGGTGTGTCTCTCTTCGTCTGATTGAGAACAGTCACTCGAAGGCAGCCGCCGCCGGCGGTGCCAGCAACGCCAGCAGTTCGCGCACGTCGGCGACGTCCTCGATACCCAGCGTCAGTTGCTCGATTGCCGCCTGACGCGGCGCGTCGATCAGTCCGTCGGTGAGCGTCCGGTACTTGGCCAACACCTCGGCCGCGGGCAACGGCGACTGGATGCCGCGCGATGCGCCGCGATCGACCTCGATGCGCTGGCCGTCGCTGAAGGTGACGGCCAGGCGCACCCGAAACTTCTTCGTGATGTCGCCGCCGATCGCGTCGAAGGCCGGCTCGTGCCGCACCTCGACCTTGCGCAGCAGTTCCCACACGTCGTCCGAGTCGATGCGCGCCGGCGTGAACTGCTGGACCATCGCGGCGCCGTCGATCGCGGCGACCGCCAGCGCGTAGCCGATGTTCATCTGCGCGCCGATCGGCGTGAGCGGCCGCTCGGGAACCCACCAGCCGTGGTGGTACGCCGCGTGCGGCACGTCGCACTCGATGCGCGTGATCTCGCCGGGCAACAGCTTGCGTTGGGCGTCGATGTCGAACAGGGCGTCCAGCGGCGAATGGATCGCGCCCATTGCCGCATAGGGCTTGAGCACGATGCGCTCGACTTCCCAGCGCTCGCCCAGGCCGTCGGTGATCTGCGAGGCATCGGGGTCGTGGCCTTCGCCGAAGGTAGACAGGAAGCCGCCGTACTCGCGCTCGAACACGCGCTTGATGCCGGTGTAGCCGCCTTCGGCCAGCACCGCCGCGTACATGCCGTTGCGCGCCGAGAAGCCGTGGTGCATGCGCTTGCACATCGCCTCGTACTGGGCGGCCATCAAGCCTGCGGACTGGGTGCCGGCCAGGCCCAGCGCGTCCTCGAAGCGGGCGGCGTCCAGGCCCAGCAACTTGCCCACCGCGGCGGCCGCCGCGTGGGTGCCGAACACCGCGCCCGAATGCCATCCGCGCGACAGCATCTGCGCGCCGTGCAGCGCCATGCCGACACGAGGCCCGACTTCATAGCCGGCCATCGCGGCCTCGAGGAAGCGCTTGCCGCTCACCGGCGTTTCGCTCCCTTCGGCCACGGCCCACAGCGCCGGCAGCACGATCGATGCGGAGTGCAGCGGGCCGAGCGGATGAAAGTCGTCGAGCTCGAAGCCCTGGATGAAGGTGCCGTTGAGCAGCGCCGCGCCGGGCGCGCTCGTCTTCGCGCCCCAGCCGACGATCGTGCGGTCGCCGGTGCCTTCGAACCTGCGCACGATGTCGACGGCCGTGCGTGACCACGGCAGTTGCGCACCGACGATCGCGCAGCCGATGCCGTCGAGGGTCAGCAGCCGGGCACGTTCGCGCGCCGAACCCGACGCTTGATCGAGTCGGAAGTCGGCCAGCCACTGCGACAGGCGGCCGGTCGGGCCGGCGGGGTCCGTCGGCGCACCGGGAGAAGTCGTGGAAGTCGGCGCGGTGGTGGAAGAAAGTTGGCTCATGCGTTGCTCCGTGATGTGGTCGCTGCAGTACTGAATGGGAAAAGGGACGCTCGTGCTCAGCCTTCGACCGCGATCTTTCGTTCGCTGATGAGCTTCTTCCACATCGCGCCTTCGGTGGCGATGGTGCGACGCACGTCGGCACTGGGCGGTGCGGCGTTCTGACCCAGCGCTTCGAGCCGGCTGGCCATGCCCGGTGACGCAAGCACTTCGGCCAGGGCCTTGCGAATGGCGAGGACGACGGGCTCCGGCAGGCCCGCCGGGCCCATCAGCGCGAACCAGCCGGGCGCGTCGAAGCCTTGCACGCCGGATTCGGCGATGGTCGGCACATGGGGCAGCGAGGGCATGCGAGTGAGCGAACTCACGCCCAGCGCCTTGAGCTTGCCGCTGGAGATGAACGGCCCGGTCGCCGATGCAGTAAGAAAGGCGAACTGGACATCGCCCCCGAGCAGCGCGGTGATGGCCGGCGCGCCGCCGCGGTACGGCACGTGCACCGCGAACGTGTCGGTGCGCGACTTGAACAGCTCGGCCGCCAGGTGGCCAACGCTGCCCGACCCGCCCGAGGCGTAGCTCAGCTTGCCGGGCTCCTTGCGCATCAATGCGATCAGGTCCTGCACGGTGGCGACACCGGCGGAGGGCGGCGCCACCAGTACTTGCGGCAGCTGCGACACCATCGCGACCGGCGCGAAACCGGTAAGCGGGTCGTACCCGACATTGCGCAGCGCCGGCACGATGGTCAGCGGCGCGTTGTCGAGCAGGCCCAGCGTGTAGCCGTCGGGTGGGGCGCGCACCACCTCGGCGCCCGCGATGGTGCCGCTGGCGCCGGCCTTGTAGTCGATCACGACCGGCTGGCCGAGCAGCCTGCCGAGCGGTGTCATCACCTCGCGCGCGGTCACGTCGGCGGCACCGCCGGGCGTGTAGCCCAGCAGCACGCGCACCGGCCGGGCGGGCCAGGCCTGCGCGTGTGCGCGGGTGCCCCACAAGGCCAGCGCCGCGCCGCCGAGGCCACCGGCCAGGACGGTGCGGCGTGCGGGATTGAAAAGGTTCGAGTCCATGGCGGTGCTACTGGACGTTCTTGAGCGCGAACTCGTTGAGGTGCCCCGAGGGCAACGCGTCGACGCCTGGGTCGGCCGGCAGGTCGACATCGAACCAGCGCTTGAGCACACCCGAGATCAACTCGTAGCAGGCGCCGATGCGCACCACCTGCATGGTGTCGAAGTTGATCAGCGTGCCGGCGCGCCGGTAGGTGTGATAGCGGCGCAGGCCGTAGTCGATGGTGATGTCCGCGATCCGCTTGAGTTCGTCGGGGATCTCCTCGACGGAGAAGCGCGTGCCGGTTCCGGTGAGGTTGGCCGACGAGCCGAACAGCGGCACCACCTCTTCGCGGCTGAGGCGCGTCAGCTCCTTGTGGAACGGGCCGGCGTTGAGCAGCATGCCGATGGTGCCGACGGCGGTGCTGGCCTTGACCGCCTCGTCGTCGAGCTTGCGCAGCAGCGGATGGTCCGGCCTGAAGCTGCCGATGACGCCCAGCGGCAGGTCGTGGTCGACGACCACCGCCTCGACCATCTCCTGCGCGCGCGGGCTGAGCGTGTGCAGCTCGCGCTGCGTGACCAGGTCGCCGGCCATCGCGTTGCGCTTGTGGCTGCCGCGGCGCTTGGTGTCGTAGATCTTCTTCAGCGGGTCCATCGACGCGCCGCAGCAGGCGTAGCCGGTGTCGTTCGGCACGATGGCGATGCCGCCGCGCTTGATCACGTCGATGGTGCGGCGGGCGTCGCCGGCGATGTCGAGTCTGCTCATGTCGTCTCCAGGTGGGATTCAAGGTTCAGTCGGAAAAGCGCGGGCCGAGCGCCATGCCCATGGCATGCGCCTGCTCGGCATCGAATTGGCGGCAGGCGTCGTCGTAGTGCTGGCCGTAGGCGCCTCCGCGCACCACGCCCGGCTCGATCGATTCGTAGAAGCCGTTCCAGCCGGCCGGCAGGCGCGGCGAATCCGGCGTCGCCAGCCACAGGCGGAACAGGAGGCGCTTCTTGTCCGGCTCCTCCACGTCCTGAAACTGGGTGCGCGAATGCAGCGCGGTGAAGTTGCTGAGGATCTGCAGGTCGCCCGGCTCCAGCCGCATCGAGTACATGAAGTCGGGCCGGCGCACGATGGCGTCGAGGAGATCCATGGCCTCGCGCTGGAGGGCGGTGACGCGCGGCGCACCGGGGAGCTTCTCGCCCTGCTCGACGCGGTTGCGCACCCACATGCAGAACACGTCGTCCCCCAGTTCGCCGTACACCGGCATCAGGCGGAACGGCGCCAATCCCTCGGCCTGTTCGCCCTGGCGGCTGAAAGGCAGCGGCTCGCGCAGCACCTCGGCCAGGTCGGGGCGCTCGGCCAGCAACTGGCGCCAGGCGGCGATGGCGCTGGCGCACATGCTGTCGCCGCCGACCGGCGCCTGGTTGTAGCAACTGAGCAGCACGATGTCGGCGCCGTCGACGTGGAAGTCGAGCTCGGCGTTGGACGAGTAGCCGCGCCCGGTCGGGCTGCGGTAGACGGTGCCGACGTCCTGCACGCGGTTGATGTAGCGCGTCATCCTGTCCTGCGGCCGGGCGACGCCGAAATGCAATCCGACCGCCCAGGTCAGCAACTCGAACTCGTCCGGCGCGAGGCCCTCGCGCGGGAAGCCCTTGATCAACGCCACGCCCAGGCCGTGCTGTGCCTCGTCGACGGCACGCCGGATCTTGGCGAGCGACGCGGCGCCGAAGGGGAAGTCGCTGCGCCGGTAGGCCAGCAGCGGCTGGCCCGGGCGATGCGCCGCGCGCAGCACCTGCAGCAGATCGGCGCGCTCGGCGTCGTCGAAGTGCAGCGTCCAGCGCGCGGTGTCGCGCTCCAGGTCGATGGCGCGCCAGGCAGCGGCGTCGCGGCCGATGGCGGCGGATGTGGGGGCGGTGATCACGGGTTCGAACTCCTCGAAACGATGGATGGATGGGCGTCAGTCGAGCGGGAAGCGCTTCACCTGGGCATCGATACGCTTCGCTTCACGCTGCACCATGGCCGCGAACTCGGCCGGCGTGTTGCCGACCGGCTCGGCGCCGATCGTGAACAGGGACTTGCGCACGTCCTCGCTCTTGACCGCCTGGCGCACGGCGGCGGCGATGCCCTCCTGGATCTCGACGGGCGTGCCCTTCGGCGCGAAGAGGCCATACCAGGTGGTCGCGTCGAAGCTCGGATAGCCGGCCTCGATCGCGGTCGGCACGTCGGGCAGCACGGCCGAGCGCTTGTCGCCCATCGTCATCACGACCCTGAGCGCGCCGGTCTTGACGAAGGGGAGCACGGCGGTGCTGCCGGCGATGGCGAACGAGATGTTGTTGGCCACCAGGTCGGTGATCATCTGCCCGCCGCCCTTGTAGTTGGCGACCACCAGCGTCGGCAGTGCGCTCTCTTCACCCATGATGCGCGCCTGCAGCCGGGCCATGTTCTCGGTGGTGCCGACCGAACAGGGCGTGGCGGCGCTCTTGCAGTAGCGCACCAGTTGCTCCATCGACTTGACCGGCAATGCCGCGTTGGCCGTCACCACGCCGGGCAGGGCGGAGAAGGCCGACACCGGCGCCAGTTGCGCCAGCGGGTCGGTGCCCTTGAAGGTGGGCAGATGCTTGATCAGCGTCAGCGACGGCAACTGCACCAGCAGCGTCAGGCCGTTCGGCTTGGCATCGATCACCTTGCGCGTGCCGATGACGCCGTCGGCGCCGGGCACGTTTTCGACGATCACCGGTTGGCCCCAGATCTGCTGCAGTTCCTTCGCCACGACACGCGTCTGCGCATCGGTGCCTCCACCGGGGCTGTAGGGCACCACCAGCGTCACGGGGTGATCGGGTTTCCAGTCGGCGGCGAGGGCTGCGACGGGCATGCAGGCGGCCAGGGCGAACGCAGCGACGGCGCGGCGCCGCAGCGAGAGGGTGAGAAGGAAAGCGGGCATCGGTTTGTCTCCGTGATGGGTCTTTGCACTTCGCCTTGTTCGGCGAGGGATTGCTTCGTCGTCGCAGCGGCGCGGTCGCTGCGGGCGCCTGTCGTCTTGAGGGATCGGGCGTACGCCGGTGGCTCAGCCGACGGCGACCGTGGCGCTCGGCCAAGCCCACGGGCGACGGATGCGATCGGCCTGCTGCCATTCACGGATCAGCGCGTCGTCCTTCATCGTGAGGCCGATGTCGTCCAGGCCGTGCAGCAAGCCCTCGCGACGCAGTGGGTCGACCACGAAGCCCGACTCGGTGCCGTGGGGCGCCATCAACTTGCGCCTTGTCAGGTCGACCGTCATCGCCGCGCCGCCGGCGCACGCGGCGGCGAAGGCCTCGACCTCGGCCGCCGGCAACCGGATGGGCAGCACGCCGTTCTGGAAGCAGTTGCTGTAGAAGATGTCTCCGAAGCTCGGCGCGATCACGCAGCGCACGCCGATGCCCTGCAGCGCCCACACCGCGCCTTCGCGCGATGAACCGCAGCCGAAGTTGTCGCCGGCCAGGAGGATCGGCGCGCCGCGGAACGCAGGCTGGTTCAGGATGAAGTCCGGGTCCTCGCTGCCGTCCTCGCGGTAGCGCAGCGCTTCCATCGCATACGGGCCGAGTTCTTCGCGTGCGAGCGAGGTCAGGCGTTCGATCCGGATGATGACGTCGGTGTCGATGTTGGCGCGCGACAGGTAGGGTGCCGCGCCGGTGACGATGGTGAAGGGTTGCATCGACATGTTCAGGCCTGTGCGAGATCGGTGATGACGCCGGCGATGGCGGCGGCCGCGGCCATCGCCGGGCTGGCGAGGTGGGTGCGCGCGCCCGGTCCCTGCCGTCCGACGAAGTTGCGGTTCGAGGTCGAGACTGAGCGTTGCTGCGGCGGCACCTGCTCGCCGTTGGCCGCCACGCACATGCTGCAGCCGGGCTCGCGCCAGGCGAAGCCGGCCGCCTTGAAGACATCGTGCAGGCCCTCGGCTTCGGCGGCGCGCTTGACGTTTTCCGATCCGGGCACGACCCAAGCCGTGACGCCGGCCGCGACATGCTTGCCGCGCACGACGGCGGCAGCGGCGCGCAGGTCGGTGATGCGCGAGTTGGCGCATGAGCCGATGAACACCCAGTCGACCGGCGTGCCGGCGATCGCCTGGCCTGCCTGCAGACCCATGTAGTCGAGCGCAGCGGCGAGCGTGCCGCGCTGCGCTTCGTCCGCCGCATCGCGCGGATCGGGCACGCGGCCGTCGATCGCGATCGCGTGCTCGGGGCTGGTGCCCCAGGTGATGGTCGGGCGCACGGCCGACGCGTCGATGATTTCCTCGCGATCGAAGCGTGCGACGGCGTCGGTCGGCAGCTCGCGCCACTGTGCGACGGCCGCGTCGAAGGCCTCGCCCTGCGGCGCAAACGGACGGCCGCGCAGGTAGTCGAATGTGCGCTGGTCGGGTGCCACCATGCCGAAGCGCGCGCCGAGTTCGACCGACAGGTTGCAAAGGGTCAGCCGGCCTTCGACCTCCATCGCCTCGATCGTCGGGCCGGCGAACTCGATGGCATGCGCAACGCCTGCCGCGGCGCCGAGCTTGCCGATGATGTGCAGCGCCAGGTCCTTGGCGGTGACGCCGGCGCGTAGGGTGCCTTCGCAACGGATGCGCATCTGCCTTGGCTTCTGCTGGCGCAGGGTCTGCGTCGCAAGCGCGTGCGTGCTCTCCGAGGAACCGACGCCGAAGGCCATCGCGCCCAGTCCGCCGTTGGTGCAGGTGTGGCTGTCGCCGCAGATCACGGTGAGTCCGGGCAGCACGATGCCGAGCTCCGGGCCCATCACATGCACGATGCCCTGGCCCGGCTGCCCCAGATCGAACAGGCGCACGCCCGCCGAGCGCGTGCGGTCGCGCAGCGCGGTCCAGAGCTTTCCGCCGGGCACGTAGGTGAGGCCGTTGCGACCAGGCAGGCTCGACATCGAATGGTCGGGCGTCGCGAACACCAGTTCAGGGTCGTGCAGCTTCATGCCGCGGCCGGTGACTTCGGCCAGCGCGGGAGGGCCCGACAGGTCGTGCAGCAGATGGCGATCGATGTGCAGCAGTGCCCATCCATCGCCGAGGTCGCGAATGACGTGGGCGTCCCAAAGTTTGTCGAAGAGTGTGCGCGCAGTCATCGCCGGCTCACTTCTTTTCCGTCGTCGAGCCGGCGCTTGAACGCGTGCCGTCCATGCTGGCGCCCGCGTTGAAACGCGTGCCGTCCATGGTGGCGCCCGCGTTGAAACGCGTGCGCAGTGCATCCCATTCGTCGGCGCCGAAACGGCGGAAGGTCTGCGCCACGTTCTGCGTCACCTCCGGCGGCTTGCGCGTGGCCTTCAGTTGGGCCAGCGCGGCGTCGCCGGCCTGGATGGCGGCGACCAGCATCAGGCCGGGCAGGATCGCGAGCTTGTAGCCCATGGCCTCGGCTTCGCGCAGATCGAAGATCGGCGTGCGGCCGCCGGGCACCACGTTCAGAAGGCACGGCCCACGGACGTTCCTGGGTACGGCGGCCACTTCCTCCAGTGTTTGCGTGGCCTCGACGAAGACCATGTCGGCGCCGGCCTCCAGGGCCGCATTGCCGCGCCAGATGGCTTCGTCCATGCTCATCATGGCGCGCGAATCGGTGCGGGCGATGATGAGGAATTCCTTCGAGCGTCGCGCCTCGACCGCGGCGCGGATCTTGGAGACGAACTCCTCGCGCGACACCACTTCCTTGCCATCGAGATGGCCGCAGCGCTTGGGCGCGACCTGGTCCTCGATGTGGATGGCGGCCACGCCACGCAGCTCGTACTCGCGCACGGTGCGCGTCACGTTCAGCTCGTTGCCGTAGCCGGTGTCGGCGTCGGCGATCAGCGGGACGTTGATGGCGCGCGCCATGGCGCCTGCGTTCGCCACCATCTCGCCCATGTCGAGCAGACCGAAGTCGGGATAGCCGCGCGCCGCCGAGGTGCCGGCGCCGGTCATGTAGACCGCGCTGAAGCCGGCCTGTTCGATCAGGCGTGCGCCGATGCCGTCGTAGGCGCCGGGGGCGATCACCATGCCGGGCGCGGCGAGTTGTTCGCGGAGGGAGGGAGTCGTCATGGGGGGAGGGCCTTTCGCGGAGTCGTCGGCGGGCGGCATCGGGTGGTGCCACGTCAAGTTGTATTAAGAATATCACAACATAACGACATGTCAACCCGTTATCCTTCGCCCCATGAACACGTCGACCGCCACCCCCACACCCTTGAACGCCGCAAGAGGCACCGCGCTGCATCGCCAGATCTTCCTGGTGCTGCGCGACGAGATCTCGCGCGGGCTGTTTCCCGACGGCGCATTGCCGAACGAAGAAGCGCTGTGCGAGCGCTTCGGCGTGTCGCGCATCACGGTGCGGCGCGCGCTGGCCGATCTGGCGGCATTGGGGGTGGTCGAGCGTCGACATGGCCGCGGCACATTCGTGCTGGGTGCGCCTGCGCTGGCGCGCCCGGCGCCCAGCCTGAGCGTGATCGACAGCCTGCGCCAGACTGCAACGGAGACGGTGGTGCAGGTGCTGCAGGTCGAGCAGGCCGTGCCGCCCCGCGACGTCGGTCTCCTGCTGCAATTGGCGGCCGGCGAAAAAGCGATGCATGCACTGCGGTTGCGCATCAACCGCAAGGGCGAGCCGGCCATGCTGACCGATGCCTGGGTGCCGGCGCACCTGGGCAAACGCGTCACCGAAGCGGCCCTCAGGAAGAAGGCGCTCTACGAAATCCTGATGGCACAGGGTGTCGAGTTCGGACGCGTGGTGCAGGAAATCAGTGCGACTGTCGGCGACCCGCTGCGCGCAGGCCTGCTACGCACCGAAGTTGGCGCGCCGATCCTGAAACTGGTGCGCCTGATGCACGATATGGATGAGCGCCCGGTACAGCACCTCACGGCTTACATGGCCGCCGACCGTGCCAGCGTGCTGATGGAGATTGCCGGCGCTTCCGTCAACACGCTGACTGCCGGGCAGATCGTCCTCGACGGACCGGCCTGAACGCACTGCGCGGTGTGCGGGGACTCCGCGTGGCGCTCGTGGAGGAAGCCGCCGGTCAGTGCCCGCGGGTGCGCGACCCAAGGGCCGCCGCCGACGTCACTTGACGAGGCCGGTCGAGCGCCCGGAATCTGCGGTTTGCTCGTCCTGGTCCGGCGACAGCAGCGAGGTGTGCACTGTCGCTGGCAGGTCGGCGAGCGCCTTGGGGTCGATCTTGCCGACGAACTTCCACCCTTGTGAAAGCTTGACGAAGACGAAGGCCGTGGGCGGGTCCACGAAGACGTCGAAGTCGCGAACCTTGACCGGCTCGGCTTGGGTGGTGAGCGCTGCCAGGGCGAGGCTGGCGGCGGCGAAGAGTTTGCGGCTGATCATGGGGATGTCCTTCATCGGCGTTTGTTCAAGGGTCGACGCCAAATGCATCGACTTGAAGAGAAGAATACGCAGAGGGGCGGATGGCCGCAATGTCGTATTTGCCACCTTTTAGGACGGAGTGCTCGGCGTGTTCAGGGAGGCAGTGTCTCAAGGCCGTTCGAGCACCGTGGCGATGCCTTGTCCGCCGCCGATGCACTGCGTGGAAAGGGCATAGCGGCCCTGATGACGCGCCAACAGCGCGGCGGCCTTGCCGGTGATGCGCGCGCCGGTGGCGCCCAGCGGATGGCCGATGGCCATGCCGCCGCCGTCGACATTCACCGTTTCCATGTCCAGCCCCAGGTCGCGGATGCAGGCCAGCGCCTGCGAAGAGAACGCCTCGTTGATCTCGACCACGTCCAGATCGGCCACCGTCAGGCCGGCGCGCGCCAGTGCCTTGCGCGTGGCGGGGATCGGGCCGATGCCCATGATGGCCGGATCGACGCCGACCGTCGCGAAGCTGCGCACGCGCGCCAGCGCTTGCAGCCCGTGGCGCTGCGCAAAATCGTCGCTCACGACCAGCACCGCGGCAGCGCCATCGGTCAGTGGCGACGAGGTACCGGCCGTCACCACACCATCGGGCCGGAAAGCCGGCTTCAGGGCGGCCAGCGCCTCCAGCGTGGTGCCGGGGCGGATGCAGCCGTCGGCATCGACCAGTTCGCCATTGGGCAGGCGAATCGGCACGATCTCATCGGCCAGACGGCCTTGCTCCCGGGCGGCGGCAGCTTTCTGGTGCGACTGGAGCGCCAGCCGGTCCTGGTCCTCGCGGTTCACATTCCAGCGCTGCGCCACGTTCTCTGCCGTTTCGCCCATGGACAGATAGGCAGCGCTGTTGGCTTTCAGTTCGGGATTGGGCGAAAAGTTGAAGCCGCCCTGCGGCACCATCGTCATCGATTCGACGCCCACGCACAGGAAGGCGTCGCCCATGCCCGCCTCGATCTGCGCCGCGGCGATGTGCACCGCCTGCATCGACGAGCCGCAGAAGCGGTTCACCGTCATGCCGCCCACGGCCTCCGGCAGGCCGGCCAGCAGGCCGACGATGCGCGCCAGGTTGTTGCCCTGCGCGGCCTCGGGGTAGGCGCAGCCGAGGATCACGTCCTCCAGCAGCGCCGGGTCCAGGTCGGTGCGCTTCAGCAGGCCTTGCACGACCTGCGCGGCCAGCGTGTCCGGCCGCACCTCGGCAAGGCGGCCCTTGCGGGCGAAGTGAAAGGGCGAGCGCGCATAGGCGGAGATGAGGGCTTTCATGGGGTCATTCCTTGAAGTGATTGGTCTGCGAGGCGAGGGTGGCGGTTCCCCGCCGGGAAAGCGTAGTGAGTGAGGCCTGGTCTCGATGAGGGGCATCGTGCACGCTGCGCTCTATGGCGTAAATGACGTATATAGTCATGAAACAGGACATGTTCACAAAACGGAAAATTCTCATGCGCCGCATCGGCTATGTGCTCCCCGAAGGTTTTCAGGTCATGGCCTTAGCCACGCATGCCGTGTTCGAGTTCGCCAACGTGGTGTTGCGCCAGCCCTACTACAGCGTGGAGAACTACGCGCTGGGCGGTGCGGTGCGTGCATCGGCCGGCGTCAGCGTCAACGCGCGGCCGCTCACGGGGCGCAGCAGTGCCGACACCTGGCTGGTGGCCGGGGTCTCCGCGCCGCCATCGATGCCCCTGCCGCCTGAGTTGCCGCGGCTGGTGGGCAAGATCGCCGCGCGCGCGCGGCGCATTGCCGGCTTGTGCACCGGGGCCTTCGTTCTGGGCGATGCGGGCCTGCTCGACGGGCGACGCGTCACGACGCACTGGGCATGGGCGCCAGTCCTGCAGCAGCGCCACCCCCGCGCCCAGGTCGAGGCCGACCGCATCTATATCGCCGACGAATCGGTGTGGACGTCTGCGGGCATGACGGCAGAGCTGGATCTGGCACTGGCGTTGGTGGAGAACGATCTGGGGGCCGAGGTGGCGCGCTCGGTGGCGCACCAGCTGGTCATGCACCAGCGCCGCCTGGGCGGGCAATCGCAGCACTCCGAGTTGCTCAAGCTCGCACCCAAATCAGACCGCATCCAGCAGGCGCTGGAACATGCGCGGCGCAACCTCGCGCAGCCACTGAGCGTGGAGCAGCTGGCCGAGGCCGCGCGCCTCAGCCCACGCCAGTTCAGCCGCGTGTTCACGGCCGAAACGGGGCAATCACCCGCCAAGGCGGTCGAGGGGCTCCGACTCGAAGCTGCAAGGCTGATGATCGAGAGCAGCCGGCACCCGCTGGAAGTGGTGGCCAGGGAAACAGGTTTTCGTGATCGGCGTCATATGCGCGAGGCCTTCATGCGCGGCATTGGCGTGCCGCCGCAAGCGGTGCGGCGCGATGCCAGGCAAGCGCAGTGACAGCCAGGCCGCGGACAAGCGCAAAGCCCGAGGCGGTTGTCAACGCGTGTCCGATCGAGCGATTCTGACGAGGCGTGAGGCCTCGACGGCGCAGGCTTCGCTCGGCACGGAGTTTGCTCGTTCGACCGCACCGAAACTGCGCCCATTTCTGGATGAACTACCGTTGCGAAGCGGCGGCGCGCGCAGTAAAGTCCTCGCCCGGTCGCCGGGCGCCGATGCATGGGGAAACTACGATGGGCAGCACGTTCGTGTTTGTGTGGAGGCGGATCAACCGTAACAACTGGCACAAGAAGAGGGTGCTGGCGGACGATTTGAATGCCGCCATGGCTGGCCTGCACGTTCACCTTTCGCATCGCTCGGACTACCCGAGGGAGGTCGTCGTCGACCACCCCGTGCAGGAGATCCTGGCGGATCATCTGGTGCACCGGCATAGCCTTACTCAGGTGCAGTCGCCGTTTCGCATCGAGCACGACAATCAGGCGTATCCGGTGGGGCACTTTCCGCAGAGCACCTGGTAGCCACCCGCCCATTCAGCCGAGCAGTGGCCTGCGCGCACCGAGGATCATTTCGGTCAACCATCCCCAGAGCAACAGATCGTAGGCCCGCCGGCTTCGATCGTCGGACAACGCATGGTCCGCACCTTCCAGGCTGCGATGCGTCAGCGACCGCGCGTTCCTGAACGACAGCACATAGCTCGCGATGCCTGTCGCGGGCACGGTGTCGTCGTTTGCCGATCCGACGACCAGGGCATCGCCGCGAAAGGCCAGGCATGCCGAGAGCGCGCGGTCCGCGCCGGGTGGCTGGACCCGTGAACGGTAGGCATCGAGCGCTGCACGGTCGAGGGAGAACTTGGGCAAGTCCCATCCTTCGTCCGGGTAGGGCGCCGGAACGCGCAGGGCCAGCCACCGCACGTCGCGCATCCCGCTGACGATGGCTGCCAGGTAGCCGCCGTAGCTCGTGCCCACGATGCCGACGCGCTGCGGATCGATCGATGCGTGATGCGTCAGCGTGTCGAACGCGGCCAGCACATCCCGCAGGTTCTGTTCGCGCGTGACGGACTTGCGGAGCGCCTCTTGTCGACCGTGTCCGCGCAGGTCGAAGGTCAGGCAAATGCAGCCGAGGGCAGCCATGTCCTCGGCCCGCGACTGATAGTGCGCCTGATCGCTGTCCCAGCCATGCACGAGGAGGATGCCCGGCAGCAGCGAGGGCGCGGTCACCAGCTCTCCGTCGACGGTGCTGTCATCCACCGTGATCGAAAGGTGTTGGCGACTCGGAGTCATGGGAGAACCCTTTCGTGGAGATGCTCCGCAAGGCCGCGAGCATGGGCGGCGGAGGACGGTCAGGGCCGGCCTCCGGCCCCGGACGTCAGCTCACCGTGTTCTTTGCAGCTGTCTTGGCCTTCTTGCCCGCATGACTGGCCTTGGCCTTGTGACTCTTGGCTTTCGCGGAATGCACGGAGCTCGAGGGTTCGCTGGTCACCGCGGCCTTGGTGTTCTCCGCGCCTTGCTTTGCCGTTTCGGCCGTGGCCTTGCCGGCCTCTTTGGCGGCCGTGCCAACTTGCGCGCTTGCTGCGAAGACAGTGAGCGAGGCAGCCAGCGCAACGAGGTATTTGTTCATGGATCTTCTCCGTGGGTTGTGATCGATGGACTATAGGTGCGCGGTACCGCCCACGGAGGGGGGGAAAGTCGGTCGTCGACATTGGCCTACAGAAGGTCGCGAGTTCCTGCAGGCGCCGGTCGAGACGTGCTGCGCCGTGCCATGACGCGGCTGCTCCTTAGCGCGAATACCGGAACGCCTCGCGGACCTCTTCTAGTGCAGCCTGCACCAAACTGATGGCAAGCTCCAGGTCCATGGAGCGATCGTCATCGGGTCGCGGGGTCAAGGCGAAGTCGAGCCGCTCGCAGGCAACTGCCCACCGCAGTCTCGCGCGGAGCCTGGCGTGTGGGTCGTCCATGCGCGGCGTATTGGCACTCTCGTTGGGGGAGGTGGAGGGGCGTGGAGAGATCACTTCGGTCCCGTCTGGTGTTCTCGACCCCAACGATAGGACTTCGGGCCTGCGCCCTATGTGCGTCACCGTACATTGGCACAATATGACGCATCCTCATCCAAGAATTTCGCTGTATCCCCGACGGTCCGACGCGTAGCAGTAGCAGGAAATTTTTTCCAGTCCGGAGCGGTCCAGCACGGTGAGGTGGCCCCGCGCATATCGAATGAGACCGTCATGCTGCAGCGCGCCAGCGGCAGCGGTGATGCCGACGCGGCGCACGCCCAGCAGGTATGCCAGCAGTTCCTGTGTCACGCGAAAGTGATCGGAGCATGCCCGGTCCTGCGTCATGAGAAGCCAGCGCGCCAGGCGCGGCCCGATCTGATGGTGGCGCAGGCATGCGGCCGAGGTGGCAAGTTGCGTCATGAGCACATGGACGTAGCGATGCAGCACCCGGCGCAGTTCCGGACTGTCCCCGAGTTGCGCGCGAAGGGCCTCGGCCGGGATGCGCAATGCGAAGCCCTGGCCTTGAACGATCGCGCGCAGGGGCGCGACCGCTACTCCCAGGGCGGCGTGCACCCCGACCATTCCTTCGCGACCCACCATTCCGACCTCGAGGCCTGCCCGGTCCTCCATCGGCATCACGAGCGAGACAAATCCAGCGTTCGGGAAGTAGGCGAAGCGCGTCTTGTCGCCCGGTTCGGAGAGGACCTCATTCAGGATGAGTTCGAAGGTATCGCTCGCGGAGAACAGCTTCTGTCGGTCGCCGCGAGGCAGCAGCTTGATCAGCTGGTTGTCGACTTTGGCCAAGAAGTGCTCCGAGCGCGTGGCGCCGCCGAGTGACGGGGAAACCGGAGAACTGTTATGTGGAGACTGCCGTGTCGAGGGGTGCAACCAGTATGCGCCTTCTGAGCGCGTGCTGCGTCAGGTCGCCTGCTTGTCCGGCAGGAGGCGGTCGTACTCTTGCTTCACCACGGCATAGCACTCGCACGATCGAGCCTCGATCCCTGGCCGGTCGAGGACCTTGATGCGTCCGCGCGAGTAGCGTATCAATCCGTCTGCCTGCAGCTTCATCGCTGCCTCGGTGACGCCTTCGCGCCGCACACCCAGCATGTTGGCGATCAGCTCCTGCGTCATCACCAGATCGTTGCTGGGCAGACGGTCCAGGCTCAGCAAGAGCCAGCGGCACAACTGCTGGTCCAGCTCGTGGTGGCGGTTGCACACTGCTGTCTGGGACATCTGGGCAATGAGGGCCTGCGTGTACCGCAGCAGGAGATGCAACACCGGACCTGCACGGTTGAACTCTTCGGTCACCGCCTTGGCGCCAAGCCGCAGACCCTTGCCGCCGCTCTGGACGATCGCGCGGTTGGGCGTAGAGCCGCCGCCCATGAAAAGGGCAATGCCCACGATCCCCTCGTGGCCGACCACTGCGATTTCCGCCGACCCGCCGTTCTCCAGCAGGTAGAGCAGCGAGACGATCGCGGTCGTCGGGAAGTAGACGTGCGTGATGGTCGCGCCGGGCTCGTACAGCACGTGTCCGAGAGGCAGCTCGACCTCTTCGAACTGCGGAAGCCAGCGCTGGAGTTCCGCCTCCGGCAAGGCCGCCAACAGACCGTTTTTCAAGACGTCCGCAAAGTCGACCATCCGATGTACCTTGGCCATGTGGCACCGGGAAGGCGCCAGCATCGCAAAGTATAGGTTCGCTCTGTGCGCTACCGAACTTAAGGGCCGCGTGTTTTTTGCGTTGCGCGCGAGTTCGCGAATCCGCCCGTGCCGAAAGCGCCTACGTCGACAGGGCTTCAGGGCTCACGGCCGCCTTCTGGCGTCGTCCTTAGTTTGAGCTCTACAGGGACACGATATGGCAATTTCCGTTTTTCTCGTCGAAGATAACCCTCAGATCAGAGAGAACCTCATCCCTGCTCTTGAAGAACTCGGCTGCGCGCGCGTGATTGGCATCGCCGAATCCGAGGGTGAAGCGATCGACTGGCTGGCGCATCACAAGAAGAAGTGGGATCTCGCTGTCGTGGATTTTTTCCTGAAGGAAGGTACGGGCATCGGCGTTGTGCGGTGGTGCGACGGTCGCGAGTCCGAGCAGCGTGTGGTCGTCCTCACCAACTATCCGACGCAGGCGACGCGCCTCGCCTTCAAGGAGGCCGGCGCGGATCGGGTGTTCGACAAATCAACGGAGCTGGAAGCATTTTTCGAGTACTGCCAAAGTCGGCAAGCCAGGTAGCGCTCAGACGGATCTTTCTTCATCACCAGCGGGCGTTCGTCATCACCTCATGCTGCCTCCCTTCGATCCCTGGCTGACGAGTTGCGTCTCCGTAGACGTCGCATGGGCTTCGCATGCGCGCGCGGCGCTGCTTGCCGGCCTCCGGGCGCAGCGTCTGGCCAGCCTCCTGAGTTCAGCGGCCCGCGGGTCGGCGCACTATCGCAAGGTCTTCGCGGGCCGCGATCCGGCGCGTTCGTGTCTCGCTGATCTTCCGATCGCGCACAAGGCCGAACTGATGGACCGATTCGAAGACTGGGTCACCGATCCGACGCTACGCCTCGATGCGCTTCGGCGCTTCGCATCCAACCGCGCCCGCATTGCCGATCCTTTCATGGACCGCTACGTGGTCTGGGAGAGTTCGGGCAGCAGCGGCGAACCGGCGGTTTTCGTGCAGGATCCCAAGGCGATGGCGGTGTATGACGCGCTCGGCTTCTGGCGCGGGCCCGCGCTTCAGAGGACGGCCAACCCCTGGTCCGCCGGGGAGCGCGTCGCCTTCGTTGGCGCGACGGGCGGACACTTCGCGAGTTGGGTGTCGATGGAGCGCCTGCGTCGCCTGAATCCGACCATGGCTGGCGGCCTGCACGGCATCTCCTTCCTGCAGTCGGCCGGCGATCTGGTCGCGGAACTCAATGCGCTGGCGCCGACAGTGGTCGCCACCTATCCGAGCGTCGCCGTGCTGTTGGCGGAAGAGCGGCTCGCCGGACGGCTTGACGCGGCCCCCGGCGAGGTATGGACGGGTGGGGAAAACCTCTCGGCGGCGACCCGCGAGCATGTGCAGCAGGCACTGCACTGCCGCGTGACCAACAGTTACGGTACTTCGGAATTCCTCCCTTTGGCCTTCGAGTGCCGTTGCGGCAGCCTGCACTTGAACAGCGATTGGGCGATCCTCGAATCGGTCGACGCGCGTGGCCGCGCGGTGCCGGTCGGGGAGGCCGGTGCAACGGTCCTGCTGACCAACCTCGCCAACCATGTGCAACCCCTGATCCGCTTCGACCTGGGCGACCGCGTGACGTTGCACGCCGCGCCCTGTGCGTGCGGCTCTCATCATCCGACCATCGAGGTCGAGGGACGCAACGACGACACCTTGGAATTTGCTCGACCCGGGGCGCGCACGATCCATATCTCGCCGCTTGCCCTGAGCACGGTGCTGGAGGATGAAGCCGATCTGTTCGACTTTCAGTTGGAGCAACAAGGGGCCTGCCGTCTGCTGCTGCGCACGGGTTTGCGTGGCAAGACAGCCGATTCGAGCCTGGAGCGGGCGCGGGAGGTGCTGGCGCATTTTCTGGTGGGGCAGGGCGCGGACGGCGTCCACATCAAGTGCCGTAGCGGCGAGACGGGGCTGCGCGGTCGCAGTGGCAAGGTGAAGCGGGTTATTGCCCTGTGAAACAGGCGAAACGGGTTGCCTGTTTGATAGCCACAGGAATGGAATAGCGCCTCCGCACGGACGGGCTTGTTTCCTACCAACGCAGCGCGGCTCCGGTGTCCCCATGTGTCACCAACGCCTCACGGAGAAACCTCATGCTCCCATCAGAAGCGGCCATTGTTGCGGCCAGCCCGGCGCCCATTCTCACCATCCTCCTCTCGCTGGTCATGCATTGAGCTTGAGCAGGTTGTCATTCGTCATCAACGCACCAAAGGAACATCATGGGCATTCTCAGCAACATCTTCAGCAAGATCTTCCCGGCTTCGCACGCGGCCAACACAACAAACACAACGACCGCGACGCTTCAGCCGGCACCTGCAGCGCCCGGCGCCGCAGGTCCGGGCGCGAGTCCAGGGCCGGCTGCATCCGCATCAGCGCCAATCGCGCCGATGGCCGAGGTCGACGTCGAGCAGATGCTCGACGGCATGGCGGCCAAGTCCGCGGAACGACTCAACTGGAAGACATCGATCGTCGACCTGATGAAGCTCCTTGGCCTCGACAGTTCATTGCAGGCGCGCAAGGAACTCGCCCAGGAACTTCACTACACCGGGGATGCCAATGATTCGGCATCGATGAACGTGTGGCTGCACCGTCAGGTGATGAACAAGGTCGCCGCCAACGGGGGCAAGGTTCCGGCGGATCTCAAGGACTGAAAGGGGCGCACCATGGGACTGATGGACATTCTTCAAAGCGCGCTGTCGGGCGCTCCCGAGCAGCACTTCGATGAGGTGGCAAAGACGGCATCGCAGGAGGAACTCGGCGCCGGCGTCGCTGGCGCCATGCGCTCCGACGAGACACCTCCCTTCGGCGATATGGTGGGGCAGCTGTTCGGGCACTCCAACGCGAACCAGCAGGCCGGCGTGCTGAATCAGATCCTCGCCTCGCTCGGGCCGGGCGCGCTGTCAGGCATCGCGGGAGGCATCCTGGGCAAGATGATGGCACCCGGGCAGACGCAACTGACGCCGGACCAGGCCTCCCAGTTGTCTCCCGATCAGGTGAAAGACATCGCCTCGCACGCGGAGAAGACCCAGCCTGGCATCGTCGATGAGGTCGGACGGTTCTATGCGCAACACGCTGGACTGATCAAGATGCTCGGAGGCGCAGCGTTGGCAGTGACGCTTGCCAAGATGAAGGAAAACGCGACGCGTGGATGAATCGCGCGGGTGGCAGGAAGAGGTCAGAAGCGAACGCCGGCGCTGCATCCGGCTGCGTAGCCGCCAGTCCCCCCGACGCCCGCGCAGCCGAAGATGCCGCACCCTGCCAACGCGGCAGCTGTCACGAGAACGGCAAGGACGAGCCGCAATTTCATCGCTTCGATTCTTGCTGCTTCGAGGCGCATGTTCAAGCGCAACATGCTTCGCCGCGCATCAGGAAGGTCGAAGATCGGTCGGCATTCCTTCTTCGTCGATGGAGTGTGTTTCCTTCCCTTTGCCACCGTCCTTGGCACGTGCGGCCAAGCGCACGTAGAACTCCGCGACCTCGCGCAGGTCCTGCTCGTCCAGATCCTCGATCCCGATCATGCGGTTGCTCGCCTGCTTGCTTGCCGCGAGCAGCTCGTTGAGTTTCAGGTGCAATGCGATGCTGTCCTTGTTCTGGCTCTGCTGGATCATGAATACCATCAGGAACGTGACGATGGTGGTGCCGGTGTTGATGACGAGTTGCCAATTCTCCGAATAGGCGAAGAGATGACCGAGCGCAGCCCAGAGAACAACGGACGCAAGCGCAAGCGCGAACGCGATCGGCGAGCCGGCCCAGCGGGTGACCCGCGAGGCAAACCGGTCGAAGGCCGTCAAGATCATCGAACGACCGGCGTAGGCCGACGTATTGGTCGACGGCATGGAGCCGAGCGAATCGTCTGGCCGCTCTGTCAGAGTAGGAGGCACGGCAGTTTCCCTTTTGAGAGTCGAACTGCGGAGCTTCCTGGCACGGCGAAAGGACCGGTGTCGGCAGCTTGTTGCCAACGATGTAGGCGGGGGTGCCTTGCCGACAGGCACCCGCTGGCGGCGCATGCGCCGCGGCTCAAGCCGGCTCACCGAGACAGGGGTACCTCGCGGCCGTAAAAAAGCCCCATCGCATTGCTGCGAGGGGGCTAATCCATCGAGGGACGATGGAGGAGACAACTGGGACCGGTCGGTCAGTGCAGTTCGTCGAGCTTCTTCGTGGTCACATAACCCGAAGCGACGATGCCAGCGACGGCGAGAAGGCAGAGAAAGGCGGTGAACATGGGGAACTCCCGAATGCGTGTGTTGCCCCGATTATAGGGTAAACCCTAGTATTGCGCTCATGAGCCTTCAGGCCGGCAAAGTCAACGGTAGCGCCCGAGTCCGCGATCGTCTTGGAACAGCGTGCCATCTCGGCAGCAAGGCGACCGATCAGTAGGCACCGAGAACGACGTTCGTCGGCTTGCCGGCGACGAAGTTCTCGACGTTGTCCATCAGCTGGTCTGCCAGTGCCTGCTGGGCCTCGTCGGAGGCCCACGCCACATGCGGCGTAAGGATCACGTCGTGACGCGAAGCTGCGCGCATCAGCGGGTTGCCGGGGGAGGGCGGCTCGCCATCGACGACGTCGAATCCCGCACCGCTGATGAGACCGGCGTCCAGCGCCCGCACCAGATCGGCCTCGTCCACAAGCCCGCCGCGCGCGGTGTTGACGATCAGCGGGCGCCGCCGCATGGCCTCGAACTCCGGCATCGCGATCATTCCGCGCGTGTCCTTCGTCAGCGGCGAATGCAGGGTGATGATGTCGCTGGTCTCGAGGACCTCCTGCCACGGCGTGTACAGCGGGCCCAGCCCGCTCTTGCCTTTGTGGGCGGCGAACAGCGGCACCATGCCGAAGGCGCGGGCAAGCTCGGCGACGCGCTGTCCAAGGACGCCTTCGCCGATGATGCCCAGCCTCGCACCGGCGAGGTCGCGGATGGGGTGGTCGAAGAAGCAGAATTGTCCTGACTCCTGCCAGCGGCCACGGAGCACGGACTCGCGGTAGGCGACGAGGTTGCGCCGCAGTGCGAGGATCAGCGCGAAGGTGTGCTCGGGCACCGTGTTGACGGCATAGGCGCGGATATTGACGACCACGACGCCGCGCGCCTGGCAGGCGGCCTTGTCGACGCAGTCGGTGCCGGTGGCCGCCACCGCCACGAGGCGCAGCGCGGGCAGGCGCTCCAGCGTGGCGGCGGTGATCGGCGCCTTGTTGGTGATGGCGATGGTCGCCCCCTCCAGTCGTCCGGCGACTTCGTCTGGCGCGGTGAACGCGTGTTCCGCGTACTGGTGTTCGAAGGCCGGGCGGCGCAGCTGGATCTGCGGCGCGATGGTCGCGCGGTCCAGGAAAACGATCTTCTGCATGGCGATGTCCGTTTCAGTTTTCATATTGCAGGCATCGCTTCGCCTCGGCGACCACCGCCGAAGGCACGATGCCGAAGTGCTCATACAGTTCGTCGGCGGGACCGGACGCGCCGAAGCCCGTCATGCCGATGAATCCGCCGCGCTCGCCCAGGTAGCGGTCCCATCCGAAACGCACGGCGGCTTCCACGGCCACGCGGACGCCGCCCGGCGGCAGGACGGAGGCCCGGTAGGCCGCGTCCTGTGCGTCGAAGAGTTCCCAGCAAGGCATCGACACCACGCCGGTGGGCACGCCCTGGGCCTGCAGCAGTGCGCGCGCCTGCAAGGCGATCGTCACTTCGGAGCCCGTCGACATGAGCGTGACCTGGCGCGGACCACCTTCGGCCTCGGCCAGCACGTAGCCACCGCGGCGCGAGAGGTTGTCGGCCTGGTAGGTGCGTCGCACGAGTGGCAGCGCCTGTCGCGCGAAGACCATCGTGACGGGCCCGCTGCGGTGTTCGAGCGCGACCTCCCAGCATTCCGCGGCCTCGACCGCATCGGCCGGTCGCAGCACCAGCATGTTGGGCATGGCGCGCAGCGAGGCCAGGATCTCCACCGGCTGGTGCGTGGGGCCGTTCTTGCCGACGCCGATCGAATCATGGCTGAACACGAACTTGACGGGCAGGCCCATCAGCGCCGCCATGCGCATGGCGGGCCGCTCGTAATCCGAGAAGGCGAGGTAGGTGACCGCCAGCGGGATGACGCCGCCATGCGCGGCCATGCCGTTGGCCATGGAACCCATCAGGTGTTCGCGTACGCCGCAATGCACATACGCGCCGCCGCGATCGGCCGCGGTGAAGGCCGCGAGCCGACGCTTGTGGCTGGTCGGCGCCTCGAGGTCGGCGCAGCCCACCATGCGCTCGGGCAGCACGTCCGTGAGCAGGTCGTTGATCTCGGCCGAGATCATGATGCCGCCGGGCGATTCGCTGCGCGCCGTGGCCTGTCGCTTGTAGCCGAGCAGCGTCTCGCGCCAGCCGTCGGGCAGCTCGCCGGCCATGATGCGATCGAACTCGGCGCGCTCCGCTTGGGCAAGCGCAGCGTGCCGCGCTTGCCATGCTGCGTGCTTCTCTTCGCTGCGCCGGCCGGCATCGCGCCAGGGCTTCAGCACCGACGGGGGCACTTCGAACGGCGCATGCGGCCAATCGAGCTCCTTGCGGGCGATGTCCGCATCTTCGGGATGCAGGCGCCCGCTGTGGCCGCCGCGTTGGCCCTGGAGGCGCGCGAGGCCGCGTGCGATGACTGTGCGGCAGGCGATCATCGACGGACGGGGGTCGAGCTTCGTGGCAGCCAATGCCGCCGACACCGCTTCGAGGTCGTGCCCGTCGACCTCGATCACGTGCCAGTCCGCCACACGAAAGCGCTCCGCGACGTTCTCGCTGATCGACAGCGCGGTGCTGCCGTCATCGGTGATGCGGTTGTCATCCCACAGCAGCACCAGCTTGCCCAGGCGAAGATGGCCGGCCAGCGAGATCATTTCCTGGCCGATGCCTTCCTGCAGGCAGCCGTCGCCGACGAAGGCGTAGGTGTGGTGGTCGACCAGGCCGCTGCCGAAGCGCGCGTTGAGGTAGGCCTCCGCCACGGCCATGCCGAAGGCGTTGGCGATGCCCTGGCCGAGGGGGCCGGTGGTCACCTCGATGCCGTGCTCGGGCGCGATCTCGGGATGGCCTTCGCAGCGCGACCCCATCTCGCGGAAGCGCTGGACCTGATCGATCGAGATCGCCTCGTAGCCCGTCAGGTACAGCAGCGCGTAGAGCAGCATCGACCCATGGCCGTTCGACAGAACGACGCGATCGCGATCCGGCCACGTCGGGTCGGCAGGCAGGAACTTCAAGTGGCGGGTGTAGAGCGCGGTGGCGATCTCCGCCATGCCGAGCGGCACGCCCTGGTGCCCTTCACCCGCACGCACGATCGCATCGATCGCCAGGAAGCGGATCGCGTTGGCAAGCTCCGACAACGCGGACCCGGGCGCAGCGTCGGTGCTCGGGGCAAGCACTGCACTCATGCGAGCGACCCTGCGCTTTCCTCGAGCAGCTTCCATGCATCTTCGCCGAACTTGCCGCGCCAGTCCTTGTAGAAGGTGGTCTTGGCGAGGGTGGCCTTGAACGCCTTCTTGTCGGGCTCGATGAACTGGAGGCCCTTGGCCTGCAGATCGCCGCGCAGCGACTTGCTGAGTGCGGCGATGTCGGCGCGCTCGTCATCGGCGGACTTGTCGAACTCGCGGAAGACGATCTCCTGGATGTCCTTGGGCAGGCGGTCCACGGCCTTGCGGTTGCCGAGGATCCAGTAGGCATCCCACACGTGGTTGCTCAGGCTGCAGTACTTCTGCACCTCGTACAGGCGCGCCGTGGCGATGATCGCCAGCGGGTTCTCCTGGCCTTCGACCAGCTTGGTCTGCAGCGCCGAATACACCTCGTTGAAGTTGATGGGCGTCGGGCTCGCGCCCAGGGCTGTGAAGAGCGTCGACAGCATCGGCGCCGAAGGCACGCGCAGCTTCAGGCCGCGCAGGTCGTCGGGCGTGTTGATCGGCTTGGTGGAGGTGGTGATCTGCCTGAAGCCGTTGTCCCAGGCCTTGGACATGGTGAGCAGGCCGACCTTGTCGATCTGGCCGCGCACGTACTTGCCGAGCGGGCCGTCCACCGCCTTCCAGACCTGGTCATAGTCGGTGAAGGCAAAGCCGGTATTGACGATGCCTGCCGCCGGCACCAGGGTCGAGAGCACCGAGCTGGCCTGGTTGAAGAACTCCACGCCGCCGTTGCGCACCTGGGCCAGCAGGTCCGTGTCCGAGCCCAACTGGTTGGCCGGGAAGAGGCGGATCTCCAGACGGCCCTTGGTCGCTTCCTTGATGCGGTCGATGGCTTCCTGCGCCCGCTTGTTGACCGGGTGGCTCGGGTCCTGCCCGGTGGCGAGCTTGTAGGTGAATTCGGCGGCATGCGCGCGCCGCGGCAGCAGGCCGACCAGGGGGAGGGCGGCCGCGCCAGCCAGGCATTGGCGGCGGGTGAGGCTGGGGCGCGAGGCTTCGGGCTTTGTCATCGTTGTCTCCTTGGGGGTGTGTGAATCAGCCGGTCAGTGGATCAACATGCCGCCGTTGACGTCGAGCGTGACGCCGGTGCAGTACTTGGCCAGCGGACTGGCGAGGAAGACGACGCAGCCGGCGACGTCGGCCGGCTCGCCGATGCGGTTCAGCGGGATCTGGTCCAGGATGCCCTGCATGCGGTCATCGGGGATCAGTCCCTTGTTGATGTCGGTCGCGATCAGGCCGGGCGTGACGCAATTGACGCGGATGCCGTCGATGCCGAATTCGCGCGCCATGGCGCGTGCGAGGCCCAACACGCCGGCCTTCGCTGCCGAGTAGTGCGGGCCGCCCAGGATGCCGCCGCCGCGCTGCGCCGACACCGACGAGATGCAGACGATGGAACCGGTCTTGGCCGCGCGCATCGCCGGCAGCACCGCCTGCGACATGTAGAGCGTGCCGCGCAGGCTGACGTCGAGCACCGCGTCGTAGTCCGCGCCGGTGATGTCTCCCGTCTTGCGCGGCTGCGTGATGCCGGCGTTGTTGACCAGGATGTCGATGCGGCCGCATTGCTCGACGGCCGCCTTGGCCGCGCGTTCGCAGGAGGCCTTGTCCGTGACGTCGGCCACCAGGCCCAGGTGCTGCGGACCGAGCTTGGCGGCCGCGCCGGCCGGGTCGGCGCGTTCGAGGTCGAGGATCACGACGCGGGCGCCTTGCGCCGCCAGCATGCGGGCGGTGGCGAAGCCGAGTCCATTGAGGCCGGCGCCGCCGGTGATGAGGGCTACTTTGTCTGCGAGAAGCATGTGGGTCTCCAAGGAGGTGTTGCGTTGAGTGGGTTGAACGAAAGGGGATTGCGGGGCTTCAGCCGAGCCACTTGCGGATGCGGGCGGCCAGGGCCTCGCGGCTGATGCCGTAGCGTTCGTGCAGCGTGGGCAAGGCGCCTGCGTCGAGGAAGGCGTCGGGCAAGCCGGCGAGCTCGAAGCCGGCCGGCTGCACCCGATGCCGCAGCAGCGCGCTGGCGACGGACTCGCCCAGGCCGCCGATGACGGAGTGGTTCTCGGCGACCACCACGAGGCGATGCTTGTAGCGAACGGCCTCCACGATGGCCGCTTCGTCGAGCGGCTTGATGGTGGGGCAGTGCAGCACGGCTACGCCGACGTTGTCCGCGGCCAGGTCCTGCGCGACTTCGAGCGCGCGCATCGTCATGAAGCCGCTGGAGATGACCAGCACGTCATTGCCGTCGCGCAGCATCCTGGCCTTGCCGAGCTCGAACTTGTAGTCGTACTCGTCGAGCACCAGCGGCACGTTGCCGCGCAGGAGGCGCATGTAGACCGGCCCCTTGTGCGCCGCGATCTGCGGCACGGCCTGCTCGATGTCGAGCGCGTCGCACGGATCGACGATCGTCAGCCCGGGAATGCCGCGCATCATCGCGATGTCCTCCGTCGCCTGGTGGCTGGGGCCATAGCCGGTCGTCAGGCCGGGCAGCGCGAAGCACATCTTGACGTTGAGGTTCTCCTCGGCAATCACCTGGTGGATGAAGTCGTACGCGCGACGCGTTCCGAACACGGCGTAGGTGGTTGCAAAGGGCACCAGCCCTTCCTTGGCCATGCCGCCCGCTGCGGCGAGCAACAGTTGCTCGGCCATGCCCATCTGGTGGAAGCGCTCCGGGTAGGCCTGCGCGAACAGATGCAGGTCGGTGTACTTGGCCAGGTCGGCCGTCATGCCGACGACCTCCGGACGCTGCGCACCCAACTCCACCAGTGCCTTGCCGAAGGGTGCGGCCTTGACGCGCTGTCCCTCGGAGGCGATCGAGGCGATCATCGCCGAGGTGGTCAGGCGCGGCTTCTTCGTTTCTGCGACGACGGTGTTCATGCGAGTGCTCCTTCGGTTTGACTGGTGGCGGCCCAGCCGTCGTCCAGGATCTGCAGCGCTTGCTGCCATTCGGGCGGGTCGACCCGGATGAAGTGGTTCTTCTCGCGCTGCTCCAGAAAGGGCACGCCCTTGCCCATCAGCGTGTCGAACAGGATCACGCGCGGCTTGGCCTCGGCCAGGTCGCGTGCGTTGCAGAAAGCCTTCAGCACGGCCGGCATGTCGTTGCCGTCCACACGCTGCACGTCCCATCCGAAGGCCGCCCACTTGTCGGCCAACGGCTCGAAGCCGAGCACCTTGCTCGATGGGCCGTCGGCCTGCTGGTTGTTGATGTCGACCAGGCAGATCAGGTTCGACAACCGATGGTGCGCAGCGCCCATCGCGGCCTCCCACACCGAGCCTTCGTCGAGTTCGCCGTCGGACATCGACACATAGACGAAAGCCGGGTTCTTCTTCTGGCGCAGGCCGAGGGCCATGCCCACGGCGATCGGCAGGCCCTGGCCGAGCGAACCGCCCGACATCTCCATGCCCGGCGTGTAGGTGGCCATGCCCGACATCGGCAGGCGGCTGTCGTCGCTGCCGTAGGTTTCGAGTTCGCTCTCCTGGATGATCCCGCCCTCGATCAGCGCCGCGTAGAAGGCAATCGCGTAGTGGCCGTGCGAGAGCAGGAAGCGGTCGCGGCCTTCCCACTCGGGTTCGGCGGCGCGGTAGTTGAGGGCATGGCCATAGGCCACCGCGAGCACATCCGCCCAGCCGAGGGCCTGGCCGATGTAGCCCTGGCCCTGCACCTCGCCCATGCGCAGGGCAAAGCGGCGGATGCGGTAGGCACGCTCGCGAAGATTGTTCGTCTGATCAGACATGGGGGTCCTTGTTGAAAGTCGGTGAGGGGAGGGGGCTCAGAGCAGCCCGATGGAGAACCAGGGCACGAAGGCCACGATCAGCAGGCCGATGAGCAGCGCACCGAGATACGGCCAGATGCGGCGGAGCGCGACGTCCGGGTCTGCGCGGCCGATCGTGCAGGCGGCGTAGTAGCCCAGGCCGAAGGGCGGGGCGAAAAGGCCGATGCCCATCGCGAGGATGATCACCATCGCGTAATGCACTTCATGCACGCCGATGGCCTTGGCGACCGGAAACAGCAGCGGCGCGAAGAGGACCATCGCCGGGATGCCTTCGAGCACGCTGCCGAGCACGATGAAGGCCGCGATCGACACCAGAAGGAAGCCGTACTTGCCGCCGGGCACGCTGGTCATCAGGTCGGCCAGGCTGTGCGAGAAGCCCGATTGCGTGAGCGCCCACGACATGCCGGTGGCCGTGCCGATGATGAAGAGGATCGCGCCGGACAGGGCCGCCGTGTCGACCAGCATCGGGTAGAGCCGGCGCCAGTCGAAGCGGCGGTAGATGAACAGGCCTGCGATCACCGCATAGGCGATGCCGATGGTCGACACCTCGGTGGCGGTGGCCACGCCTTCGACCACGGCCGTGCGGATCAGCACCGGCAGCAGCAGCGCCGGCAGCGAGACGAGCAGCGTGCGGCCGATGACGCTGAGCGGTGCGCGCTTCAGCCCATCCGCGATCTCGGCGCTGCGATAGCGGGCCAGCAATGCCAGCATCACCGCCAGCACCACGCCCGGCAGCAAACCACCGGTGAACAGCGCCCCGATCGAGATGCCTGCGACCGAGCCGATGGTGATCAACACCAGCGAGGGCGGAACGGTCTCGGCCATGGCGCCGGATGCGGCCAGCAGCGAAATCAGCTCGCCTTCGTCGTTGCCGCGCTTCTTCATCTCCGGCAGCAGCACGGGGGCCACGGCGGCCATGTCGGCCGTCTTGGCCCCGGAGATTCCGGAAACCAGCAGCATCGCGCCGAGCAGCACGTAGTTCAGGCCGCCCCGCACATGCCCCAGCAGCGAAGCCAGGAAGTCGACCATCGCCTTGGCCATGCCGGTCATCTCGACCAGGTGCCCGAGCAGGACGAACAGCGGCACCGCCAGCAGGATCAGCGAACTCATGCCCTCGTCGATCCGGCCGCTGACCACTGCGAGCGGCGTGGAAGTGACGCAGAGCAGGAAGGCGACCGTCGCCATGCCGAAGCAGAACGCGATCGGCACGCCGAGCAGCACGCCGGTGCCCAACAGCAACGCAAAGAAGATGACCAGGTTCCAGTTGCCGACGGACTGCAGCCAGCCCGAGCCGGCATAGAGCGCGATGGCGAGTGCCGCGATCGTGACAGTCACGCCCACGAGATCGGCGATGCCGACGCGCGCCAGGCGCAGCAGGCCGATCGCGATCATCAGCGCGGCGCCGGCAGGCACCGCCGCGGCGCGGATCGTGTTCGGCCACGACAGGGCCGGCGTCTGCACGATCCACTCGTCGGCGGCGTATTCGGTCATGGGCCCGATCAGGATCACGAGCATGAGGCAGGGCACCGCGATCGCCAGGGTTTCCGCCCAGGCCCTGGCCCGTGCGCCCCAGCGCGACACCAGTGCCGTGGTGCGCATGTGCGAGCCCCGGCGCAGCGCCACGGCGGCACCCAGGTTGGCCAGCCAGAGGAACAGGATCGACGCCAGTTCGTCGGCCCAGGGAATCGGGCTGTTGAAGATGAAACGCATGATCACGCCCGCCAGCAGCACCACCACTTCGCCGACGACCAGTGCGGCGGCGGGAATCTCGATGGCATGGCCGAGCCACGATTCGGCGCGCGCCAGGAGCGAATCGTCCGGTTGCACGGGGTGTGCTTCCAGCAGCGCGGTGCTCACTTCAGGCTCCCGATGCTGGCTTGCAGTTTCGCGCGGCCTTGGTGGGCTGCATGGGTCACAGAGTTCGGCATCTCGGTTGTCTCCTTGAGCGGGTGGATCAATGGGTCGAACGTCGGAGATGCCGATGCCCTCGGCGTGGCCTCTGTGGCTGGCGCGCTGCGTGCCGCCTTGTCTCCTGAGTTCCTGGGGGTGGATGTTCCGCGCCGGATCACTTGACGACAAGCGAAGTCTCTTCAGCCTAAGATGACAGGCGTTCATCTGACGTGAGGGTTCCCCCCATGGCCTCCATTCCGCCCTTCGTGAACCTCCAGGCCTTCGAGGCCGTGGCGCGCCGCCGCAGCTTTGCGCTCGCGGCCGCGGAGCTGCATCTCACCGCCTCCGCGATCAGCCACCAGGTGGCGCGGCTCGAATCGCAACTGGGTGTGCGCCTGTTCGAACGCAGTGCGCATGCCGTGCGCCTGAGCGCTGCCGGCGAGCACTACCTCTCGCGGATCGGGGGGGCGCTACAGGCGATCGGCGCGGCGAGCGACGACTTGCGCCAGGGCGTGCGCAACAGCCTCTACGTCCACTCCACGCCGAGCTTCGCGAGCTTGTGGCTTCTCCCGCGCCTGCCTGCCTTCGCGCGGGCCTACCCCGACATCGCGCTCAATTTGTCGGCCGCGCACACCCACAGCGACTTCAAGCTCGGGCAGGCGGACATCGATATCCGCTATGGCAAGCCGCAGTGGCCCGACCTCGTCATCGAGCCGCTGTTCGAGGAGAAGATCGTGCCGCTGGCGAGCCCCGCCTTCATTCGCGAGCACCGACTCAAGCGTCCGGAGCAGCTGCTTGATGTTCAGCTGATCCAGAGCAACGTCAGCGTGGTGCAGTGGTCCGACTGGTTCGAGGCCAACACCAACAAGCGTGCGCCGGAACGCTTCGCCCTGCGCTTCGACCGCGCGATGATGTCGCTCGACGCGGCCGCGCAGGGCCTGGGCGTTGCCCTGGAGAGCTACACGATTGCCGGCCGGCACATGGCAGAGGGAAAGCTGAAGCCGATCCTGAGCCTGGACAAGGACGTGCGCACCAAGGCGCACTTCGTCGTGTACCCGGCTCACCATGCGAAGCGCGCGCCGGTCGAGGCGTTCCTGTCATGGCTCCACGGCGAGGCGGCAAAGAAGGGCTGAAGGCCGTCCTGCTAGGGCCAACCGACACCGGCGACGCCCACCCCCACCGCGAGCAACTGGCCGGTACCGGCCATCTCGGCCATGCGATCCATGCCGAACCAGCGTGCGGCGGCGATCAGGAGGGTCTTCCGATCCGGCCCGCCCAGCATGCAGGCGAATGCGCCGCGATCCAGATCGATGCGCTGCTGGACCGCGCCGCCTTCACGGACACGCACACAGCACCGGTGAGGCACGTCGGCATACCAGACGCAGCCGTGCGCATCGACGCAAATGCCGTCCGGCGTCCCTTCGCCAAGGTCCGCCCAGACCCGGCGTCCCGACAACGCTCCGTCGGTCGCGATATCGAACGCGGTCAGGCATCGGCCATGCGACTCCGCGAGGATCAAGGTCCTGTTGTCCGGGGTGACCGCCATGCCGTTCGGGAAAGCGAAGCCCTTCGCGAAGGACTGCACGCCGCCATCGGGCGTCACGCGCACCAAGTATTCGCCGTTCACGTAGGCATTTCCACGGCCGTCCACCACGATCTCGTTCCACAGACCGTTCGAGAGGGATGACAGGTCCGCGTAGGTCGCCAGCGCGCCGTCGGTGGTCTGGCGGACGAGTTTGCCGGCACGCGACGAGACGAACAGCAGACTGCCGTCAGGCAGGAAGTCGAAGGAGAGCGGCGGTGCGGGTGCCTGCACGACAGTCGTGAGCGCGCTACCGTCTTCGTCGAGAGCCACGATCTCGCCAGCAGTCCAGTCGGCGAACCACCATCGCCCGTTGCGCCACCGGGGCGATTCCACCAGACCCCGCCTCCCAGCGAGAAGTACAGGTTCGGAAGAAGGTGGCGTCATGTTGGCGATTCTGAGCGCTTTGGCCCGCCAGTTCCACGGCCATCGCTCGCCGCAACAAATGAAACACGCAAGACCGGGCCGCTGAAACGCGACGGATACCTGGGTTGCAGAGCATCGGCACCCGCAGTCGACCTGCCAGTGCCCAGTTGCTCCAACCTTCAGGAATCCAGATGCAAGCCCACCAAGTCCAACTCGTCCGCGAAAGTTTCGCGCGCGTGCAGCCCATCGCCCCGCAGGCCGCCGCGCTGTTTTACAGCCATCTGTTCGACGCGGACCCGTCGCTGCGTGCGCTGTTTCGTGGTGACATGGCCCACCAGGGAGAGCGGCTGATGACGATGATCGGCAGCGCGATCGGGTTGCTCGAGAAGCCCGACGTGCTCTTGCCCGTGCTGCGCAGCCTGGGCGCGCGTCACGGCCACTATGGCGTGATCGACGCCCACTACGCGACCGTCGGCGGCGCACTGCTGCTGACGCTTTAACAGGGCCTCGGAGACGCTTTCACGCCCGAGGTTCGCGAGGCCTGGACGGCGATGTACGGCATCGTCAGCCGCACCATGATCGAGGCGGGCCGAGAGCCGGCCCTGGCGGCCTGATCGAGTCGCTCAGCGCAACAGGTCCGAGACGCGCGCGAGAAGGTCGGCCTTGGAGAAGGGCTTGTCCAGCGAGTCGCAGCGCGCTGCGCGCAGGAACTCGCGCGCATCGGGCGAGAGCGTGTCGCCGGTGACGAACAGGATCCTGTGCGCCAGCAGCGGATGCCGCGCCGACACCTCGCGCCACAGGCCGGCGCCGTCCATGTCCGGCATGCGCAGATCGGAGATGACCGCATCGAAGCGCGCGGTCGCCAGCAGTTCCAGCGCGACCGCACCCGACTCCGCCGTTGCCACCTCGTAGCCGGCGTTCTCCAGCATCTGGCGCATGACGTCGGCCAACTCGGCCTCGTCGTCGACGACCAGGATGCGGGCCTGCAGCGATGCACCGGACTCCGGCGGAGCGCCCGGCGCCGTCTCGGCGGAGGCGATACCGCTGATCGGCAGGCTGAGCCGGAAGCTCGCGCCTTGCGGCGATGCGGACTCCAGGGTCAGCTCGCCACCGTGGTCACGCGCGACCGTGCGCGAGACGGCCAGGCCCAGCCCGGTGCCGACGCCGTCCGGCTTGGTGGTGAAGAAGGGTTCGAACACCCGGTCTCGCGCATCGCTTTCGACGCCCGGCCCGTTGTCGGACACACGCAACCACACGCGCGGTTCGCAGTTGGCGCGCGCGGGCTCCATCCCGGTCTCCACAAGCACGCGGCGCGCGCCCTGCGTGCCGGCAAGTGCCTGCTGTGCATTGACCAGCAGGTTCATGACGACCTGGCCGATCTGGTCGCCGTCCACGTTGACCTGGGGCAGCGCCTCGGCCAGCGAAAGCTCCAGGTCGATGCCGTGCGTGCGGTAGCCGTACTGCAGCATGTCCACCGCGGCGCGCACCATCTCGTTCAGGGCGACCAGGCTGCGCGTGGTCGGTCGGCTGCGCGCCATGTTCAGGAAGGTGCGCACGATGCGACCGCAGCGCTCGGCCGCCTCGCGGACGCGTTGCGCGTCGGCACGCAACTCGGGCTGCGCTTCGCACTTCTCTTCGAGCAGGCTCGCGCGGCCCATCACGATCGCCAGCGGATTGTTCAACTCGTGTGCCACACCGGCGAGAAGGCTGCCCATGGCGGTCAGCTTCTCGCTCTGTCGCAAGGCCTCGCGTTGGCGGGCGATCTGCGCGGCGGCGGCGTGTCGCTCCGACAGGTCGGCGATCGACGCCGTGTAGAACACATGGCCGTGCGCGTCGGTGCGCCACAGCACCATTTCCATTGGAAATTCGGCGCCGTCGGCGCGCAGCGCGTACATCTCCAGGCGCTTGCCCATGACGCGCGGTGCACCGCCGGCCTGCAAGCGCCGCATGCCGGCCTCATGCGGACCGCGAAAGCGCTCCGGCATCATCACTTCGCTGACGGGCTGGCCCATGACGGCGCTGCGCGCGCGGCCGAACATCGCCTCGGCCGCCGGATTGAATTCGACGATCCGCCCCAGCTCGTCGGTCGTCACCAGCGCCGCCAGTGCGTGGTCGACGATGGCCGTCTTGAGCGCCTCGCTCGTGTTCAGGTCGTCAAGGCGCGAGGCCAGTTCCTGCTCTCGCAGCTTGAGCTCCGTGTGGTCACGGCCGAACACCGCGACCACCTCGACCTCACCATCGACCGGGCCGTAGGGAATGAAGGTCTCGCGCAGGTAGCGCAAGCCATGGCCCGGATACTCGACCCAGCCTTCGAGCCGCAGCGCCTCGCCGGAGAACACGCGCGCCGCAAGAGGCTGGTAGCCGCTGTAGGCGGCCGCACCGACCACCTCCGACAAATGGCGCCCGATCACCTCGCTGGCCGGCCGCCCGAGAAACTCGAGCACCTCCCGGTTCGCGTAGACGTAGCGGTGCGCGCGGTCGATGACCGAGAGCCGTGCCGTGATGTGCTCGAGCAGCACGCTCGAAAGGCGTTGGTCCAGCACCGCGGCGGGCATCTCGGCCCATCGCATCATGCCGAGCGAACTGAGTTCACGCGATGGGATCATCCGGGTGGCCTCTCGGGTCAGTCTTGGGTGGCGGAAGGCACGAAGACGTAGCCGACATTGCGCACCGTCTTGATCAGCTCCGGCCGGTCGGGATTGCGCTCGATCTTGCGGCGCAGCCGCATCACGCGCAGGTCGATCGACCGGTCGAACACGTCCCAGCCGCGGTTGTGGGCCTGCTCCATGATCTGGTTGCGGTTCAGCGGCCGGTTGGGATGGCGGGCGAAGAGGGCGAGCAGGTCGAACTCTGCGGCGCTGATCTCGACGTCTGCCCCGTCGGTGGCGCGCAAGCGCCGTTCGTCGAGGTCCAGCCAGTACGCGCCAAAGGCGATGCGGCGCGAATCGGTGGCCGCAACGCTCGCCTGGGTCGTTGGCGTGGCGCCAGCCACCACTGCCGCGCGTCGCAGCACGGCACGCACCCTGGCCAGCAATTCGCGCATCTCGAAAGGCTTCGGCAGGTAGTCGTCGGCGCCGAGTTCCAGCCCGATGATGCGATCGATCGACTCGCCGGCCGTGGTCAGCATCACCAGGCCGATGCCCGGCCGCGTTTCACGCATCCAGCGTGCCAGAGACAGGCCGTTCTCACCGGGCATGTTGATGTCGAGGATGGCCAGCGCGGGCGCCCCGGACGCCACCGCCTGGCGCGCTTCGGCCGCGTCGGCGGCTGTGCGTACCGTGAAGCCGTGGCGCCCGAAGTACTCGGCCAGCAACGAACGCAACTCGGGCTCGTCGTCGACGACCAGCACGACCGGGCCGGGGTTCTCTGCTGCCTGACTCATCGTAGGGTTCCCCTCCACAGTGGGTGGGGCAGAGTCTATCGGCACCGGCCGGAAATCACTTGGCCAGTGCGATACTGGTGTCGGCGGCGGCGATGAGGGCGGCGTCGACGGGCTCCAGCGCTGCGGGCATGGCGATGTCGAACGAAGGCATCACGGGTGTGGCTCGGGCGATCACGTCGCGCGGCGTGGCGTGCACGACCAGCACGCCGGCGAGGATGGCGAAAAGGGCGGCGGCAAGGATCCTGATCATGATGAGTCCCCGGTCCTGACTCAATGCCCGATCGGGCTGACTGCCACGGCGGCTGACAGCTCGCCGCGCGGATGCGCCTCGACGGGCATCGCGTCGGCGTTCGTCGATGTCGGCTTGGCCGCGGCGACCGGGGACTGGTCGTCCGCTTCCGTGGGTGCCGCGATCACGAACAGGCCGGCCGGGTGCATGAGGATGAAGGTGTTCGGATCGATCTTCGGGGCCTGGCGCTTCACCAGAATGGCCGGATGCTCGCCCAGGGTATGCACGGCCGGTTGCGTGGCGGCGTCTTGCGCGGTGGCGATCGTGGCGGTGGCAAGAAGTGCGGCGGCGATCGCTGCGGCGAGTGGAAGGCGTGCGTGCGTCATGAAGGTGCTCCGTATCGGTTGGGTGGGTCGGACAGGGCTGCTGTTGCAGCGTCACACCGCAATGATCGGAGGGCGCGGTTTCAGGCGCGTTGCGCGCGCGCCGCGGACGTGTTTCGTTTGTTGCCGCGCTCAATGCGGGGCGAACGCCGCCAGATTCAGTTTGTGCGCAGCCTGGAGAAGGCGTCGATCGCGCGTCCAGAGCCTCGCACCGTCGGCAAGGCAGGTGGCGGCAAGCAGATGCAGGTCGACGTAGCCGATCCCGATGCCGAACAGCCGCTCGTTCCTTAGAAACGCCATGACGTCGGTGTGCCGCGCCAAGGGGATCTCTGGCAGTGCCTGCAATGCACCCACCGTCTCGTCGCGTTGCGGTAGGCTGCCCAGCGCGATCTCCGCGACGACGAAGGGGTGCATCAGGACTTCACCTTCTTCCAGCAAGGACTGCAACGCCGAGTCGCCCCGGGCAAAGTGGTCGATCCATACCGAGGTGTCAACGAGGATCATCGGCGACCTTTCCCCGACGTCGCGGCGCGGCCTGGAGCTTTGGCGCACTGCCGCCCAAGCGTGCCAGTCGGCGCGCTGCTTCCCTTTGGACGAGCGTCTTCAGCGCTTGTTGGATCAGGGCGGAGTTTTCCTGGATGCCCGTGAACGCGCGGGCCTGAGAGAGCAATTCGTCGTCCAGGGTCACCGTGGTACGCATGGCACTTCCTTTTGAATACATCAAACATGGCATCAAATGATGCCATGAATGATGTTATTGGCTCGGTCACCGATTTGAATTCGGTCAGCCGAAAGGGTGCGATGAAGCGCAGGCGCCGCTGTCTGTCCTACTCCGCCTTGATGTTGTTGTCCTTGACCACCTTGCCCCAGCGCTGGGTCTCGGTGCGCATCCAGTCCGCGATCTGCTGGCGGGTCATGGTCGAGGGCTCGGAGCCGAGCTCCTGCAGATGCTTCGCGAATTCAGGGCGCGTGACGATCCGCTGCACGGCCTCCTGCAGCTTGTCGAGCACGGCAGGCGGCGTGTTGGCGGGCGCGAGCAGTCCCTGCCAGGAGCCCGTGACGAAGTTCGGGATCTGCGAGGCGACGGTCGGCACGCCGAGCGTCGCCGCAAACGGCTTGGCGCTGGTGACCGCAATGGCCTTGACCTTGCCACCTTGCACCAACTGGTTGGTCGCGACGACGCTCGCCATCGCGCTGTCGATCTGGCCACCCGCGAGGTCCGCCAGGGCCTGGGCGCCGCCCTTGTAGCCGATGACGTTGAACTCGAAGCCGCGGTCCTGCGCGAGCAGGATGCCCGCCAGCTGGCTGATGGAGGCCAGCGGCGTGCCGAAGCTCGGCGGCTTGCCGCTCTTCTTCGCGTAGGCGGCGAGTTCGTCGATGTTCTTCACAGGGAGATCGTTCCGGACCACCAGCAGGTGCGGCGAATACGCCGGGATCGTGATGGGCGCCAGGTCCTTCTGCGGGTTGTAGGGCAGTTGCGGAACCACGCTGGGGCCGATGGTCAGCACGCTCATGTCCAGCAGCAGCAGGGTGTAGCCATCCGGTGCGGACTTGGCGACGAACGCCGCGCCGATCTGGCCGTTGCCGCCGGCCTTGTTCTCGACGATCACAGGCTGCTTGAACATCTCGCTCAGCTCTTTGCCGAGAAGGCGCCCCAGCACGTCGGAGGTGCCGCCCGCCGGGTTGGGCACGATGATGCGGATCATCCTGCTCGGGTAGCTCGCCGCATCCTGTGCATGGACCGGCAGCGACGCGCCGCCCGCCAGCATGGCTGCCGCAGCCATGCCGATCAGGGCGCGCCTGCCCATGGTGGGGGCGGACCGGGTGGTGGGTGTCTCGGCTTTCATAGGGTATCTCCTTGGATGTGCGACGAGGGGCTCGCGTGGCTGCGAGTGGGCGGGGGAGGCGGTCAGGGCGCCTGGTAGATCACGTTCAAGAGCGGCTGCGCTTGCTGCAGGCGCTCGATGTTCTGCGCCATGAAGCGGTAGCGTCGGTCGAGCAGGGCAGGTGTGATGGCCGAGATGTGCGGCGTGGCGCGCACGTTGGGGAGCTCGTGCAACGGCCAGCGTGATGGATCGACCGGCGCCTGATCCTTCTTCGGATATTGGTACCAGACATCGAGGACGGCCCGCGTCAGCGGGTTGTCGCGCAGGGCCTCAAACAGTGCCTGCTCGTCGACGACCTCCGCGCGCGCCACGTTGACCAGCTGCGACTGCGCAGGCAGCAGTGCGAGCTGGCGTGCACCGATCAGGCCGCGGGTGCTGTTGTCCAGCGGGCAGCAAATCACCAGGAATTGGGCTCGGGGAAGTGCATCGTCCAACGCCGACACCGCGACGTACTCGTGGGCCACGTCCTCCGGCCCCTGCTTGCCACTTCGCGTTACCGCAATCACGTGAATGCCGAAGGTTCTCGCGCGACGAGCGATCTCCTGCCCGATGTGGCCGAAGCCGACGATCACGAGCGTCTTGCCATGGGCCTCGTCGTGCTGCGCGCGGTTGGCGTAGGCCTGTGCCCAGGCCGGGGCGTCCAGGCGTGCCGGGTATTGCCAGAGCTGCAGGCAGTGCTCCAGGATTGCGTGCAGCGTGAACTCGGCGATCGGGACCTCGTGGCCGTGCACGTTGCACACCGTCGTTCCCGAGGGCAGCGACGGGCAGGCGATCTGTTCCGATCCCGCGCCCGGCACATGCACCAGGCGGCAGCGCAGGCGGGTTGCTTCGTCGGCGCTGATGTTGTTGCCGATGACGACGTCCGCCTGGATGGCGCCCGACGCGGGGAAAGCCTGAAGGGCCTCGACCTCGTGCCCGGGGCCGAGCAACGCGCGCAATCTCGGCGCATTGGGTGCATGAAGCCCGACGATCTGGATGTGCATGTCGAAGTCTCGAGAAGAACAGGGCGCGGTCTAGATGCAATGCGCTCTAGCGGCTCTCGCGGACGATGAGGTCCGGGCGCTGCTTGAAGTCGTCCTTGAGACGGGTGCCCAGCCCCGCCGCCACGGTGGGCTGCGCCATGCCCTCGCCGATCACCGGCAGTTCGGTGACGATGTCGCGGTACCAAGTGGCCAGCGTGGCGCGCACGACCTCCTGGTAGATGGCGGTCGGCGCATGCAGCGCCATCTGCAGGCCGGCCATGAGCGTGACCGGGCCGGTGCAATCGTGCGGCGCCAGCGGCCGGTTGTAGGCCTGCGCCAGCGCGGCGATCTTGCGTCCTTCGGTGAAGCCGCCGCACCAGGCCAGGTCCAGCATCACCACGTCGAGCGCGTCGTTGGCGAGCAAGTCGCGGAAAGGGCGCAGACCGCCGAGCGTCTCGCTGCCGCACACCGGCACCCGGGTGCGGCGCCGCAGGTCGGCGAGGCCGGCGACGTCGTCCATCTTGCACAGCGGGTCTTCGACCCAGAACACGTTGTATTCCTCCAGCGCCTGGCAGATGCGCAAGGCCGAGTGGCCACCGAACAGGCTGTGCAACTCGCACATCACCTCGATGCGGTTGCCGACAGCCTCGCGGATGCGGCGGAAGGGCTCCAGGCCCTTTTCCAGGTCGGGAAGACTGATCAGGTGCCCGCCGCTCGCGGGGGCATGAACGTCAAAGGGCCAGATCTTCATGGCCTTGTACCCTTCGTCGAGCAGGCTTTCGGCGAGGGCACCGGCATCGCGCATGAAAGCCACCTGGTCGTCGTAGGGACCCTGCGGCTCATCCTGCGACCCGATGTCGCGGCGCTTGCCGGTGGAGTTGTAGGCGTAGCCCGCGCAGGTGTTGTAGACCGGCACGCTCAGGCGCGCAGCGCCGCCCAGCGCCTCGTGGATGGGCACGCCCTGGCGCTGGCCCGCGAGGTCCCACAGCGCGATGTCGACGGCGCTGGCCGAGCGCACTTCGACGCCCGAGCCGTTGTAGCCCACATACGGCGTGAGCAGGTGGCGGGAAATTCCTTCGATGTGCCTGGCATCACGCCCCAGCAGCCAGGGTGCGAGTTCCTCGTGAAGGCAGGTCTCGACCGAAGCCGCCCCGCGAAAGGTCTCACCCAGTCCGACGAGGCCATCGCTCGTCTCGAGTTCGAGCCAGATCAGGCTCGGCCGGTCTGGCAGCCGATAGGTGCGGAGGCAGCGGATGGTTGACATGATTTACAGCTTTTTATATCTTTGGCGGGATATTCCGAGATTCCATGTTGAAATGTTGCATGAGAGATTCTCTCAAGCTGCATGGCAAGCCAGTTTCATGCTTACCCTGTAAATAGCTGTCATATGGATCAAATGCCCTCCGCCGCCAAGGACCGATCCGCGTACCCCGAATCCAAGGCGCATGCACACCCAGCGACCCCGTTGCTTGGCGACAAGGTTTACGAGGACCTGCTGCAACTGCTCGGCACGCCGGGCTTCGAGCCGCGCGCGCGGCTACCGGGAGAAACCGCGCTGTCCCAGCGGCTGGGCGTGTCCCGTCCGGTGCTGCGCCAGGCGCTGGCGCGGCTTCGCGATGAGGGGCGAATCTCCGTGCGGAAGGGCTCCGGCACGTTCGTCACGGACGCGCTGCCCCAGGCCCGGCCCATTTCGATCAGCACGCTGGAGAACATCGCGGACATCCGCGCCTTCCTGGAGTTTCGTTGCTTCATGGAAGGAGAGGCCGCCGCCCGCGCGGCGTTGATGCACACCACCGATCAGATGCATCACATCCGGCTGTGCCGCGAGCGTTTCGAGCAGGCATTGGCGGAGGGAAGCGATGCCGTGGAAGAAGACGTGGCCTTCCACGATGCCGTGGCCGAGGCCTGCGGCAACCGCTTCTTCAGCATGACGATGACTGCGCTCGCGCCGCAGACCCGTTTCAGCATCGGACTCTCGCGCAGCCTGGCGGGCCGGCCGCAAGGCGAGCGCCGGATGGGTGTGTATCGGGAGCACGCGGCCGTCGAGAACGCCATCGGGCAGCGGGATGCAGACGCCGCCCGGCTGGCCATGGAGTCGCATCTGCGTGGGGGCATCGCGCGGCTGTTCGGCCATTGAGCCGTTCGACGGGCCGCGTCGAAAACCGCCTTCGGGCCGGCCGGGCCTGCTCAGTCTCCGTCGATCGTCGAAATGGCGGTCAAGGCCCGGATCGGCCATTCCGGACGAGCCGTTGACCTGACTCACACAATCTGTCGCTCTCGCCCCGTCCAATAGGACTTGCGCAAATCCTTCTTCAGGACCTTGCCGGTCGGGTTTCGGGGCAGCGCGTCGACGACGTCGACCGTCTTCGGGCATTTGAATGACGCCAGCCGCTCGCGACAGTAGGCCAGAACCTGCTCGATGTCGATGGCGCTACCGGGTTTTGCGACGACCACCGCCTTGGGCACCTCGCCCCACTTGTCATCCGGCACGCCGATCACGGCGACGTCGTCGATGGATGGATGCTCGGCCAGCACGCGTTCGATCTCGGCCGGATAGATGTTCTCGCCACCGCTGATGATCATGTCCTTGATACGGTCGGTGACGTAGAGATAGCCGTCGGCATCCATGTGGCCGCCGTCGCCGGATCGCAGCCAGCCATCCGCCGTGAACGCCGCAGCGGTGGCTTCCGGCTTTCCCCAATAACCGCCCATGCGTTGCTCGCTTCGTACCCAGATCTCCCCAGGGTCGCCGGTCGGAACTGGCTCGTCCGTGCCGGGCTCGCAGATCTTGATCTCGACGCCATGGATCGGCTTGCCCGCCGACACCAGCCGATGGGCCACTGACGGGTCGGTGTGGTCCGCCACCCCGAGCACACTGACCACGCCACATTCCTCCGTCATGCCATAGACCTGCTGCATCACGCCGGGGAAAAGCGCCAGGGAGGCACGCATCACCGGCAGCGGCATCGGCGAAGCCCCGTACGAAAGCGTCTTCAAGGCCGAATAGTCGCGATCGGCTGCGCCGGGCACCTTGCACACCATGGCCATCAGCGCAGGCACCAGGAAGGTATGGGTGATCTTCTCCGCTTCGAGCATCTCCAGCACCGCAGCAGGATCCGGAAGTCGCAGCATGGCGATCCGCGCCCCCTGGCTGATTGCCACCAGCGAGTAGCTGGTTCCGCCGACGTGGTACAGCGGCATCGCCACCTGAACCCTGGCGTCGGGACCCATGTCCTGGTCCACTGAGACATTGCGCGCGTGCGCGAGCATCCCACGATGCGTGAGCATCGCGCCCTTGGGAAAGCCTGTCGTCCCTGAGGTGTACAACTGTACGAAGCAGTCTTCCGGTTGGGCAGGGCGGGCCTCGGCATCGGGCTCTTGGGCCGCGAGCCATGGCTCGTATTCGTCGGCGGGGCCGCCGATGCGGATCACTCGTTCGACGGTCGGCAACTGACTGCGGATCTGTTCGATGGCGCCCGCGAACTCGGGTCCGACGAACAGAAGACGGGCTTTGGCGTCGTTGATCACGTAGACCATCTCGGGTGTCGCGAGCCGGAAGTTGACCACGGCATTGGCCGTCCCGACCTGGGCACAGGCCAACGTCAGTTCCAGGCACGATGGATGGTTGAAGTCGAGCACAGCGATGCGGTCACCGGGGCTCAGCCCTTCCGCACGCTGGGCCGCGGCATTCCGTCGAACGCGCGTGGCCAGTTCAGCCCAGGTCCACTTCGACCCACCGAAGGTGATCGCCACCTCATCGGGTCGTTGCGCCTCCCAGCCGGCAAGGACTGCGGTGAAGTCGGTCAGCGTAGACATGGCATCTCCTCGTGCTTCTTGTAAGTCTGCTGGTCGTCTCGCATCCATGCATGGACGCCAGCAAATGGCGCATCTCGAACTTCCCGTGAGGGGGAGCGGATCCACATGGGAATTCGCACGATCGAGTGGCTGCGGCCGCGCCATTGTGCGAGCCTCCAATTCGCATGGCAATCGGAAGGTACGCGCAGTTCAGCGGGGAGCCGCGGGTCCTTCCGTCAGGGCGCCGAAAGCCTCGTTGGCGTATTTTGCATAACACGCATTGTGTGCTAAGTCTCTGATTTATAAGGATGTTTTTGGTCGAGCTTAATTGATCACCTCAGTTTGCAGCGAAAGATTTCCCCAACATGCTCATAGGGGTGGTCTGGATCGACCCATCGGCCCGAAGAACCGCCTCGGCTCGCGCACGACCCGGGCGGGAGCTCATCTTCCTGCGCGGATTCTTCGAGGATCCGAAGGGGAGTGGAGCGGATGCGCGATTGGATGAAAAGCGACGCCTCAAACACCGTGCTGAGGGGGCAAGGTCCCAATTGGTGCTGAAACTACTGCCAACTGGCGCGGACGAGCACGCGGGCAGCGGCGGAACGAATCGTCGACGGGGACAGCCAGACTCACCACTTGTTGCGCAGCTCGCGAAGCTTGAGGAACACGGTCTTCGGATCCGGGTTCTCGGGCAGGTCGGAAAAGACTTCGCGAAGCGCCGCAATGACGCTCGGGCTGGACAGGCGCAAGAAGGTGTTGATCTCCCTCTCTTCTTGCAGCGTCGTGACGCGGCCACGCGCCGGGTCTTGCCCCGCCACGTCGGGCAACAAGGCCCTGGCGGCCACGTTATCGGGCTCGCGCGCGAGGGTGAAGCGCAGGTTGTTCTCGATGTAGTCGTGACCCGGGTAGACGCGCGTGTCGGCGGGCAGTCTCGCGAGTTGGTCGACGAAGGTGGCGTACAGGTCTTCCGGATTGCCGCCGTTGTGGCAGTTGCCCGCCCCCGCATTAAACAGCGTGTCGCCGGAGAACAGGGCCGGGTTGTCCGTGTGGGAGCGCAGGCAGATGTGGCACATCGTGTGGCCGGGCGTGTCCATGCATTCGAGCTCGACGGTCTTGCCGACCTTGATCACGTCGCCGGCCTCGACGCCTCGATCCACGCCGGAGATGCGAGAGCCCGACTTGTAGTGCGCGATCACCTTGGCGCCGGTCGCTGCGACGACGGCCGCATTGCCGCCGGTGTGATCGTGGTGCTCGTGCGTGTTGAGGATCTGCGTGATCTCCCAGCGCTTGGCCTTGGCGGCGGCCAGGCACTTCTGGTGGTCCAGCGGATCGATGGCGAGCGCCTCGCCACTCTCGGGGCAAACGATCAGGTAGTTGAAGTTGCGGTATGCATTGCCGGTCCAGATGCGCTCGACGATCATGAGTGGCTCCAGGTGCCAGGGGTCGAGCGGGAAGCATAACGCCCGCGCCTCAGGCACGCATCGGCTGAGCGACTCACCTGTTCGCCTTGGCGGCCGTCCAACGCTGCAGCGCGTCGCGCGCGCCATTGGTCGCCGGGTCCATCAAGGCATCGTGGCCGGCACGCTTGGCGCACAACTCGATCACGTAGCCGTTGGGATCGCGGAAGTAGATGGAGTCGATGAAGCCGTGGTTCGACACACCGCGCGTCTCGATGCCCTTCGACTTGCCCTTTGGCAACATGTCGGCCAGCACCGGCGCATCGACCTCCAGGGCGATGTGCAGATCGAAGTCATGCTGGGGCTTAAAGTCGAAGGGCATGTCGGGCGCCTCGAAGAAGGCCAGGTGCGAGCCGTCATCGAGCCGATAGAAGGTATGCAGCACGTGGGTTGCGCGGCCGGTCTTGGTCTCGCGGATCTCCAGGGAGCCGACCAGGGGCAGGCCCAGGAAGTTCTCATAGAAGGCGCGAGTCTCTTCGGAATCGCGGCAGCGGTAGGCGTTGTGGTGCAGTTTGCGGATCATGGCAAGCGCTCCTAGGGTCTGGGCTTCTCGTCGGCGGAAACCTGCGGAAGAGGGCAGACACGATGAGCTTTGGGCCCGCCACCTACAAGAGGGTCAACCCGGCTCATTGAACCTGATTGGCGAACTCGATGCCGCGACGAGCGGCGTCGAGGTGTTCCGAAAGCTCGGCGAGTACATGGCAGCGCCCGAAGAGAAAGGCATCGACAAGGCACCCCGCCGCTGGGTCACAGTTCGGGGCAAGGTGCGGGCAGCGACAATGCCCTCATGACCAAAGGCAAGCGCATCTCGGCAGACATCGGTGGTGACGCCCTGCACTCGATTCGGGAATTGGGAGCGGCGGCCAGACTCGCCCGGACGACGGCCGGGGAGGGGCAGGCCGCAGCAGCCGCGCGCCCGGGCGTGCATATCCAAACCATCGGGCGCATCGAAGCGGGGGAGCCCGGCGTTGCTGTCGGGCACGTGCTGGGTTTGCTCGCGCTCTACGGCATCGGTGTGAGACTGCAGCAGCCGGAGGACCGTTGAGCCATGGACTTGCTGTCGACAGAGCCCACCACCATCGCCCTTCGCACGCTTGCGAACGGGGTGCGGCTGCTCGCCGTTCCCATGCCCCACGTGCAGAGCGTCAGTGTGGGCGTGTTCCTGCGCGTTGGCTCCCGTGATGAAACCCCGGTCACGAACGGCATCGGCCATGTCCTTGAGCACATGGCGTTCAAGGGGACCGCCACCCGTTCCGTGCGGGCCATCAACCTGGACGCGGAGCGGCTGGGCGCGGACGTCAATGCGTTCACCGGCAAGGACACCACCGGCTACTTCATGACCGGCTTGGGCCGGCACGCGGAGCATCTGTTGCGCATGACGGCCGACATCGTCCTGAACAGCACGTTTCCCGAAGACGAACTTCAGCGGGAGCTGGAGGTGATCCGCCAGGAAGCCATCGAATACGAGGAGGACCCGGAGGAAGCTTCCAGCGAGCTGCTTGACCGCGCCGTCTGGGGCGACGACCCTATGGGCATGCCGGTGATCGGCACTGTCGGGAACATTGAAGGCTTTACCCGGCAGGAACTGGTGCGGCATGTCCAGTCCCACCACGTCGCGGAAAACACCGTCGTCGCGGCGGCCGGGAACTTCGATGTCGAAGCCTGGCTGGCGCTCGCCGGCGAACTCTTCTACGCGATGCCCTCGGCCCCGCTGCCCGGGCCGCTGCCGCCAAAGCCCGCGAAGTACATGGGGCTCGCCGTGGCCCGGCGATTTCCACAGGTGTCTCAGGTCTTCCTGAACATCGCCTACCCACTATCGCCTGTGCGGGACGATGAAATCTCGCAGCAGCGCTGGCGCCTTGCGGCGTCGGTGGCCGCCAACCTGTTTGGAGGCGGGATGTCGGCGCCCCTGGTCGACAGAATCCGGGAGCAGCTCGGCTTGACCTACACGGCGCATTCCACGATGGACACCGGGGACGTCTGGGCCAACTTCGTAATTCATGCGGTCACGACCCCGGACAAGCTCGACGCGCTGGTGTCGTCGACGGCCGGCTTGCTGCGTCAGCAGGCCACGACTATCGATCCGGTGACCTGGAGCGGGCGAAGAACCAACTGATCGTGTCGCGTGTGCATGCCGGAGAACGGACCTACGCGGCGATGGAGCAGGCCGTCGAGGAGCTCTTTGCCAGCGCAACCGTGACGCCGATAGCCGGTGCGATTGCGGTGATCGAGGACATCTGTGCAGCAGAGGTGCAGGCTGTCTTCGAGCGAATGCTGGGCAACATTCCGTCGGTGGCGATTGCCGGCAAGGGCGCTAACGCACGAACGGCGAGACAGTTGGCAGCGCGCCTCGCTGCCGGTAGCTGCGGATCGGCCGTGGTCAAACACACCTCTCGGGACTGATTGCGGCCAAGCCCGAGATCTGGGGCTTGGGCAACGGAGCAGGGCGCTGTGAATGACCGCAGACCGCCGGATTGCTGTCCGCCGCTTCGGCCTGCTCGGGCGTCCGCTGTCGCTGCTGCGCAGCGGTCGTACGACTGTGCCTGCCGTGGGGGCAGGGAGGGCCGAGTCCTCATCTTCTGCGCAGCACGCTGAGCGACCGCGATGCTCTCAAGAGCGCACATTGCGGGCTTGAGCACGACGCGCCAGGTGCGGCTAGCGTCTATGGGCCAACCTTGCGGCATCCACAATCCTGTCGTACATCGCCTCGTCGACAAGCCCAAGTTGCAAAGCCGCGGCGCGCGGTGTGATTCCCTGCTCAAGCGCCACGGCGGTGATACGCGCCACCTGGTCATACCCAAGGTGCGGATTGAGCGCCGTCACCAGGAGCAACGCGTTCTCGACGTTGCCGGCGAGGCGCACGGGGTCCACCTCGATGCCGCGCACCAGCCGCCGGGCGAACACGCTCGACGCATCGGCGATCACGCGGATCGATTGCAGCAGATTGGCAATCAGCACGGGCTTGGCGACGTTCAGCTCGAAATTGCCCGACGCGTTCGCCATGGAGATCGTTGCGTGGTTGCCGACGACCTGCATGCAGGCCTGCGCCAGCACTTCCGCGATGGTCGGGTTGCGCTTACCCGGCATCATCGAACTCGTGAGGCCGTCATCCGGGATCTTCAATTCGCCCAGTCCGCAGCGCGGGCCCGACCCGAGCCAGCGCACATCGTTGGCGATCTTGAGCAACGACGTCGCCAGCACGTTCAGCGCGCCCGACACTTCGACCAGCGCGTCGTGCGCGGCCATGCCCTCGAACTTCGATGCGTTGGGCGAGAAGCCGTGACCCGTCAGTGCGCTGATCTCCTCACAAAAGTACACATCAAATTCCGGTGGCGCGTTCAGGCCCGTGCCGGCCGCGGTCCCGCCTTGCGGCAGCGACAGAAGTCGCGGCATGGTGGCGTCGATCCGGTCGATCCCGTGCGCGACCTGGCGGGCGAAGGTGTCGAAGGTCTGCCCCATCGTCATCGGCACGGCGTCCATCAGGTGCGTCCGCGCAATCTTCATGACATCGGCAAAGGCATCCGCGCGTTCCCGCAGACCGTCGCGCAGCAGCGCGAGCGAAGGCTTCAACCGGTTGTCCAACTCCAGCACCGTGACGAGGTGCATCACGGTCGGGAAGCTGTCGTTGGACGATTGCGAGGCGTTGACGTGATCGTTGGGATGCACGGGCGACTTCGTACCCAGGGGCTGCCCCATCATCTCGTTGGCGCGGTTCGAGATCACCTCGTTCGCGTTCATGTTCGTCTGCGTGCCCGAGCCGGTCTGCCAGATGGTGAGCGGAAAGTGCGCGTCGAAGCGGCCGTCGCGCACCTCGCCGGCGGCCGCCACGATCGGTTCCGCCAGCTCGGCCGAGAGCGCACCGGAACGCTGGTTCGCGCGTGCCGCTGCCATCTTCTGCAGCCCGAAAGCCCGGATCAGGCAGACCGGAAATTGCTCCTCGCCCACCTCGAAGACGCCGAGCGCGCGCTGCGTCTGCGCGCCCCAATAGCGGTCAGCGGGAATCTCGACCGGTCCGAAGGCGTCATGCTCGATGCGTGATGCATCGGTGCGTAAGGCGTCCATGTTCAATCCAGCGAGATGTTGGTCTTCGCGGCGACTGTCTTCCAGCGTGCGACTTCGGCTTCAGTGTGCTTGCCGAGCGCCGCGCCTGTGTACTGCTCGGCGGGCAGCATCTGGATCGCCTGCACGGCCATCTTGTCGGTGAAAGCCTTGTCGGTCATGACCTTCAGGTACGCCGCCTGTACCTTGTCCAGCACTGGCTGCGGCGTGCCCTTGGGCGCATAGATGCCGTACCAGGTGGAAGCCTCGAAGTTTGGCAGCACGGTTTCCGACAAGGTCGGTACATCCTTGAGCTGCGGGAGCCGGACCTTCGAAGTCACGGCCAGCGGGCGCACCTTGCCTTCCCTGATCTGCGGCAGCGCCGTGTTCGTCTGGTCGAAGATCCCGTCCACCTGCCCGCCGATCACGTCGATCAGTGCCGGCCCGGCCCCTTTGTACGGGACCTGGGAGACCTTGATGCCTGCGGACGAAGCGAACAGCGCGGCGATCAGGTGCGAGCTGGAGCCGACGCCCGCGTTGCTGATGAACAGCTTGTCCGGATGGGCCTTGCCGAAATCGACCAGCGCCTTGATGTCCTTCGCCGGATGCTCGTTGCGGACCATCAGCACCAGCGGCGTATCCGGGAAACGGAACACCGGCGCGAAGTCCTTGACCGGGTCGTAGCCGAGCTTCTTGTACAAGGCGGGCGCTGCGCCCATATAGCCCATGTGGCCGACCAGCATGGTGTAGCCGTCAGGCGCGGCGCGCGCGGCCTTGGCGGCACCGACCGTGCCGCCCGCACCGGGCGTGTTGTCGATGACGATCGGCTGCCCCAGTTCGCGCGCCACCCGCTCTGCGATGCTGCGTGCGAGTGCATCGGTCGGGCCACCGGCGGCGAAGGGAACGATCCAGGTGACCGGCTTCGCCGGGTAGGCCTGGGCGAACGCGCCGCCCGCCACGAATGCCAACGCGAGAGCGCTCAGTTTCCAGTTCGACTTCATGATGCGATTCCTCGGTGTTGGATGGGGTCAGCGCGCAGGGGCCGGTACATGCATGTCGATGCCGGCGGGATGGGGATTGGTGTCCTTCATGTCTTCCGGCAGCAGGTTGCCGTCGGCCAGTTGCGCGTCGGCCGCAGCGATGTCCGGGTAGCGCTCGGGATACAGGTGGCGCGCGGCGACTTTGGGATCGAAGGTGCCCGACCACTTCGCGACGACCACGACTGCGACGCTGTTGCCGATGGTGTTGCAGGTCGCGATCGCCATCGACAGGAAGCGGTAGACGCCGAAGATGACCGCCAGCCCTTCGACCGGAAGGATGCCCGTCGAGGTCACGGTGGCCGCGAACACCACGAACGATCCACCCGACACCGTGGCGGCGCCCTTGGAGGTCAGCAGCATCAGCAGCAAGATGCCGATCTGGTGGTCGATCGAAAGCGGAACGCCGTACGCATGCGAGATGAACATCACGCCCATCGCCATGAAGATCGACGTGCCGTCGAGGTTGAACGCATAGCCGGTCGGCAGCACCAGGCCGACCGTCTGCTTCGCGCAGCCCAGGCGCTCCAGCTTGATCAGGAGGCGCGGCAGGGCGCTTTCCGATGAAGCCGTGCCCAGCACGATCAGGATCTCGTCCTTGATGTAGCGCAGGAAGCGCCAGAGGCTGAAGCCCGCGAATTTCGCGATCAGGCCAAGGACCACCGCGATGAAGACCGCGATGACGGCGTAGAAGCTCAGCACGAGTTGCGCGAGCGCCACCAGCACTGCGGAACCGTTGCTGCCGACCGAATAGGCCACCGCGCCGAAGGTGCCGATGGGCGCCAGCTTCATCACGAGGTTGATGAACGAGAAGAGCACTTCGGAGATGTAGTCGAGGCCGCCGTTGATCTTCTCGCGCCGGCCTTCCGGGATGGCGAGGATGCCGATGCCCACCATGACGGCCAGCACCACGACCTGCAGGAGCTCGCCCTTGGCGAACGCGCCGACGAAGTTGTCCGGGACGATGTGCGCCATGAACTCGAGGAAGCCCTGCGGCGCCGCCGCCTTCGCTACGGGGGCGACCGCACCGCCGCCGGCGACCGTCGTCATTCCCTTGCCGATGCCCAGCAGGTTGCCCGCCAACAGGCCCACGCAGAGCGCGATCGTCGAGATCACTTCGAAGTAGACGATGGAGCGCCAGCCGACGCGCCCGGCGCTCTTGACGTCACCTGCCGAGGCGATGCCATGCACGATGGTGAGAAACACCAGCGGCGCGACACCCGCCTTGATGAGCGACAGGAACATGTCGCCGAGCAGCTTGAGCTGCGATGCGAACTTCGGGAAGGCGAAGCCGACCAGGATGCCCAGGATAAGCGAGACCAGCACCTGCATGCCCAGCTTGCGATACCAGGGCAGCTTCTTCGTCGGGGCCAGCGCGCTCGGCTCGATGGTGGATATGGTTGTCATGTCGTTTCTCTCCCGGCGCCTCAGGCGCTGACTTCAGCAGACAGCGCCAGCGCACGGTCCACCATCTGCGGCGCCAGGCCGAGGTAGTTGGCGGGGTCGGTGAGGCGGTCGATGGTGGCGCGGTCGAAGTGCTTCGTGACTTCCGGCAGGGCCGCCAGGGCTTCGGCCAAGGTGCCGCCCTTCTCGTTCACGGTGCGACAGGCGTCGTAGACCACGTCGTGCGCCTGCTGGCGGCCGATGTGCGGGGCCATGCCCATCATCACGGCCTCGGCCACGATCAAGCCCTTGGTGATGCCGAGGTTGTGCGCCATGCGGGCCTCGTCGACGATCAGTCCGCCGAGCGCGAACTTGGCCTGATGGAGCGCGCCCGAGGTGAGGATGAAGCTCTCCGGGATCGCGATCCATTCGGCATGCCACGGACCGGTGGCGCGCTCGAAGTCCTGCACCATCGCATCGACCATCAGCCCGGCGTGCTGGCGCACTGCCTTGGAAGCCGCCAGCATCAGCTCGCTGGAGATCGGATTGCGCTTCTGCGGCATCGTGCTCGATGCGCCGCGGCCCTTGACGAAAGGCTCGTAGACCTCGGCGAACTCGGTCGACGCCATGATCATGATGTCCAGTGCGATCTTGCCGAGCGAGCCGGTGACGAGCGCCAGCAGGTTCACGGCTTCGGCAAAGCCGTCGCGCGCCACGTGCCAGGTCGTGGCGGGCACACCCAGCTTAAGCTCGGCGGCCATCGCCTTCTGGACGGCGAAGCCCTTGTCGCCGAGCGATGCCAGCGTGCCCGCGGCGCCGGCGAACTCGACCACCGCCACACGCGGACGCAGTTCGGCGAGGCGCTGCTGGTGCCGGTCGAACATCGCGAGCCAGATCGCCACCTTGTAGCCGAAAGTCACCGGCAACGCCTGCTGCAGATGGGTGCGGCCGGCCATCGGCGTGTCGCGGTGCCTGCGGGCCAGCGAGGCGAGGATGCCGCGCAGTTCGCGAATGTCGCCGTCGATGCTGTCGAGCGCGTCGCGCACCTGGAGCGCGACGGCCGTGTCCATGATGTCTTGCGTCGTCGCACCCCAATGGACGTAGCGGCCGGCATCGCCGCACATCGCGACGAGCTGGTGAACCAGCGGCAGGATCGGGTAGCCGACGATGTCGGTCTCTTCACGCATGTGATCGAAGTCGATACGCTCGATCTTCGAATCGCGTGCAATCACCTCGGCCGCATCCGCGGGAATCACGCCGACCCGGGCTTCGGCCTTGGCCAGCGCGACCTCGACATCGATGTAGCGCTGGATCAGCGCGCCATCGGAGAAGATCTGCCGCATCTTCTGCGTGCCGAAGGCGTCGCGGAAGAGGATGGAATCAACGACGGTACTGGCCATGGGAAACGAAGGAGTCGACATGAATGCCTCTTGAAGTGGGAAGAGATGAACGCTAATATGTCCGAACATATCGACTCTAATATGTTCGGACATAATCACAATCCCGGGTTTACCCTTAAGACATGAACGCCATCCTCGAACCGGCTCCGCAGAAGGCCAACTTCGCGAACATCGCCCGCCACCTGACCGAAGCCATCACATCGGGCCACTTCGGCGTCGGCGCGCTGCTACCGACCGAACTCGAGCTGTGCAAGCACTACGGCACCAGCAGGCACACCGTGCGGGCGGCCCTGGCTGAACTGCAGCAGCTCGGACTGGTGTCGCGGCGCAAGAATGTGGGCACGCGCGTCGTTTCGGCGAAGCCGAGGGCGGGCTTTCGTCCCTCGCTGGCATCCGTGGACGACCTGGTCCAGTTCGGCGAGGAGCATCTGCGCATGGTGCAGTCGATCGCGCCCGAGACGGTGACGGGCGACCTGGCAAAGGAACTGGGGTGCGGGGACGGAACGTCCTGGCTGCGCATCTCCACCCTGCGCATGGTCGGCGACGAAAGTGCCCTGCCCATCGGCTGGACCGACGTGTACATCGACCCCGGCTTCGCCGAGATCGGCGACCTCGTGCAGGCGTCGCCGGATGCATTGATCAGCACACTGATCGAGGAACGCTACGGCCGCCAGATCGCAGAGATCCAACAAGATGTGAGGGCATTCACGATCACCGACATCAACCTGGCCGAGAAGCTCCACGTCGAGCCTGGGGCCTCGGCGTTGAAGATCGTGCGGCGCTACATCGATGTCGACGACGCGCTGTTTGAGGCGTCGGTCTCGGTGCATCCCGCGGACAGATTTTCAGTTTCCATGCGCCTGCGCAGATAAGGGCAGATTTTCCTCGGCATCTGTCGGACCGGAAGTCCGTTTTCGCCACAAGGCAACATTCAGGTCAAGCGAAGAGAGATCCGTTAGTGGCCGACACCGCCACTCCAGGGTGGTCCAGGAAGCTGCCGCTCGGTTCGGCCGCAGGGTAGGCCCGGGGAGGCGGACATCGACCGAGCTCTGCGATCGGCCGCATGCGCGACCGCGTCGGCGTCCACGGCGATCGAGGTGCAAGGCGATCCGCTTCAGTTGCGGACACTCGTCAACAACCTCGTACGCAATGCGTTGCGCTACTGCCCAGCCGGCGCTCGCGTCGATGTGATGGCCGAGATGCACGGAGGCGTTCCGACCCTGCGCGTGATCGACAACGGCCCGGGCATCGATCCCGCGGAGATCGGCGCCATCTTCGCGCCATCGCCGAACGACACGGCGCCACGGTGGACTGCGCCCGGGCGAGGATGGATCGGGACTCGACGTCCGGGTGAGTTTCGCTGCCCGCCTTGACGGTCGCCGCCCCGCGGGGTGATGTCAGGAGCATGTGCGTGACGGTGCATTGCACGATCACGACTTGAACAGGCGTCTGAACCATCCCATGGACTGCTTCGTCGGCTCCGCCTCCGGATTTGGCTTTTGCTCGCTCAACTCGACGCCGCCCGCCAGTTGGCCCAGCGTTTCGAAGATCATCCTTCGGGCTTCCAGCCGGACGCCGCCGGCGCGATGGAACGCGATGGCGACGCGGCTGGCCTGCAGCGAGTCGCCGCCGAGGTCGAAGAAGTTGTCGCGGCGTGCGATCGTGTCGGTCTCCATCCCGAGAATCTCGCCCCAGATGCGGGCAAGGGCCATCTCCGCGGGCGTGGACGGGGCGTTGCCGGCGCCCAGGCTTCCGCGCGCTTCGATGCGCGGTGCGGGCAATGCGTGCCGGTTGATCTTTCCGTTGGGCAACAGCGGCATGGCATCCAGCACCACGTAGTGCTGGGGCAGCATGTAGTCGGGCAGGCTGACGCGCAGGTGGTCCTTGAACTCCGCTCCACCTTCCGCGCCATCGCGCAGGACGAGATAGGCCACCAGGCGGGCATCGCCGGGACGATCCTCGCGCGCGACGACCAGGCTCTGGGACACATCGGGATGCGCCTGCAGGCACGATTCGATTTCACCCAGCTCGATGCGATGGCCCCGTACTTTCACCTGGAAGTCGAGTCGTCCCTGATGCTCGAGCAGGCCATCGTGGCGCCAGCGCCCCCGGTCTCCCGTCCGGTAGAGACGCGCCTGCGGATCGTTGCTGAAGGGGTCGGGAATGAAGCGCTCGGCGGTCAGTTCGGGGCGGTTCAGGTACCCCGAGGTGACGCCGTCGCCGCCGATGAAGATCTCGCCGGAGACGCCGGCGGGGCTACGTCTTCCCTGGGCGTCAAGCACGTGCACGCGGGTGTTCGCGATCGGGCGGCCGATCGAGATGGTCTGCGGTTCCGGCGGCACCTTCCAGCAGGTCGACCAGACGGTCGTTTCCGTGGGGCCGTAGAGGTTCCAGACCTCACCGGCCCGCGTCGAAAGCTGCCGGGCCATGTCCGGGCCGAGGCTCTCGCCGCCGACCAGGGCCTTGAAGGACGGCGAACCCGTCCAGCCGGCGTCGATCAGCATGCGCCAGGTTGCGGGCGTTGCCTGCATGACCGTCGCGCCGGCCCGGTCGACCAGCGACCGCAGCGCCTCGCCATCGACGGTCTGCTCGCGACTCGCGAGCACCACGGTCGCGCCGGCCAGCAACGGCAGCAACAGTTCGAGCACCGCGATGTCGAAGCTCAGCGTGGTCACCGCGACGAGCACATCTTTCTGGCCGAGCCCGGGTTCTCGCAGCATCGAGAGCAGGAAATTCACCACCGCCCGATGCGGCACCACGACGCCCTTCGGCTTGCCGGTGGAGCCCGAGGTGTAGATCACGTAGGCCGCGTCGCCGGGCCGCGCATCGCATTCAGCATCCGGCGGCAGGGCGGTGGCGGGCTGGTCCATCAGTTCCGCCTGGGCCCGATCCAGCAGCAGGGTCGGCAGGGCGAGGTCGTGCCACAGGCTGGCAAGACCCTGCTCGGTCACCATAAGCGTCAATGCCGCGTCGAGCGCCATGTCGTGCAGGCGTTGCAGCGGGTAGGCCGGGTCCAGGGGCACGTAGGCGCCGCCTGCACGCAGGATGGCCAGTTGCGCCACCACCATCGCCGGCGTGCGCTGCACGCAGAGGCCGACCAGGCATCCTCGCCGGACGCCGCGGGCGCGCAGCAAAAGGGCCAGGCGGTCCACGCGCAACCAGAGTTCGCGGTAGTCCAGCACCTTGCCCGGCATCTGCACGACGGCCGTGCCCGACGCCCCGCGCTGCGGCTCCAGAAGGCCATGGACCGTGAGATCGCGTGGAAAAGGGGTGTCGGTCTGGTTCCACGCGGCCAGCCGTGCGAGCTCTTCCGGGCTGGCTGCCGCGTGTTCATGCAGGGGGCGTTCCGGCTGCTGGATGAAGCGCTCCAGCAGATGCATGTAGTTGTCCAGCATTGCCTGCGCGGTCGCGGGCGCGAAGAGCTCGGTCGAGTACGCGAGCGACAGCGAATGCTCGACCTCGGTGTCGATCGTCAACGAGAGATCGAACTGCGTGGCGTGCAGGTTCAAGGGCACGGAGTCCACCGCGAGGCCGTCGAACTGCGGGATCGTCCGGGGCGTGTTCACCACGTTGAACATCACGCGCACTTCGGGCGCCCTCGCACCGGATTCCTGCTGCCGCAGCCGGTCCATCAGATAGTCGAACGGGATGTCCTGATGGGTGAAGGCCGACAGGCAGGTTTCGCGCACCTGCTGCGCGAGCTCGGCGAAGCTCTGCGCCGGCCGGACCTGGCTGCGCAAGGCCAGCGTGTTCACGAGCGAACCGACCACTTCCTCGGACTCGATGCGCATGCGCCCTGCGATGGGGGTCCCGACCACGATGTCCTCCTGGCCGCAATAGCGTGCCAGCAGGGCCTGGAACGTGGCCAGCAAGGTCATGAAGGGCGTCAGGCCGAGCGCGCCGCTGAAGCGCTGGATCCCGGCGAGCCATCCCTCGGGAAACTGCCGTCGGACGCGGTCGCCCCGGCTGCTGAGCCGCTGCGCCACCGCGGTGTCCGGGCTCAGGTTCAACGGGCTCATGCCGGCGAGTTGCCCCAGCCAGTAGTGCGTCTGCTGCGCGAGCATCTGGTCGTCGATGTGCTGGCGCTGCCAGCTTGCATAGTCGGCGAAATCGAGCGCACGAGGTGGCATCGGCGCGGCATGCCCCCGCCGCCGGGCCGCGTACAGATTCTCGAGCTCGCGCAGAAGCACGCCCCACGACCAGTCGTCGCCGATGATGTGGTGCATCACGAGCACGAGGACATGGTCCTGCGCGTCGAGGCGCACGAGGATGAAGCGATGCAGGGGACCGGCGGCCAGGTCGAAGGGCTCGGCCGCGACGTGCGCCGCCTGTCGGTGGAATTCACCCTCCCGCTCGGGCGCAGGCATCGGCGAGAGGTCGATTTCGATCAGGCGCGCCGCGTGCACCTCGCCGATGAGGACCCTGGGCTCGGTGTCTCCGAACTCGAAGGTCGAGCGGAACGCCTCGTGCCTTGCCACCAGGTCGTCCAGCGCAGCGCGCAGTGCGGACGTGTCCAGCGGCCCGCGCAGACGCATCGTGTCCCGCATGTTGTAGGCGGCGCCCTGGGGGTCCATCTGATTCAGCACCCACATGCGCCGTTGCGAGAACGACACCGGCATTGGCCCTGTTCGCGGCACCGCCTCGATGCGTGCCATCTGCGCCGCTCCGCCCGCGTCACGATCCGACGCCAGGGTGCCGACCTTCCGGGCAAGTTCCTCGATCGTCGGGTGCTCGAAGATCTCGCGCAAGGGCAGTTCGACCCGGACGGTCGAACGGATGCGCGAGACGATCTGCATGGCCAGCAATGAATGGCCGCCGAGGTCGAAGAAGTTGGCGCGCACGCCGAAGCCCGACTTGCCGAGCACGGCACTCCAGATGTCCAGCAGCGTGGATTCGATCGGGGATCGTGGCGCGAGCGGATGGAGCGCCGAAACGTCGCTGGCCGGGTCCGGGAGCCGTCCGCGATCGAGTTTTCCGTTGGCAAGCCGCGGCAGGTCCGGCAGGAACACGAACGCGCCCGGGATCATGTAGTCGGGCAGTCGCGCCTTCAGGGCCGAGCGCAGGGACGCTGCATCCCCCGGCCCGTTCAGGACCACGTAGGCAACCAGTTCCTTCAGGCCCGGACCGAGGTCCCGCAACAGCACCGCACCCATCCGCACCGGGTCGCAGGCGGCAAGTGCGGATTCGATCTCCCCGAGCTCGATCCGAAAGCCTCGCAGCTTGACCTGGTCGTCGTTGCGCCCGATGAATTCCACCACGCCGTCGTGCAGCCAGCGCGCCGTGTCGCCCGTTCGATACAGCGTCTCGCCAGGCCGGAAGGGATTGGGCAGGAAGCGTTCGGCGCTGAGCGCCGGTCGGTTCTGGTAGCCGCGGGCCACGCCGAGCCCCCCGACGTGCAACTCGCCGGCGACGTTGACGGGCTGCGGCTCCCCTTGCGCATCGAGCACGTAGAGCTGCACGTTGGCAATCGGCCGGCCGATGGGCACGATCGGGCGGTCCGGCAACTGTGCACCGATTTCATACCACGCACTGTCCACGGTCGCTTCAGTGGGCCCGTAGAAGTTGCCGAGCCTGACACCCGGCAATTTTTGCCGGAACGCCAGCGCGAGCGCCCGGTCCATGGCTTCGCCGCCACTCAAAACATAGCGAAGGCTCGGACAGCCGGGCGAAGCCAACGCGTCGAGCATCACGCGCAACTCGGAGGGGACGAACTGGACGACGCTGATGGCGTTGTCGCGAATCGCCGCGGGCAGCAGTTGCATGTCCTCGTGCACATCGGGCTGCGCCATGACGAGCGTCGCGCCGCGACACAGCGGCGAAAGAAACTCCCAGAGCGACGCATCGAAGCTGATCGATGTCTTCTGCAGCACGCGGTCGCCGGCGCTCAGGCTCAATGCGTCGTTCATCCACAGCACGTGGTTGCTCAGGCCGCGGTGCATCAGTTGCGCGGCCTTGGGCGTGCCGGTCGATCCCGAGGTGTAGATCAGGTAGGCCAGATGGTTCCCGCGTACCGGGTCCGGCAGATCGGCCACCGAGTCGATCGGCATCGGGCCGCCGTCGTCCGCGAGCACGAGGTGCTTCGTCGTCGGTGATGCAGCGGTTTCCCTCAAGCGCGCCACGAGCGTCGACTGCGCGATCACCACCGCCGGCTTCGAGTCCTCCAGCATCGCGTGCAGCCGATCGACCGGGTGGCCGGGGTCCAGTGGCAGCAAGACGCCTCCCGCCTTGAAGATGCCCAGCAGCGCGACCGCCAGGCCCGTGCAGCGCTTCATGCAGAGGCCGACGACCACCTCCGGCTCGACGCCCAGCGTGCGCAGCTCGTGCGCGAGACGATCCGACAGGAGATCGAGTTCGCGATAGCTCGTGCTGCGGGACTCGAACTGCAACGCCAGCGCTTCGGGCGTCGCCCGCGCCTGTGCGCGAAAGAGGGCGTGCACAGGCAACTCGGGTGGAACGGTGGCGACCACCTGCTGGTTCCATTCGACCAGCATCCGGTGCCGCTCCTTCGCATCCATCAGCGGCAGGCGATCCAGCGCCCTGTCCGGCGCGTCGACGATCGCCGTCAGGAGCGCGATGAAGTGCGCGCCCATCTGCGCGATGGTGCGATCCTCGAACAGGTCGGTGCGGTATTCGAAGAGCGCCTCGAATCCGCCCTCTGACTCCACGATGACCAGGGAGAGGTCGAACTTGGAAGTCTCGGCACGGATTGCCAACGGCTCGCTGGCCAGGCCATCCAGTTCGAGATTGCGATGAGGGAAGTTCTCCAGCGCGAACGACACCTGGTAGAGCGGATTGCGGCTGGCATCGCGATCCGGGTTCAACTCGGCCACCAGGCGGTCGAAAGGCATGTCCTGGTGAGCCAGTGCCTCCAGCGTGGTCTGGCGCACGCCCTTCAACGACTCGATGAAACCCGACTCGCTTTCCAGATGATTGCGCATGACGACGGTGTTGGCGATATAGCCCACCATGTCGCGCAGGCGGGCATCGTGGCGTGCCGCCAGGGGGACGCCGACAGCGATATCGGTCTGGCCTGTGTAGCGCATCAGGAGCACGTTGAAGGCCGCGAGCAGGCCCATGAAGGGCGTGGCGTCGTGCTTCGCCACCAGGGTCCTCCATGCAGCGACGAGCGCGGGCTCGATACGCAGCGCCAGTGTCCTTCCGGCATGGGCCGTCTGCGACGGCCGGGGTTTGTCTGTCGGGAGGTTCAGGGTCTGCAGTTCGCGCAGGTGGTCGCGCCAGTAGGCGGCCTGTGCCTGAAGACCGTCGCGCTCGAAGCGCTGACGTTGCCAGATGACGTAGTCGGCGAAGACCAACGGCGGCGCAACCCTGTCGACGTCTTCTGCGCGGCCTGAGTAGAACTCGGCAAGTTCGCGCCGAATGACACTCATCGACCGGCCATCGGCCACGATGTGATGCACCACCAGCACCAGGACGTGATCGTCCGGCGCAAGTCGATACAACTCGGCCCGCAGCAACGGGGCGCTCGAAAGATCGAAGGGGCGGGCGATGCTGTCTGCGATGCGCTCTCGAAGTGCATCGTCCGTGGCCGCCTCGACTTGCACGCATTGCAACCTGAAGCGTTGCAGTGCCACGGACACCGGAACGAACTTCTGCACGGGCGCATGCGCCGCCGCGTGAAACTCCGCCCGAAGGCTGTCGTGACGTGCGAGCAAACGTTGCAGGCTGCGCTCCAGCAGTTCGACGTTCAGAGGGCCGCGATAGCGCGTCGCCGAATGAATGTTGTACGAGGCACCCCCTTTGACCATCTGGTCCAGGAACCACAGTCCCTCCTGTGGAAACGACAGGGGCACGCCCTCGGCGGCGTCGAAGGCCGTGGGCAGCCCTGCTTGCGCGCGTTGTTGAAGCTTGCGCGCCAGGATGCGTCGTCTTGCTTCGGGGCTGGTGGGGATCGAAGGTTCTGAGGTGGTGGCGTCGGAGGATGCATCCATCGTTTGTTCTGTCCGGTATGTCTCTTTGTATGTCTCTTGCTTGCAGACGGGCGCTCAGGTACTTGTTCAACCTCCAAGCAGGTCGGTTCCGAGCAGGCGCGCGACCTCTTCATCGCTGAGGGCATCCAGCTCGGAATCGAACGATGCACTGAGCGCGTCGGCTTCGTCGATGGCGACTTGTAATGCGGCGGCAAAAGTCGTGACTGTGGGATAGGCCAGGAGGGCCGATCCGGGCAGGTCCAGGCCCCACGTTTCATTCACTTCGAGCACGAGACGCGCCGCCGACAGGGAGTCACCCCCGATCGCGAGAAAATTGGCATCGAACGTCACCGCCGGCTGACCCAGGATGCGCGAGAACATCGCGGCGATCTGCGATTGCAGCGGCGTCAATGGCACAGAGACGGTCTCTGCGGCGAGAAGCGCAGCCATCTGGTGCGCGAGGTTCCGGCGCTGGACCTTGCCGCCAGCGCCTTGGGGGATGCGGTCGACGACGTGGATGCACGCCGGGATCTTGAACTCCGCAATGACGCCGAAGAGGCTCGAACGGAGGCGTTGACCATCCGCTGTGCTGTCCGGAGCGCGCACGACGACCGCGTGCACGTCTTCGCCCAGCGTCGGATGCGCTGCCGGATAGGCCACCGCTTGCGCCACGCCTGGCAGGCGCATGAGTGCCTGCTCGACTTCGAAGGGCGAGATCTTCTCGCCGCCTCGATTGATCATTTCTTTGCTGCGCCCGGCCAGGAACAGGTAGCCGTCATCATCGAACCAGCCCAGGTCTCCGGTGAGAAACCAGCCGTGTTGAAAGGCTTCGGCGCTGGCCTCGGGTGCGTCCTCGTAGCCGTTGAACCCTGCGGGCCCGCGCGCGACCACGGCGCCTGTCCGCCCTGTGGGCAGCGCATGACCCTCCTCATCGATCACACGAAGTTCGGCGCCGACCGGGCGGCCGACAGACCCGGCCTTTTGCACGCCTGGTGGCAACGGATTGCTCGCCAGCTGGGTGGCCGTCTCGGTCATGCCATAGGACTGGATGACAGGCACTCCCCACATTTCCTCCATGCGTCGCTGCAGCTCCGGGGTCAGCATCGAGGAGGCCGATCGGATCAGCCGGAGACCGTGTGCCAATGGCGCCGCTCGGTCGTGTGCCAGCTGCTCGACAGCAGCGTGGTGGATGGTGGGAGAGGCGGTGTACCAGGTGGGGCGGTATTCCTGCACCCAGCGCGGGAACTCCGCAGCATCGAAAGTCGGCAGGCACACGACAGATGAGCCGGCGGCGAGCGGGCTCAGCAGTCCGCCGATCAAACCATGGCTGTGATAGACGGGCATCACGCACAGCGCACGATCGTCGGGTTTCAGGTCGAGGTGTTGCGCGATATGGAGCGCGGAACACACGAGCTGCCGCTGGTTGAGCGGCACGCGCTTGGGCGTTCCGGTGGTGCCGGACGTGAAGAGGACGAGCGCGGTATCGGTGGGGGCGGGCCAGGGCGCATCGATCTCCGCGCTTGCCCTGGAGGGGCCGTGGAGCCACTGTTGCATGTCGAAAGCCAGCGCGGCCATTCCGAGTCCCTGCGCGAGCCGCACCGGCAGGGGATCGTCCCGCAGCCCCATCACGGCATCGGCCCGGGAGCCCTTGAGCAGTTCGAGCAGTTCGACCTCGGCCAGCCCAGTGTGCAGCGGAATGCAAACGGCCCCGCATGCGATCACCACACAGGAGATGGCCAGTTCAACGCCTGGCGGCATGAGCACGGCAATGCGTGCGGCGGGTCCAAGGCTTCGGGATGCCAGCCACGGCCGGGCGCCCTGCGCCATCGCGAACAATTGCGCATAGCTGACCGGCCGCGCGCACGCGTCCAGCAGGGCGATCGCCGCTGGCTTTTGCGCTGCGTGGTGCGCGAGTTGTTCCGCGAGGGTCGAGGCTTCGAAGGCAGGCAAGACATTCCTTTCTCTGCACCGAGCGACGCTGATTGCCGTGGTGATGAGAAGGCTCGTTCGATTTGCTTCTGATGCTTTTGATCGTACGCTGCCAGATTCGCGCAAACGGTAGCGATTAATACCTACTGATAAACGCCGCTTGCGAAAATGGCTCGCCGATGCGTTGCTGTTTTCCGTGGCCCTGCATCTCTTTGCCATCAGCGTGATGAGTTGGTGATGGCGCGAAAACTTGACGGCAGCAATGCTGAGCGGGGGAGCAAACGCGGCCCCTCCGCCTAGCGTACGCGCCGCGGGCGTCGGACGCGGGCTCGCTTCAGTCGGTTCTGAGGTGCTCGCGGCGCCTGAATGACCGCACTCGACGTCACAGCGTGAGTTCGTCGGCGGCAGGAAAGGCCAGCCGGATTGCAGCGCGTGCGACGCAGCAACGCAGAGCACAGGTCGGCAACGCGTGCAGCATTGGAAGGCCGCTGATTCAGACCCTTGGAGGATCCGTGTCACGCATCGGATGCCGATGCTTTGCGAGCGCCGCGTGAAAGCCGTCGATGGTGGCGTCCGTCTCACCGGCTGCGCCCGACACCAAGCCCGGGTCCGGTTCGCCACCTGGCAGAATCGATGGAATTGAGTTGGCCACGATCAGCTTGTGCGCCGGTCGCAGGCCTACCGCCGGCGCATTGAGCACGCCAACACCACCGCCAAGTACCACGAGAACGGCGACATTGGACAGCGGCCCGAACTGCCCAATCGACGCCATCAACGGCAACATGGTGGGTAGGCGGCGACGCCGGAGCCGTTCCCACAGCTCGTGCGTACGGCGAGGGAGCAATGCCTCTGATGGTCCTTCGCCGACAAGACGCGCTCTCAGTCCACTGTTGCGCCCGACTCCTTCACGTGCCGATCTCGGTCTGCAACCGCGCCACCACATCCTTCGGCGTGCCCGCCGGCGCGAGCACGCCATACCAGGGCGTCGAGCCAAAGCCCTTGATGGTTTCGCCGATGGTGGGCACATCGGGCAGCGCCGAGACGCGCTTCTCGTTCATCACGCCCAGTACCTTGACGGCGCCGGACTTGATGAATGAGATCGACGAAGGCAGGCTGGCTCTGCACCGACACCTGCATCTGACCGGCCACGAGATCCGTCATGGCTGCGGACGCGCCCTTGTAGGGCACGTGCATCAACTGGATGCCCAGTACTGCCGGACTGAGCCTGCTCGCCGGGCCCTCCTTAGTGTTGTGAGTTAGAAGTTCGTTGAACTATTGGCGAAGATCGTGGTCAGTCGTGTACCGTGTGTACTCGACGAGGCTGCAATGAGCGGACGACCCAAGGCGCAACTGGTGCTGAGTGAGACCGAACGTGATGAGCTTGAGGCTCTGACGCTGCGG